>JAJEAG010000051.1 GCA_022824265.1 Candidatus Poribacteria bacterium | reverse complement strand
ATTTTGCTTTGTAGGTAATCAGTTGTGCGATCTTACCAAACGCCCACTGATGTAGTTTCTGATTAGCCCGTTTGCCATAGTTGATATTTTCTCTGATGCCAGTCAAATCCCCCATCACAATCGTTCCTATATTCTTCGCTTCACAGAGTTCAACAAACTTTGTGGTATGCTTGTGTAGGCAATCCTTGATCTGATTATCAAGCTTTCTGAGGCGTTTCCACTTACGCCTCACAAAATACCAAAATCGTTTAGAACCTCTTGCGCACTTGTCAATACTTGAATCCATTGATGCTAAAACCTTGTTTCTCAATCGGTATAGACTGCGTATATACCGCCCGTTGAAAATCGTGGTATTTACACCATCACAACACACAATCGGATGTATCTCACCTACATCAACACCCATCACATCAGCAGACACAACCTGTTCTGCTTCTTCTGTTTTATAGACAAAATGTAACTGGTATTGCCCAATGTCATAGACAAGTTCAATCAATGCTATATCGGATATATCTATGTGTTTAGACAACTTTACTTCTAAAGGTTTATTGTTTCTACCATTAGACAATATCAATAGCTTGCCTTTTATTCGGATAGCAGACTTTTTCCATACTGTCGTCACGTGTTTCTTTAACTTGTGTGGCGGCTTCGATGTCGTATCACCATTTTTACGTAAGCCAAAGAAACTTTGCCAAGACTTGAAATAACGCTCACGCACAGATTGAATACTTTGAGAATGCAGAGGTTGTGTTTTAGATAACTTCTTATCCATCCACAACTCACACGCTTTGGAAGTCGTCCTATACCCGTGAGCATAGTTCCACATCTCTTTCAACTTCAAACATTCATTCCACACAGACGCTGAAGCCGCATTCAAATCGTCTAACTCAACTGATGAGGCTAACTTGTATTTGTAGGTAAGCATTGTAATAGCCCTTAGCATTGTAATAGCCTTTAGTATTGTAACCGCTAGCATACTACAAATACACGAAAAACTCAAGAGTTTTGATAGAACAAGGAACTTAGCCGTGTCTACATCCCAAACCTAAAGCATTGGGTTTTGACACGGAAACGTTTGATAAATATGGGATGATTAAACAAGAAGCGTTAAAGACCTTGACCGTAACGTGAATATGATATTCAATAAAATCAGAATACGGTGTGGTTAGGAAACCATACCATAGTCGTCAATTTAGTGATTCAGACATAATACATGTCGGAGGCACTTTTGCTCGCTTCGACCTACAGAACTGTATGTGAGAATACGGGCGAGGAGACCTCGCCCCTACGGAATGTCCGAGGCGACAAATACCATAAGCGTATATTGGCGTTGACTTGGCAATGAATTGTGCGACTACAAACGCATCTCTTCCTTAAATTGACGCTTATGGTAGGGTTAGGAAACCATACCTATCGTTATTATATCTGAATCCATCTTAATTATAGGTTAATTAGGTAAATAAGTACTCCCATAAGTGGTATTAATGCGAACAATAGTTTTACTTCAAGTAAACACTTTCTGTACCTGTGAATATTGGTGTTATCCTTTGTAGATTGATCTATAAATTCTATTCTTTTATCAGTGGATGGATGTGTATTTACCATCTCAATTATTAGACGGAATGTTTTTGGAAATAAACTATATGATCCAAGGTTTCTTAGGGCAGATTTACATCCTTCAGGATTACCGGTTAAGTCAGCAGCATAAAGGTCAGCTTGATATTCAAAACGTCGTGACAGAAAATTAAAGAACACCCTAAAATAGAAGACAAAAAAGAGCAGCGTAACAATTGAGGAAATAACTGGATAACCTTCGAGTAGCGACATAAGTGGTTTTCCAACTAATTGATAGAAGATCGTATAACTTAGTAGATATCCGAATACAATGAAACATGAGATTAACAGATGTCTATGACGGATATGTCCGATTTCATGTGCCACAATTGTCTCTATCTGTTCATCGGTAAAATTCCGTAAAAGTGCATCTGTAATAAAGATTCTTCGGTTTTTCGGTATAATGCCTGCGACAGCCGCATTTGTTATCTCAAAATTCCCTGTCTGCCATACTGCTATATCTCGAAACCTCATTTTGCTTCGTTTTGTCAACTCAGTCAGTTTTTTTATGAGTATTGTATCTGTTAGCGGTTTAGTTTTCCATAAAAATTGCATCATATATGGAGCGAATATGTATGGAAACGCAAGTAATGGGACTAACATAATGATGATAAAAAGTGCCGCCACTTCTTCAGAGAATAAGTGGCTAAAGTCCAATATGCCATACCATGCTACCAATGGAATTATAGGCAAAAGTAAATGTCTGAAATGGAAGTTGAGATGTTCCGTTCGTTCTTCTCGGTTTGTATGTGGTGTCTCATGCATTGCGACACGAATACCGAGTAATGCGATAAAAAGCGGCAGGAGCGAAAATAACTCACGAGAGTGATGCACCATTTCCAAAAAGTATAAGTGTTTATTGATGTAAGCAGGTAAATTGAGTCTGTAGAGTGTAAAAATGTAACATACGAGACTTAGAAGATCAAAGATAATCATATTATGTAATATCCTCAATCTCCTTGTAAAATACGTCAGAAGTACGGGTGCAATAGTCAGTATACATGTCCAAAAAATCATAGGTGCGTTGTTGAATTCTACACTTGCTTCAGGTACTTGGTAGCGTATAAGAAAGATAAGTCCTGCGATTAGGACGATACTTGTTTGTCCCATTTTGTTTGTTTAATGTTCTTGTGTGATGTTATGTTATTATGGTATGGACACTTTTGATAGTTATCGTAAAGCAATTTTGATCTGAATGTTGTTTGAACCAAGATTTTCAGGATATGATAATAAACAGTTGTTATTTGGGTATGGTGTTAGGTTTTACTTTTTCCCAGTCCCAGAGAAGTACAGTACCGTCATATTCACTTCTGCTGGCAAGTATCTTTCCATCAGGTGAAAACAGTAATTCTTCTATCCATCCAGTGTGTGCCTTAATTGAAGTAAGATATTCACCATTAGTTGCGTTCCAAATCTCAATTTTTCCAAATCCACTGGCTATTAGGTAATTTGCGTCTGGTGAAAATGTTAATCCCATTATGATGTTATATTTAACGTTCTGTAATCGATATAGTTGGACGAAACCATCGCTTGTTTCATCATACCGATAGATATTTACCCCGTTTGCGAATAATTTTCCATCTGGAGAAAATGCTAACGCCAACCTACGGCTTTCCTCCCCTTCAAATTGTGCGATTTCTGTGTTTGTTTTGACATCCCATAAACGCGTGGTAGCGTCCGAATTTGTGCTGGCTAATATTTCGCTATCTGGTGCAAAAACAAGTCTATGAAATTGACCTGTGTGTCCTTCAAGTGTAGGCAAGGTACTACGATTGGTTACATCCCATAACTGAATTGTACCGTCTGAGTGTCCTCTCGCTAAAATTGTGTTATTAGGAGAAAAAACCAATTTTCTTTCATAAAAATATCTTTGTCCTTTTACCACGCTTTTCGTTTTAAGGAGTGATATAAAGTTATTCATTGTGCCATCCCATAACCGAATTGATTCATCAGCACTTTCGGTTGCAAATAGACTTGTATCTGGTGACAGTCTGACTGTAGCATTTCCCGCAGAACCTTCATCAATAATCTCAGTGGCAAGTTCGCTGCCAGTGCCAGTATTCCATAAAGTGGAAATAATCTGTCCGAAATTTTGACTGATGTTTGTGATTGTATTATTTTTTTCTGAGAATGCAAAAGTCTTCACATTACCTAAATGTTGCTTAAATGATGTTTTCTCAGTGCCTGTGTCTTTATCCCAAATTCTGATATATCCGTCTGTATTTGCACTGGCAACCATTTTGTTATCTTGTGAAATAGTGATTGCGTTGAAGCTGAATGACTCTGCATGTCCCAAAAATGTCTTTGGCTGCAGACCGAATATAAAACCCCATGCACGATGTAAGATTGAAGATTTAGCTTTAGTAGGTATTTTCCATAAACGAACAATTCCATCTGGACTTCCAGTTGCAAGGTGATTGCCATCTGGCGAATATATTAATGTATGTATAATTGTTTGGGTGTTTATAGAAGAAATCAAACTGTTTGTTTCTATATCCCAAAACTGAATTTGATCGGTATCTGATTTAGCAATTGTTTTCTTATCTGGAGAAAATGCCATCGTTGAAACTGATCCAAGTGAAGGATCATTCAGTGTAGTTATCTGATGCCCCGTGTTGACATTCCATATTTCAATTTCTCTTCTATGATTATTATCTGATTTTATGACATTTGCAAGGTAACGTCCGTCCTGAGACAGAGCAAGTGTTGTACCTGGGAACCCTTTCAAATGTGATAAGTCGACAACATTTTGTTGATGTATTCCTTCTTTAGGATTCCAAGTCCAGATTTCTTCTGTCCAATCTTTGCTTCCACCAGCAATCACAAGTGTTTTTTCATCAGTTGTGTAGGCTAAGGATTTTATCTCCTTCCAATTACCGATGAAAGACGATATAACCTTATATGTTTCAATATCCCATAATCGGACAGCACTTTCATAAAATTGGTATTCTGATTCTCCGGCAGCAAGAGTTTTACCATCGTTTGAAAAAACTAACACACTAACTTTTTTTGGATGCGGTAGTATTGTGATTTCTTTACCAGAATGCACATCGTAAATCCAAATCCCAATTGCAGTTGCTGCTGCTAAGAGTGAACCGTCTGGAGAGAATTTTATGTCGTTGACTTCACCTTTTCCTAAACGTGCAATGGCACCGTTGGATAGGTGCCACTGTGTGTAATCTTTGGGTGTATCCGTCTGGGTGTTCAGCGAAGAGGAATCATTTTGATTTTGATCGTTGGTTTGCATCTATACTTCTATAGGAATGTTGGATTTGAGGGAAATTTCACTCAGTTGATTCTTCTATTGCCATATTAATAACAACACCTTTTACGCTGACAGGTTCATTGGAAACATGGATTATTTGTCCACCAGAAACATAATGTTGATGGTAGACACCTTTTGTATCCCACCAATATAGATAGGGGATAGATGAACCGTAAGTGCCGTCATCTTGTACAACTTCATCCGTTACCATTTTGTCTTGTCCAGTAGAAAAACCTGGTCGTCTATATTCTCCACTTGCTCCAACAACAACGGATGTCGGAGACAAACGTTTACTACTGCTCGTAACCTTTCCACGTACAGTGGAGTAGATAATAGTTTGTCCACTGTATGCAGAAATTACATAAAGATGTTTAATACTTCCGACTTCGTTATCCATTAGTAGACGATCTCGTATATTCTGTTGTTCCACAGTAATACCTTCTGCATTTACAGGGACATCTACTTGAGTAGGTTTAACGCCGGAACTTGCTATAGGTTCACGTGATCTTGTATTACATCCGCAGAAAATACCAAATGCACAAAATAGAACTAAAAATAGACAAGTTGTTTTTCTCATTTCTTCTTTATTCCTCCTGATACGGTTTAAACTCGCGGGGTAGTGGTGTTTCTGCACCTTTTGGTAACTCACCGACATTTGTGAATTTCCAGTTTATTTTTGTCATTTGTGCATTATATTCTGAGGCAAGGGTGTTATAACTTGCTTTTATCCCTGCGACTTCTGATTGCCAAAGATTGTATTGTTCTCTGTCTTCACGGGGCCATTTGTTGCGCGGTAAATCTTCATAATCTTTGGACATATTTGTAATACGCGTTTGATATACTTTTATATCTGCCTGTTTTTTATCAAGTTTGCTTGATGCGTCTTTGAACCATTCATACTTGCGTAGAAGTTCCTTGGGACCAAGTTCCTTTTGAGCCACCTGCTTTGATTCACGGAACCAGTCACATCCGTTTAGTAGGACAAGTATGGTAAACATGATGCAGCATAACTTCAGGGGTACTTTCATAATTTATTCTCCATTATTACAATCTTTGGACTGTATATCTTCAAACAGTTTCGTATGAATACATCTCCCTACAGCAAATTTGTTGGGTAATTTATCAGTCCTGCGATAAGATTTAACGGTACCGTTTAGATTATTGATGTGTATCTGTCAACAAACACAAAGATAACAACATACGTGTTGCTTTCTCTATAGAGACAACTGTCCATATAAAGATAGCAAAATCGTTGTGACAGATTTAGTACAACCTAACGGTATTCGCTACAAATGGTTATAGATGGTATTCGTGCGTTATTTCTCACTCAATGCATCGGCATGTGTTGCGAATTCAAAATCTAAATCACTGATTCCATCTGCGTCGTGTGTCATCATGTCAATTGTGACGCGATTATAGACATTGAACCATTCAGGATGATGGTTCATGGATTCAGCGATTAGGGCGAGCTGAGTCATGAAGCCGAACGCAGAAACGAAGTTGTCAAATTTGAATTCCTTATGTAGTTTTCCATTTTCAACAGTCCATCCGTCGAGATTTTCCAATTTGCCTTGTATTTCTGAGTCTGATAGTTTCTTACGTGCCATATAATACCTCCGTATTGATGTTGCCAAATTTATGTGGAATCTAAGGGCAGATTAAGTTAAAATTGTAGTGGAAATCTTATATATATTCAAGTAAAAACAATTCATAAGAATACAGAAGGAGAGATAAATGGCACTTGCAACAACGTTATATTTTCCAGAGGTAGGACCACAGTGGGAAGACTGGGTTCAAGTTATCAATGTAGGTACTGAGGAGACCAAGATAACAGGGATAGCGAGACATGCTGCTAATGGACAGCCGACTTGGTCAGATGAGAAAGAGATTTCACCTTTTGAATGTTGGACACCAAATATAGAAGCGATAAAACAGAATTCCTCGATGCAACTTTCTGCTGATCAACCAATTGTAGCAGAACGACACATGCACAACAAAACGAATATTCTTGATTTTGTCGGTGCGGCGGAAGAATATGAAACAGTCGGTCTCCGTTTATTTTTTCCAGAATTAGTTCCTGGTGCCTTAGATTGGTTCCGATTTTTGAATGTTGGCGAGGCGGATGCGTTGGTCAACATAATCGTGCGGAATAGACGTGGGGACATCACCAGACAGCGTCACCATCAGATCAAACCACAATGCTGTTGGGATGTTGCCGAAGGCTTGATGGGTAATGTCCAAGGAACCCTTGAAGTGCAAAGCACACAACCGATTGTCGGAGAACGTCATCTTCATTATCAAGGTGGTAAAACGTGTGTCGGTCAATATGGTCAAGTCATTACAGATGCAGCGCGGACACTCTATTTTCCTGAGGTTGGTCCTGCGTGGCAAGATTGGGCAGTGATTGTCAATGTAAGCAGAGAACGTGGCGATGTAACGATGATTGCACATGATGATGGAACAGGCGAGCCTGTTACGACAATGGAACGGGAATTGGATCCTTTCGAATGTTGGATACCGAAAATGGAGGATATCAAAATAAAATCTTCTATTTTAGTTCGTAGTGATCAACCGATTGTTGCGGAGCGGCACATGCACAGTGGTACAGCTGTGATTGACCTTCCCGGTGCTTCAGAAGAAGGTGGACATGTAGGACTTCGGTTGTTTTTCCCTGAGGTGGCAAGTGGAGCAAGAGACTGGTTCCGCTTTCTCAATGTTGGAGAAGCAGATGCGTTAGTTAACATCATCGTGCGAAATAAAAAGGGAGATATTCGACGGCAGATTCATAGACGGATTAAACCGAGATGTTGTGTGGATGTTGACGAAGGAGCAATGGGGAATATTCGTGGTTCTGTTGAAGCACAAAGTTCACAACCGATTGTTGGTGAAAGACATCTACATTATCAATCTGGACATAGAGGTGCTGTTGTGGGTGCCTATGGTGTTGTTATAGGTGAATAACAATGAATCTTAACGACAAAAAAGCAATTGTAACTGGTGCTGGACAAGGAATTGGAAAAGCGATTGCACTTAGGCTTGCGGAATCGGGTGCAGATGTTGCAATTCTGGATTTAAATCTGTCCTCTGCAGAGTCGGTTTCAAAAGAAATTGAAGCACTCGGTAGACAGTCAATTCCGATTCCAACGGATGTATCATACTCTGATGATGTCAATGCTGCTGTGGATAAAGTCCTTACAGAATTTGGACGAGTTGATATACTGGTTAACAATGCTGGTATTGCTGGTCGAACATTGCCATTGACAGAATTGGATGAAGCGGATTGGGATGCGGTGATTGGTGTAAATCTGACTGGTGTATTCCTCTGCTGTAAAGCAGTTATTGGACACATGATTGCACAGAACTATGGTAGAATTGTAAATATTGCATCAATTGCTGGCAAGGAGGGTAACCCAACGATGATTCCGTATTCAGTCTCTAAAGCAGGTGTTATCTGCTTGACAAAAGCACTTGCGAGAGAGGTGACTGACTACGATATCCGTGTAAATGCAGTATCTCCTGCGGTGATTGAAACTCCGATTATGGATGGTATGGAACAGACAACGATTGACTATATGATAAGTAAGATTCCTTTAGGTCGTGTTGGAAGACCGGAGGAAGTTGCTGCAGTAGTGAATTTCTTAGCGTCTGATGAGGTGAGTTTTGTAACCGGACAGTGCTATGATGTGAGTGGTGGTAGGGCAACGTATTGAGATATAGCAAATGTAAGAGGCACAATGAATTGCGCGACTACGAACCTGTTTCTTCTATAAGTTGACGTTTAGGGGTGGATCAAGAGATCCACCCTAAGACAAATTTTCTTCGTTACTCAGCGATGCAGTAGAGGTGTTGAGTTCCGCGTAAGTATAACTCATCCCCAACGAATACAGGAGATGCGTTAAAGCTATCATCAAGTTTATTTGATGCAAGTATTTCAAGTTCAGGACCGTGTTGTAAAACAACGACATTACCATTCCGACTTGCGATATAAACTCGGTCAGCAGCACCAGTGATAGATGAATAAACTCCAGAGATTCCTTTCAATCTTTCAGGACCGTAGTGTACCGTCCCCGTAATCCTATCAATTGCTGTAAGAATACCATTATTTCCCTTTAGGAAGTAGATTATATCTCCACTCAAAAGTGGTGATGGTACATAGGGTGTATCTCGATTGTATTCCCATACGATTGCTTCTGTTCCTGTAATATCTCCATCGGCAATATCAAGGTTGATAGCTTGTAATGAACTTCCACGGAAACCACTGATGACATAAGCATGTCCGTCAGTATAAACAGGAGAAGGAATTACGTTTCGTGTCATACCGCTACATTCCCATAGCACATCTCCATTTTCCAAATCATAACTCCGTGTCCGATTTGTAGCCGGTACGATAATCTGAGATTTTCCGTTGTGTTCAACAACAATGGGTGATGTCCAGGTAGTGCGTTCATCGCGTTCTTTTTTCCATATTTCATCACCTGAATGCTTATCAAGTGCAACAATGAAGGATTGTCCTTCTTGATCTCGCAGAATAACGATTGCATTTTCATGGATAATAGGACAACTTCCTTCACCAAACGTCCCTGCTTTACGCATTTGACCAAGGTCTTTATCCCACTTAAGATTACCTTCCATATCCAAGCAATAGAGTCCACGCGAACCAAAATATGCATAAATATATTTACCATCGGTTACAGGAGAATTGGAGGCGAAACTTGAGTCATTATGCATACCTTCATGTGGTACAGTTTCTTGGAGTGTTTTTTCCCAGTCAACACTGCCATCACTTCTGTTTAGAGTGAGCAGTTTGAACTGATATAGGTTTTGACTCCTGTTATTTCTGTCTTCTCTATTTCCTCGATCTTGCTGAAGAAATCCACTAAACGGGTTCTTATCTACAGAAGTGTCTTCCTCCTCGGTTCCTGTCTGTTCTTCTTCAACTGGTTCTTCCACTTTTATTGCTGTCTGTATAAAGATTTTATCTTCCCAGATAATCGGTGTTGCATGCCCTAAACCTGGAATAGGGATTTTCCAACGTATGTTCTCAGATTCGCTCCAAGTCAGTGGAGGGTTGGCATTGACTGCGGCACCGTTAGAATGAGGTCCACGCCAATGGTGCCAGTTGTTTTCATAGTTTGAGGTCTGTTCTGATTTTGCAGCATGTTGATCAGCAATGGTTTGTATCGTATACATTGCAAACATGGCTAATACACATACACATATCGTCAAGATTGTTGTTTTTTTCATAATAGAGATTTCCTTAGTTTTCGTTAACAAGTTGAAAGTACGATTATTCTGCGATACAGTATAGATGTTGCGTTCCCCGCAAATATAACTCTGAACCGACTATTGCTGGTGATGCGTTAAAACTGTCATCAAGAGAATTCAGTGCGATAACTTCAAGCTTTGGTCCGTCTTTTAAAACAGCGACATTTCCATTCCGATCTGCAATGTACACCCGACCTACGGCTCCAACAATGGATGCATACACATTGGATACACCTTGAACCCTTTGTGGACCAAAGATTACATTACCTGTTTTCCTATCCATAGCAGTGAGGATGTTGTCATTTCTTTTTAGGAAGTAGATTGTATCTTCACTCAATAGCGGCGATGGTACGTAAGGGGTATCACGGTCGTATTGCCAATCGACAGCATCAGTTCCTGTAATATCTCCTGATGCGAGTTCAAGGTTAATTGATTGTAGTGAGAACCCCCCGTGTCCACTCATAACATATACATGTCCATCCTTATGCATTGGAGATGGGATAACATTCCTTGTCAAACCGCCGCATTCCCAGATTATATTTCCATTTGCTAAATCATAGCTGCGTGTTCGATATGATGCAGGAACGATAACCTGTGAAGAGCCGTTGTAATCAACAACGATTGGAGATGTCCAGGTTGTTACTTCATCTCTGTCCATCCGCCAGATTTCATCACCAGTTCGTTTATCCAGTGCTATTATAAAGGATTGTCCTTCGTGGTCTTGTAGGATTACGATTGTATCTCCATGAATAATTGGACAGCTACCTTCTCCGAAGGTATTTCTTTTACGCATGACACCTATTTCTTTTTCCCACTTGATATTCCCTTTAAAGTCTAAACAGTAGAGACCACGGGAACCGAAATAGGCGTATATATGTTCACCATCCGTCACTGGGGAATTGGATGCGAAACTTGCATCATTGTGTATACCTTCGTGTGGTTTAGTTTCTTTTAGTGTTTTTTGCCATCGTGTACTTCCATCACTGCGGTTTAGCACGAGAAGTTCAAACTTAAATGCGGGTAAGTTTCTGTTTCTTCTACGTCTTCTATTGGACTGGTTATCCCCTTCTGTGTTATCAGAATCAGCCATCTCACCTTGTATTGCAGTCTGAATAAATATCATATCTTCCCAAATAATAGGGGTAGCATGACCCATGCCGGGTATGGGAACTTTCCATCGTATATTTTCAGTTTCACTCCAAGTCGTGGGTGGATTTGCATTTAATGCCATTCCTGTTGCCAGTGGTCCGCGCCAGTAATGCCAATTATTCTCAAACTTTAGTGTAGGGTTAACTTCTGATCCGTGTTTATCTGCTACTGTATTTGATGTATATACTGCAAATATTGACAAAGTACAGATACACAATAGCATCAACAGTATTCTTTTTATCATAATGGTACCTTTCCTCTATAATCATAATGGTCAACAAAGTTTAGGATAATATATCTTCAATATCAAGGGGTTGTTCTAATTCACTATTTGCTGCTTCAAGTTTTTCACGGCTTGAAACAATACAAACCGATGCGTTATCTTGATTTTCTTCAAAAAGTTGAAGCAGTGCACGTTTCACTTCAGTTGGTGTAGCCTTTCGTAGTTGCGCGTATCGTTCCTCACGCATTTCATGAGTCTGACCGGTGAGGTGATAACTGAGTGCGTCACTTGCAGCTTGGCTTGGACGGATCGGTTTCTCGGCACTTTTCGCTGTAGCGATGATTGCACGGTCTATATCTGTCTGTGTCCATTCTACCTGTTTGATGTATTCTACCGTCTGCTCAAAAACATTGATAGTTCTTGCCACGTGCGGATCTCTATATGAAGATTGGTATAGTGCGGCATCAAACGGACTATATGACAACCTTGCACCGTAAGCGTTACCTTTGAAGCGTATTTCACTCAATATGTAATCCATGCGTACGAGATGTGTTCCGATAGTAAGCAGTGTAGAATCCGGATGTGAATAATGCGGTGCAGGCATTACATGCGCGCAGTGCGCAATCTGTATTGGTCCAGCTAAACCTTCTCGTGGTGGCGTATCAAATGTTTTGTAGGAAATAGGTGTTGATTCTATTGAATCATTACCCATACCATTTAGCCATTCAGTAAGTTTAGCATGTGTTGTCTGGTATGCGTTATCGGATCCCGTAAAACTCACGGTAACACGACCTCGTGTTAATATAAAATCACGTATCTCTTCTATGTGACCCATGAGATCAGTGTTCTGTTCGTCAAATTTGTTGAGCAGTGTTTCACTGGTGCGAAGTTGTGGTAGTCCATAGACAATCTCGGACAGGTATCCGTGTGGAGAGAGACCTCGTGATGCGTGATGTATTGCGGTGCTTGAACCGTCGTGAATCATCTCTGTTCGATATTCTGCAACTGCTTGGACCATTATATCATGGAGTCGTTCTTTGTCACGCGGGTTCACAGCAAAAACATAGTCTTGTAAAACATCTAATGCCTTTTCCATGTTGTCATCAAGCGCTTTTAGACTGAACCTTAGGGACTGCATTGAACGATTTGCATCAAGCGCATGTGTGTTAAATCCAGTACCGCATCCAATCCCGCCAGTCACGGCGGACTTCCGCTTTGCCATCTCCTCAAAATTCATATTTGCAGCACCGAGTTTTCTAATTGCATCGGTATATCTTGGCAAATATGTCCAGAGATGTTGTGGCAGTCCTTGCAGGTCAAAGTTCAGTAGGAGATAGTTGACTCCGTTCGCGAAGACATCGTTTCGGAGTACATCTTGACCGGAGACCTTCTCAATTGTTGTAGGAATGTGTTTCGGTTTATTGGGAAGATCACTAACATGTAACTGCGGTAATTTTGCCAATGCTTCTGGAGGATTCGGTTGCCCGTTCATTCGTTCAAGTTCTGCGGCATCAGCAGCAATCTGTTCGGTTTGTTCATCCGTAAGTTGTGCGCGAATTTCCTTTGTGCGTTGTTCTAATTCAGCGTCAAGTTTCGCCTGCATATCTGGATCAGGAGAAAGCACACTTGTTAACCGGTGGGGATTGTCAACAAGTCGTTCACGGATCAATTCATTGAAGATAGCAGGATTTTTCTCCCAACGTTCACGAATAGTCGCCAGACTTTCACCCATCTTTAGGAATGTGTCTGTGTTTTTCTCGTATATCCATGCTTCAATCACTCTAAAAAGCATGCGGAGTGGGAACATGGGTGCCACTTCTTGGTAGTGATAAGTTGATTGTTGGAAAGCCGCTTCTACCAATGCACTGTCTAACTCGTTATCAGCGAGTTCGGTAAGTGTATCATTGACTAATTTTGTATATGCTTCAAGTCGGTCTTCTTCGCTCCCCTTGAGTCCAGCGTAAAATGTGCTATTGGGACCGATAGAACTTATACCTGAATAAATCAGATCTGCACCTAATTTCGAGTCAATTATTGCCTTTTTGAGCGGAGCTGCCTCATTACCGAGTAGGATTAGACTTAGGATGTAACACATTGCGACATCTTCAGGATCAGTTGCATCTCCAATTAGCCAACTCAACATCAGATATGTTTTTTCAGTGAGAGTTTCATCAGGGGCAACGGGATATGTATCGGTTACGGTCTGTGGTGATGTCCATCTCTCCTGATGAGTTACATCGGAATTTAGTGGTTTTAGTGATAAAATGGTCTCATTTTTTGGGAGCTTATCAAGTTTGTCTGCAAGAAAATCAAGATAATCCGTTGTTGGTATATCCCCATACAAGAAAAAGAAGCCGTTACTCGGATGGTAATATGTTTCGTGAAATCCTTTGAGTTGCTGATATGTTAGGTTAGGTATAGCGTCCGGGTCTCCTCCAGATTCCTTTGCGTAGAGCGTATCGGGAAGGAGTCGGCTTGTCATGGATCGGTATAGCCGAGATTCGGGATCAGAAAAAACACCTTTCATCTCATTGTAGACGATTCCAGTAATTTTTAAATCTCCAGTAGGATTTTCCGGATCTGTAGGAGCGAGGTGATGCCCCTCGCGCTTGAATGTTTCCTCTGTAAGCAATGGATGGAATACAGCGTCAAAATAGACTTCTGCTAAGTTGAAGAGATCTTTTTTAACATTGCTTGCAACGGGGTAATAGGTATGGTCAGAACTGGTCATGGCGTTTATGAAAGTTGCCATGCTCATCTTAATCATTTCAAAAAATGGTTCTTTAACGGGGAATTTCTGTGAACCAGCTAAGACTGCGTGTTCAAGGATGTGGGGAACACCTGTATCGTCTGCTGGAGGGGTTGGGAAATTGATTGAGAAAAGATTTTCGGAGTCGTCTGTATATAGATGTAGCAGACGCGCACCACTGTGATTATGTACCAATTCAATTGTTACTGCCCGCAATTCATCAATTGGTGTGATTGCTTTAACTTCAAAGCCTTTTAGTTGTTGTCCAGGTTTTAGGTCAATGGGCGGGTGCGGGTTCCCGCCTATATCAGCCGAAAGTTTTGAATCCATTCTTACCTCCAGTTTTTATTTGATCTCATTTTCTACTGAATATATGGTTAACACGTTTATGTTATATGTCCTCAATTATAAGGGGATGATCCATTTTCTGATTTTCAGCTTCTAATTTCTCACGACTTGCAATGACGCATATTGCGGTTTTATCTTGATTTTCCTCAAGAACTTGAAGTAGTGCACGTTGGACTTCCTTGGGAGTTGCGCGTCGGAGTTGTGCGTATTTTTCTTCAACTACTTCTTGTGTCTGCCCTTTAACATAATGCCAGATGGAATCAGTTGAGGCTTGACTGGGTCGAACTGTTTTTATGTAATCTGACGATTTAGCAATAATCGCCCTGTCAATATCAGTCTGTGTCCACTCTGTCTGTTTTACATAGTCAATTGTCCGTGCGAAAACGTTGAGTGTACGAGCGACGTGCGGATCACGCTCAGATCCTTGGTGGATCAAGGATTCATAAGGGTTATAAGAAAAAAGAAAACCGTAGGCATTGCCTTTAAGCCGGATTTCGGGCAACATGTAATCATTTGATAAGATATGTGAGCCGATTGTCAGGAGTCCTGAATCAGGATGCGCGTAGTGCGGTGCTGGCATCATCTGCGTGCAGTGTGCTATTGGAATAGGAGCCGCCAATCCTTCACGTGGTGGTGTCTCAAAAGATTTAAAACCTATCGGTGCTGGGATTATTGGTTCGTCACGCATGTTGCGAATCCATTCGGAGAACTGTCCTTGAAACACCTCATAAGCTGCGTCAGAACCAGTAAAACTGGCGGTCACGCGGCTTTGTACTAATAGAAACTCGCGAATCTGTTCAATATAACCGATAAGTTCTTCATAAGATTCGTCAAAACGGTTGAGCAACATTTCACTCGTGCGGAGTCGTGGTAGTCCATAGACAATATCTGTGAGAAATCCACGTTTTGAAAGTCCGCGGGCAGCACGACGGTTTGCAACATGTGGCAAATAATAATCGTGTTTAGAAGCCGCTGCCTGATTGAGAATGTCGTAGAGGCGTTCCTTATCGCGTGGATTCACAGCGAAAACCAAATCGTGCAAAATGTCTAAGGCATCCTCTATTTTACCGTCAAGTGCTTTGAGTCGAAATTGCATATCCCATATTGGATGATTCGGATCAAGTGCGTGTGTGGTAAAGTTTGGCGAGCATCCAATGCCGCCAGTGGCTGCTGCTCTACGTTGTGCAATCTGCTCGTAATTCATCTTACCCGCGCCGAGTCTGCCGATGACATCAGTGTATCTCGGTAGGTATTGCCAAAGATGTTGCGGTAACCCTCGCAAGTCGAAATTCAACACAAGATAGTTCACACCGTTTGAAAAAATGTCGTTCCGAAGCAGAGGACGTCCCCGAACTGTCTCAACAGTTGTTGGAATATGTAGTAGTTCTTCGGGGAGTTCTGAGACATGCAGTTGCGGTAACTTCGCTAAATCCTCAGAGGAGTTGGGTTGTCCGCTCAGCCGTTCAAGCTCAGCGGCATCTGCAGCGATCTGCCGCATCTGTTCACCGGTGAGTTGGGCGCGAATTGCTTTCAGACGTTTATTTTCCTTGGCATCAAGTCTTGCCTGCATATCTGGGTCAGGCGTAAGGATGGTTGTCAACCGATGTGGGTTGTCAAGGAGCCGCTCGCGGATTAATTCATTGAAAATGCGCGGATTTTGCTCCCAACGCTGATGGACAGCAGATATGTGCGTCCCCATTTTTAAAAAGAGTGTCGGTTCCTCTTCATATATCCATGTGCCTATAACACGCATTGCCATTTGATACGGGAAACTCGGCGTGACTTCCTGATAGTTGTAGGCAATTTGTTGAAATGCAGCTTCCACTTTCTCTTTGTCAATTTCTTCGTCTGCAATTTGCGTGAGTGTATTGATGACCAATTCTGTGAAAACGTCAACGCGCCCTGCTTCACTTCCAACCAAACCGACACTAAACGTTCTATTCTGTCCCATCTTACCACCAAAAATATCAAAAATATTGTATCGGATATCAGTTCCAAGTTTAGAATTGATAATTGCCTTGCGGAGCGGTGCGCCTTCATTATCAAGGAGTATCCTGCGTAATAGATCGCACAAGATAGTCTCTTCAGGATCCGTTTTATCTCCGATGATCCAACTCAACATCAAGTATGTCTTTTCGGTGATGGGTTCATCAGCACCAATTGGATATGTATCCTTCGCAGTTCGGGGAGATTCCCATCTCGGCTGATGTGTAATCTCTGGTCGGAGAGGATGTAGAAATCCATTTGTCCCTGTCTCTGGGATTGCTGCCAGTTTATCGGCGAGAAATAAGAGATAATCTTGTGTTGGGATATTACCGTAGAAGAAGAAATAACTGTTGCATGGATGATAATAGGTTTGGTGATACGTTTTCAATTGTTCATAAGTTAAGGCAGGTATAACCAGCGGATTTCCAGCACCATTGTTGGCATAGCACGTATCAGGCAGAAGGTTATCCTTTACGGTAGAAAATAAGCAGTATTCTGGAATGAACAAACCAATTTTCACTTCATTATAAACGATCCCGTTTATTTTTAAATCTCCTGTCGGTTGATCCGGGTTCACAGGTTCAAGATGGTGTCCTTCGCGTTTAAAGGTATCTTCAGTCAGTAGTGGGTGAAAAACCGCATCAAAGTGGACTTCTGCAATATTAAATAGGTCTTTTTTGAGATTGTTCGAGGTATAGTAGAAACCATGATCAAGGCAATTCATGGCGTTCGTACTGTCATAGGACGCTAAACTCATCTTCATGACCTCGGAGACCCCTCGCTTTACTGGATAGTTCCGAGATCCTTTCATTACGCAGTGTTCAAGGATATGTGGTAATCCTGTATCATCAAATGTTGGTGTTACTGGACTGATTGAAAACAGGTTTCTGGTGTCGTTTGAATAGAGATGCAACAACCGTGCGCCGCTATGTGGATGCAAGAGTTCTATTGCTACTGCCCGCAGTTCGTTAATTGGAGTGATGTTTTTTACTTCAAATCCGAGTAATTGTTGTCCGAGGTGTAGATCAACAGGCGGGTGCGGGTTCCCGCCTATATCAGCCGAAAGTTTTGAATCCATTCTTACCTCCAATGTTATTTTTCAGATTTCTCTAAATTTGCACAAACCAGTTCATTATCATTTCTTGCGAAGACGTGCTTATATGCAAATGCTGGATGCGACCAAGTTACCCCACCTCTACGATTTAGTTGCCCACGTGTAGGTTCGATTAATTTTGCCCGGCTGATGATATTCAATCCATCAGGTGCCAGTTCAGTAATAAGAAGTTCTCCCTTTTCATTAAACATCCATACTTTGTCAGCATTTTTTACAAAATGGATTGTGCTCCATCGTGCTTTTGGTACAGCCGTAAGGTCTTCCCAAATCCGTTCACCGTTTCGTGCATCAATGCAACGGACTTCACCGTAACTATCTACACCGTAAATATAATCTCCGAGCCATATAGGTGTTGACATCGTAGTTTGGATTGCCTTCGTATTCCGTTCGTCTTTACCTTGTTTGTGCCATTTAAGTTGGACATCCAATTCTTCAGTTGCTAATTCCAGTAGATACGCACCTTCATAGAAATTCGTAACAAAGAGTTTATTATTCTTCACAATGGGTGTTGCAATTCCGATCTCCCATCGTGTGGGTGGAATTGGGTATTTCCAATGGACTTCTCCAGTCTGAGGATCTAACGCTGCGACATTGTGACCAGTCCAGCATATTAGTACACGTTTTCCTGCCTGCGTTATCATTATCGGTGCGGAATATGAAGCATTATCACTAAGTGCTTTCCATTTCTCCTCACCTGTTTTTCTGTCAAAGGCAACGACACATGCCTCCGGTTTGCCGCCGATCTGAACAATGACTAAATCTTCATCTATGATTGGCGCACACGCAATACCCCAGATTGGCATATTAATGTTATACTCTGTATTCAGGTCTTTTTTCCATTTGATTTCACCAGTTACAGCGTCAAAACAGTGGAGGTGTCCCATTGCCCCTAATGCATAGACAAGCCCATCATGGATTGTGACGTTTGCACGAGGTCCTACTGGATATTCAATTTTATATATACAATCATAAGTGTAAGACCAGATTTCGTCTCCCGTTTTCCAATCAAAGCAGTGGACGCGTTCAACCTGTTTCGGTTTTGTAAGTCTATCGGTAATGTAAACGCGTCCATCAGCAACACTTGGACCACTATATCCACTCCCTACTGGAACACTCCAACGGTGTGGTATTTCTGGACTATCAAATTCTTCAATGATACCAGTTTCTTTCCATATACCATCTCTATTTTCTCCACGCCATTGAGACCAATCATCTGCAAGTGCAAATTGTATTTGTATAGATATAACAGCAATAAAGATAATGAAAATGGGGGTAATTTGTTTCATAATGATTTCTATAACTCCTCTGTCAGTAATTCCAGTATTGATGGGATTTAATATCTTTTTAATTTCGGATGTTATTGCATGAATCTGCGATGTTGATTATACTTGGTGTTAGAGAAATGGTGTCTACAATTCCAGATTATATTCTACCAGTTTAGGTATAGGTTGTCAACGAAAAATCTACCGAGGTATTCAATTGTGGTTTTTTTGATTCTTGTAAATACATCGGTTTTTGCTCATTCTAAAAACGTACACAAAAATGGCATTTTTCGTTTTCGCGTACGTTTTTATTTGCTTGGTTATGGTTGGTTTTTGGGTGAAGAATGACGGTTATTGTTGTTATGGGTTGTGTGCTGTTTTGTTTTCATAGTGGTAATATTATAACTGGTGTTGGAGGGTGATGGAAGGGTTTGGGAGGATTGAAACAATATGTTTCATGTATGTTTTGGGTAGTTTTCAGTTTTTAGAATTGCGGAAGGAAAAGGTATTTTCTGTGTCTTCAGTAACGTGAGTTCGGAATAAATAGCTTACGGAATCGGCTGAATCCACATCCTAAATTCCGTTAGCACTGTTTCAGGTAGAAACATCCGAATTTTCAGAGTCATTCTTGACAAAATAGGTCATAATAGCCCTGTAAAACCATACTGAATATAAGTTTGTGGCACATGATAAAATTGTGCAAATTTCCCTCTGACTCTGAAAACTCTGAATCTTTAGAACGTAAGTAATGTAAATTTCATCATATCAAAGAGTTCCTACTGGCACACAATACTATCATTAATCGAACTCACGTTACATTAAATAAGCATGTATTACTGATGCTCAAACTGATCTATTGGTTCAACTAACCTTCCTAAAATTTCAGCCTCAGCCATTTGTTCTTTCCGTACGATTAGATTCTCTTCCGCGCTAACATTCCGATACACATCTTCAATCCAGGTTGTCTTAAAAGTATCACCAGTGTTATGGATAATAAGATTTCTTGGTGCTATAAGAGCACCTGCAGTTCGGAAATCTCCCACTTTACGCAAACTTGGTATTGGTAACGTCTTTAAAAACGCGTCATCGCTATTGTTATCAAATTCAGCTGCGTCAACGACAATGTTTTTGATATTTGTGAATCCCGCTGCTAATAACGCCCATAAACCTGCTTCCCCTATTCCGATTAAACTGACATCTGAAACATCACCTCTTGTGGAAAAATACATCAATGTTGTTAATATATCCTGAATGCGTAATGCTGCAGTCGTCCGGTTATATGTGGTGAAATAGGATGTATCCTCCGATCTCTCATATTCCCCATGTTCTCCCGTTTCGAATACATCTATTATGAGGACTTTCCGATCAGAATTAATCAACTCTTTAATCAATGGCAAAGGTTGTCCCGTTTCCGCATTGATTAACTTCTCTTTACCTTCAGGATGTACGATGACAACTACTGGATCGTGTCCTACTAAAGGTTCTGTTCGGAATAGGACTGCAGGAATAACGTCTCCAATGCCATTTCTACCAATTACAATGTGTTGTGCAGAAAAATCTGCATGATAGGTTGTTGGAAATGCCCCTTCAGGTTCAGTAAGTGTTACTTCATCGCTATTAGGTATGTGCAAGCCGAGTGAATGTTGCAATGCCCTCCCCATCTCCTCTCTGAATGTCTGATGTTCATCTTCATTTGTCGGTTTTCGTTTATCGATTTCATCCTGTGACAGTTTTGTCCAAGTAGGTAATATATCGTCCTGTTTTAAAGCATGTGATGGTAGGTCTCGATCTGAAAAAACCAACAAGTCATCATCCGATTCAACCTGATAGGGCACTTCTTTATAAGCAGACGTATCCTCTACTCCCAATAGCCATTTTGCGAACCATGCATATACCGCTTCACGACTCTCTTTATTGTAGTTATGTTCTGCATCTACCTGAACTTGATGAATTTTGTCCTCAGCCCCAAAATGTGTATAAATGCTACGGATAGCAGGATACTCGACCGTTGGCGTATTGGAAGTCCAATCACCAGTACAAGATACAAGCAAAAGAGGACGCGGAGCCATCAATGCTCCGATTTCAAGGTTACTTGCATCCAACCGCAAATTTGGTGCGTTTTCGCAGAGACACCCACCTTGCATCGTTGCAGAGATCATATTTACAGGTGCGGACACCTTGATACGTTCATCAACTGCAGTAAGGATAAAGGTTTGCGAACCACCCCCAGATGCCCCTGTGCAACCGATACGTTCCTTGTCAACATCCGGAAGACTTTGTAAGAAATCAATGGCACTAATTCCGTTCTGGAGTTGCAGCCCCATTGCACTCAATCCCCACAGTGCTTCTCGTGTGCCGCCAAAACGATGTTCAAGTTGCTTTGCACTATCGTTGTAACCTATCATATCGTAGGCGAATATAACATATCCCTGTTTAGCGAAGTTGATACATCGTGCAGGAATTGAACCGCGTTCAATATCTTCTATGCGACCACGTTCCCAGTGTCCATGTGGACTAACAATTGCCGGGAATGGACCGGTTTTACCTGTTGGACGATATAGGTTACCCGTGGTCAAAAATCCGGGAAAAGGTTCAAAATGAACTTTTTCTACGGTGTAATCTTTATGTTCTATTTTTCCAAAAATTTGTGCGTTAAGTGGGGTTGGTTCATGTTTAGGGACTAAACCGTTTGCAACGCGTATCTGCTCACGCAATGCTTCTGCTTTTTCTGTCCATTCAGCTTTCGTGTAATTTGGAAATGTGTATTGTGTGTTTAGATCACGTGAGGGTGCACCTCGTGCATCATTAACAGTGTGTGATAGATCAACAAAAACGTGAGCGAGTTCGTGGTGTTGTTCAGCCATTTTATTCTCCGTAGAAATTGTAAGTGGAACAAACGTAGATGTTACTCTGAAGAAATCTTCAGGTTCGTAGTCCTCATATTTTATGAAGCTTACGACGGTTCTTCAGTTGACAATGTATCGATAATTTTCCTGAGATCCTTTGCCATTCCAACTACCAAATTGAGTAATGCAGCCATCATATAAGAAGAAAACAATACAATTATTCCATAAAATGGGAAGATAATTATTGATATTATTCCAAAAGTCCAGTTAAAAGATATAGACATGTCGAAATCAAATGGGTTGAAAAAACCTGGTAACATCAACCCGAAAACTCCAGCAATCAACCCACGTATTCCTATCGAAACGTATACAATCAGTGCTACTTCTCCGACCAACCTGATCAATATAACAGCTATATTTAATAAAATATTATTTGATTCCTCATGAAGTGAATTGATTTTATTGGATCTGTTCCAGAAAAGCATTATTAGGACCATTCCAGCTACAATGATGAACATTGCCAATAGAATTGAGCCACCTAACTGGTACAATAATAATCCTATTCCGTTGCTATCTCTCTCAGCAATAACACTTACAACAAGCATAATACTCCAAACAAGAGCGAAAGCATAAGCGACCACACCCAAACTTTTGAGGACAATTGGTATCCACTTTTGAAAAGGTTTATCCGTTTCCAAAGATTCAAACCATGCCACGATGCTGCGTAAATATTTCATAGTGTGCCTCTATAATCACAGGTTATATGTTTAAATATAACAGATTTTTTTCTTAATCTCAATATGATTAACTGTGAATTCAGAGCCATTCAGTTTTCCAAATCCTACTATTTTTAATATTAAGCCTTACTTTGTAGAAGCACTCTCCGAATCGCGACCTCTTCTCCTGAAAACCTTGGTTCAGACTACATCGTAGGGGCGGGGTCTCCCCGCCCGTCTTCACCCACACTCTCATCTGTAGGAACGACCTCATGGGCGCGACTTTACGACATATATCTACAAATTAACGAAAACTGAATGGCTCTGCTGTAATTAGTAATCCTGCAATGTAAATGCTATTGTAAATTCATATAACTTTCTCGCGGTTCATCTAACTCGGCAAGTACCTTTGTCCCCACTTTAAGATACCTACCGTTGAGCATCACAAATTTCTCTCCACGGAGAAACAGATATTCTCCTTCGAACTCAATTCTTTCATCTGTATCGGATGTTGACATCATCACTAAACCGTCATCGGAGATTAGAAATGTATCAGTTTCGCCATTGGATTGAACTGTGAAACCGGTAGCCAGTACATCATCATCCGCACTTACAGTAATTGGATTAACTTTGGGGTGGTGCTCCACGTTGGGTTTCATTGGAAACATTATAACATTCAAAGCCGCGGGCAATTCGCGTTTGGTATCAAAAGTAAGTTTATTATCATCAAACTTTATGTCAAGGTAAGTGGTATCAGCACTACCGATATAGATATTACTTTGACCAGTTTCCTGCGTCCATGCTTGTCCATCATTCTGCATAATATGTGTGGTGTTTAGGTAAAAAATCTGGTCTATCAGATGTTCCCCTTCACCGAGAATAAGGTCGTGCAAAATGTAGTATTCACCTTTGATGTAAAAAATAGATCGTTTATGATGAAATTCCGATCCTTTATACCAGCCTTCCACAAAATCATAAACAGATGTTGTAATCCATCGAGTATCAGGGTCTGGCACAATATCTGGTTGAGTTAGTTCTCTTTTTCCATCAATCAGGAGGACGTTGTGTGTCTCGCTTGCTGTATTGATAGAATCTCCTTCGTTACTTACATAATTGTGTTGAATTAGTTGTCTTCCATGTGCGAATAAAACGAAACTCAACTTATCATCATAACCTCGTTTATCGGATGGTCCGCTATCAAAACATAGATATTGTGCGTCAGGTTCCCAACTATCTCTCATTACATAGTAGCCAGTATAAGGTAGCACGTATGATAATATCTGTAACTCACTATCATTACGATTAAATTTAGCGATATTACGTAGTTCAATAACATCTGTATTGTCAAGTAAATTAGCCCCGAAAGGTGGAAAAGATTTATCGGGTTGTCTAATATAGATGCATGCTTCTAATAGTTTATCTAATAAAGTCTGCAATTCATCAATACATCCAAATTGCCAAGTTTCCTTAACCCTCTCAAAAACTTTTAGAAATCTGAAAAAATCAGAAATGGCTTCTACTTGTGAACGCAACAATATGTCTTTATGAAAGCCATCGGGGTAAAAGAACGCATTAACTATCCACTTAAAACGACGAGATGCCAGCATAAGGAGTTGTGGACTAATACGAAATTCTGGGAAGAGAAGCGCAGCAATACCAATTTCTGCTGTTGCCAAAATAGATGGTGTAGGATAAATGGACAATTTTAGCAAACATTCCAGATATAATTTAGATGCATCAATTGTGTCCGTTCTTGCCAAAAATAAAATACCATCAAAGTTCTTTATATACGTCTCGCGATAGGATGCATAAGCGGATATTGCAGCCGAATAGTCACCCTTCAAAACAGCAGATTGGACATCTTCCAACCCATCATATTCCAGATTGAGATAACCGAAAAACGTTTCATTACTTAATGGAAACTTTGACTGAATCTGACCTGTAAAGTTGCGGTTAAGGATGTTATTATAGCAATTTATCGCTGAACCCAGAATTGGAAGGTTGCGCGCACTTGCAAGCAAAAATGCTGATTCAATCGGTTGAATAATATGTGTATCTGACGACGTTGGAGAGACTTCAGTGAGATTCACAGCAATACGTCCAAATCCTGCAAATCGCCATAGTTCAGATTGTGGCAATACTGAACACACGCAGCCTGCTAATGCCAACGCACTCCCTGCTGTCAACCTCTCACGTGCTGTTGGTGCTTCAGGATAGGTATATAAATACTCAATGTGTTCTAATAATATTTTGGTTAACGGTTCCCATGCTGGTGTGTAAAGGATTTCATGTGCTGCAATACCGAGTGCTTCAATCACACGTGCTGCCACTGATTCAAGCTGCCATGCAGGGTGTTGGTCGTTATATTCAATTGGGATAGGGTTTGTTTCTGCAAAGGTGAGGAATTCTTCAAAATCGGCTATCGGTTCAAATTGGTCAATTATCGGTATTTCTCTTTTTGAAAGTTCTGCCGCGACCAACGCAACATGTTCGGATTGAACTGTCGTATATGCTCCAAATGACATAATCCAACTCTCTTGAATTTATATATTGTATATGGTACAATAGCAACATTCATGGGTATTGTCAACAGCGTCTTTTCTATTACATAATGCATCTACCCTTGACTTTATATTCAACTTTGCTGTCATTTCATATTCAATCTTTCAATATAAAAAACACACTACCAATGAAAAAAGTATTGTTAACAATTATAGCCTTTTGGTTTTTTATTGTCGCTTTTGTCCCTAACATTTTCGCTCAAAACGATACGAAATTGCGTTTACCGAATGGCGTGAAAGCTCGTTTTGGTAAAGGCACGGCAGGTCACGTTACATTCTCTCCCGATATGACGATATTAGCAGTAGCGAGTAGCATTGGAATTTGGATCTATAACGCGCAAACCGGTAAAACAGTTGACCTATTCACAGAACATACTTATGAGGTATACGGTGTATCGTTCAGTCCAGATGGCTTGACAATAGCAAGTGCCAATAGTGACCATACCGTAAGTCTTTGGGATATGCAGACAGGAAAACAGATTCGCACATTCAATGGACATACACAGTTTGTTACTTGTGTTGAATTCAGTCCAGATGGAAAAACACTTGCGAGCGGGAGTGGTGATAATACAGTGATTCTTTGGGATGTGCAAACTGGAACACAGATCCACAAACTAAAAGGACATACGGAAACGGTCAATTGTTTGATGTTTAGTCCGGATGGACAGACATTGGCGAGTGGAAGTAATGACAATACCTTTCGTTTATGGGATGTGCAAACCGGAACACAGATTCGCACATTGAAAGAACACACGGATGATGTCTGTAGTATAGCGTTCAGTCCAGATGGAAAGAGGTTCATAAGTGGTAGTCATGATAAAACCATGCGTTTGTGGGATGTACAGACATGGAAACCAATACGGACTTTTACAGGACATACGAAAGGTGTTTATAGCGTCACTTACAGTGCTGATGGGAAGATGCTCGCGAGTGCAAGTTGGGACAAAACCATCCGCTTATGGGATGTTGAAACGGGAGAATCTCTTAAGACCCTCACTGAACACACGCACTATATTATGCATATTGCGTTCAGTCCTAAGGATAGCACGTTAGCGAGTGTCAGTTATGATGGTAACCTTCGTCTTTGGGATACGCATACAGGTGTATCCGTTTTAACAATACCTGGACATACTGGTGAAATGACAAGCGTAGTATTCAGTCCAGACGGGGCTATGTTGACAAGTGTGAGTAATTTCAGAACCATCAGTATGTGGGATGTTGAGACTGGAGAAGCACATGTGATTCCTACAGAGCAAACGCGTGGGTTCAATAGTGCTGTTATTAGTCCCGATGGAAAGTTGATTGCAAGTGTTGCTATGGATGACACCGTACGTCTGTGGGATATCCAAACAGAAACTGTTTTTAATACATTCACTGGAAATTCAAGTAGAATCAGTTATGTTGTATTTAGTCCAGATGGTTTTATGCTTGCAGGCGGAAGTAAGAACGGCAATGTAATCCTTTGGGCAGTACGGACAGGGACACTTATTCAGATTTTGAAAGGACATACAGATACTGTACATGATCTGGCATTCAGTCCGGATAGCAAAACCCTCGCAAGTTATAGTGAAGACAATACCTTATGTTTGTGGGATGTGATAATTGGCGAACGGCTACAAACTTTAAATGTAAAAAGTGACTGGCGACATAATGTAGCATTCAGTAGAGATGGGAAGACAATTGCATGTGCGAATGATGATGGGAATATGCTTATTTGGGATGTCCAAACAGGTCAACATCTACGCGAAATCGTAGATGATATGGAAATGTTAACAGTCACTACGTTTAGTCCAAACGGAAAGACATTTGCATGTGGAAGCTCGGATGGTTCTGTGCTGCTGTGGGATAAGAAAACATACACCCCATTAATGAAGCTAAACGGACATGCGGATAGAATTTATAGTCTTGAGTTTAGTCCGGATGGTCAAACACTCGTAAGCAGTAGTGGTGATGGAACTGCACTGCTATGGGATATCGAGTCTATATCTATGGATTAGGCAGTGTCCCCAAGTGTACGGTTAATATAAACCAGAGCCCTCCAATTGTCGCGTATCAATTCTGTTTTAAGATTACTAATCCAAACGTTAAATTCCATATCAGTTTAAACGGTAATTCATAAAATATTTTACAAATTTGACGATAAAACTAAAATAAATTCAAAAAAAGCACAAAAAATGTAATTTTATACTTGACATTCGTTATTTTCCTATGTTATAATATATGTCACATATAATCTTTGATTACAGGTAACCCAATAATGTTAACATTTTACGATACCAACATTCTTATGAAATTAAAAAAAATTATGAAATTGCAGTCAAAAAATTGGTGTTTTTCCAGAGGATGCAAAAGATACCAAAATTTATTTTTTTTCTCATGAAAAAACCGATTCTAATAACCAATAAAACCAGACAAGGACTATACGCAGACCGATTACACCAAAAGTTACCGTTATGTAAAAAAAGGTTACCGTACGGTAACCTTTTAAAGGTAGAAAACCTGCTAAATTTTTTGAGAAAAACTGTTCGGCAAAGAGCAGATTACACACATAAACAGAACCATAACCTTCAATTTTCCTTACAGAAGAGAAACACGAAAAAACAGTCAATCATACAAAACCCAAACCGTACCAAAAATGCCAAATAAAAAAATGCAAATACCCACATAAAAACCCCAGTAAACCCTTTCAATGACTGGGAATACACCACCGTACCAAAACCGTACCAAAAAACGAAAACTGGTACGGTTTGAAGGAAACAAAATCCACAGAATTTGAAGAAAAAAACGAGATATATACCAATATCTTACAGCGATAATTGAATGCCTCTGAGTATAAACCAAATTGAGTTGATTATTTTATCCTAAACAAGGTATATTATTTATTAAGGTAAATTTGCAAATACATGATACGTCTTTGCAGAGACTAAATTGTTCAAAAAGAATTGCGAATTAAATGTTGATAACAGAAATGGTTTCAGGAAATACATTAACAATTTATTAATAGGAGTCATTTAATGGCATATACATTTCATCATATACATCTCAGATGTGAAGACCTTGACGGCGCAGTCGAATATTATGAAAAGATGTTTGACGGAAAGGTTACCGACACCGTTGAGGTGCGAGGATTAAAAATTGTACGTATGGAAATTGGTGGTGAAAACATCTTCCTTTCACCCAAATTTGGAGACATGGACGTTGAACCCACAAGTGGTAATCCACGTTGGGGTGTTTATCAACTTGCATTTACAGTAGAAGACCTTGATGCTGCTGTTGCTGACCTACAGGAAAAAGGGGCAGAACTTGAAGACCTGAAACCCTCTGGTCTGATGATGGCATTTTTCAAGGGACCAGATAATGTTCAGATAGAACTCATTGAAGCATAGGGCATTTTAGAAAGTAAATCTTGTTCCGAATCCTGAACAGTGAGGTATCCTATGAAATATAGCGAACTGTTCCATACAATTCAGGGAGAAGGGACGCTGATAGGAGTTCCTTCTGTTTTCTTCCGAACAAGTTATTGCAATCTGAGATGTGTTTGGTGCGACACTCCTTATACATCTTGGACACCAGAAAATAAGGATATTACCGTTGCTGAATCCGTGGCAGCTATTGCACAATTTGGATGTAAGCACGTCGTTATCACCGGTGGTGAACCATTTATCCAAACAAAGGAATTGATGACACTTTGTCATGAGTTGGACAAACAAGGACATCATATCACGATTGAAACGAATGCAACGGTCTATGCGAATGTTGCAGCACATTTAATTTCGATGAGTCCTAAATTGCGGAATTCCAATCCTTCAGAAGACGATAGATTCTTTGCACGTCACGAACGTGAACGTATCCGACCTGAAGTTATACGGAAGTTTTTAGACACGTATCCATGCCAAGTAAAATTTGTGGTAGACACACCGGAAGATCTTGCAGAAATAAAGACGTTACAGCAAGACATTGACATTTCATCTGAAATGATCATGTTGATGCCCCAAGGTAAAACCTCCCATGTATTACATGAGAAACAGGAATGGTTAGTTGAACTCTGTAAAGAAAATGGATATCGTTTCTCACCGCGTGTCCATGTTGATATCTGGGGTGAAAAACGTGGTGTATAGCAAGTGAAATACGATATACTACTCAAAGGTGGGACTGTCTTAGATCCTGCCCAAGGATTGAATGCAATTCGTGATGTCGCTATTGCGGATGGAGTCATCGCTGCGGTTGATAACGACATTCCAAAAACAGCTGCTAAAGAGACTATTTCTGCTAAAAACCGATATGTCACACCTGGACTGATAGACATACATACGCACGTCTACTATGGAGTTACGACATGGGGAATTAAGGCAGATAATGTATGTCCTACTTCAGGAACAACAACTGTTGTTGATGCTGGCAGTGCAAGTTGGGCAACTTTCCCAGGTTTCCGAGAATTCATCGCAGAGCCAGCACAAACGAACATCTTAAACTATGTCCATATTTCCGGTATTGGACTTGTCTACGGTCCTGTCGGAGAGATGTATGATCTTGCCTATGCTGATCCAGATCGTGTTGCTGATACATTGAAAACTAATCGTGACATCACTGTTGGTGTGAAAGTGCGACAAGGTAAATCGCAAGTAGGTGATAACGGTGTAGAACCGTTGAAACTCGCTATCAGAGCAGCCGAACAGGCGGGAACACCTGTGATGTGTCATATCGGTGCAGGTGTGCCACTTCCAGAAGTTTTGGAATTGATGAGACCGGGTGATGTGATTACACACTGCTTTCAAGGAAATGGTGACAACATCATTGACGATAAAGGTAAAATTATTCCTGAAGCTTGGAATGCACAGCGAAATGGTGTGATATTTGATGTTGGACACGGGGCAGGAAGTTTTCACTATGAAGTCGCACAACGTGCAATGGAACAAGGTTTTATTTCTGATGTCATCAGCACTGACCTACACACAGGTAATATTGACGGTCCCGTATACGACCTGCCGACAACGTTATCAAAATTGATGCATCTTGGACTCTCGTTAGAGGAGGTTATTGAAAAAGCAACTGTGAATGCTGCTAAAGCAATCAAACGCGAAAACCAACTTGGTAACCTAAAAATAGGAACTACCGCAGATGTTGCAGTATTGGAATTACTTGATGGGGAATTTGAATATTTTGATGCACACGATATAAAGTTTATTGGTTCTCAGAAGATCAATGCTGCTATTACAATTCGTGAAGGGGTAAAAATATAGATGTCTCTCATAGCACAAAAGATTAGTGGTTGTTACCGTAGAGTTCTTGTGTTTCTGTTGTTGACTCTGATTGTACTTTTCGGGATCGGTGTAATACTTTATTACCAAGTTGGCGGAACCGAAGGGTTGCGGTACTGGACAGCAGGACGTGCTCTAAATGGTACTGAAAGGATCCTTTTAAAAAACCGTCCTGATGGAATTCCCCAGGAAAATGTAGAAGCACAATTTGAGACAGTTCGCGAGGCTATTCGTAATAGACAGATTGAACTGAAATTGTTGTATGATGTGTTAAATTCATACCAAGATAAATTTCATAATCCCGGTTTATCAACAGAAACTGTAAAGCCATCAACGCCAGAAGTACAGGAGTTTCTAACAAATCTTCAGCAGGTAATAATTATACCTGAACAGTAGGTCTCTAATCTATGAAATGGTTGTATGTAATTCTCTAATCATCTCACGAATTAGGTTTGTATCCTCATCATCACTCAAATTAGTCTCAATAATTATTGAAATCGCGCATTGAAATCTTGATCGTATATCACCCCATGCATGGATAAAAGTTTGGTTCTCAACTGTTTCTGATCGTGCAACCGCCTCCAAAATCTTATGGACAACAGTCAAATAAAAAAGCAGGTGATGTGCATCTACACGTGCAGATACATCGGCAACTTTCACTTTGTCCCGATGCTGGGTAACCCATTCTGCATAAGTTTCAACCAATTCACGGTTCAACAATGAAACGAAGTTTGTCCCTTCCTGATGTGCTCCAATGCTGTTAAAGTACTGCACTAACCTTCTTTCTTGCCAATCCCACCCAATACTTCCAAAGTCAATAAAAGTTGGTAGTTCACCATCTATTACAATATTGTGTGCTTGGTAGTCAAGACTGTCTAAGGTAGGTGTTGCTTCAAGCAACCGATTGGAAATAGATATCCAAGCTGCGTCAATTTGCTTTGTTTGTAACTCTATATGCGGAGTCTTTCTTAGATGTTCCAAATAACCGATTGTTTTTCTACCCTGTTCAAGTAGATATTTGAGATTCTTCTTATGATCATAGTGGAATATATAAGGCTGGAATTGTGTACTGTATTTAGCAAAAAAGGCTTCAAACCTGCACATTTCAGATAGGATAGTGTTAAGGAGAGGAATAAGGTCTACCTTTGAACTTCTCTGTGCTAAGAAATCAAGTGTTTTGTTCCCGCACCATTCCAATAATAACGCACTTTGTTGTTCAGAGTTCCATATCATTCTTGGCACACATAAACCACCATTGTGTAATATTGATATTGTGTGCCTCTCTATTTGAAATGGTGTAAAACTTGTTTGGGGCACCTGGGCAGTAATATCGTGCTGTTTGAGTAGATAACTGTCGGTCCCGATTCTAAGACGACACACATTATGTTTCTGTAAGGAACCGTGATGAATCGACTCAACTTTAATCTCAGCAATATTTATGTTGAGATGTGCTGCTACTTGTTCAAATAATTTCTGCATTTTTGCCTCCATTTTAATCGTAGACGTATAGACAGAAATGAGGTTGAGAAATGATTTCACATCCCTATTCACGATAGAAAAAATAGTTGCATGCCCTATAGAAACGTGGTATAATTAACACAATTTGACCATACAAGAATAATAGATTTAACAGAGATACACACCTCCAGATTTGCACGGCGGGTTCTCTCTTTTTGGGAGTCTGATGCAAATATGAAGGAGGTGGACGTACAAACCCAATTGGAGTCTTTGGACTCCTACTAACCCAGGAGGTTATTTTTGTCAGTAACAATGAAGGAACTCCTTGAATGTGGAGTACACTTTGGTCACCAAACACGGCGCTGGAATCCGAAGATGGCAGAGTACATCTTCGCTGAGCGGAATGGTATTTATATTATTGATCTACAACAGACACTTTCGATGCTTGAAACTGCAGTTGAATATGTAAAGAGCGTCGCAACACAAGGTGGTTCGGTTCTTTTTGTAGGTACTAAACGACAATCTCAGGAAGCAGTTCTTGAAGAAGCTATGCGGTGTAGCATGTACTATGTCAACCACCGTTGGCTCGGAGGGATGTTAACTAATTTCCAGACTATCCGACAAAGTATCAGTAGGTTAGAAACACTTGAAGCAGAAGAAACGAGTGGTGAACTTGATAAACGTCCAAAAAAAGAGATCATTCGTCTCAGACGCGAAATGGGGAAATTGTCTAATAACCTCACAGGAATCAAAGAGATGTCTATCCTTCCTGAAGTCGTTATTGTCACAGATACGCGCAAAGAACATACCGCTATTGCTGAAGCAAACAAACTTGGTATTCCAATCATCGCATTAGTAGATACAAACTGTGATCCTGATCCTATCGACCTTCCTATCCCTGGTAACGATGATGCAATCCGGTCAATCCGGTTAGTCTGCTCGGTTTTAGCTGAAGCAGTTATTCAAGGACGTGGGGATGCATTGGAAGGTGAACAGGTTGAAGAAGAAAAAGTTCAAGCTGAAGAAAACCAGATTGATAAAGTAGCTGAAACGGAACGTCATGAAGAACAGACAGCACAGATGGTTGATGAAGAACAGCTTTCAGCTGAACCCGAAGCAATCGGTGATAGTGAACAACGTCAAGCACGTCAACCTCGTCCAAAAAGAAGATCACGACGACAACGTTAAGTCATACAGTAGTTTAACGGAGTGGACTATTTTCAAATTAGTATCAGGACTTACGCACAAAACGGTAGGCGCGCTTACAAAGCGCGCCTGAAACTCACAATTCTCTTGAAAATTACGACGTTTGAGTCATAATATTTTGAGAAATCGTGAGAATTGCGTAAGTCTTATTAGTACTCAAAAACTCACATATACGAATCATATATCATATAGTTCATATAGTCTATAATTTTAAAAGTCAAAAATGACGGTGCCAGTATAACGGCCTAATGATATGTGGGTGAATGTCTGGCACTTATATACGGATTAAAATTGGAGGAAACATGGCAATTACAGCAAAAATGGTCAGTGAGTTGCGTACGCGCACTGGTGCCGGAATTATGGACTGCAAAAAAGCACTAACAGAAACGGATGGTGATATTGACGCCGCAATTAAGAAATTGCGCGAGCAAGGCTTGCGCGCTTCTGAAGTAAAGGGCGGACGGGCAACAGAAGAGGGATTAATAATCTCATACATCCATCCCGGCAACCGTGTTGGCACATTAGTTGAGTTGAACTGCGAAACCGACTTTGTTGCACGAACAGAACAATTTCAGAAATTAGCTACAGAGATCGCTATGCAAGTCGCTGCAGCGAAACCGAAATATGTCACCGAAGACGAAGTGCCTGCTGAGGAACTTGATGCTGAAAAAGCTATACTGAAAACGCAGGCTCTACAAGAAGGTAAACCTGACCATATTGTTGATAAAATTGTTGATGGACGGGTTTCTAAATATTACTCGGAAGCATGTCTATTAAAACAACCTTATATTCGCGATGCCGATAAAACAATTGAGGACCTTGTCAAGGATGCTATAGCACAACTCGGAGAAAACATCGTTGTAAAACGCTTTGTACTCTTTGTCCTCGGTCAGTAAATTTCATTACAGACAGCATAGCAGACTTCGGAATCTATGAAACAGAAAGGAATAGGATATTCAGATGCAAGAAGCACTACAAAATGCTGAATCACGCATGAAAAAAACAGTTGAGTCCACTACAACAAAATTGTCACACATTCAAACGGGTCGTGCTACCACAGCACTGTTAGACCAAGTTACAATCAACTATTATGGTAGTAAGACTCCATTAAACCAAGTTGGCACAATTACCGCACCCGAACCGCGTCAACTCGTTATACAACCTTGGGATAAGACATTAATTACTGAAATAGAAAAAGCAATTGCCCAATCTGATTTGGGGTTAGCCACGAGCAACGATGGAAGCCTTATTCGGATTCAAGTTCCAGAATTAACCACCGAACGACGTGTTGAACTTACCAAGCTTGTCAAAAAGTTAGCTGAGGAAGGCAGAGTTGCTATTCGCAACATTCGTCGTGATGCGAACGATGCAATCCGTAAATTAGAAGGTAGTGATGCTGGTTCTGGAAGTAGGAGAAGCAAAGGTCGGGGGGGCGATAAAAAGAGTAGTCGGAGTGATTCTGACCCGGTCCAGAATTTAACTGATACCTATATTAACCAAATTAATGATTTAGCCGATGCCAAAGAAGCTGAACTCTTAGAGAACTAATTATGTTTTGGCGGCGAACTTTGAGCGTTGTTGTGCTGGTTCCGCTTGTCCTTTTGTTAATCTACTTGGGACAATGGTTATACTTGCTTCTTGTTTCCGCCGCTGTCCTGATGATGCAGGTTGAATACTGCAGACTCTCACAACACCTCAGCGAAAAAATAAATCCGGTTATCCCATCCATCCTTACGGTAGGATTCTGCTTATGCGCGTTTTTCTTAGATTCACCGATTGAACCTGACAAAATATCAATGGTGATGTTCAGTTACATCCTCATTGTGTTTATATATGCTTTCGCATCAAGCATTTACCGGGGAGAAGTAGCAGGTGAGTTACTTACAGTCACTCTAAAACTTACAGGTATTCTGACTATCGGTTGGGTATTTGGTTATCACTGTATTCTGCTACGTAAAATTGATGACATCGGTATGCACCTTATCTTTTTACTTATTGGAACGGTTTGGTGTAGTGATACTGGAGCTTATCTCATTGGTAGAGCGGTCGGCAAACATAAACTCAGTTCACAGATTAGTCCGCGTAAAACGGTTGAAGGTACTATTGCTGGTGTAGTCGTTGGAACCATAACCAGTATAGTGTTCAGTCTTATTTTTCTAAATGAAACACTTTCGCTATTAAACGCTGCCGTCATAGGTTTACTATTGAGTGTTCTGGGACCACTTGGTGATTTGAGTGTATCGCTTATGAAACGGACTATTGGTGTCAAGGATTCTGGGGATGTTATCCCTGGGCACGGTGGTTTCCTTGATAGATGTGATAGTTTGATTTTTAGTTCTCCTGTTCTATATTACTATATTGAGTTCGCAGGTTTTTTCAATTTATTATAGTTCAAACGAGTAGATACTGGTTGATTTTCATTTATCCCAATATTTTAGCGTTGTCAAACACTATCTATAGAACTTATCTACTTACAAACGCATTGCTTTTGCACTGCCACCATAATCAATTCACATGAAGCACATAGCTATTTTAGGTAGTACTGGTTCTATTGGAAAAAACACACTTGACGTTGTTGAAAAGCACCGTGATGAATTCAAGGTTGTTGCTCTTGCTGCAAACAAAGATGTTGATACCCTTGAACAACAGATTAGACAATATCGTCCAAGGTTAGCCGCTCTAAATGACTCTGACGCAGCCAATTGTCTTCGTGATAGATTACGGGATATCAAAGACACCGAAGTCCTATCTGGAAATGAGGGAATTCTGGCAGTAGCCACTATTACTGAAGCCGAACAGGTATTAGATGGGATGGGCGGTAGTGCAGGATTATTACCAACGCTTGCTGCTATCAACGCAGGAAAAGACATCGCCTTTGTCAATAAAGAGGTAATGGTGATGTGTGGACCTATTGTCATGGAGGCAGTCCAAAGGAACGGTGTTAACTTAATCCCTATTGATGGTGAAATGAGTGCAATTTTCCAATGTTTAGAGGGTGCGCGCGACAAACAATCCGATATACATCAGTTATTATTAACTGCTTCTGGCGGTCCTTTTCGTGATGTTCCAAAAGATGAACTCTACAATGTAACACCACAACAAGCTCTAAATCATCCCAATTGGGATATGGGATCAAAAATAACGATTGATTCAGCAACCATGATGAACAAAGGATTGGAAGTAATTGAGGCAAAATGGTTGTTTGATATTGAACTTGATAAAATAGACATTGTTGTGCACAGGGAAAGCATCGTCCACTCAATGGTCGAATGGACAGACGGTTCAACACTTGCACAGCTTGGTCCTACGGATATGCGGATTATGATACAGTATGCTTTGACATATCCCGATAGACTACCAACACCAGTTGCACGATTAGATTTACGTGAATCACGTACGTTGCATTTCGAACCGGTTGATAAAGATAAGTTCCCTTGTATATCACTTGCGTATTCTGCTGCAGAGGTTGGAGGCACACTTCCTGTTGTTCTGAGCAGTGCTGACGAAATCGTCGTCAATGCCTTTCTTAATGAACGGATTGGATTTATGGATATTCCTTATATATTACAGTGCATAATGGACAGACATGATGTAATATCAAAACCCTCACTTGAGGATATCCTTGAAGTAGATAAATGGGCAAAATCAACTACTCTTTCAATCATAAATGCTAAAAAATAGTGAACATTTAACATAATACATTAGAACACTAACATACTCTGCAGTCATAAATAGGAGATAAAAATGGAATTCTTACAACCTATAATCAATATAGTACTCTCTATATTACCCGCTATCAAAGCAATATTGCTTGCTATAATACCACTTGGTTTTTTAATTTTTATTCATGAACTCGGACATTTTCTCGCTGCAAAACGATCAGGGATTAAAGTAAATACATTTTCACTCGGCTTTGGTCCAAAAATTGTTGGATTTACACATGGAGAAACACTATACAAATTATCTCTCTTACCATTTGGTGGATACGTACAAATGGAGGGTGAGAATCCAAGCGAACAAACAGGGACTGAAGGTGAATTTGCGAGTGCATCCCTTGGCAAACGCGCCTTTGTTGTCATTGCAGGTCCTGCTGTCAACCTATTATTCGGAATTTTAGCATACTGGTTCGTTTTTGGCATTGGACTCAACAATGATTCAGCGGGACTTATCAGTCGTTTGACAGGACAATCATTTCACGAACAACAGGAATCTGTACAGATAGGAATGCTTTCTGAGGATGGACCTGCTGGTGTCGGCGGGGTGATGCGGGGTGATACAATTGTATCTATAAATAACGACCCAATAACAAATTTTGCTGCTTTTCAAACCAAAATTTTTACTAATCCTAATAAGGAATTAGAACTTGTTGTGCAGCGTGATAATGAATTGAAAACACTTGCTGTAGTACCAAAGGTAGAATCTATTTCAAGAGGAGAATACGGTATCATAGAGGTTAGTACCGCCAGTGATGTTTTCGTTTCTGATGTTGTTGAAGGTAGTTTGGCAGAACAAGCGGGTATAATGGTTGGAGATCAAATAGAAACCATAGATATGCAAAAATTGTATACCGTTCCGGTATTTAATCCGATGATTTGGCGTTCTGATATTGACTGGCGTGGTCGATCGTATCAAGCATATTACAATCAAATTAATCAGAAACAAGGGGCACTTGAACTTGGTATACGCAGGAATGTTGAGAAAGACACCTTTGAAAAACTTACAATTGATCTACCTGTCACTTGGCAGATAAAAACTCTTGTTCAAAACAAGAGTACTGCTGCAAAGGCAGGGATTAAAGACAGAGATGTTCTGCTAAGTATCAACGGATCTTCTGTTGATAGCACCTCGCTCTACACACAGTTGGAAAAGGCAGGAGATGTCCCCATATCACTTGGTGTTCTTCGAAATGGCGTTGAAAAGACGTTTACAATTTCTCCCACAGAAAGATCTGATAAGGATGAAGAAAACACTTTTTATGGCATTAGATGGGCGACCTATCTAAGTGGAATGAAATTAGAGGGACCTCCGTTACCTGAATTTAATTTCTTTTCTGCATTCTGGAAGGGATGTGAAACCACTTGGCTTACTTTCACATCTATTACCAGAACATTAAAACAATTAATTGGTGGAGAAGTGTCACCAAAATATCTTACAGGTCCCATAGGTATTGCAGATGTGACAAGCCGTATGTTCGCAAGTGTTGGTTTATCCACTATTCTCTTTTTCATCGGTTTTATCAGCATAAATTTGGCGATAGTTAATCTATTACCTATTCCAATTGCGGATGGCGGACACCTTCTATTTTTCGCTGTGGAAAAACTATGGGGACGTCCAGTACCCCTTAAAGCTCAAGCAATTATACAGCAGGTTAGCGTTGTCCTTATCATTGCACTATTCTTATATATAACTTGGTTTGACAGTCTAACGTTATTTGATAAATTGCGAAACTAATATAATTGTAAGAGATACACATGGAAAGCAACGATCCTAAAGAAGAATATCTAAATTTAGTTGCGACTGTGAGGGAATACGTGTCTGAACAACTGGAATTCGGTTTGTTTGAAGCAGAAATAAACGAATCAGAACCTGAACAGAAATACGCTGACTTAGACCTATCAGCACTAAATGATGATGCGCAAAGTTGTGTTAAATGTGGATTACATGAAGATAGAAATTCTGTTGTTTTTGGTGTAGGTAACCCAAATGCTGACCTTATGTTTGTTGGAGAAGCCCCAGGGGCAGATGAAGATAGGCAAGGGGAACCTTTTGTCGGTAGAGCAGGAAAATTACTCACAGATATTATTAAGGCGATGAAATTTACACGCGAGGATGTCTACATCGCAAACGTGCTAAAATGCCGTCCTCCCGGCAACAGAAATCCTGCTCCAGATGAGGTAGAGACATGCAGCCCATACCTGATTCGGCAAATTACGTTAATTCAACCAAAAATCATTGTAGCACTTGGGAGTTTTGCAGCGAAGATGTTACTTGATACTAATACAAGTATTTCGGCACTTCGTGGTAAGTTTCATGAATATGCCCTGACAAAACAGAGTGAGAATCCCCCAGTTGTTATGCCGACATTTCATCCTGCGTATCTGCTTAGAAACCAAAGTGCTAAGCGCGAAGTCTGGAAAGATATGCAACAGGTAATGGAATATTTAGAAAATCATAAGTCTTAAGTTACAACATCAGGAGTCGGATTCCACATTCCGGTGATTTGGAAAGAGTAAGAGATATGAGTTACGCCAATGTTGCTTTCCCAATCGCAGTCAACCGACTGTTTACTTACGCTGTCCCACAACACTTGGATACAATTATACAACCCGGTATGCGTGTTCTTGCTTCATTTCACGGAAGTGCTCAGGAAGGTGTTGTCGTAGAACGTATTGATGAAACCGATTTATCCGCAAACAAGATTAAGAACATATCTGAATGTCTTGATGATACCCCAACATATTCTGAGGAATTACTGTCACTCACCAAATGGATGTCAGATTACTACCTAACTTCGTGGGGTAATGCTCTCTATTGTGCAGTGCCTTCAGCAGTTCGCAATCAGAAGCAGAAACTGGTCAGATTATGTCCTGAATACACTCCCCCAATAGGGAAAATTCAAAAAAAGATCGTTGCAGTATTGGAATCAGCGGAAGAGTTAACACTGAATCAACTTGCACGTCGGCTTGGTATAACTTACGCCAATCTCCGTCCTAAAATTACTACACTCAAACAAAAAGGTGTCGTTGAAGAAATCGTCAGCCATAAACCTAAAGCTACATCGCAGTTTACCAATGTCGCTGAATTAGCATTGCCGCATGCCGATATAGAGAATGAAATTGCCGAACTGACGACCGGCAGTGACGGATATGAACAGTCTACGAATAAACCTAAAAAACGAGTTCCTCACGCAGCTGCGCTAAAACATGCTGAGATTCTTCAAATTCTGCTTGACGAAGGTATACCATTAACCATTGCAGAGCTCGCAAAGCAGGTAAAAGCAAGTCCTTCACTTCTCCGTACTCTTGAAAGACGCGGATTCATTAAGATTTCACGCGCAGCAGCGGTGCGAAATCCCTTAAGTCAACAACCTGTCGCTCCTACACAGCCTTATACATTAAATCCTTCTCAATCCGATGCATTCAGAGAAATTCTAAATGCACTTCAGTCCGAAGATGAGTCAAAACAAAGCTTTCTACTACACGGTGTAACTGGAAGCGGAAAAACTGAAGTATATATGCAAGCAATAGCACATATACTTGAGAATGGTAAATCGGCTATCGTTCTTGTGCCTGAGATTTCACTGACTCCGCAAACCACATCAAGGTTTATTGGACGTTTTGGTGAACGGGTTGCCTTGCTTCACAGTCGACTCAGTGATGGTGAACGTTTTGACCAATGGCATCGTATCCAGAAAGGTGAAGCAGATATTGTCATAGGACCTCGTTCTGCCATCTTCGCACCGGTTAAGCAACTCGGTTTACTGGTTATTGATGAGGAACATTCCGATTCGTATAAATCAGATACCGCGCCTCGTTATCATGCGCGGGAGGTAGCTCAAAAGCGTTCCGAACTTTCCAACTGTCCATTAGTACTTGGTAGTGCAACGCCATCACTTGAAAGTTTTTTTCACGCAAAAAATGGCACATATAAACTACTAAAATTACCAAATCGTGTGATGGATAGAAAAATGCCTGAAGTTCATATTGTTGATATGAGAAATGAACTAAAAAAAGGTAACCGCACTATCTTCTCCGAATATCTCAGAAACGCAATCGCAGAAAGGTTAGAAAAGCAGGAACAAACTATATTGTTTTTAAATAGGCGTGGGCATTCAAAGTATGTATTCTGTCGCACTTGTGGGTATGTAGAGAGATGTTTGAATTGCTCAATTTCCTTGACCTTTCATTTTGAAACTAAGCAATTGGTTTGCCATCATTGTGGTCATAAGCGCGATACGCATCCTTCATGCCCTGACTGTAACGGTACTGTAATAGACTATTTTGGACGTAAAGGATTCGGCACTGAAACCGTAGAACAGGAGGTAATTAAATCCTATCCTATGGCGAAAGTACAAAGATTTGACGCAGATACGACTACCCGAAAAAACGCACACCAACATATTTTGGAAGCATTTGAACGACAGGAAATTGATATACTAATCGGTACCCAAATGGTGTCAAAAGGATTAGATTTCCCAAATGTAAGCCTTGTTGGGGTTGTTGTTGCGGATACTGCCTTGAATTTACCCGATTTCCGCGCGGGTGAACAAACTTTTAGTCTCCTCACACAAGTTGCCGGTCGTTCAGGACGCGCAGAAACTGCAGGAGAGGTAATCATTCAAACATATTTACCAGACCACTACTGTATCACTGCTGTAAAACAGCATGATTACATCGGTTTCTATGAAAAAGAGGTAGAAGAACGAAATGCTTTACAATACCCTCCATACAGTCATGTAGCAACCCTTCTGCTCCGTGGTGAAAATGAAAAAGAGGTAATTGATACTTCAAATGCTGTTCGTGATTATCTTGAAACTCTACAAACTGATCGGTTTCCAGAGGTAAAAATCTTAGGTCCAGCACCCGCGCCACTTTCAAAAATTGATAGTAAGTATCGATGGCGTTTTCTATTCCGATGTCAGAATGTAAAAAAAATCTGTGAACTCTTTCAACTTTTTAACGATGAGATGCCGAAGGAAATTAAATCAAACGTTATTGAATTTATTATAGATATTGATCCTACAAATACTTTATAATACGAATATAATCTAATGTGCGGGTAGACATAAGCATTATTCTGCGTATTCTCCGCGCTATACTTAAAGGAATTTATAATTTATGGGCAACCGGATATATGAGAAACTTGCTGATGAAGACCTGATTGCACAGAGTCCTATACTTGTATTCGCTGCAGATCCATTGGCATCAGCAGGAATAAAGGGACTTGGACAAGTCCAACATCCAAAACCGCACTATCGCACACATGCGGAGTTTTTACAACTGCAACGTGACCTCGTCGCAGACGGACTGCTTGATGGACTATTAATGACACCTGCAGATTCAGAGACACTTGCACTTGAAGAGAACCTGTTTGAAAACACACCTATCACACCTATTGTACGTATGAACTCGGAAACCGCTATTTGGAACCCACGTTTCGGTGTTTATACCTCGCGACCTTCAATGCCTTTTCAAACAGTGTTTCCAGAAGACATGCAAAGGTATTGTGAAGCACTGATCGGTCCTGCACTTGAATGTAAAGTCAACCTTGGTTTATATTCTATTACCCTCAATAACGACCCTATTGTTGATGAACGGATGCTGCAGGCTTATGTGCAGTTTGCTCATGTTGTAGGTGAAATCGAGGGTTTTGACCATCTATTAGAGGTGTTTTTGCCAAATGTAAAATTACCGGGAATGGATGAAGAAAAACGTGGTATGTACGTTGCTGATTCCATTGTTCGTACGATGAGTTATCTCCGTAAACACCAACGTCCTCGTTTTATCAAGACGGCATACACAACCTCGGAAGTCTGGACAGAATTATGCCAATTTGATACGACGCTCGTTATCGGGGCATTGGGTGGTCCAAGACAAAATGCACGAAGCACGTTTGCCCTTGCCCATAACGTAGTACAGAATGGTGGACGTGCAATTCTATTCGGACGCACAATTTTTGGTGAAGATGACCCGATCAGTTTTGTTCAATGTCTTCGTCGTGTGCTGGATGGTGAGTCTGATCCGCAAACTGCACATGCAGATTATCAGAAAAAAATCCGAACACAAAGTTAATGCTTCTCATTTTGTAGGTTGGGTTTTGTTAATGTTTAATCCAACCTACAATTTATCGGTCTCAACATGTCGGTACAATCCTCTGAAAAACCGCGAGTCCTTCTTCTCCTACCTACGCGAACCTACCGCGCAACAGACTTTCTTGATGCTGCACGAAAACTTGATGTAGAAGTCGTTATTGCCTCAGAGGAACCTGCAACAACTGCTGACCTCTCACCTACAGACACGTTGGTACTTGACTTCCGCGATCCCACCACAGCAACACAAATCATCACAGAATTTGCTACTACAAAACCGATAGCCGCAATTGTCGGAGTGGATGATGACACCACTATTCTCGCAACAACTGCATCTGAAGCACTTGGACTTCCGCATAACCCAATATCCTCAGCAGAAGCGACACGCGATAAGTACCTTTTACGGAAAACTTTGTCGGAACAAGGTGTGTCCGTTCCAAAATATAAACGCTTTTCTATCCACGATGACATTACCGAAATAAGCACACAAATAGACTTTCCATGTGTGATCAAACCATTGTCCCTATCTGCAAGCCGTGGGGTAATCAGAGCAGATAATCCAAGGCAATTTATTCAGGCATTTGAACGGATTACTAAACTTCTCCATTCCGTAAGGGAAACCAGAGGTATGGACGATAACAGTGAGAGATTCCAACATCTTATCGTTGAGGATTATATACCGGGTATAGAGGTAGCGTTAGAGGGTATCCTCATAAATGGAGAACTCAAAACGCTTACCCTCTTTGATAAACCTGATCCGCTTGAAGGACCTTATTTTGAGGAAACTTTGTACATCACGCCTTCGCGTTTGTCAACAGAAATTCAAGACGAGTTGTACTGCGCTGCAGCACAGACTTCTGCTGCTCTTGGATTACGACACGGACCCGTGCATGCAGAATTGCGTTATAACGAAAAAGGGGCACATCTGATTGAAATTGCTGCGCGAACGATTGGTGGACTCTGTTCACGCACGTTGCGATTTGGTACTGGAATGTCATTGGAAGAACTTGTTATCCGACATGCAATTGGACAATCCGTTGATACTTTCAACAGAGAGAATCAGGCAGCGGGTGTTATGATGATTCCTGTACCAAAGGCTGGTATATTGGGTGATGTCCGAGGGAAAAAGGAAGCACGCGCTGTCACTGGTATTGAGGAAGTTAACATCACGATTCCTATAGGTGGAGAGGTCGTACCTTTACCAGAAGGAGACAAATATCTCGGTTTCATCTTTGTTCGTGCCGAGACACCAGAGGCAGTAGAGGCATCCTTGCGTGAAGCGCATCAACTCATGGAGTTTGTGATATTATAACGAAACCCATTTGTCATTAAAGTTGTAAATTTGGTTCAGGAGTGTGGTAAACTTGCAATATGGTGGATTCTTCTATAGGATAATCACATTAGGATAAATGATTTTACCGCGCACCAGTCACACCAACAGCCTTTCGAACTTTTGTCATAATAGGTATAGCTATATCACGCGCTTTCTCCGCACCTTTTTCAAGCACTTTGTCCAGTTCATCACGACTTTTCATCAACACATTATACTCTTCACGTTGTGCAGAAAATGTTGTTTCCAACAACTCGAACAATTCCTTTTTTATATCACCATAGGCGAGACCACCACCAAGATAGAGTTGTTGTTTAGCCGCAACTGCATCGTCGTCAGCAAAATGCCGATAGATCGCAAAAACATTACATTCATCAGGATCTTTTGGTTCTTCAGGACGTTTAGAATCTGTCACGATACGCATGACTTGTTTGCGAACTTGGCTTGACGGCGCAAAGATTGGAATGACATTGTTATAACTTTTGCTCATTTTTCTGCCATCAAGTCCTGTGATCGTCATCACCTCTTTCCGGATAACTGCTTCTGGAACGACCAACACCTCACGATAGGTCTTATTAAACAATATAGCAACATCACGCGTAATTTCGAGGTGTTGCTGTTGGTCAAGTCCAACAGGAACAACATGCGATCCATATAACAGTATATCTGCTGCCATTAAAACAGGATATGTATACAACCCCGTATTGATACCTTTATCCTCTTCGCGCCCTGCGGAAACGTTGTCATCCACTATTGTTTTATAGGCATGTGCGCGGTTGAGCAACCCTTTCGCAGTAAAACATGCTAATACCCACGCCAACTCAAAAACCTCTGGAATATCAGATTGACGGTAGAAGATAACATCATCTGGATTCAGACCTAAAGCCAACCACGTTGCGGTTGCCTGATATGTTAAATCCTCCAATTCCTTTTTGTTCTTCACAGTAGTTAACGCGTGGTAATCTGCGATAAAATAGAGTGCTTGGTAATCTTGTGCAAGTTCAAGAGCAGGTTTGATCATACCGAGATAGTTACCGATATGCGGCTGTCCTGTCGGTTTGATTCCTGTTAAAGCGATCTGTTTCAATTCCGTTCTCCTTAGTTTGTTCTATTTTAATTATACTCTGCAGAGTCTGTGATGTCAACTTGACCTATGTATGACAACATTATTCCCTATTTTTACTCCTAAAGATGCTTCGGCATTTCCTGTGTTAATGGCAATTTCTAACAATCCAAAACTATTGATTATTGCAAGTACTTCCCCGACCACAGATTCGGCATAAGAACTGTTCAGCTTCTTAAGACACGTGTTATCAATTCTGATTTCAAATTTGAGATTGTCTGCATGCTTGGTAAGTGCACCTACCATAGTTTTATTATGTGGAGAAGAAAACAAGAATGAGGAAAGGACATCTTCAGATATATTTGTTGTCAAATTACCGAAACTGTCTATTTTGATTATTTCACCTGTCAATGTATCATTTAGATATTGAACCGTAGGAATTGGAAGTTGTTCAATATTCTGGATTGGAGATCCAATTTGTGCAGTCGGCACTCCAAGTGACAAGTGCGCAGCTACAGGTGCAAATATATCCCTACCGTGAAAAGTATTACTTACTTGTGGCAAATGATAGGCAGGATTTTCAATGATCACGGCATTGGGTTTATGATAGTTTACATCGGTTTCGATATTCTGTAGTAGATAGGTCAAAACACCATTGTTTGGACAGACAAAGAACGCGTTTTCAGTTTCACAAACTATCGCTTGCCGATTACTACCAACACCCGGGTCAACGACGATAACATGAATAGTTCCTTTTGGAAAGTAACGGTATGCTGCGTTGATAGTAAAAGCAGCTTCGTGGATATTTTGCTGGGCAACATCATGTGTAATATCAACGACTTTGACATTGGGATTTATGTTTAGGATCACACCTTTCATCACACCGACATATACATCGCTTGTCCCGAAATCAGTGGTTAAGGTGATAATGTGAGGGGTATTTTCCATTATACAAATGTTCGTAGATAGACGTTTAGCGACCTGATGTTAGGAATGAAACAGCGCGCTTAAATAGCGCGCCGATATTAGTAATTATAATACTGTATTGCAGTAGACTATATATTGTCTTGCATCCAAGCGAAGCTTTTTCGTTGACCAGTACCGTCATTTTCTCTGCCTTCATACTCACAACACCAAACGCCATCATAACCTGCATCTCGCAAACATTGTATCGCCTTCGCGAGATCAATTTCACCTTCACCGAGTGCTTCACCGCGATAATTTCCGCGAGAACCTGTTCCGTCTTTCAGATGCGTATGTAATGTCCAAGGGGCAATTATCTCATAATATCTACCAACTGTCTCTAAATCATGACCTGCCCAACGATAATTCATGGTATCCATATTAGCACCGACATGTTTTGAACCCACACGTTCAAACAGTTCTACTTGCAGATCCCCATCATTGGTAACCAATCCGTGGTTATCCACGGCAAGATAGACATCATCCCGTTCAGCAAACTCAAGACATCGTGTTAAACATCCTGCCATTGCCTCAACCCAACGGCTTTCTGGTACGGAATTTTTCATTGATCCGCCTTCGGTGCGAAGGACTGATGTGCCAAGACGTTTTGCAATTCCCGCAATACGTTCCATCCGTTCAACCTGTGCTTGGATTGCATCTTCCTCTAATACAACAAAATCGTTACCTGCTCCGAGTGCTGAAACCTGCAAACCGTAAGATTCAACCTGTTTTCTTACATTCTCTGCATTTTCATTGGGATCAGCAGTATCCGAATTCCAAACAGTTCCGATTGAGAGTTCAACATATCCGAATCCAGTTTCACTTGTGAATTTTAGAAAGTCATCAAGTGTTTTACCTGCATAGTTGTAATGAATTAGTCCGAGTTTTGACATAATTTAGTTATTTCCCTTTCAAAAGAATCTCTTGAATTTCAATAAGTTATTATGCTATAATACCTATAATAATAGATTACTGTCAAGCAGTTTTTGTGAATGCCTAAAAGACAATAGGGAAAAATAATGGAGAACTATAACCCACTTACCGATCCTAAGTTACCTGCTATCTATGAAAAAGTTAAAGCAGAGGAGCGGCTCTCTTTTGAGGAGGGAGTAACGCTTTACGAAAGTTCGGATATTACCGGGGTCGGTTTTATCGCAAACTATGTACGCCAACGCATGAATGGCAATGTTGCGTATTTCAACATTAATCAACATATAGATTATTCAAATGTATGTATACTTCATGCCAGATGTCATTTTTGTGCCTTTGCCCGAAAAAACATGCAAACAGAAGGCGCGTGGGAGATGAGCGTTGATGAATTCTTAGATAAAGCGATGTATTCTATTGAACATGGCTGTACCGAAATTCATAGCGTTGGTGGTCTACATCCAAAATTACCATTTGATTATTACCTACAGATTATCCATGGACTCAAAGAACGGATGCCCGATGTCCACCTAAAATTCTTTACTGCCGTTGAAATTCATCATTTTTCACGTATATTCAAAATGTCCATAGAGGAGGTGTTGACACAACTCCGTGATGCAGGTTTGGATTCACTTCCCGGTGGTGGTGCAGAGATATTTGCTGAAGAGACACGGGAAAAAATATGTCCCGGTAAACTAAGTGCTGAAGGTTGGCTTGAAATTCATGGTATTGCGCATAAACTGAATATTCCGACTAACGCGACGATGCTGTATGGACACCTTGAAACTAATGAGGATAGGGTTGACCACCTCATCAGATTACGAGAACAACAAGATAAATCGGGTGGCTTTGTAACGTTTATCCCGCTGGCATTTCATCCTGCTAACACGCGTATGGCATATCTGCCTTCAACGACAGGTTTAACAGATTTACGTAACATAGCTGTATCACGTCTGATGCTGGACAATATACCGCATATCAAAGTTTATTGGATTATGACAGGATTGAAAACTGCACAAATTGCTCTAAGTTTCGGTTCAGATGACATAGATGGCACTGTGACTGAGGAAAAGATTACACACATGGCAGGTGCAGATACACCGGAGGCTGTTTCAGTTGATGCCCTCACACGTCTCATTGAAGAGGCAGGTTATATTCCAGTAGAACGCGATACACTTTACAATGAAATCATCCGAGAGGGAAAAAGGTGGATCAGAAAAGCTGCTTGAGAGTAGGTGCAGTGTCATTTTTAAATACTAAGCCGCTTATTTACCCCTTTTTGAACGGACAACTTCAAACAGAAGAGATTTCCCTCAGTGTCAAGGTTCCAAGTCGTCTTGCAACCCAATTAAGCGATGGTGAATTGGATATTGGTTTAATCCCGATTATTGAATACTTTCGAGCAAATGCTAAAGGAGCAGGCTACCGTATCCTTCCTAACATGGCTATTGGATCACACGGTAGCGTCTTGAGTATCCAGTTATTCAGTCGTGTTCCTATTCAAGAAATTCAGCAAATTGCATTAGACACAAGTTCGCGTTCGTCAGTTACCCTGCTAAAAATCATACTCGCTGAAAAATATCAACTGTATCCAACGTTCATAAATTGTGATCCTTCAATTGATCCAGCATCAGCAAAAACTGACGCAGTGTTACTTATTGGGGATGCAGCACTCAAAAATCTCGGTGCTACAAAATATTGTACTGACCTTGGTACTGAATGGCATGAACTAACAGGTTTACCATTCGTATACGCTTGTTGGGTCACCAGAGGAGAAGTGAAACTTGGGAATGTGCCAAATCTGTTGTTAGAAGCAAAAACACTTGGGATTGAGCAAATACCTGAGATTGCTCGAATTGAAGGACCTAAGCACGGTTTTACCGAAGACCTCTGTAGAAGATACTTGCAACACCACATTCATTACGATTTGGATGAATCATCTATTGAAGGACTAAAATATTTTTACAAACTTGCTGAGAAGAATAATCTTGTCGAACCCGGACAGACTTTATCCTTTGCCAATACACAACTAATATAACAGCTTTAAATTAATTCTATTCCATCAGGAAGAATCGTCGCCAACAATAAAATACATCAATTAGGTAAGAAAATGGATACCAATGAAGAACATACAACAGTTGACGATTTTACACAACAGTTTGAAGATTTTCTGAAAAGTTCAGGACTTCGTTTGACTCAAAAGCGAATGGATGTGTTGAGCCAAGTATTCGCATATCCAGGACATTTTCAGACAGAGGATCTTTTGGTTCATATGCGTCAAAACGGATTCAACGTTTCCCGTCCAACCATCTATAGGACGCTACCTTTACTTGTCCAAAGTGGGTTGCTAACAGAATTCATTGATGCACAGAAAAACACTCGTTACGAGAGTATTCACTCACTCAAAGAGCATGCTCACCTTATTTGCCTTCGGTGTGGTCAGATCGTTGAATTCAAAGAACCGCAGATTGATGCGCTGCAAAAAGCAGTTTGTGAAGCACACCAATTTAAACCAGTTCGCTTCCGTAACGAGATTATTGGTCATTGTGCTGAATGTCAAGCGGAGTTAGAAGCTACAACCTCTACTGATTCTTGATGTCACCCAAGTTGCTTGCATCAACTCTTGACATTAACATGTGATTATCGTCTGTTGCGTTTTCTGTAAGATTACTTCAGAATTAACATCCGTCGGGTTGCTATAAAATCACCTGCAGTGAGTGTATAGAAATACACTCCACTTGCTACGAATTCTCCAACCTCATTCCTGCCATCCCAATACGCAGCACGACTACGACTCTGATAGATTCCAGCACCCTGATGTCCTAACGCCAATATCCGAATAACCGATCCGTTTATAGTATAAATCGTCAAAGTAACCTCTGCAGGTTTCGCGAGTTGGTACGGTATCCATGTCTCAGGATTGAAGGGATTCGGATAGTTTGCGAGAAGTGCAGTCTTTTCAGGAAGCAGTGATGCTAATAGACGTTGAAGGTTCTCTATGCCTTGTTGGAAAGCGAGCGATCCGTCATCTTCTATTTGTGCCAGTTGAATCCATTCTTGTACTATTGCTGGGGTTAGTTCTTTGCTATCCATTACATATACATTAGGTGCTGCGGAATCTGTCGTTTCACCCATGTGTTGTGCGACAATGATAAGGTCTTGGATATTGATTACGCCATCTCGATTTACATCTGTGCGTAAGTTAGCAGTTGCACCTGATCCGAAATCCCTTGCTACGAGAATAAGATCCAGAATACTCACGCGTCCATCCTGATTCACATCCCATGCAGGATATTCTCCCACAGTGATAGTAATATTAGGATGGACAGTAGGAATAATGTCATCGGTGATAGAGACAAACTCAAAGTTTTCTAATGTCACCTGAGTTTCACCTGCTGCTTTTGCCTTGAATATTACCGACAGCAATGCACCTGTACCGCTACTACCATTTTCAGATATCCGTGTCGAAAATATAGTTGAAATATTCCCTGTAGCGTTATCAATCGTCCCGCCTTGGAAGAAGGTATCTCCACCTTCTGACTTCAGAAAATCGCCTTCGGTGACTTCAACTGCTTCAAGCACATTCGGGTCAAACGCAATATCTGTTTGCCATCCTGCCAAATCAGTGATGTTTTCAGCGTTAAGGTTAAGTGTGAACGTATCACCTGCAAGGAGGGAGATCTCTGTTGCAGTGAATGAGAAACCAACACCAGGTGGAACCACCGTGTACTCAGTCCCTTCTTCAAAACCGAAATGTCCTGTAATCCAATGTCCACTATCAATTGCAACTAATAAAATATTCGCGCCTTGTTTCAAGGTAACAGGGAGGAACATACCATAATCACGCGAATCATGGGCATCGAGACCAACATCCTGATGTATCAAATCACCATTTAACCAAATCTTGTGATGTCCTTCACTGCCCAATAGCAATTTTGTGTTCTGTTCTTGCTGTGAACCTATTATTATGCAAGCATAAACAACATTATCGCTTGTATCCTGATCTGGAGGGACATCGAAAGTTCTCAAGACATCTTTAAAATTATTTCTACCAGTGGGAGATATTCTATGTGATGTCCACTTTTTATCTCCTACAGCTTTTCCTTCCAGTGCGCCTTTTGTCGCAATCTGATGTTCTGTTACGGACCCATCACTCGTATCTGCTAATAAATCAGTGTCGCTATCGAGTCGTTTTCCTGGAATCAATACACATAACCAAGGACCTTCTAATTTCGGTCCCTCTTTGGGGGCACCAGGGTTTCTTAGCCAATCAATATATATATCTTTGTGCAAATTATTCAATGGAGAGATGTCGGTTATTAAATTCTCTCTAAGGAATAGATACTCTAAGTTGAATAATCCTGCTAAGGGTGATACGTCAGAGATTTTGTTATCGCCAAGTAAAAGGTTTGTTAAACTGGTTAATCCAGCCAAAGCTGATACATCAGATAATGAATTAGCACGAAGATCAAGATGTCTCAGTTTGTTCAACCCAGCCAAGGGTGAGAGGTCAGCAATGTTATCCCCGTGAAAATCTAAATGTTCCAAGTTGACTAACACTGCCAGCGGAGATAAGTCGGATATAGGATTGCCTCCAAAGTTCATTTCTGTCAACGCTGTTAAGCCTTCCAGTGGTGAAAGATCTTCTATGACACCACAACCATAGAACTTCAGTTTTTTCAAGTTCGTTAAATCTTTCAAAGAAGACAAGTCATGTACATCGGTACGACCAAAATCTAACCATCTCAATTTCGTTAAATCTTTCAAGGACGACAAATCGGATATAGGGGTTTCCCAAGCACTTATACCGACAAGGTTTGTCAATCCTGCGAGTGGTGAAAGATCAAACAACGGGTTTTTTCCGACCCATATCTCTTCCAGATTTATCGCGTGTTCAATACCTGTTAAATCTTTAATATCCTTATTGCTCGCTGATAAGGTTGTCAAAGATGCCATTTCTACAAATGTAATTGAGGCAGTAGCATCTTCTTTTCCGAGTGCTTCTGCAATCGCTGCACGTAGGTTCACATCTGGAATAATAAGATCATACAGTATATATGTATTGTCAAAGAGATTAACTAAAGGTGAAAAATCTGTTATCGGGTTATTACGAAGTTTTAGTTCTTGTAAGTTAGTCAATTCTGACAAAGGTGATACGTCTGATATGTTGTTATTATTGATCCATAGAGTTTCTAAATTGGTTAATTGTTCCAATGCAGATATATCCGATATTGCATTGTCACCTAACTCCAAATACGTTAGATGTATTAACCCCGCTAACGGTGAAACATCCGAAATCGCGTTGTGTGGCATTTTAATATGTACCAACTCTGTTAAACCTTTAAGAACTGAAAGATCTTCTATTCCACAGTCGTAAAATGTCAGTTTTCGCAAGGTTACTATATTCGCTAATGGTGAAAGACCTGATATCGGAGTGCGACCAAAATCCAACCATTTCAGTTTTGGTAGTCCTACCAATGGGGATAGATCTGCTACAGGTGAATCCCAAACGGACATACCCTCCAGGTTCATTAATTCCACAAGCGGTGACAGGTCGGTTAGCGAACTGTGGGATATCCATAACCCTTCAAGGTTAATTAATCCCGTTAGTATGGATAAGTCAGAAAACGAGCTGCCTGAAATCGTTAACTTTTTCAATGTAGTGAGTTTAGCAAGTGGAGAAAAATCAGAAATCAGGTTATTAGCAACGCGTAAATCTTGAAGTTGTGTTAATCCCATGAGAGGTGATAAATCATTAATCAAGTTACGATTAAGAATTAAACCTCGTAGATTAGTTAATCCTTTAAGTGGTATTGTATCCGATATTAAGTTATCTTGAGCATCTAAGAAACTAAGTTCTGTTAAACCTTCGATTGGTGTTAAATCTGATACTGAATTGCCAGCAATATTCAAATAACTTAGATTTATTGCAAACTCCAAACCCGTTAAATTGCTGATATTTTCATTCTGTGACTCATTATCATTTTTAGCATCAAGGTGAGTCAAAGTTGCCAACTCTTCCAATGTAATTGAAACAATCCTACTGTAGCCTTTACCAAGTGCTACTGCAATTGCCGCACGTAGGTTGGGATCATTAATTGCAACATCTCCTGTGAGGACGTTAGTAGTTTGTGCGAATTCTGCTAAAGGTGAAAAGTCAGATATTGGATTGTTTGTAAGTTTTAGCCATTTTAAGTTTGTCAATTTTGCTAACGGTGACACATCTGTTATATTATTCCGTTCAAGATTTAACCTTTCCAAACTTGTGAAGTTCTCTATAAAAGTTAGATCTGTGATTCCGCAATTTATGACCCATAATTCCTTCAAATTATTTGATTCTGCTAAAGGTAACAGATCAGGTAGGTTTTCACCCGATCCCCAAAATTCAAATCTTCCCAAGTTGTCTAATTGTGCAATAGGAGACAAATCAGGTACTCCTTCGCCGCGTAGGTCTAAGATTTTTAATTTTTGTAAGTTAGCTAAGGGTGTCAAATCAGGTATAGGTTTACCAGCACCCCATAAGAAAAACCTTTCTAAGTTTGTTAATTCTGCTATAGGAGAAAAATCAGTAGAATCTTCGAAATTCAATCGAATTCCGTTCAGCTTTTTCAAATTAGCAAGTGGTGAGATATCATTGATTGGATTATTAGTCATAGACAACCAAAATAAGTTCGTTAGTTCCCCAATTGGGGAAATGTCAGAAATTTGATTATCATATATTTCAAGTGTTCCTATTCTTTTAAGGTCAATTATTGGAGATATATCTGATATATTGTTTCCTTGCACACGTAATCCACTCAGATTTGTTAAACTTGCAATTGGAGTGAGATCGTTGACCATATTACGTCGAATTTCAAAGTAGGTTAAATTTTTTGCAAATTCAACACCTGTCAAATCTTGAATGCCTTTGTCATTCCCAACAAATCTCGTCAAACTTTCCATATCCTCAACAGTAATAACCTCACCCATCGCTTTACCGAGTGCTTCTTCAATTACAGCGCGAAGGTTCAGATCGGGTATATTCACTGAAGCACCTGGTATACGTTCTGGTTGTTCTATGGGTGGCAGTACGGTATCAGGAGAATTCAGCGCAGAAATCACATCGTGGAAAGCCGATGTCCATGCGTCTCGTTTGATGGCACCGTTATCTAACACCAATGCCCCTAATAAGTTTTGTAAAGTTGGACTTTTGCTTATTCTCTCAAGGAATGTATCGGTCTCTAACCCAACAGCAGCTGCAGCATGTGCAGCATCAAGCGCACCTTGAAACACCTCATGGAAACGTTGAATCGGCTCAATACCCCCAAATATACCACCCGCTTTCTCAAGAGCGTTCCTATAACGTAGCGTATCCTCTTCAACAAACTCATCCATTATCTCTTGTTCCACATAGAGTTCTAATGCTCGTGCCTTGTTAAAAAGCGGATTATTTGCCTGTTCAACTACAGCACGCACCTCGTCTTCAAACGTCTTCATCCCTTCTGTGTGGCAACCGATACACGAAAGACCGTTGCGGACGGCAGGATCACTTGCAGCAGGATTAGAAACGATATCTGTGGGTGCTACATCAAGCCGGTTACCGTTACTATCTACCAAAAGATACGCTTGTAATCCGTTCGGTAGGTTGAAGATAATTTCGCCACCGTCATGTGTAAAATTAAGCGGATGGGTAAATATATTCTGTGAATCGGCACTTCCCGCGAAGTCATAACTTTTCCAGTATGCACCGTGTTGAAAATTATGACGTTCTACAACTCTGTTGTGATTTGAGACTCCAGAATCACTGAAACCTGCACGCCAGACACGTTTTCTTGGTGCGTTCTGTATGTTTTCTTTAACTGATATCCCAAGTTTTTCTTCCAGTTCTCGGTCTGTCAGTGGCAGCTGCAAAATATCGTGATAGAGGGGTGGTAAGGAAGCATTTGCGATGAACCAATCCACATGAACAAACGGAACTTCACAGTTCATCTCCTGCTGTAGAGTCGTTAGTTTTTCGCGGAGATGTATCTGTGTTGGTGCATCGTACATCATTTTGTAGGGATATGCCTGCTCAACCTGTGTCCATGCGTCGTTTCTCACATCCCATTCATAGTCTCGGAGATCAATGTAGTAAATGGTTTCTTCGGTATCAATAGGAATTGGTTTAACAACTTCACGACCCCAAGAGAGACTATTGATCAGTTTCGAAAGGGCACGCCGATATGCTTGAAGTGCTTCAGTTGTCTCACCTGCGTTATAGAGATGTGTCAACGAAAAATAACGTGCAAACAATTTATCACGTGGAGCAAGAGAATTGACGTGGTTCTCAATCGTTTCAAACATAGTATCAGTTGTAATGAAGTTAGTCTCTGGTCTTGACACGGCATCCCAATCGGGTGCGCCTGCTGCAATCCATTGACGTATCGTTTCAATCGCAGCGGGATCAAGCGCAGGCTGTCCGAGCGGCATACGTTTAGCAATATTCGTTTCGATGAGTCTTTGATAGAACACAGAACCGTCTGGATCACTAGGAACGACTTTTCCGTCATCAATGAGTGCTGTGTATTCAATGATAAGTGCCTCTGTATATGAGCCGTTCTCCCCGTGGCATATAAGGCAGGATTGCTCCATGATTGCATAAGCTTGTTGTGCCAGATTCTGTTGTGCGTCAACAATACCGACAGAAATAAATATCAACAAACAACTGATTATTATGTAATTACACAGTATTCTCATTGTTTCTCCCTCAACCTACATACTATGTTAATTTAGTTTTATATATTATTCTTGTCAGTATATACGACTATTGGTTAAAAGTCAATATACCTTGAAAATATGCAGGGTTATTTCGTTATCGGTTTTTCTAATATATTTTCATACTTCAATATTAAACTTTGTAGGTCGAGGGGCACTACGGTCTACCCAACCTACATTTTTAGCTTTTAGTAACACTCATCTACTCAGAAATCTTTAAACTAAATAACCTTTTTGAAATAGTCTTTTACTTGACAATCAAATAGGATTTTGTTAATATATCAATTAGAATTGGGGAGAAGAAATTAAAACCGTTAGTTACTGAATTAGATTAATAAAATACACACTTTTATACATCTCAAGGAGTAAATCATGTTACAAAAAGTTTCCCTATTCCTTTCACTGATATGTTTTGTGGTAATTATGGCTGGGTGTAGTGCGCTACTTTCACCTCAAGAATGGAGCGAAAACTACGCACTGCTTGACGGTGTACAGGCATCCAGTATGCAAATGATTGATGGTGATATCAACACCATAGGTGAAATAAGTTCATCAAAAAAGGCAAATACTCGCGTCGGTTCAAGTTCTGCTCCAGAAGTGATCATTAGCTTACCAGATAAAAAAGTCGTTCGGAAAGTTATTATCCATTCAGATAACATAAAAAAATTTAGACTATACGCGGACAAGGGTGGAAGTGCTATTTCGGAAACTGACTGGTTTATGATTAAGGAAGTACAAAGTGTCCGAACCAATCCTATTGTGATACCTGTCCTTTACTCCTTTCCTACAGATCAAATTCGCATCGCAGTTTTAGAAACCTCAGACGATGCTGCTTTGTCACGTAAGAGTAATGCGAGTAGAATCGGTAGTACGTTGGTCAGTTCGGGAAGCACGTGATGCTCTACAACATCTGGAGGGGCAGTTCGTCTCCGAGCATCCGCAAAAATCCGTGAAATAGAAATCTACGGATACAAAACTACCAAACTAACAGAAGATGACCCAATTGATGATCCAAATGAAGAAATAAGCGAACTATTGTTGTTTTAGTATGCATACATTGGTAGGTATATAATATATATGTTCTTACCAAAGTGGATGCTAATAAAATAATGTACGATAAATGTTCAGTTTTAATCCATGCCATGAAATACTTCGCCTACGGATCGAATCTCAATATCAAACAGATGCAATGGCGATGTCCGAACGCTGTCCCCCTTGGCGTTTTCACATTGCAAGGGTATAAACTTGTTTTTCGGATCTATGCGGATATAATTCCGGACTCTGAAAAATCTGTAAAGGGCGGTTTGTGGGAAATCTCTGAAGATGATGAAAATGCTCTGGACAGATATGAAGGATATCCGTCTCTTTATGGGAAATATTACGAGGATGACATCATGTTTTATCGTATGCGAGAGGATGCATACGACTTAGAAATGCCTGCCCTTGGTTATCTTGAGGGGATGATTGAAGGTATGGAAAACTTTGGCTTCTCTCCACTTGAGGATCTTAGTAAGAATCTCGGAAACTCGCCAACTCAAGACCTTGCCAGAGAAGGTGATTTGCTCCAGCACGCAATGCATTTGATTGCTGATGCGATGGACATAGAACTGTAGAACAATGATATGATTGTTTTTTGTTATTACATCTAAATTTAGTGGTTGGATGTTAATTTAAAGTATCGTCAATTCATCATCTTCTCCAGTTTCCAGAACAACTTTTTCTAATTCCGTAGCCACTGCACCGAATGCCGCTGATTGTGGTGAGTCTGGATTTCCAGCAACGATAGGCACACCGAGATCTCCAGCAGTACAAACTTCGGCATCAAGTGGAATCTCTCCCAAAAATGCAACCCCGAACCGTTCACTCGTGTTTTTTCCACCGTCAGCTCTGAAAATCTCAGTTTTCTCATTACAATGTGGACAGAGGAAGTAGCTCATATTTTCTATAATACCCAAAATGGGTACACCGAGACGTTCAAACATAGCAACACCTCGTCGCACATCTGCTAAAGCGACATCTTGTGGTGTCGTAACAATCACTGCGCCTGTAAGTGGAATTGCTTGCGTCAAAGTAAGGGCAACATCTCCCGTTCCTGGCGGGAGATCAATAATAAGGTAATCCAGGTCACCCCACGCTACATCCGTAAGAAATTGACGAATAGCACTATGTAGCATCGGTCCTCGCCAGATCATAGCCTGTTGTTCAGGCACCATAAACCCAATTGACATAAGTTTTATGTCGTGACGCACCAAAGGGATTAGTTTTCTTTCTGGACTGGTTTCAGGTTTCTCTTGAATACCCATCATTGTTGGTATACTGGGTCCATAAGCGTCAGCGTCCATTAATCCGACTGCAGCACCATTTTTCGCGAGCGAGATTGCTAAATTCGTAGCAACGGTTGACTTTCCGACACCCCCTTTTCCACTTGCAACGGCTATTTTGTACTTTATATTTGGTAGTGTAATATTTTGCTGCGGGGCTTGTTGCTGTGGGGTTTGCTGTTGCGGACGTTTTCCAGAAATCTCTGAACCACTGATTACTTGTAGTTCAGGGTGCGGTTTTGCAGTGGGTTTAGTCTCTTCTGGGTTTTTGTCACCTTTTTTAAAAAACTTCAATGCCTTTACTCCTTCTCCATAATCTCTTTACATAATAATGCCATAAAAAATAAAGAATTGCCAATCTATTTTCTAATATTGCAGGTACAGAAGACGATTCTCATTAGGATGAAACACTTCAATCGTACTTGTACATCAGTAGTATACGGAGTTTCGCGTCTACCTACCTTTTACTATACTTAATCAATTTTTAAACAACCTCAATATATTTGATCACAGTATAGACTGTAGTAATACATTGTGTCGCATCCATTTATGTTTCCTTTTTTATATAAATCTTGTATAATTAGCGTCAAATTGCTATACCGAAAGGAAATAAAATGAACATATTGATGTTACGTCATTCTGCAGGTTTTGAGCATAGTTATTTGCCAAATGCAGAAGTGGCACTCAAAGAGATCGGTGCTGCAAATGGCTGGAGAGTTACGACTACCCACCGCTGTGACAGAATCACAGAAGATAATTTAGCAAAACACGATGTTGTTGCATTTGCAACTACTGGTAATTTACCTTTTGATGATTCACAAAAAGATGCATTACTCAACTTTATCCGTAATGGTAAGGGATTCTTCGGGATCCATAATGCTACTGATACCTGCTACGATTGGCCAGAATTTGGTGAAATGATCGGTGGATATTTCAATGGACATCCGTGGCACGAAGAAGTCAATGTTATCGTAGAGGATACTGACCATCCCTCTACTCGTATGCTCGGAGACAGTTTCAAAGTTGTTGATGAAATATACACGTTCAAGGATTGGTCCCGAGAGAATACGCATGTGTTAATGCGGTTGGATAATGATTCCATTGATGTCTCACGCGGTAACCGAGATGACAATGATTATGCTCTCGGTTGGTGTCATACCTACGGTAAGGGTCGTGTTATGTATACTGCGCTTGGTCACCCTGATGTCCTCTGGAGTCAACCGTGGTTCCACGAACACATTACTGGATGTCTCAAATGGGCAGGTGGATTAGAAGAATAATCTTAGTTATAATCTTCTATACATTGTAAGGGCAGGTCCTTGGGACCTGCCACATTATTGTCACATAAAATACACATAGCATAATATCCCAACATCACACTTAGAAGGACTTAGTTTGGAATAACACTTGTTGCGCGCAAAAGTGTTTCCTGTACTAACAATTCATGCTCTACTGGTCTATCAGGTTCTTGCGTACCTGCGATTGTCGCCAAAAACGCATCCAACTCCAACTCATACAATCGTTGGCGACTCTCTCCATCTATATTGACAATTTGTTCACCTTGTGAATATCCATCCTTTGCACTTTGTAAGCAGAGACGAATCGTGTGTCCGGGTTCAAACGGTTCAACAATGATAGCACTACCTTCAGTGCCGTATACCTCAAACCTTCGTGCCATTGGACGTGGTTCCAAAGCAGAAATTGTGATAAACGCCATCCCTTTCTCAAATTCATAGACAGTGAGAGTATTATCTTTGAATGGTTCAACTGACCCTCCATCATTGCGTAGAAAACTGGTGACCTTTTCAGGTCTCCCCATCATCCAGACAATTTGGTCAAGAACATGTCCACCTAAATCAAAGAAAATACCACCGATATGTTGACTAATACGTGTACGTGCTTCCAGTGATATATTTGTGGACATGTGCGCGCGAACTGAGAATACATTTCCCAAAAATCCTGATCTTGCCCAGTCGGTCACTTTCTTAAAACTGGAATGATACCTTAACATATACCCCATTTGCACCAATAAAGACTTTTCTTGTGCAGTCTTGATGATGCGTTGCCACTGCTCCCAGTTTTCTCCTGCGGGTTTATCATACCATACATGCTTACCAGCATTCACAATCTCTTGAGTTTGATTTAAGCTTTCGGCATTGTTTCCCTCAGAAGCAATAGCAATGATTGATTCGTCCTCTAACATTTCAGCGGCATCATTGTACCAACGCACATCGTAAGACCAACTTCCATTTTCCTGAAGTTTCGCACGTTGTTCTTCATCTGGTTCATATACACCCACTACCTCTACATTAGGATTAGCATGCATTGCCTGCAGTTTTCCACGTGCGTGTCCGTGTTTCGTGCCGTATTGTGCCATCCGTATTTTTGCCATATTGTCCTCCTCTGACGGTGAATTGTTGTCTATCTATTTTACAGATTTCTAACCGATTGTCAAGTCTTGTTCCTCTATGTCCTCTATGCCTCTATGCCTCTATGTTCAGAGCCATTCAGTTTTCGTTAAATCGTAGAAATATGTCGTAAAGTCGCGACTTGAAAGTCGCTCCTACAGAAGAGGGTGTGGGGTAAATACGGGCGAGGAGACCTCGCCCCTACGATGTAGTCTGAACCAAGTTTTATAGGATAAGAGGTCGCGATTCGGAGAGTACTTCTACAAAGGAAGGCTTAATATTAAAGATAATAGGATTTGGAAAACTGAATGGCTCTGCTCTATGTTGGATCTGTTTTCCAATTGACAATTCCACAATGATGTATTACAATTTCTGCTATATTGATGTAAGGAGCAATTATGAAACAGATAGATGGCGGAATAACTGCTGTTGCAGGTGTGCAAGCAGCAGGTATCCGCGCAGGAATTAAAAAAGCAGAGGCAAAAGATTTAGCACTCATTGTTACGGATGAGCCAGCGACTGCGGCGGGTGTCTTCACCAAAAATAGCGTCACTGCTGCCCCCGTTATAGTTTGTCGCAAACATCTCATCAATCCAACTGCGCAAGCAATTGTAATAAATAGTGGAAACGCAAACGCCTGCACTGGTGAACGTGGTATGACAAATGCACATTTGATGGCGACTGTAACCGCTGAAAAACTCGGCATAGCAGAGGAAGATGTTCTCGTGTCATCAACTGGTGTTATTGGACAGCAATTGCCAATGGATAAAATTGAGAACGGAATTCAACTTGCTACCGAGGCACTCAGCACTAATGGCGGTGACGATGCTGCAGAAGCAATTATGACCACGGATACATATCCGAAGTCTGCTGCTGTAGAAATAGATATTGGTGGCAAAACTGTGAGGATCGGTGGGATTGCCAAAGGTTCTGGAATGATTGCTCCTAATATGGCGACAATGCTCTCCTATTTAACAACGGATATTTGTATCAGTAGTGAAATGCTTCAATCAGCCCTAACCCGTGTAGTAGATAACACCTATAATTTGCTTACCGTTGATACAGATCGCAGCACGAATGATACTGTTATCATTCTCGCAACAGGTGGTACAGGAAACGATGAAATAACCAATTCCAGTGGTGCGGATTACGAGTCATTTTGTGGAGGATTGGAGTTTGTCTGCACTGAATTGGTAAAAATGTTAGCACGCGATGGGGAAGGTGCAACCAAACTCGTTGAAGTTGTTGTCAAGCGAGCGAAGAATAGGGTTGATGCGGAAAAAGCTGCGCGCGCAGTTGCAGAATCACCCCTTGTCAAAACAGCCGTTTTTGCTAACGATGCAAACTGGGGACGCATTATGATGGCAATCGGTAAATCTGGTGCCGATTTTGACCCGTACCAAGTTGACGTGTTACTCGGCGATTACCTACTTGTCAAAAACGGAATGGATTCAGGATATGACGAGGATAAAGCCACACAACTATTTGATAATGATCCTGTGCGAATTACCATTGACCTACGCGCTGGTGATGCAGAAGTGACGATGTGGACCTGCGATTATTCCTACGATTATATTCGTATAAATGCTGACTATCGTACCTAAGTTATTTCTATCTTCAGATATTAGACCGTGATTGACACCCGTCAACATTGATACATGCACCAGTAACAAGGCTTGCGCGTTCGGAGGCAAGGAATACAGCAACATTAGCAATCTCTTCTGGCTTGCCGAAACGACCGAGTGGCATTTCGCTTTCAACAAATGCTTTCATCTTTTCTGGATCCGCTTTCATACGACGATCCCAACCACCACCGGGAAATAGGATAGATCCTGGTGCGATACTATTGACACGGATATTGTCAGGTGCAAGTTCCTTCGCCAACGATTTCGTCATACTGATCTCAGCGGCTTTCGCAGCGTTATAGGTAATATGCCCTCCGCCTTCTCTACCATAGATAGAGGTAATCATAAGGATTACACCTTCACCTTGCTTCTGCATTACGGGGATAGCAAGTCTATTGATACGGGTAGCGGTAACGAGATTAAGATCGAGAATTTCGTGCCATTCCTCATCAGAAATCTCGTTTAATGGTGTCCACCGACTCCCACCAACATTATTGACGACGACATCAATTCTTGTGAATCGATCCAAGGTTTCTGCTATAAATGCTTCCACTTGTGCGGCATCAGTTACATCGGTTGGTTTTGACACGACCTTTATACCGTGTGCGGTGAGTCCCTCTGTTGCGGATTGTAATGTATCTGGGTCTCTCCCACAGATACTGAGTCTTGCCCCCTCTTCAGCAAAGCCGTTTGCTATTGCTCTCCCTATTCCACGGCTTGCTCCAGTCACAACGACAACTTTATCTCTTAGTCTTAAGTTCATTCAATGGCTCCATTCTTTTGGAAATAGAAATATAGTCTACTGTTTTTCTCTGATCACTTCTTTTTTTCTTTTAGATCTTTTTCTACTTTAAGTCGATACCCAACACCGTACACAGTTTCAATATCTTTCCCTAAATCGCCAAGTTTACGCCTGAGTCGACTGACGTGTGTATCAACAGTCCTATCAATACCGTAATATTCCTGTCCCCAGATGACATCCATCAGAATATCACGAGAAAAAACTCGTCCCGGTGAACGTGCAAACAAGGTTATCAGTTTAAACTCCGTAGCAGTGAGATCAATCGCTCCATTTTCAGTCAACACTTGATGTCTGTCCATGTCAATTGTCACACCGTGGGTTTGAATTTGATTTTCATCCTCTGTCTCACTGCTTGCTTTGAGCCTCCGTAGGACAGCATTGATACGTAGGACTACCTCGCGCGGACTGAAAGGTTTTGTAATGTAATCATCTGCGCCTAACTCAAGACCGGTAACGCGGTCACTCTCTTCCGTTTTTGCGGTGAGCATCACAATAGGAATGTTTTTTGTGCGAGGGTCATTCTTGAGGAGGCGACAAACAATTAATCCATCAACTTCAGGTAGCATAAGGTCTAATAGAATCAGGTCAGGTGGATTATCAACTGCGCGCTGTAACGCGTCAGCACCATTGCGGACAGCATCAACTTTAAAATCTTCCTGTCGTAGGTTATACCTTAGCAACTCTACGATATCACGTTCATCCTCTACAATCAATATTTTGGCTTCCATCAGATTTCCTTACTATTTGTTCGAATATTCAAAATAGATTTCATAAAGACACGTAATTTCACACAATTATTTTAACACATTATAGATTAGAAATGGAATCAAAATAGAACGTAAAACAAATGTTTTAGATTTACATCACGATTTATCCTCAATAACAACCGCTTCAATTGGTTTCAAAGTTACCGCATCACCGACTTTGAAGTGCTGTTGGTAGTCGGTTTGGATAAAGTAAGGTTTTCCTTCAACTTCAACGCGGTATGTTAAATCGTGTCCTTTGAATTCACGGGCAGTAATACGACCAAATTTATTATCACCAGTATCAGGGATATGTTTTTCTATGCGAATATGTTCTGGACGAATTGAAAGGAGTGCTTGTGTTGTGTTTGGAGAATCTACTGGCAACGTTCCAAATGGTGTTTCTGCAGCTCCGTTTTTGATGTCTGTTTCAATGATATTCGTTGTCCCAAGAAATCTGGCGACATATACAGTTTTTGGGTGTTGGTATACCTCTTCCGGAGTGCCGATCTGTTCAATAGTACCGCTGTTCATGACTACCACACGTTCAGCAAAACTCAATGCTTCTTCTTGGTCATGTGTTACAAGTACCACAGTGATTTCTGCTGCTTTTAATAATTCACGTACCTCTTCTCTTGTTTCTTGACGAAGACCCGCATCAAGGCTTGAAAAAGGTTCATCTAATAGCAGCAGCTTCGGTTGCGTTGCCAGAGAACGAGCTAATGCGACTCGTTGCTGTTCTCCACCAGAGAGATGATGTGGCATTCGCTCATGCAAGTGTGCAATGCCGACTCGCTCAAGGGAATCCATGGCAGTCGTGTACCGCACATTTTTTGACAACTTGCGACTAAGTCCGAATGCAACGTTATGTATCACGTTCTTGTCAGGAAAAAGTGCGTAATCTTGAAAAACAAACCCAATTCCTCGTAATTCGGATGGAATATGTATATTTTGGTCTTCAAGAACACGATCTCCCATTAAAATAGTGCCTGAGTCTGCTTTTTCAAAGCCTGCAATCAAGCGTAAAGTAGTTGTTTTGCCACACCCGCTTGCTCCCAATAGTGCGAAAATTTCTCCTGGATATACATCAAAACTGACATCCGTTACAATGGGAGTTGATGCGAACTGTTTTGTTATGGAATTGACAGAAAGTAGTGGTGTCATAATATAATACCATTTCTAACAAATAAAGTGCCATTTTCGTGGAATAGTTATAGGATCTACCTTGAATCAATGCCAAATGCGCTTACGGCATTTCCCAAATCAACGGTATGAATACCATTATGAAACTTAAGAAATAAATTTGATAATTTACTATTGAAGTCCAGCACGCTTACAGGTTTTGGGGACATTCATATTACCGAAAGAATAAATCAATCTTCATTAAGGTATTCGGCGTGTATGAATGTCTTACCGCATGAATTATAACTTTGCCTAATGAAATTGTGACCTTTTGTTACGTCACAATGACGTGATGAATCCAATCAGGACAAGGAATGTGACGCGATTTTCGTTTTTTATTTTGCTCCATTTTAGTTCTGTTTTATTTAAGATATAAGTGTCAATTTGAAAACACACCATAGGCATCAATTTAATGATTCTTGCTTGTCTGAATCGCTTGTTGTCTGAGGTCACTTCACTCGTTCTGACCTACAGGACTGTATGTGAGAATGCGGGCGAGGAAATCTCGCCCCTACGAGAATGTAATACCAATTCTAATAAATAAAACCACATTTTGAGACTTAATAAATCCAAATGTCCGAGGCGACAAATGCCATAAGCGCATTTGGCGTTGATTTGGCAATGAATTGCGCGACTACGAACGCGTTTTTTGTTGATGAAAAGTTATTATTTAGAAATGATATAATTATGAATTTTACCATAATCTCCATTTAGTTGTTTTTTTTCGGTTTTGTGTTTTGATATGTTGTCATTGGTTTTCTCGATTTTGCAAGTTCTGTGTTGGATGTTGGGTTATATTATACTTGATGGTCGTTTGGTCGTGTAGTGTTATTGATTTTGATAACAATATATATCCAATATGTTTGATGTCTGTTTCAGTTTTTTGGTTTAGTTTTCAGTTTTCAGTATTGACTAAACCGAGATTTTCAGGATAGTAGGTTGCTCCTACAGAAGAAAGATTGCCAATCAACAATGGTTGAATCCAGTAATGGGATAATAATTATTAGAATTGGTATAACTTCTATTATATCATATTTCAAGTGTTATAGGGTATGTCCAGCACCAGAAGAAGGCATATATAGATTCATCACAAAACTAATTATACTGAGTATACTACGCGGTACAAAATCACCTAAAACTAATCCGAGGAAAAACGGTATTGCTCTGCGGTAGGTTTGCCATCCAGAAAATCGTAGAATCATAAACTTTATGAACCAACTGACCATCACAGGAAACCAAAAATAGATAAGACCACCCCATGACGCACCAGAAAGGACGTATCCAGATGGATGTAGTGTCCACCATAGCAGACGTGTCCTTAAGAAATTAAGTAGGAACACAAAAACGAAACCTGCACCCATAAATACGATTGCGCTGACATTCGCTTCTTTTGGATGCTGCAACCAACTCTGAAGCGGATTGAAACTTTCCCAGCCGAAGTGTCCAACGTGACCTTGACACCTCGCCAGTACACCGTAATGATACCCTACATGCAGATATGTCCAGAACGTTGCAAATGCACCAACACCGATTGCAAGTGCCATACATAGTAGTAGGGTCTTACCAGGAATCTTTGCTTGATCACCGATTCTGAGCGATTCAATTTGGTTTGGCATTGGATGTGAACGGTTGCATCGGTTAAATGCGTAAAGAAACGTCATTACGGTTAGGTTTGCTGCTCCTAAGCTACGCGAACCGAATGTATTGACCATGATTTGACGTGGATTAATACCAATTACCTCATGGTAGGGTGGTCCAAGTTCAGCGCGAACTCGTCCGATTGCTAAGGCAAATGCAATAAACAACCCGTAAAAGACTCCAATCACCCATAACGACATCCCTGCGATGTAACAGAAGACGAATACTGCACCCATGCTGAGAATAGTAAGAATCGCTGTTGTTCGGTAGGATATAGGTTCATTGCTATCATCACCTCGTTCAAGTCCGACAACATGCCTAAAAAACCTTATGATGTGTCTACGTCCCATCCATAAAGTCAGCACAGCAATTCCTATCCAAGCCCCCGATGCGCGATCATTGAGGTGTAGTTTGCTGATATTTGTTATACCGACTGCACTTGCAATCACTCGTTCAGCACGTGTAAGCCAGAAGAAAAACCACGTTGAGAAGGCAAGATCAAGTGGCATGAAATAGGTCAATCCAACGATTGCGAGATTGAAGTTCATTGAGACATAACCGACAGCGTTCCAAGGTCTGTCTGTGAGATGTCTATCAAGTCGGTAACTTGAAGGCAAAGCGGGTATTACTGGAAATAGGTCGTGCAAACCTGCAATTACACGTATCAATGCTGCTATACCAAACCCTATCCAAAGCGATCGCGTAGTGAAGAAACTGCGGTTGGTTGTCATTTGCAAAGGTAACTGTGTTAATGGAAAGCTTAATTTTTCGCGTTCCATCCACTGTTTTCGTATCAGCAGTCCTAAGCACAGCAACGATCCGTATAGAAATAGAATAAACGTTGACCAGATAAGTACAGGTTTTACCCATATACGTATATGCTCAGGTAGATATAGACTTGATTCACCTTCATAATAACCAGCTAACCATTCGGATTCATGTACCGTTAACCATTCGGGGATGTGGTGTAAAAAGAATTGTGCCCACTCATTTTCTGGTGTGGCGAACCAGAACGGGTGGGCAAGAGTACCCATCAGGATTGCCATCATCGCATGCCCCGATATGGTGGAGACCATCGTTACCATGATGTAGATGAGTAGCAATTCGGCAGGTGTAAAAGCGAAACGAGGTGTTATTTTGCGGAGGATAACATTCAGTGCGAGTAGGACTACCAGCGTGAAGACTGCATTTGAAAAAGGGGAAACAAGTGTGTAGACTGCATACCAGAGTTCACTTGCTATTCCGACCCAGTATGCGTTGACGATAACGAGGATTAAACCAACAATTATCGCTTTTTTTGTGATGACCTCGGTAGTTTGCGAGGGTTGTGGATTCATTTATTTTTTGTCGGAGAGTAAATACTCAGCAGCTCCTAACCGGCAGGAGTTGGATAGAAAAAACGCACGTCTCAGTGGGTAAAGTAAAATACAAATCTGTGTGGTATTCTTCAGGTAACTGCACCAACCGGATTGGTTACGACACGCGAGCGTGCCTATTACCATGTTGGGTTTTACTTCGTTCTATGGAATCTAAAAGTTCAAACACCACGCACCAGAGTCTGCAATTCTTGTCCCATATATATCAGTATCTTATCAAGTGTTTGGTACAACTTAATTGTGCTTCCTACCTCATCTTCCTTTATAATTCGGATTGCTTCTTGTAGCTGCGTGTCATGACGTAAATTTACAATTCGTTCAATACCAGCATTGATATTAAAAAGTTGTTCAGCACGAATTATCAACCACCGTAGACTAACGCGGTACCCATCATCTGCGAGTTTATTTCTAAATTCTGTCAGTGTTGCCTCAAGTGGTGCGAAATCTTTGGGAATTTCTCCTGTCCGTTTGACTTCATCTTCAATCCAATTTGCCACATAATTCTCAACCGATTTCTTTTCTACAACAAGCCGATGCATCATCTGTTCAATTCTCTCAGGTTGTTGTTCGGTGACTGGTACATGTGGGGTAATACCTGATTTGTCAATTGACGTTCCGTTAGGAGTATAATACGATGAGATGGTAAGAGAAATTGCACCGAGACTTGTCAGAGGATATCGTTTTTGGACAACGCCTTTTCCGTAGGTTTTTGTGCCAACAAGAATGCCTCGACCTGTGTCTTTTATTGCTCCAGCTACGATTTCAGATGCACTTGCGCTATATTCATCAACGAGAACAACAACCGGTATTTCGGGGTCACATAAGATATCTGTGTGTGCAGGATATTCTTCATCAAATTCGCTTTTCCTTCCTTTTGTTGACACAATAATACCTTTATCAATAAAAGCGTCTGCGATATGGTATGCAGCATCAAGTAAACCACCTTGATTACTTCTCAAATCCAATATTAGTGCCTGCATGCCTGCCTTCTGATGCGCTGCGAGTGCTTTGTTAAATTCCTCTTCTGTTCCACCAACTCGGTTCGTACCGATGAATTTTGTGATTCGGATATAACCGATTTTGTCGTCCAACATTGTAGTTGTAACGCTCGGAACTGAGATTTTAGCGCGTTTTAGTTTTACATCAAAAGGTTCAAGGAATTTTCGTTGTACGGTTATGGTGACATCAGTATCGACTGCCCCTCTAAGTAGGTCGACAACATCATCAACCGTCATACCTGTTCTGTCCCCTAAGTATATTTGCTTTCCATTGACTTTGGTGATGTAATCTCCCGCTTGTAAATGTGCGGAGTCTGCGGGTGTTCCCGGAATAGGTTTAGATATTTTTATGAAGCCGCGATGGTCGGGGTATATTCCAACGCCAATCCCACCGAAATTTGCGTTATATAGATTTTCGACAGAACGTTGATGGTCTCGCTCTGATAGGAGATAGGTGTATGGGTCACCCATAGCAGCAAGTGCACCTTTGATTGCGCCACGGTACATTGCATTTCTATCTACCGGTTTATAGTAATTTTCTTCGGTGGTCATTATTGCGGTCGCGAGTGCTTGATTCAACATTCTGAGTGTAATCCGTTCATCGTCACTCGTTGCCACCTTTTCGCTTGAATGGATAATAAGCAATGGAAGCCCTATTGCGACTACTAAAACGATGAAGGACAAAGTAAATCTTTTCATGAGAGCACCCCACTACGGAAAAATTGACTCATAAATTGGTATTGTGTTATGTGTCTTTATATCATACCATAACATCAAGGATTGTGCAATGCAAATTTGTTACACTGGCTATGGAACCATTCAGTTATTACGGTCTATCTCATAAATCGTTTATCTGATGTCTTGCAGAAAATCACATCTTCATCATAGAAGATAAGTTGACTCGTCCCAGAAAGAAAAGTGCTTCTATTTGGGCGGAGAGACCCCGTCCCTACAAGGGATTTGTGAGAAGTACCCAAGTTATACCATTTCTAATTGACAAATTGTCATAATGTCCTGTAGGTCGGGTTGAGGGACGAAACCCATAGGTCTCAACTTAAGGATTATGCCTTCGTGTGAAAGGTATTTGATAGTGCTAATTGTCTGAATCACGGAAAGCACTGAAGACGGTGAATACACTGAAAGATTTTGGTATATCAATGTCTCTTTGTAACGTCTGAAACCTAATTGCATTATGCTGCGATTCTGATAGATTGCGCTGATTTTTGTGCATGACGTTCTATGGTTCAGATAGACATGGGTTGCGCTTCGCTCTACCCGACCTACGGGACTGTATGTGAGAATACGGGCGGGGAGACCTCGCCCCTACGGAATGTCCGAGGCGACAAATGCCATACGGGGCATGCCAATGGCATTCATACCGTTGATTTGGCGCATTTGGCGTTGATTTGGCAATGAATTGCGCGACTACAAACGCGTTTTTTGTTAATGAGAAGTTATTATTTAGAAATGGTATTACTATTGAAGTCCAGCGCGCTTACAAAGCGCGCCTACTGCTTGTGTCTAAGTCCTATCTCAGTCAATTCTGGTTAGGTTGTGTTTTCCATCGGTTGTGTAGCCATAGCCACTGATCTGGATATTGTTCTATGTAATTCTCCAATTCTTTCAAAAGTATGGTAGTGTATTTTTTGACATCATACTCAAAATTGTCAGATGGTTCCAAATAAATCGGTGGTAAAATATGGACTTGATGATGGTCATTGGGTTGCCGAATATCCAATGAAAATAGTATCGGTGCATTCGTTTTCAGTGCGATTGAAACTGGACCTCTTGCCGTAGAAGCAGGTTTACCAAAAAATTCGATGAACACTCCTTGATCCCCTGCGTTTTGATCAGCAAAAAAACCGACCGCATCGTTATTTTTAAGTGCGCGTAATGTCGCACGAATGGCATTTTTTCGTGGTATAATTTCTAAACTCATAAGTTCCCTAATTCGCCAAACATAGTCATTGAGTTTTGTGTTTTTGAGTGGAAATGCAATCGCTTTCGCGCGGTTTGGGATGAGCGTTCCATAGACAAGTGAAAGAAGTTCCCAATTCCCAAAGTGTGGCAGAAATACAATTGCCCCTTTTCCTTTTTCCAGTGCGATATTTAGATGTTCTACTCCGTCTACGGTAACGTCATTCCATATATTCTCAGGATTCAATTTGGTGAAACGCATGAATTCAACTGTTGTTTTACTTAAGTTGATAAAACTTGCTTTACATATTTTTCGTCGTTGTCTTTCATCAATACTGTTTCCAAATGCTATTTGTAAGTTTTTGAGTGCGATCTGTCGACGTTTTTTGAGTATCAGAAATAGTAACTTGCCAATGATAGTGGCAAGCAACATTGCCATTTTTTGGGGGATAAGGCGGCAAGTCCAAGCAATGAAGATAACGATTTGATATACAATACTGTCTTTCAACTTGTTTCGTGCCATTGTATCTTTCCGCGCGATATGTATAATAAAATTTATTTTAGTCGGGCGGGAGACTCCGCCCCTACAAGTGGTTTATGAGATACGTTCTATTTATTTAGAGTATACCATACGTAGTTGCTGAAGACAACTTGTGTGAATCGCTCCGACATAAGTGTGTCCTGTCGTATGTTGCAAGCGAACCTTGACTAACTTATATTACTTAGAATACCCTTGTATTCTACTTGAAAGGCATATAGTTGTGTGGTAGAATGATGGGTATATAGATTAGGAGGTATGAAATGGCAGAAAAAGTAAGGACAGATATTAAAGGCATTGATCGGTTTGTATTTGAAACTGGAGCAGATAGAGGACAGCTAAGTCTACATATATCGGAAGTTGGGCCGGGACAACGCGCACATCCACCTCACACTCATGATGGACAGGAAATATTCTATGTTTTTTCTGGTAAGGGTGAAGTGCTATTCGGGGAACAGACGCACCAGATTAGCGATAACGAAGCTGTGCACGTGGATTGCCAAGTCTTACATGGAATCAAGAATATCGGTAAGATTCCTTTACGTTATGCGGTGATTATTGCTCGTTGATTTATTGCCAGAAGTAAGGAACTCAATACATCCTCTATTCTTGTGGGGGTTCAGCCAAACCTACTTGCAGTAATTGATAAATACCGTAAATTCCACCAATGATTAATAATATTCCAACGGTGCTTATGCCTCTGCGAATCCAAACTGGATGTAGATATTGTGATATGTTATATACAACGAGAGGTTGTAACAAACGGGATACACCAATATTAACATAAAACACACCATAAGCAATCAAACACATTTCACCAAAAAGTTGTTGCTTCAATGAATTTACTGGTAGACCGAACGGATTTATTAGGTAGTCCCCTGAGAAAATTAGGGTAATGCCGACAACGAAAAAAGTAATCAGTGTCATCGTTGAATATGCGGATTGTCGTAACAATATAGCCAGTAGTATACTGACTCCACCCAAAATTACGCTAATAATGCCCTGAAATATTTGAACTCCTCTGCTGTGTGCTATCATTTTGCCTTTCTAAAGTGAACTAAAATGAATATAATACCGTAACAGAGACCAATGGACCGAATTCAAATGCATCGCTTTCTTCGAATTTTACGACATCAAGTGCGTCAGTATCATCATAAAGCGTTTTTTGATGCAAGGGCAACAGCAACGATATTGATAACGGTACATTGAACGGTGTTGAGATAGATGTTCCCATAGATGCCATACCGAAAAGGAGTCCTGTATTTTTGTCTATTTCACCATCCCAATGTGCAAAGGATTGATATATCCCAAGGTAACCCGCTCTGAAGGAAATCCATTTATTAAGACGATAATTCAACCCAGAAGAATATGTTAGTTCATTCGAACCACGATATGTTTTGCTGTTCTCGTAGAACGGCAATTTTGTCCGTAGGCTGGAATGTGTTGCCAATCCTTTATAGACAGGTATGCTATAGTGTAAGACAAAAATAGGGTTAAAAGTGCCAGTTCCAAATTGGATATGGAGATGTTCCTCTCCCTTTTCTCCAAGTTTCCACGGGTCTTCCTCAGTTTTACCAAATGGAATAGATGTTCCGATACGACCCACAAAATAATCTTTCTCTGCAAGGACACCAACTCGATAATGTCCAAGAAAAACTTCTGAGTCTGTTAGACCAGCATAAGTTTCATTGCGATGATGGATACGTCCATTTTCTATAATCGCATCCCACTGTTCCTGGGTATATTCAATGTCTTCAATCTTCTCTACACTTGCCTCTTGTACTTTGGATTCATACGGGAGGTTTGCTTCCACTATCCATTGTGAACCAAGAAGATATTTTAATGCAACGTCAATACGGTATATGTTTAAATTGACATGATGTCTATGTTCTGGAACCGTATCTATACTTCGGTTTCCATTTTGGTCGATGAAGACACCTTCATCTTCAAAGTGTCCACCTTGAGCGTCATACCAACGCATCATGCTAACAGAAGCTTGAAATCTTTTTCCTTCTGAAGTCAAACTGACTTCACCCGACCCACCACGCGGGATTGCGGGATTGCTTCATGCGCCTCAACTTTCCTGTCCAAATGCACTGTGTAGGATACCGAATGGGAGTAATAGAAATTGTAGTATGAATATTATGTGTAAAATTTGAGTTTTCATTATGTAGTTTTAAGTAGGCAGTGTTCGCCTTTTTCCTTATCGTTTTGTACAGACAACGCGTGTCCACTTTGTTATTAGATTTGTTTATTGACACACTGAATAAAAGTAAATGTGTGTTTAGTATTCGTGAGACTGTGTGTCAAATTGGTTAGTCTATTTCAAGGTTTAACCATGCCATTTCGTCATCGGAGAGCGCAAGTTCTAATGCCCCAAGTGAAGATGCCATCTCTTCCAAGTTAGCGGGACCGACAATTGGAAAGATTGGAAAAGGTAGGTGGACGCAATAAGCAAGGGAGACCTGAATTGCGGAAAATCCGTATTTTTTACCTAATTGTTTTGCGCGCTTGAGTCTTTCAAAGTTGTCATCATTGTAATACACTCGCACCATATCGCCATTATCTCGGTTCTCAGGTGTAAATGCACCGCTGAAGAAGCCGCGTGCTTGCGATGACCAAGGCATAAGCGGGAATTGACTTTCAACATGCCAACGTCGGGCAGCATCATCAACGTTGACACAACCTCCCCACATCGGTTCCATTGGAACAGCAAGACTTATGTTGTTGCTACATGCAACGAAACCGCTAAGGTTATTATCTGATGCATAAGTATTTGCCTCAACGATGCGGTTGGGTTGCCAATTTGAAGCGGCGATGGTTCGTATACGTCCTGCGTCTATCTCCTCGTTCAGATAGTCAATGATGGTACTCACCGACATCTCAGGATCATCTCTATGGAGCATATATAGATCAATGTAATCGGTGTTAAGACGGCTCAGGTTTTCATCAAGGTCTTGTTTTATGTATTCTGGAGAAACACGGTTCGGCATACCCCCATAAGGGTGTCCACCTTTATCTATCAGAAATACCTCATCTCTATTTCCGCGTTCCTGCATCCATTGACCAATTAATCTTTCGCTATTACCACCGCCATAAATGTGTGCTGTATCAAGTGTATTCCCACCTGCTTCAAAGAATGTATCTAACATTTTCGTGCTGTGATCATAACTGTCAGGTGAATACATCATAGTTCCCAGAATTAGTTGTGATATTTCTTGGTCAACTCCGGGAATTTTTATCCGCTTCATTTAATTGTTTCCCTTGATTACTCTTTATATTTTTCTAATAATACAGGACATTGGTTTTTAACAGAATCATCGTATCATTATATCATACTGGAGGCAGTATATCAATGTCAATTTGTCAAATCACCATACGCGGATTACGTGGAAGACTCGGATTATTAAGTTTGAGGTATCAGTTCCTGTCGCCTATGTTGATAACATTTTACAACGCTGGTGCTGATTGACACAAACTGGAAAGTTTGTGCTACAAAAGAACGGACGGCACTCAAGACTACTACGTTACAATTAAATGTCTCTGGTCAAAACAATGACTCCGTTTAGATGCGATTTTGATAAATAGCTTGAACAAGTTCCATTGTTTTGACAGCATCAGCGAAGCAGGTTAATGGTTGTTTATCTTGTTGAATACAGTCTATAAAATGTCTACTTTCTCCATAAAAACCATAGGTTTTGTGGGTTGCGTCAGAATCGGCAGCTTCCTCAGTCGTTATTTCGTTTATACCTTCCGATGTATGGATTAAAGCACTACCTCCTGCATCTGGATTAATATAAGCGGAGATACTTTGAGCGTGCATCTCAAAGGTATGGATTCGACGACCGACTGCCCAATTGGTGCATAAATATCCGGACGTTCCACTTGTGAACTTAACAAGTGCGTTGAAACTATTTTCTCGTTCGGAATAGAAACGGTTGATGTCACTCGCAACTGCTTGGACATCACCACCGCCGAGCCAACGAAGTGTATCTACAGCGTGTATAGCATCACATGTCAATACATCAATAACGCCATCATAATATAGAGCGTTTGGTGAGTTTTTGTGGAAGGTTGACATGCATTGGATTATTGGTCCGTTTTCTTCAACAATCTGCTTGACTTTTTGCATGAGTGGAATAAAACGACGGTTGAAACCTACCATTGTTTTACATCCATTTTTTTCTGCTGCTAATGTCATTTCCTTTGTTTGATGCAGCGTGATGCCAGGTGGTTTCTCAATGAACACATGGTGTTTCTGTGATAAACAGTGGATAACAAGCGGAAACAGATGTTGTGGTGGCATCAAGATGTAGACAGCATCTGGATTTGTTTGCTCAAGCATTTTCCGATAGTCAGTAAATGTGTGTTCTATCTGGAATTTCTCTGCGGTTGTATAGAGTTTGGATTCTACGAGATCACATAGTCCTACAAGATTCACGTCTTCAAATTCTGATAGAGATGGATAATGCACACCGTTTGCCATCCCGCCTGCACCGATTAAAGCGATGTTAACTTTATTCATTTTTACCTCAAACCTGTTGTTTTACTTGTATATTACATAAGGAAATGTTAAAATGCAAGATACTTCTAAACACAATTTACCTAAACCAACATCTCATGAACTTTGACCCAATAAAATTAGAACTCTATAAAAATCTCCTTACTTCAGTATCAGAAGAGATGGGTGTTACACTGCAACGGACTGCTTTCTCACCGAACATCAAGGAACGTCTTGATTTCTCTTGTGCAGTTTTTGATGGTTCAGGACAGATGGTAGCACAGGCTGCACATATACCTGTCCATCTGGGTTCAATGCCGCTTTCGGTTTTGGCAGCAATAGAACATACCGAAATGGAACCTGGAGATATGATCGTGCTTAATGATCCATATCGTGGTGGTACACACCTTCCAGATATAACTTTGGTTGCCCCAGTCTTTGGAGAAGAATCTGCGGTTTGTCCTACGTTCTATGTAGCGAACCGCGCACATCACGCAGATGTGGGTGGTATGACTCCCGGTTCTATGCCTTTAGCGACGAGTGTAATTCAGGAAGGTATCCGTATTCCACCAGTAAAACTTGTCAGAGGTGGTGAACTGGATTCTGACATGTGGGAATTCATTCTTGCCAATGTACGGACACCAACAGAACGGCATGGGGACATGGAGGCACAACTCGCAGCCAACCGTATCGGTGAACGTAGATTACAGGAATTGGTGTCCAAATACGGTGTTCCAGAAATCGAGTCTTACATGCAAGCGTTATGCTCCTATTCCAGCCGCATGGTGCGATCATTCTTACGAGAAATTAATGATGGAATCTATACATTTTCGGATTATATGGATAACGATGGAATAACTGATGAACCGATAGAAATACGGGTTTCTATTGAAATTAAGGATGACACAGCAGTTGTAGATTTTACAGGTACATCAGAACAGGTGCGAGGCTCCGTTAATGCGATATATGCAATTGCAGTCTCAGCTGTCTTTTATACGTTCCGATGTGTTGCTGGCGTTGATGTGCCATCCAATGCTGGATGTATGGAACCGATCCAAATTATTGCTCCTGAAGGTAGTGTTATCAATGCTAAATTTCCAGCTGCAGTAGCTGGTGGAAATGTTGAGACCTCACAACGTATCGTTGATGTGCTTTTTGGTACGTTGGCGCAGGCGTGTCCTGACCTAATTCCTGCTGCAAGTAGCGGTACTATGAATAACATTACAATAGGTGGACATGATGTATTACGAGGACGGGATTTTACCTATTATGAGACCATCGCTGGTGGTATGGGTGCACGTCCAACTTGCGATGGAATTGATGCCATTCATACACACATGACGAATACAATGAATACACCTATTGAGACAATTGAAACGAGTTATCCGCTACAGGTTGAGAGTTATTCGATTCGGCGTGGTACTGGTGGAGCAGGAGAATTTCAAGGTGGGTCCGGGATTGTGCGTTCTTTCAGGCTTCTTACTGATGCAGAGGTTACTATCCTTTCTGAACGGAGAATGTTTCATCCTTATGGATTGCAAGGTGGGGAATCGGGTCAGTTAGGACGGAATGTGCTAATCCGTGACGAGGAGGAACAACTGCTTGAAGGGAAAGTTACTCTTTCTGCTCGCGAAGGTGACGTTATTCAGATTGAAACACCTGGGGGTGGTGGCTACGGCAAAACAGATAATAATTCGTAGTTCGGTATTCTTTGAACGAAACCCGACTAATTAACATAACGAGGAGCGGTTGGGATACCACAATAGTGCTTTGTCCATCCTAATCTTTTGGGTATAAATGTTTTAATCTGATGCGCGCATCTGCCATGGTCCATTGCCAATCTACTTGCTTTTGCTCTGCATTTCGTCGTTTTTGCCACGCCTGCGTCTCTCTTTGTAATGTTTCTATATCGGGAATACGCCGACACAAACACTGTCGTGTTAGCACACTCAGTTCTATCTCCGCAATATTCAACCAACTGCCGTGTTTAGGCGTATACACGATTTCCAAACGAGCACACAATCTTTGTGCTTCTGCCTCAGGAAATGCTTTATACAAGGATGAAAGGGTGTGTGTATTTAGGTTATCACATACTATAGTGAACTTTAGAATTAACAAGACATTTTGAGTTGTAGGAGGAAACTCCGATCCCTGACTATCAGTGAGTTTTGTCGCGATTCGGAGATCACTCCTATAGAAATGTGTCTCTTTAATTTCAATGTCAACTATAGTACCAATTTCATTTTACGAGGTATGGCAATATCACGGATTTCAATCAGGTTAATGCGGTAAACAGGATTTTCGTTGATGCACTGCGGGAGATTGACTCAGCTGATCGGGCAAGTTGTATAAGGCGACGTATTATTTTTAGAACGTGTGCTGCATATCGCTGAAACGAATGCGTGGTGCCCCAGGATAAGGGGAGGACACGGAAATAGATAGTCAATAGTTTCTATTTATTCTATAAGATATGATGAGAATTATGACAATTATAGCAATCACTCCTATAAGCCAGCCCTCCGGCGTTGTAATTATCAGAGTCCAGTTTATGACTATGTTCACTATGATGACGAGAATTATCCATAACCAGCACATAGTAGATCTCCGCGATTTACAGCAATTCTATTTGGACAGCGGACATTTCCTTACCTGTCCACGGATTAGCTAATGATAATGTGCAGCACGTTCTTTTTGTGTTAAGTCGGGGAAATCAGCAACATGTTTTCTGATTGCCTCCTCATCAATCACTCTCATTTTTTTGGGTCCTGTTTTTCTAATTGCAAACGGGTTCTCAGCTGCTAACCACCTATCAATAGTTGAGCGTGCGACGGAAAACAGACGGGATGCTTCAGATTTTTTCCCGCCAGCTGCAACATAATCTAAAATGCGTTTTCGTCCATCGGGTGAATATGCCATGGGAAACATATTCTAACAAAAAATAAAAAATGTATCAATAATTCTAAATGTCACTATAAAATCACACGCTTTGCCTTCGGATACACATCCTCCAATAGCACCTTTACCTCCTCTGTCCAATCCACCGCAGTCCGACGCTCCCGAACAGACACATACCGAAATTCAAAAAGGGTCTCTGTGAAAAGAAAAACTGATGCTGTGCCATTGCGTCTGTATTCAGAATCCACGCGTTCTACTTGACCCGGTTTAGCAGGTCGTGGAGCACGCAGGTGATCCCTTAGCGTTACAGATTGTTCATCCATGTTCACAACAGGAACATCCGTATCTAAAGGTTTCTGATAAAGATCAGGCACTTGCTCCATCGCATTCACAAATGCAGCATCTTCGGAAGGGGGGATCACCCATTGTTCACGAAGATGCGGTTTCAAGACATTTTTTTTAGTGTCTGACGCACTGTTTCAGGATAGGAAACCGAACCTACCAAAGTGTCCAAGTAATTACGAAATTTACTATAAAATAAATATTTCGACTCGCTTGGTTTATTCTTTACTATAGCCTAATCAACATCGAATACGCGCTAGGTACTCCACGGGTCGTGACCAGTGAATCAACGCTATACTCGCATTTGGTGTTGACTTGGTAATAAATTGCACCACTACAAACGCATCACTTCCATTTGTAGATACTTATACGCAGAACAAAGCAAACCCGACCTAAGATGTAAACTGTATTCCTCACCCTAATTCTCAAGCCATTCAACAACCGACTTTGCAAAGTAAGTCAAGATTATGTCTGCACCAGCACGTTTAATACTCGTTAGGACCTCCAAAGCAACACGTTTTTCATCAATCCACCCATTTTGTGAGGCTGCTTTTATCATGGAATATTCACCACTGACGTTATAGGCTGCAACAGGCATCTGAAATTCTGCTTTCACTTGACTTATAACATCAAGATATGAGAGTGCAGGTTTCACCATTACGATATCAGCACCCTCCTCAATATCAAGCGTTACTTCTCTTAATGCCTCCTCTGAGTTTGCTGGATCCATCTGATACGAACGACGATCACCAAATTGCGGTGCGGACTCTGCGGCATCACGAAAGGGTCCATAAAATGCAGACGCATATTTCGCTGAGTATGCCATTATTGGAATGTTCTCATATCCTTCCTCGTCTAAGGCATATCGAATTGCACCGACACGTCCATCCATCATGTCTGATGGCGCGATAACATCTGCCCCTGCCTGTGCATGCGACACGCTCTCTTGAACAAGCAGATCAAGCGTTGGATCGTTCTGCACCTCTCCATCTTCAATGATACCACAATGTCCATGATCGGTGTATTCACATAGACAAACATCTGTGATTACAAGTAGGTCTGGCACTGTATCTTTTATGGCACGAACTGCTTGTTGAATAATTCCATCATCCGCGTATGCTTCAGAACCGTGTGAGTCTTTATTCTCAGGAATTCCGAAAAGGATAGTTCCAGGAATACCAAGCGAAACAAGTTCTTTCGCAGCCTCTACGAGTCTATCCACCGAGTATTGGTAGCATCCCGGCATGGAAGTAATCTCATTTGCAGTGTCCTGTCCATGAACAACAAACATCGGATATATAAGGTCATCTACAGACAGATGTGTTTCTCGGACGAGTCGTCTTAGGTTTTCATTTGAACGTAATCGTCTGGGACGATATATAGGGAAAACGCTCATTCAATCTCCGATGCGTTCGATTAGGTTGTTTAGTTTATTCGATCCTATCCTCTTCTTGTGCGGGATCAGAGGCAATCTCGTAATTTGATAATTCAAATGACTTGATTGTTGTAGCAGTTATCTCGGCTGCTTCTTCCGCAGGTACTGATGCCTCAGCAAATTCTTTGTCAGACATTACATTAAGAAACATCTTTTGTGCTTCTTGATGATACTTCACAATACCGATATTAGGTGCTAACCATAATGTTGTAACTGTTTCACCGGGTGGGTTATCAGGTTCAGGGTCCTCTTGTTGGTCAGCTGTGAGTTCGGTCTCAGTACGATATTCTATTTTTAAACAATCTTCAAATGTGCCAGCAGCAGTCTCAACTGTTTCTGTATCAAGGATTATCCCTGTTTCAAGAATAGAAAAAGTCGCTGTGACAGGGGGTATCGGAGGTGCTGCTGCTGCTAATTCCTCAGGTAAACCATGAAATTCAAACGACATGGTGACTGTAGCAGTTATCTCAACGGTTTCCCATTCATCATCAATAGATGCATCTGCTGGCAAAAAATTGAAATGTTCATCTGCATCAACCTCTATATCATATAGAAAGTCAACGGTAACATTCTCTTCAGGCGGAATCAGATTCGCAAATAAATTCTTTACCAATGCAGAGAAAGTTTCAAATTCTTTGGTGAGACGTGCATGAACAGCGTTTTCTATTTCCTCACCGACTAATAAACTAATCCACTCATCATTTACATTATACAGATATGGCACTGTATGACGGTTAAAATCAACCCAATCTTCCAATTCAGGGTTATAACTGAATGCGTTATAAACCGTACCGTCTATTTCTTCACCTTCGATTGCATGACGCACGAACTCATTCCCATCTTGATCTGCATAGACCCAAAAACTTCCTACAGTGCTTGGAAAATAAAGTTGTAAAGTTTCATTCCCTCGTAGTGCTGTACACAAAAATAGGACAAGAAAGATTGTAGTAACAAAACAAGTTCTTTTATACATGTAGTTATCCTTAAAAGATTGTATTTATATCCAGAAGATTCAGCAAACCAAGTAATTATTCTTTTTCTTCCTCATCAGATTCATCAGATATGATCTCATAACTTGTTAATTCCAAGGTAGCTACATCATCGCTATTCTCATTTTCACTTCTGAATTTGACAATACCGACATTAGGAGCTAACCATAACGTTGTCGTTGCCTCGTTGGTTGGCGTTTCTGGTATCATTTGTTTATATTCTGGGGGTAAATCTGTATCCGTTGTTGTTTTAGTTTTATATTCAATTATTAAACAGTCATCAAAGGTTCCGGCTTCAGTCTCAACAGTTTCTGTTCCTAAAATAACCCCTGTTTCCTCAATACTCGTAGTAGAAGTAATTGTTTGAAGTTCTGCAGGAAGTTCAGCAGGTGCTCCTTGAATATCCATTGTCATATCTACTGTTATGTCCAAATGCATTGCGACCCATTCTTCATTATAGGTAATCGGAAGTGGAAATAGATAGAATAAATCTTGGGCTTGCGGGTCAACATCAAAATCAAAATCAATTGTAATTCCTGGAGGTAGTTGTCCAGCAATCTGTTCCTGCATGAGTGCAATTGTTTCATTAAGTTTTTTCTCAAGGATAGACTTGGTTGCTTGTTCTATTTCATCGCCAACAAGAAATGTAATCCATTCTTCACCGACTTGATACAGATAAGGATGAATAACATACTGATATTTTTCCCAATCATCTATTGCAGGTTCATAAGTAAAGGCGCGATACGTCGTTCCGTCGACCTCTTCTCCCTCAACAGCAGTACGGGTTATTTCGTCTCCATCTTCATTTACATAAACCCATGAACTTCCGATTTTGTCTGGAAAGTAGTAGTCAGCCCATTCATTACCCATCAACGTAGCAGTCAAACCAAATACAAGCAGGAATGTGAAAATTGTTCGGTTAAATTTAAACACTTTATTGTCCTCCATTATTGTTTATACATGACTTTTAGTATACACTAACGTTCTGCCGATAACAAGGAAATTGTTATGAACAACTATACTGAAAGACATTATATTGACTTTGATTAGCATCTGAAAAATCGGTAGGTCGCTATGCTCACACCGACCTACGGTATAACCATTGATTAGTATTCCAATGGAAAGTCAACAGCGGCACCGTTATTTTTAATTGAACGTCCCATTGCAACATCAATTTCTCGGTCTTTTCGTCCGTTGTATGCACCGTATTCTGGTTCTGTATCGTTACGCACAGCATTTACAAGACTCATTAATTCAGATGCAACGGTGATTTCACCATCACTAAGTGGATAATAGTGCAACGGATTTTCCCAAACTACTTGCGGGTTAGTATCAGCAATAAGTGCAGCAAGCGTTTCATATCCATCTACATTGTTCGTCTTGCGTGTAATCGTCACTGGACGTTGTTCATCTGCGTTATCATTTAGAATAACCGCATCGTCTCTGAAACACATACCACGTTCCGCATAGAATTTCGTTCCATTAAATCCGCGCAACGGTGATCCGTAAGACAGACTGGAGAAGTTGAAAATCCCGACTGCACCATCAGCAAACTCAATAACTGCATGCTGCCAATCTTCATTCTTACGTCTCGGTTGTCCCTTTCTCCACTCATGTTCCTGAACCTTAAACCTATTACTGAACCCATAAATCTTGACAGGTTCATTATCAAAACCAACGTAACTTCGGATTAAACCAATACCGTGATATCCGTGTCCACGAAAATCATTGTGAGCAACATTAACCTTTCCGAATATCCCCTCAAGAATCATCTGGCGTTTTATCCGTTCAGACGGACGGCGGTAATAGTTCTCATTCACTTCCAATTTTGTGCCGTGTTCTTTGGCTATCTCAATCATCGTATCAGCGCGACTAAGATCAGTATTTATAGGTGTTTCCGTGCAATAACTAACGCCATGTTCAGAACAAATGTTGCCTGGGATGTGGTTATTACTGGGTGTAATGACAATAGAACATATATCCGGTTTTGCCTTTTCTAACATCTCAGCGGTGTCCGTAAAAGCGGGGACACTATACTTTTCTCCCTGCTCTGCAACCCTTCCTTCGTGTACATCACATACAGCAACAAGTTCCATATCCTCCGACAATTTACTGATAAGTGGTAGATATGTATTGGTTCCACGGTTACCTGTCCCGATATGTGCGATTTTTAGTTTATCCATGTATATTCTCCTTCCAATACTACGCTTTCAAGAATTAAAATCTATGGACATTGACACTATTTATTGGTAATATAGGACATTAGACCATTTTAGCACGTGTGTATTAGAAAAACAACTTTTTTGAATACAAGGAAATAACATGCCAGGACCATTGACAGGAATAAAGGTATTGGATTTAACAAGAGTACTGGCAGGACCTTATGCAACGATGATACTAAGTGACCTCGGTGCAGAAGTCATCAAAATTGAACAACCTGAATCCGGGGATGAATCCAGACGATTTGGTCCGTTCAAGAACGGATTTAGTCTCTACTTTATGAGCGTGAATCGTGGCAAACAGAGCGTGACACTTAATCTAAAAACTGAACGTGGTATCCAGATATTCAAACAACTTGTCAAACAGAGCGACATATTGGTAGAAAATTTTCGACCAGGAACGATGGAAAAACTTGGCTTGGATTACGAGACATTAAAAGTTGAATGTCCATCTCTGATTTATGCCTCCTGTTCTGGTTTTGGACAGACAGGTCCCTATGCTACGAAAGGTGCTTACGACATGATAATTCAAGGCATGGGTGGTATTATCAGTATTACAGGTGAACCTGATGCATCTCCTGTACGTGTCGGCACATCTATTAGCGATATTACAGCAGCACTCTTCACCACTATAGGTATCATGTCGGCACTACACCACCGAAACAATACAGGAAAAGGACAGTTAGTGGATGTAGCAATGTTGGATAGTCTTGTGGCAGTATTGGAGAATGCAATTGTCCGTTATTTTGCAACAGATAAAATCCCACAACCCCTTGGGAGTCGGCATCCAGCAATCACACCTTTTGAAATATATGAATCCGCGGATGGACACATTATTATTGCGATTGGTAACGATACATTGTGGGCAAAATTTTGTGAACACGTAAACCATAAACATCTTATCTACGATCAACGGTTCAAAACTAACGCAGACCGAACTGAAAATCACAGCGATTTGTTTCCTATACTCTCAGAGATCATGCGTCAACGAAAAACGGAAAAATGGATAGAATCCCTTGAAAAGATTGGAGTACCGTGTGGTCCGATTAACACAATTGATAAGGTAGTGAATCACCCACAGGTTCAAGCACGGGATATGATTACTAAAGTGATGCACGAAATAACAGGTGCGGTTGAAGTGCCCGGATTACCGATTAAACTCTCTGATTCTCCTGGAAATGTGGATGCTCCCGCACCAAGTCTTGGAGAACATACGTATGAAGTATTGACAAAATTGTTGGACATTTCACCTGATGAAGTAAAACAGTTGAAAGAAAAAGGAATAATATAACCTTGTAGAAGCACATTCTTGTCTGAGCAAGGTTGCACAGGAGCAACGAAAAATTATGTCCAAAAAACCCGATCAAGTATTAACGGGCACCGACAACCTAACCTTTGAAGGTGACCTCGCTGCACAAATGGTTGAAGACCTTGATAACTATGTATCTCGTGCCATAAAGATCGCAGCAGAAAAACGCAAAACATTGTGGAATCGGGATTATAGTTCAAATATGGCATATACCGAATCTGTTGAACCGAACAGACAACGTTTCATAAAGCAGATTGGGTGTTACGATGAACGTCTACCGATAGACGTACTTTCCTATCATGGAACAACAAAATCCGCTGCACAAATTGCAACAGGTCAGAATTTTACAGTATCGCGTGTTCGGTGGCAGGTTTTTGATGAGGTAGAAGGTGAAGGGCTGCTATTAGAACCTGATGACACATCACAAATTGTCGCACAAGTTGTCGCTTTTCCAGATGCAGATTGGACACCAGAAATGATTGCTGGTGTGACAGATGAACTTCCACCTTCCGCGCAGTTTGCGCGCACTTTAGCAGCGGCAGGAATGCGTGTTGTCGTGCCGCTACCCATAAATCGTGACGACACATATTCTGGCAACTCGAAAATCGGAAGATTTACCAATCAACCACATCGTGAATTTATCTACCGTATGGCATATCAATTGGGAAGACATATCATCGGGTATGAGGTTCAGAAGGTCTTATCACTCGTAGATTGGATGACATCTGATAATAAACCCATCGGTGTTATAGGCTATGGTGAAGGGGGTTTGATTGCCCTTTACAGTGCTGCTGTAGACACACGAATTCAGGCTACGGTGGTCAGCGGATATTTTCAAGCGCGTGAAGAGGTATGGCGTGAACCAATTTATCGTAATGTATGGGGATTGCTTCACGAATTCGGTGATGCAGAAATTGCGAGTCTCATTGCCCCGCGTCCGTTAATCATTGAAACAAGTCGAGGTCCTGAGGTAATGGGACCTCCCAATGCCCGTGATGGTCGAGGTGGTGCTGCCCCTGGACAACTTGTCTCACCGCCCGTTAAATCAGCAGAAAGTGAATATAATCAGGCATGCTCTGTATTCCAAGAACTTGGTTACGAAGATAATATCCATCTAATTACCCCTGAAAATCGTTTACCCGGTTCTGAAGAAACAGTAACAACCTTTCTGACGAGTCTCGGTATTGATAATCCGCGTAATGGTAATAACCAGCCACTTTCCATACAAACTACTGAAACGGACGACCACGATGCACGTCAACAGCGGCAGTTTATGCAACTCGTCAATCTGACACAACGGTTTTTAAGGGAAGCGGAAACGCGAAGGCAGGAGTTCTTCTGGAACAAGACAGATACCTCTTCGCTTGCGAAATGGGAAGAGACATGTGAAAATGCCAAATCCTATTTTTGGGATGAGGTAATAGGTCGGTGTCCCGCACCTGATGTTCCTGCCAATCCGAAAACCCGTCTTATATATGACGAACCTAAATGGACTGGCTATGAAGTCACGCTTGATGTGTGGAAGGATGTTTTTGCTTATGGGATTTTGCTACTCCCAAATGACATTGAACCGGATGAGAAACGACCAGTTGTTGTATGTCAACATGGATTAGAGGGTAGACCGCAGGATACTGCTGATCCTAACATAAATTCTGTTTATCACTCCTACGCTGCACAGTTGGCAGATAGGGGTTTTATCACCTACGCACCACAGAACCCGTATATTGGTCAAGATGCTTTTCGCGTCATCCAAAGGAAAGCAAATCCTATAAAATGGTCGCTCTTTTCGTTGATTATCCGGCAGCATGAACGCACACTTGACTGGTTAGCAGAACTACCTTTCGTTGATGAAGATCGTCTCGGCTTTTATGGATTATCTTATGGCGGAAAAACAGCGATGAGAGTGCCAGCAGTCCTTGAACAATACGCATGTTCCATCTGTTCAGCAGATTTCAACGAGTGGATTGTGAAAAATGCAACTTTTGATTCACAGTATAGTTATATGTTCACAGGGGAATATGAGATGCCTGAGTTTGATTTAGGAAACACTTTCAACTATGCCGAAATGGCAGGGTTAATCGCACCGCGACCATTCATGGTTGAACGCGGTCATGATGACGGAGTGGCACCAGATGAATGGGTTGCACACGAATTCGCGAGAGTTCGTCGTCTTTATGTCCGTCTGGGGATAGCAGATAAAACTGAGATTGAATTCTTTGATGGTGGACATCAAATCAATTCAGATAAAACATTCCAATTTCTGCATCGACACCTAAATTGGCAACAACCCTAAAAGGATAAAAATGATATATTCAATATCTGTCACTGCGGGATTGGAGAACATTGCACGTCAAGAAATCAATTCTCGTTTCGGTGATACTAAACAATTCAAGATTATACTGCGAAAACCGCAACGGATTGTTTTCCAATATTCTGGTAGTCCGAAAGATTTATTAGCACTACGCACAGCGGAACAAATATTCCTTGTGATAAAACATTTTCCAAATATGACGCGTTCACGTAGTTCTTTAACTACTATAAAGAATTCACTCAGTCGGTTTAACTTCAAGGAAATGTTAGCAGGTTGTCGGCAAGTAGGTATCAAAATGCGGAAACGAATTCAGTTTCGTGTGATGACAAGGATGTCGGGTTTCCGCAATTTTCAAAAACGGGATTTTCAACAGATCATTGAAAGAAGTTTGATTGACCGCGGTTGGCAATTGACACGGTCAGGTTCGGGAATAGATGTGTGGGCAGAGATGCATGGTGAGGATGCATATATCAGCATTCGGCTTTCCAAACCTGACATGGCTCAACGTACTTACAAGCAAACAAGTGTTCCTCATACGCTTAAACCAACGATAGCGTCCAGTATGGTGAGACTATCACAACCGCAACCCAACGACATTTTTTTAGATCCAATGTGTGGTGCGGGAACTATTCTGCTGGAACGTGCCTTTTCCGGTCGTTATCGCTACCTTATCGGTGGAGACATATCTAAAATAGCAGTAGATGCAACCAAGAAGAATTTCGGAAGGCAGCACCAACCACGTCAGTTTTTTCACTGGGACGCACAATCTTTACCTATACAAACCAATTCTGTAGACAAAATCGCATGCAACCTCCCTATAGACGAAAACAAGTCTAACCTACCACAACTATACAGAAAGGTCCTCACTGAATTTGAAAGAGTTACAAAGCCCGGTGGAAGAATCGTCCTGCTTTCCATGCAGCCGTCCCATTTAAACAAGGTACTCAAACAGCAGAAAACAATGAAAACGAGACAGCAGGTGGGAATCAATGTAGGTGGAAAACGGGGAAGGATATTTGTTGTCCACTGTTATTGAGTTGGCGAGGTACGGATGCCTCACCAACATTTACTTATAAACAATCTATAACTAATCGAATTCTGGAACCTTGACTGCAACCTCTTTACCCGCTGCATGCGAACGGAAAATACCATCCATAATTACATTTGTGAGGAGAACACCCTCTGGTGAAATTGGTGATGGCGCGTCTGCTTTGATCGCTTCACGAAATGCGATCATCTGTGCCGCCCAGTTATCAGACGCCGGGAATCCTGAGAACTGAATAGTCGTCATGCCTTCCGGTGGGTCCGGTTCTGCTGTTAATCCCTCCGATTCGACGAGTTTCTTGAGATCACCTTCGTATGCATCAGCGTAAATAACTGGTCCATCCAAAGAAATCCCTGCTTTTGTACCAAGATGAAAGTTCCCACCGAGTGAGTTGGCGTGCACTGCCCAAGAGATTTTAAACACCATGACACCACCATTTTCAAATCGGATCCATGCCACACCGAACTCTTCAACATCCATTTTTCCTTGGAACCTCGGATCCTGCATTGATATGTAGTCTTCAGTGATAGCAGAGACCCGCACAGGTTTCGGATACCCCATTGCAAATAGCGACCTATGCATATTGTAGACACCGATATCAACGGTGGCACCCGCACCCGCAGTCTTTTTGTAAATGAAGGTATGTCCGGGATTCCCGCGGCGTCTGCACCCTGCCGATTCAGAGTAATAGATATCACCGAGTAATCCTTCGTCATATACCTTCCTCGCAAATTGGAGTCTCGGATCAAACGTCGGATTAAGACCAATTTGTAGGATTTTGCCTGTTTCCTTAGCTGCCCGTACCATTGCGGTCGCATCAGGAAGTGTCGCAGCCATCGGTTTCTCACAGAGTACGTGTTTACCCGCTTTCAATGCAGCAACGGTTGGTCGACGATGTCCTTGATTGTAAGTAGTGACACTCACAGCATCAAGTTCATCCATTTCAAGCATCTTGTTGTAACTTGAGAAAGCGTTCTTTTTTGGAACTCCCCACTCTTCAGCGGCTTGGTTTGCCTTACTTTTTATGATGTCGCACACTGCAATGATCTCAAATCCGCCTACTTTCTCATAGGTACCCCTATGTGCACGGGAAATGCCACCTGTACCAATAATACCTACTTTAACAGCCATACTGTTATCTCCTTATGAGAAATACTATTAATTTGATGTGTTAGTTTAGATGATATTATATTGAAATGCAAGCAATATTTGATCGTATAGTATCGTATAGTGATGTAACGCCACGACATTAATGCTATATTTCTGGAACTTTGACTGCTACCTCTTTCCTGCTTTCGTGTGAGCGAAAAATACCGTCCATGATGACATTGGTAAGCAAAACGCCTTCTGGTGGAAGTGGGGACACACCATCGGTATTGACCGCATCACGGAATGCTGTCATCTGTGCTTCCCATACATCTACCTGCGGAAAACCTGAGACGCTGATTGTTGTCATACCCTCTGGTGGATCCGCTTTGGCAGTTAATCCTTCCGATTCAACAAGTTTCTGCAGATCTTTGCTATATGAATCCGCAAAGATAACCGGTCCGTCTATAGATATTCCAGCATCCTTACCGAGGCAGAAGAGACCACCGAGTGAGTTGGCGTGAACAGCCCACGAAATCTTGAATACCATTACGCCTCCGTTTTCAAACCGAATCCACGCTGCGCCAAATTCTTCTACATCCATTTTATCTTTGAACCTTGGATCTTGCATTGAGATATAGTCTTCGGTGATAGCAGAGACACGCACCGGTTTCGGATATCCCATAGCATAAAGCGAGTTGTGCAGGTTATAGATACCGATGTCAACGATTGCCCCAGCACCTGCGGTCCTTTTGTAGATAAATGTTCGTCCCGGATTCCCACGCCTACGACATCTCGCTGACTCTGAATAGTAAATATCTCCGAGGAAACCTTCATCAATAACTTTCTTGGCAAATTGAAGTTGTGGTGTAAATGCACTTTTAACGCCAATCTGTAGTATTTTACCAGACGCTTTTGCTGCACGCACCATAGCGGTTGCATCCGCGAGTGTTGCTGCCATCGGTTTTTCACAGAAGACGTGCTTACCCGCGTTCAACGCCGCGACAGTAGGTCTGCGATGTGCTTGGTTATATGTGCAGACGCTCACCGTGTCAATCTCATCCATTTCGAGCATTTTGTTGTAGCTTGTGAATACATTCTTTTTCGGCACACTCCAGTTTTCTGCGGCTTCTATTGCCTTTTCACGTATGATGTCGCATACAGCAACGATCTCAAAACCATCTACTTTGTTGTATGTTCTGTGGTGTGCCCGCGATATACCACCTGTACCCACAATACCCACGCGTATTAGCATATTGATTCCTTTCTCTATTTCATAAGATTTGACGTGTTAGTTTAGAGGATATTGGGTTGGATTGCAAGGGAAAAATGTGTTATAATCAATCTGTATATTTATTCCGATGGTAGACAGGAGGGCACTATGAGTATTGAAAAAGATAAGCAACGACTTTCACAAATGCATACATTAAAAGGACTGCAGCACGATTATAAGTTAAACGAGATGATTACTGTCTATCAGGTGTCTGACGACAAAGAAAATCATAGTAAACGTTACATCTATTGTGCTCTAATACCGTCAGATAAGATTCAAGAAGCACTTGCAAACTCAGATTGGGATCTAAGATTATATCGTGGCATGCCCGGTGGTATAACCTACCACAAACAAGGTAAGTTGCAGCACGAATACTTGCGCTATGGTGTTGATAATGGCATTGAACCCTTGATTATCAATAGATACTTTTATAGATTGCGGGAAGAATATAGTGAAATATCTGAAGAATTCCGTCTATTCCACGAACTCTATCACGACAAAAAAATGGATCAATACCTCAAGATAGATGATGTTGGAAATGAAGAAGTTGTAGCAATTGTCAAACTAGATCACATCCAGATTCGGCTTAAACAGATTCGGCAATTTTTGGCAATCAAAGAGATGCATCTTGCGATTCAATTCGTTTTTCATGAAAATTCAATATATTCATTGGAAGAACTGGACTTGCAAGCTGGTGACGAAAACAAACAAGACGGACTTGTGTGTTGGCTGCACCGTTACGGTGACCATGATGGCTTAGATAACTGTCAGACTTTTAGTTATTTGGTTGGAAAACGGTTGGTTGAACCCTTGCCAAAATCAAAAAGTGGTTTCTGGCCCTTCGCTGAGGAAACTGAAGAAAAATATGAAGAATTCATTATTGATATTGATGAAAACGGAGATGAAATCACTTACACTTCTAATCCAGATGAACTGAGAACCCCTGCCGATCCAGAGAATATTCGCTGTGTGGATAATGATACCCCGAGTTATCTAACTCCTATTCATTTCAGTAAGAAAGTCTTAGACAAATACTACCAAGAACCAAGAAAATACAGTGTAGAGGATTCCTATTTACGGTGCGGCAGTTTATGGGGTACCTATATTGATAATCATCACGAAGACATAGTTTGTATGTGGTTAGGTGATCTTGGGCGTGACCTCCCTTATAGTGAACAGCAACATTGGAGGCTACATAATATTCCACCAACAGGTGGTATAAGCAAAACGTTTTTTGACCGTCAGTTGGGTGCTCAATTCAAAAACTCAGATATGCCTGAGCACATCTTTGAACAACGTTATAATGATTTACAAAAAATGGGTCAAGAACACCTTGGCGAACAGTGGTTGTTACCACTTAGCACAGTGGATGCATATCATCTTAATAGTTTGAGAATTCCTGCCACTGATGAACAGCGCGACTTTGATGAGATGGTTTTGAGTCTGACAAAGGTACTAATTGATTCTCTAAATGTAGTATACTTGAAAAAGATGATTCCTTTTGATAAGCGGGAGAAGTTTAAAGATAAAAAAAGTGTAACATTACTTGAAGATGCCTTAAACTTAAATGACATTGGAGGAGCAACCGGACACATTGATTTTCTTAGAAAACTCCAGAACCTACGATCCAGTGGAAGTGCACATCGGAAAGGAAGTAACTATGATAAGATAGCAAGACACTTTGACATAGAAGATCAAAATTTACGTCATGTGTTTACCGAGATTCTTAAAAGTGCTACGAATGTCCTTGATTTCTTTATCAGTCTTATCAAAAGCGGTCAAATTCGTGAAATTGTTGAAAAAAATCAGATGAAGGCAGGATATGCTGCTATGGGAGAGATGATTGGTATTGCCGATTTTGACCCTACCGATGCCTCTGTCAACCACGACGATGTTATCTATGAAACACAATCTAAATCATGATCTTTGTTGATACAGGTGCTTGGATCGCTCTCATAAATCAGAGAGATCAATATCATCACAATGCTGTGGCTGTATTCAACAATTTGCAGCAACATCAAGTCCGACTATTAACCACAGATTATATTATTGATGAAACGACTACACGTCTCAGGTATGACGCAAACCACATGCTTGCGGTTGAATTCCTTAACAAAATAGAATTCTTCACAGAGACAGGTATTCTCACCATCACAGAAATTGATAATAACGTGTTTGAAGAAGCTAAGACGCTTTTCCGTCAGTATGACTCGGCAAGGTTATCTTTTACAGATTGTACCAGTTTTATAATATGCCGAGTCAGTAACATCTCTGAAGCATTTGCGTTTGATCGGCACTTTCCTATAATGGGAATTGATATACTGCGGTAGTTTGTATTGCTTCATTGGATAAAGCAGCAGATGTATTGACCCATAATACAAATTACCGTCCAAACATTTTCTCACGATGCCATGCTAATGCTTCTTGAGCTGGATACAGTTCTTCACGTTCCGGTAAGAGAATATCCTTACCATTGAGTGTAGTTAATTTCCATTCAGCAGGTCCTTGCTCTGTCATTAGGTCTGAGACAGTAACTTTGTAGGTTTCATCTACTGAAAACAAGTATCTATCAAAAGCCCAATGGTGCAACTTGCATAGCGAAATTCCATTTCGTACATCATCATTGTTTGATTTTCTAAATGGTATTATGTGTGCAGCCTCAGTAACACTTTCACCATTCAATGTTAAAATCTGCAACTTACAGACAGCACAAGTATAATCGTATATCCTCATGATTGTACGACGAAATCCAGGTTGTCGAATTTTCTCATTTTTCTCAATGGGTTCATCAAGTTCTGTAGAGAACTCGTGCTGAACATATTGCAGTAATTCTTGGCTGTATCCGCTAATCTGTTGTTCTTCTGAAATAACACTTTGGATTTCATTCTTCAAATCAGGAAAATATTTATCAATAAGTGTTTTTCGTAATACCTCCCTTTCTAAGGGTTGAGTCAGTAGAGTAAAGAGTTCTTCATCAAGACTTGCATGTGATATAATCTTTCGTAGTTGAGAAAAAGTCTTTATTTGAGAAACGACTTCTAATGCTTTTTCATAACCAGGATTTGGATGATGATGCCAGAAACTGCGACTTCGTAAGTGAAAGAATGGCATAGCAAGATTTGGTTTTCTATTTGTGACACTATTCCAGTACATCAGAAATTTATCGAACAAATGAGGGGATGGATGAATTTTGTTATTTTCAATCTGTCCTTGTTCAATCAGTTCAATAATTGATAATAAAAGTACTGGTTGGTGCGGAGCATTCCCATGTGCTTTATCTGGACGTAAACTATTAAACTCTTTAATGTACTTCCGAAGAATTCCGTTGGTCATATTTTATATTACTGATGTATGAGTATATTAGAGAACAAAGCCACAGCCTGAGTATATAAAGACTCAATTCTACTTCTGCAAAATCATCTTCCGCGAAGCACTAAACCCACCTGCAGATAGGACATAAAAATACAAACCACTCGCAACTGACTCACCGCTATCATTACGTCCATCCCAATACGCTGCAGAGCTACGACTAAAGTATGTACCAGCAGGTTGATGTCCCAAATCTAACCTTCGGATAAGGTTACCACGCACATCATAAATCGTTATCGTAACATCAGCAGCGGATGATAACTGATACGGAATCCACGTCTCTGGATTGAACGGATTTGGGTAGTTGTCCAACAGACGCGTTTCTGTTGGTAACACAGAAGAAAGGAGTTGTTCAAGCACCTCAATACCTTTCTCAACGTACGTATCTTTAATCGGTAATTGTCTTGCCTGATAAATCCACTGCTGAATCATATTCGGACTAAGAGATGCTGTCTGATGAGATATAGATGGCGCAGCGTCCCCGTTATTGAGTTCAGATATTACCAATAGTATATCAATAATGTCCACGACACCATCCCGATTAACATCAGGATTCGGATTGGCACCACCGATAATTGTTTCACCGAAATGTGCGGCAACAAGAACGAGATCAGTCGTATCAACAGTTCCGTCTCCATTTACATCAGTGCGGTTCTCAACAGCAGATGGTTCTCCAACACGAAGTGCGTATCCCTGTCGTGTGATATTTCCGTGTACATCAATTACTTGGATAGCAATAGTGTTTGTTGGAAATGTCGTTAGCGATGTAATATCGAATTCAACAGCGGTGCTTTGTGCATTAACTAACTGACAACTATGTAATTTGTCGCCAAGTGCTGGGTCTGCGTCTGTTGTTGGCACAAGCAACTGCACCTGATGAACGCCATCAAAATCGGTAACCTGAAATAGAGCATTGAATTCCGTTGCGTTCGGTGGATATATGTCTGAAGTGAGCATTTGTATGGATGTTTTGTCATCGAAAGATATGTTGTCAGAATTAAAGAACCGACTGACACTCAACCATTCTGTAGCACATTTGGAAAATTGATTGGGAGATCTCCCATAGGACATGATGTATCTATCATCTCGGAAATCGTGTTCTAACCCGAAGGCGTGCCCAAGTTCATGTGCTGTGACAATCTCACCGACCTCATCATCAAAACAATCTCCGGATGCGGGGACAACTGCATATCCTCCGTGTACTTTTCTGTCATGTTGTCCAATAAACCAAATACTACCACCAACACCACAGGTATCTTTATGTTCAACGGCTTGGCTACTCACCTCTACAACAATCAGATATACATGTTTTTTCGTATCTAACTGAGTAGAGATTTCATCCAGTATTTTGTTTGTTGTATTAGAATGATAGTAGAAGTCGTTAAAGTTTCCTTCCACACGATTTAAAACTGTTTGCTCATTTTCATCTGTTTCAAAAGTAAATGTTTGTCTACCAAATCCATTTGCTTCCATCTGATCTGCATATAACTCCTGAACATCTCTAATGAGTTGATCCAGTTTTGTCCGCATATCAGGTTGTGCTGTACGATCAGATGGAATGAAGTAGATGATTTTCACCAAATTAACTGTAGAAGACTGGTATTGTGTTACATCCCAAAGTCGTAACGTTCCATCGTCACCGCCTGTTGTTAGAGATTTACCATCAGGAGAGAATGCAGCAGTAAACACCCATCCTTTATGTCCAGTCAGCGTAACTATATTCTCACCACTATGAATTGACCAAAGGATTACTGTTTCATAATCCGTGCTGGCAAGTGTGCTGCTATCAGGGGCAAAACTTAAGGCAGTGACTGGTGCATTCGTAGGTAACGTACCGATGTGCTCCCAATTCGACACATTCCACAATTTTACCCCACCGTTATATCCCGCACTTGCGAGTGTTTGGTCGTCAGGAGAAAACTGTAAAGCAGTTATAGAATCCGCATCCCCTCTGAATTCAATGACATCTTGTTGGTTTTGTAGATTCCTTATCTTTATCTGTCCACCTGTATCTCCTATTGCGAGGTATTTACCATTGTATGAAAAAGCAAGGGCATATACCCGTTCACTATGTCTAATCGTCATAATTTCACGTAATGTGTAGATATCCCAAATTTTGACGTGACGACCAGCAGTCACGAATTTTTGTCCATCTGGAGAAAACGCTACTTTCTTAATTTGTGAACGGGAAAAGTTTGTGGTATGTGAAAGTGTGGAAAGGTGACGTTTATTTGTAATATCCCAAATTTTCAACGTAAAGTCATCGCTTCCACTAACAAGTTTCTTCCCGTCCGGAGAAAATGCAACGGAATTGACTGTATCTCTATGGCTGCCTAAAGTCGTAACAACACTATCCGCCAAATCCCACAGTTTGACAGTGTTATCACTACCTGCACTTGCAATAAGTGATGAATTGATAGGAGAATACGCTACAGTTTCAACACTTCCGCCATGCGTGTAGACAGTGTGTTCCTGTGCAGCGGTTGCGAAAGGAAATATGATAAGAATGAATAATAAGAAAAAGAGGGATCTGTTTTGCATAAGAATAATGTTTTATTTTTACCATTAACCGACAAGTAGTTCAATATCGGTCTATATCTTCTGCCTCTACAATATCTTCACCAATAGAAACACCCAATTTGTCAGCACATTCCTGAAGTTGAGTGTTGATTGTATCGGGTATTTCAATACCTGTTTTTAAACGTTCCGCACGGTTGCGAGATTCATAGTCTCCTGGAACCAGCACTTCATCAAATCCCTTAGCAGGAGGCGTGGATTTTACAACATCTAAGAAAGCACGGACACCCTTCTGATAATCGGCAATAGGTGTAAATGCATTGACATCAACGACTTGCATATAAATACCGCCCATCTCACCAGTTTCAGTGTTAAATGTTCCTGCCAAACCACCGAGTAAACATGTGAACATAGCAAGCGCGTATCCTTTATGCCTTCCGAAAGTCAAAAGGGCACCACCATCATAAAAGTCAGAAGGTTTTACACTCGGTGCGCCGTGTTTGTCTAATATACATCCTTCCGGTAAATCTGCTCCTTTGCTTCGTGCCACCTGAATTTTACCCTCTGCAATTACACTCGTTGCAAAGTCAATAACGAAAGGTCTATCGTCCCCTGTCGGCACTCCGATTGCCATGGGATTCGTGCTAAAAGTTCCCTGTGAACCACCAAAAGGCACTGTTGGTCCTGCACCTTTACCTCCCTTGCCCACGGTAATGAGTCCAATACAACCTGCTGCAGCCGCAGTTTCGGCATACTCCCCTAAACGACCAATATGTCCAGTATTGAAGATGCTTACACAACATGTGTTAGATAACTTAGCTTTTTCTATCGCTTTTCGTATAGACCAACGTGAAACATAGTGTCCAAAGCACCCGTTTCCATCGACCCGTAAGGTGTTGTCGTTTTCTGCCACAACTTCAGGTTCTGTTGAAGGTTTGATACCTCCAGCCTCTATCGCATTTAAATATGCTGGAATTCGGAGGACACCATGTGAATCATGTCCGGCTAAATGTGCATTAACAAGATGTTCAGCGACCTCGTTAGCTATGTGTTCAGATGCACCAGCTGCAATGAAAAGTGTGCGGGAAAGTGCGTGAAGGTGAGGAACTTGATAAAGATATGTTTTTTCCATATACTCAATCCTTTAGGTTAATTGTATGTATCTATCATATAAAATTGCATAAATCTGTTAATATTTTATACGATATATCTATTTATCACAATAAAAAACGTGAAGGTTGAACATACAAGACATTACTGCTATACTATCTGAAAACTTCTAATGGAGCAAAATAGAATGCGTCAAATTACTATTTATCGTGAACCGGGTCGTTATGCTGGTTGGCCAGCGAACTACGGTATTTGGTCATGGGACAACGAAATCGTGGTCGGTTTTACAGTGGGATACCACAAATCGGATGCTGGATTTCACCGACGTGACCGAGACAAACCTTTTACAGCCATGCAAGCGCGGAGTACTGATGGTGGAGAAACATGGACAGTATCAGAAACACCGTGCAAGCTGCCAGGAACAGGCACTTTATCTGCGAATGAACATGTTCAGGATAAAGACAAGCAACAAGAAGATAGCTCATACCTCACACCACAAACCGTCAATTTAGAACATCCCGATTTCGCTATGATGTGCAGCAGATCAGGTTTAAAAGCAGGTGCACAGTCATGGTTTTATACATCTACTGATAGATGTCATAGCTGGCAAGGTCCGTTTCAACTCCCTATGTTTGGTTACACAGGAATTGCAGCACGGACAGATTACCTTATCACCAATTCTGAGAAATGCCTTGTGTTCCTGACTGCATCTAAATCAGATGGTGGTGAAGGGTTAGTATTCTGCGCACGTACAACAGATGGTGGTCAGACCTTTTCATTGCATTCACAGATTGGACCTGAACCTGAGGGTTTCGCTATTATGCCAGCAAGTGTCCGCCTCTCTGAATCACATATTTTGGTTGCAGTTAGATGCCGAGGAAAGAGCGATAAAACTGGTAAGAACTGGGAAACTTTGCTAAATTGGATTGACCTATATGCTTCGGATGATGATGGAAAAACTTGGAACTATATGAATCGTCCGGTTGAAGATACGGGACGCGGTGGCAACCCACCAACGTTAACTCGTCTCCATGATGGCAGATTGTGCCTAATTTACGGCTATCGTGATGCACCACATCGTATCTGTGCGAAGTTGAGCAACGACAATGGCAATACATGGGAAGATGAAATTGTGTTGCGCGACAACGGTGGTGATCCGGATATTGGATACCCACGCACAATACTACGTCCCGACGGTGTTGTTGTTACTGTATACTATTTTGATGAGGAACCAGATGGTGAACGATTCATTGAGGCAACGTTGTGGAAACCGTAAAATGCTGTCAATCTTTAGTTGAATCCAAAGCGAAACATACAAGTCGGTTTCTACCACGAATATACAAGCAACCATCTGCCAATACAGGTGCTGCCCACGCTGGATAGTTTATCAACTTCCTCCCATTTTTGTCAGTTGGATTTGCTTGAGATATGAGTTGCATTTTTTCTGGTGTGCATTTCAGTAACATCATCCGTCCATACTCCCCAAGATAGATGAAATGGTCATTTACCCAGAGTAAAGATGCGCGCTCGTTCACACGTTGCCGCCACATAACTTTACCAGTTTTCAATTCAACGCATCGGAACTCAGCACCACCTGAATGTCTTCCACTACATCCGTAGAGGTAACCTTGATGGTGAATAGGCGTGTGCCAATGCATTTCCATTGCTCTGTTTCGTGAATTTGCACGATCTTTCCATACGACTTTGTACCCACCCGGATATACTTGAAGGACTGAACTGCCGATCCCATAAGATTCGCTGATAAAAACATAGTCGTCAGCAACGACTGGACATGAGGCATTCACTGATTCAATCGATGGATGTCGCCATGGGTAGTGGAAATCAATTTTGCCAGTCTCTGGTTCAAACCCCACAAGTCCACCACGTAGGAATGCAAAACCCCAACGTCTTCCATTGATTGTAGAAAAGATAGGACTCGCATAACTGGTTAATTCATCAGCAATTTGGTAGACTATCTCGCCTGTATGTTTGTTGAAGGCAACGATTCCACACCCGTTGGGTTCTGGTTTTCCGCTTGATTCCCAAATGTCCCTTGGTGTTCCAAGAGGAGAACCGCCAATTTGAACGATAAGCAATTCACCTTCAACCGCAGGAACGGATGCTACGCCAAAAAAGTTAGTTGTGACATTAAACTTCGTTGTAGTATCTACTTTCCAAACAGGTTTACCAGTTTTGCTATTTACACAATGTAATTCTCCTTCAGCACCAAAGATATAGACACTATCGTTATCTACAATAGGACAACACCGTGGACCGTTGTTGTAGCCATACATATCCTCATAGTCAGTCGGATATTCATATCTCCACTTTTCATCGCCAGAATCACTATCTAAACAGGTCAATCTTGCCATATCACCGTGTCGTGCAAATAGATACACATATCCATCAGCAATTGTAGGTGGTCCGTAACTTGTCCCAATCTCTATTGTCCACAGCACGGGTGGACCTGCTTTATCCCAAGGTGTGATATTTATCTTTTCTTGAGATTTACCGTTTCGCTCTGGTCCAAGGAAATCATGCCAATCTGATGCAAACACATTTGGTCTAACAAACAGTAGTAATGATATAAGCAGAAATCGGATATATTTTGATTGAAATTGCATATAAGTATTGTTCTAAGAAACCTGTTATCCGTTATGGCAATTAACATTACGTGAAACTATTGTAAAAGCAGTATAACACATTCAAATGAAATTGACGACTTTTTCAAAGACATTCAATTATCGATTTTTCTGTCTGAATCGCAGATTACTGAGTTGGAAACATCTGATCCTGTTTCCAATGTTGACAACATTTATGTTTGGGTAGTTTTCAGTTATAAATATTTGGAGGATTTTCAGGATAAGAGGTCGCGATTCAGAGATCGCTTCTACAGAAGAAGAGGGGCGGGGATAAAGCGTAATCAATAATTCAGGCAGAAATAAACGGGGTTAGAAACACCTCCTACAAGATTATTACGCAACAATTGAATGCATCTCCTAATATTAAATCTTGCAGTTGACAACAATCATATAATCCTACATAATTGCAAAAAAGATCGTCAATGTATAGGTGTCACATTCCAAAACTCTTTACATTCAATAACAACCACTAATGAATAGGAGTTACAAAATGGAAATAACTATCACATGGCAACTGGTTCTATTGTGCGGTTTGTCTCTCTGCGTTGGGTGGGGAATACGTGGTAACTTCGGTCATGAATATGGTGCTGCTCTACCAGGTGCACTTGCTGCTATGGCAATTGTACTACTCTCCGGACGTGAGGATTGGTGGCGATACATCCACTATTTTGCTTTATTCGGGGCAATAGGATGGTCATTCGGCGGCAGTATGTCATATATGATGGTTGTCGGTTATTCGCATTCCTCTCATTCCCGAACTGTCCTATACGGATTTGCAAATTTATTTGTCATCGGTTTTTTATGGGCATCACTCGGTGGGGCGGGGACTGCCTTGCCAGCGTTTCTCTCCGGTATTGAGCAAAATGGGTCGACATCTTCATTGTCCATATTCTTTCTTCCAATTTGTGCTGTATTCATAGGGTGGTCGCTTCAGGCAGTTATCGTTGATCGTATCCTTGCGCCAAAACGTATGCAACGGCACGAAAGTCCTCTCTATTGGTATGATACCGATTGGTTAGCAGCACTTGTTGCAATCGTGGCTGCTCTCATCGTCATCATAATCCGAGGACAGATAGATATGGGAACTTCGCTCATCCTATATATGGGAATCGGATGGTTTGTTGCGTTTCTGTTATTGGTAAACATCTTCAAACTTCGCATGACACCACCCCGAGGAGACAATTGGGCAGGATGTGTTGGCATGGTTGTTGGCGTATTAGTGTATTGTTGGCAATATAAACTCTCTGGCGTTGCCTATGTAACATTGATGGCAGGATTTACAGGTGGGATTGCATTTTCATTTGGACAACTAATAAAGATGCTATGTATTCGGACAGGACTACAAACTAACTGGCACAGTGTTATGGAACAGGTGCAAGGTTTGCTTTTTGGTATCGGTTTAGCAGTAACATTTGGCTATATAATCAACCGCGCGCCGACCTTAGAAACTGATCCAAATATACCACGGTGGATTGAGATTTTCACTGTCTTTTGTGTCATTATCGCATTGACATATCTCAATTATCGTAAGGCTGTTCAAACTTGGGTGGATACCATTGAGTCATTGCCTGATCGTTTCTTTGGGTTACCAGTCGTCGGTTGGTTTCGTCATTCCAGAGGATGGATAGGATGGTTTGAAGTTTTTTATATTGCGCTTACGATCGCGCTTATTGCTATTTTGGCAGTTAATCTCCGAGAACCTATTCCATTTATTTCAGGTAGTTGGTTGGGGAAAGGGCAACTCTTATATCTTATTTTTGTGTGGTGGATTGTAATCTTCAACTTTGAACGTGCATTGGTTAACTTCAGTCCACATCGGTTGGTAACTGAAGGTGTCATCACCCTTAATGCGATTATATGCACAGTTCTGGTAGCAATATATCCTCAAACAATATTGAAACAGACAGGAAGTATATTCTCTTTTTCAGATGCGATATGGAAGGTTTTAATCTGGGGTATTATAGTGATGGTAGGGACAACATTCGCTTTCTGGGGAATCAAACATGCGCTTTATGGAAAGGAACATGCCCCTGGGGCAGCACTACATATACGTTTTGGTGAAGATTCTAATGCTCCTAAGGAGAAACCGAAATCGGGTGAACCGCATCCTTGAGGATAACATTTTGGTCATATATTTAGTGTATCCTCATCTGTCAGAATGTCGGATTACATCATTCTGACAAAGAGAAGCACAATTCATTACGTTTCTTACATTATCGTAGGGGCGAGGTCTCCTTGCCCGTATTCTCACACAGTCCGGTAGGTCGAAACGAGCAAAGCAACCTCCGACATGGACACACTAAAGCCTCAGCGAGGCGACAAGTGTATAAAACACATGGCACATTTCTAACCTTAGCCCCGCCAAATGCCATAAGCGCATTTGGCGTTGATTCCGAGGGGCGACAGGTGTATCAGAGGCACTAACGTTATGCTCTAAATTGATGCCTATGGTGCGATTAGGAAGCCGTACCATAACCGTCAATTTAGTGTAAATTTAAAGATAGTAGGCACACTCATGAAGATTAAAAAATAAATTAGGTAATTCGGACCCAAACCCGGTAGGTGCGGTTTCCTAAACGTACCGGACCCTAAAAGGAACTAAAAATTACCCGATTAAATTCTTAATCTTCATCCGAGTGCTGTCCGCCCTTTTTTACCACACACCCCGTGTGCCTACTACTATGCATCCCTCCGCGCCTTCAGCGATTCAGACAGAATAGCACAGATGAAGAGACCCCACACATACGAAGAACCCTTTTATTTCCGCGTTTTCAGCGTCTTCAGCATCTTCAGCGATTCAGACAGTTCTTTGTCGAAGTATAAAGGATATTGAGAAATACGCCTATCTATTGTATACTCTAAATATCAATAACGCCACTAAAGGAAAAGACACATGCGAAATAACATATACTGGGGACTTTTGTTTGTTGCTATCTGTGCTGTTATATGTGGGTGTGATATGGAAAAACCAAAGCCAGACCAAGATGACTACGACGTTGATAAAATCGTCGCGAAACTGGTGGAAAACACGAAACATCACAGAAAAGAACCGATCACAGATAAACCTAAACAAATAGAAAATAAACAGAAACCTTTAGCAGATGAAAAGGAACGCGTATCACCTTTTGGGTTCGGTCCGTATCCTGAAATCCCCGCAGATTTTCCCAGACAAGATATTTTTGATCGACAAGGTGATGTAAATCTTGAACTGATGAATCGTGTTTGGGTGGAGTTGTGGAAACAGGGTGTGCGGGGTATTTCAGGTATGACGATATCACAACGGACTGGAATGGTTCACCCGACAATTAAAGGTATTGCGTATGCCGATTGGCAGCCAAAATGGGAATTCTTAGGAATCGGTTTTGGTAATCGTATAACGAGGTTAAAAGGACACCCAGACGATTCAGGGTTCCCTGTTGGACCTCCTGATCCTGATGGACCGAAAATACGGGAGGGTATCAAAGTGTTTCATATATCTGAGGGGATTGACCCTTACCTGTTCTTGAAGATACCGAAGGAATAGTGGATAGTGTGATTCTATATTAAGATTAATTTATTCTTTCGGTAATATTAATGTCCCAATACCTGTAGGCGCGCTGGTTTCAATAATAAATTACCGAATTTATTTCTTAATCTTCATTCAGAATCACCGAAGACTGAGGTGTTTCCTCGTATATGCGCTGTCTCCTCTCCCGTATTCACCACATTCACACATCGGGCGGAGCAACCCCGCCCGTCTTGTAGAAGCAACTTCGTAGGGGCGAGGTCTCCTCGCCCGCTGACATGGTAGCAGGCACTCTCCGTGTGCCGTCCGCTCTTTTTTACCGCACACATGACGTGTGCCTACTTCTATGCATGCGCCTCTTCCTTCAGTGTCTTCAGCGATTCAGATAGAAAAGACGGGCGGGGAAACCCCGCCCCTACGAAAAAACCTTCCCTTCAGCGTATTCAGCGACTTCAGCGATTCAGACAATCCTGACCACTGAAAACTGAAATCTGAAAACTACTTAAAACATACATGAAACATATTGTTCCCATTCCCAGAACCCCTTCCATCCCTTCTTAACACCTGTTATAATACTATCACTATGAAAAACAAAAACCGACCACACCTCACATTCACAACAAAAACCGATACCCATCACCCAAGAAATGTACACCCAAAAACCGACCACAACCCAGCACACAAAAAAGATACCAAAATTATTTTTTTTCAACCACAAAAAACCAATTTCAGCAACCCACGAACCCAGTCTACCACTAACTTTAGACCGATTTTACCAAAAGATACCGTAATGTCAAAAAAAGATACCGTACGGTAACCTTTTAAGGAGGAATATTCCAATGAAATTCGAAGACAGACACAAA
>JAJEAG010000006.1 GCA_022824265.1 Candidatus Poribacteria bacterium | reverse complement strand
TGTTTTGGCAACCCCGTAGCGGTGTCTATGGCAACGCCCGTTGGACGCAGATTAGAAGTCCAATGTTGTCCTGCGTCAGCAGGAAACCTTGATACAATCAAGGAAAGAACCCCAAGTCTTTAGACTTGGGAGTATGTCAGTGCACTTTCTTGTTCATATTACTTGTCTGTAACGGGTACACTGCTGAAATTCAGTTTGTAGATGTCACCGAAGAAGTAGGTATTCACTTCAAACATGTTGGTGGTATAGATCATCGCGTAGTTCCCGCCTTAGTTGGTTCAGGAGCAGCGTGGCGGGATTACGATAATAATGGAACGCTTGATCTTTATATTGTCAACGGTGCTTTGGTGAGACCCGAACCAAATACAATCCTACCTAAAAACAGACTCTATCGAAATAATGGTGATGGAACGTTTACCGATGTGACAGACATTGCGAATGTAGGTGATACGGGATGGGGAATGGGATGTGCATTCGCAGATTATGACAACGATGGTGATGCCGATCTGTATGTTTCAAACTATAAGGCAAATGTTTTCTATTTGAACAAGGGAGATGGGACATTCAAGCGATATACGTCGGGAGCAGGGGGTATTGGACATACAGGTTTTGGATCAGGTATTGCGTGGGGTGATTTTGACGCAGATGGTTATCTCGAACTATACTTAGGCAACTATATTGAATATAGCAAAGTACCACAAGGAGATGAAGTCTTCTTTCCTTACGATTTCTTTGGACAAGCAAATGTCTGCTATCTGAATAAGGCTGATGGTAGTTTCATTGATGTGAGTGATGCTTCTAAGGTAAATGGTGGGTTTCATCTAACGCTCGGGGTTGCAGCAGCAGACTACGACTCTGATAGGGACTTAGATGTATATCTTGCAAACGATTCGGATCAGAACATCCTCTATCGAAATGATGGTGAAATGACATTTACAAATACGAACCAGCCTGATGCCAGAAGCCGTACAGGCGACATTCGCGGCGGAATGGGTATTGCATGGGGAGATTATGACAATGATGGTGCTTTGGACCTATTTGTTACAAATTGGCTTGATGAAAACAATGTTCTCTACCGCAATAATGGAGATGGCACTTTCACTGATGTCTCTGCACAAAGTGGTGTTTTTGAATCTGGACTTGGAAAAACATGTTGGGGGACGGTGTTTTTTGATATGGATAACGATATGGATTTAGACCTGTTTTTTTCAGCTGGACATATTGATCCTGCTTCGTGGGAGAATCATGGTCAACCAGATGTACTACTCCGTAATAACGGAGATGGCACTTTCACTGATGTTTCTGAACAAGCAGGACTGCGGCAATTGGAATCACCAGGTGTCGGTAGAGGCGTTGCCGCTGGAGACTACGATGCTGATGGCGATATAGACTTGTTGATTGTCAATGCTGGTGAGAAACCGATGTTACTCCGCAATGATGGTGGAAACAGTCAGAATTGGCTTTATATCCGTACTGTGGGTGTGGAAAGCAACCGAGATGGGATTGGTGCGCGGATCAAGGTTATCACTGGTGACATCCATCAAATTCGTGAAGTTTCTGCGGGGAGTAGTTATCTATCACAAAACAGTCCAGAGGTAGAATTTGGTCTTGGGAAGCATGACAAAGTGGATAAAGTTATTATTCAATGGTCCAGCGGAACTTTGCAGACACTCACGAATATTAAAGCGAATCAAAGGTTGATTGTGTCTGAGAAGGCGGAGTAAGGTCGTATATCCGCAAACTTTCTTAGTTATTGGAATTAAAAGTATTGACATTTTTGATGAAATTTTATATCATTTCCCTCACAATTGACGAATAGTTTAATAATTAGGTTTCAACAAATTTTCTTAAACTACTACTTGTATAAGGAGACATGATGCAACGAAGATTATTATTGCTATGTGCCGTATTTATAACGGTACTGATTTTTGATGCTATGCCTGCTGAGGAAATCCGTGTGATTGGAGGTGTAGGTGCTGATTATAAAGATGCCGAAGGTCGTATTTGGCACTCTGGACAGCAAGAGAAACAGGACTGGGGTGGCTGGATTGAGAAACTTCCTCGGACAGCAGTGGTCGCGAATCTCACTGATGCTGCTAAAAAATTGGCAAAAGAGGAAGGATACGATGAAGTTATCTTTCATGCTGTGAGTTGGGCGGCATTTCCTGATGTCGTTAAAGTTGATTTGAATACTGGTAAGGGTTGGTTTGATGTAACTTATCTCGTTGGTGAACACTGGTCACCGAACAACCGAGGTTATGATATTATCATTGAAGACGAGGTTGTTGAACCGCTTTATGTAACACCCGGACGTGATGAGATTGACATCAAACGATATGAAGGTATTGAGGTTAAGGACAAAGTGATGAGTCTTGTATTTGCTGGAAATGAAAAAACTGGCAAAGGAGATCTCAATGCTATGTTCAGCGGAATTGAAGTTGTTCCATCGCAATTGTCAGTGGATCCAAAACAGAAATTAACCACAACATGGGGTGCTCTTAAAGGGCAACGTCAAGAATAACATTATGGAGGTAATATGAGGTTACTGAGTATATTTACATTAATTATTTTTCTCGGAGTCGTGATAACATCTGGTCTGTTATCTGCAGAGGAATTCCGCGTTCGAGGTGGGAAAGTCGATGACTTTACCGACTCACAAGGTCGTGTGTGGCATGGTGCACAACAAGAAAACCAAGCCTGGGGTGGCTGGATTGAATTGGCTCCACGTACCGCTGAAGTTGCTAATCTGACTGCTGACGCGCAAACACAAGCGAAAGAAGCTGGTTATGATGTTGAACTTTTCTATGCTGTGAGTTGGGCAGCATTCCCCGCAACCGTTAAATATCAGTTTGTAACCGGAAACGGTGTTTTTGATGTGACTTATCTCGTCGGTGAACATTGGTCCCCGAACAATCGTGGATTTGATATTATCATTGAAGATGAAGTGGTTGAAGCACTCTATGTCACACCTGGTAGAGACGAAATTGACATCAAAAAGTATGAAGGTATTGAAGTAACTGATGGGACACTTGATTTCGACTTTGCTGGAAATGCAGAGACTGGTGCAGGCGACCTAAATGCAATGTTTAGTGCCCTTGAGGCTGTTGAGAGTACTGCAACTGCTGTTGATCCGAGAGCAAAGCTGACAACAACATGGGGTGCGTTGAAAGGCAATCGCAAATAAGCAATTCAATACATATTATAAAAATGATAAAAATGCCCGTGGTGCTTCTGGTGCTGTGGGCATTTTTGTGTTTAGAATGTCCTTCGATTTCTGGTGAAGGCTTTACTTTATTCGGGTTCAGGGGTGGTGAGGTCACCACTCAGGATTGTTGGACACCAGAATTTCTCAATGTATTCAATGATTAGACGTGTGCCTTCCTCGTGGCTAACATAGGGAGGTTTGAATGGATTATACATTGCATCCGTTAGGTCACGTGCTAAAACTGCATTGAATCCCCATTTAACCATCTGCTTAATTGCAAAAGATCTACCAAGTACACACATATTGGTGTGAACTCCCATAAATATAAGGTTTTGGATGCCTTTGTGTGCAAGCAGATTGTAGACCTCCTGTCCGTTATCGCTAATGGCATCTGCGTTATCTATTTCAATTATGGGATGTTGACGGTGCCATGCTTTGTAACTTTCTGCTTCACCGGTGTCAGAACCGCCATCAGATGCATCAACCGGTTGTGGTGGATCCGGCATTTCACGTTCCTTTGGGGGTTCAGCTGGCGGATAATCAGACATACTGGTACGTGCTGGATGGTCTTTGTAGAAATCCATTGTATCAGAAGGGGCATGTATTATCTGGACACCACGTTGTCTTGCGCGTTGTAGGACGATGTTCATTCTCGGTGCCATGATGTTGACGCGTTCGGTTGCCCCCCATGACCAGTGTTTATTCCACATGTCAACGACAATTATTGCGGTTTCGTTTGCTTGCCAATTTACCTCTTCTTCAATGATACGCCACCCGTTTCTACCGACTGTGCGCGCCTCTTGCCTACGTATAGAAAGAGAAAGTGTATCTGCATCTGGGGAAGCGGAAAAAGCGTTTCGCGTTATATCAAATATCATAAATTAAGTCCTCCTAATGGAGTGATTATTAGTACCGTTCTATCTACGATAAACCTATTCACATTGTAGTGGTGGGTTTTCGTGCCCACGAAATAAAGTAGATTATTGTTGCACCTCTTTTCGCAAGACATAAGCATCTCCACCATTGGGATAATATCGTTTGCGAATTCCGTATACTTCAAAATCGAAATGTTTGTAAAGTTGTCGGGCGGCTGTGTTTTTGACAGCTACCTCAAGAAATATCTCGTTTGCTTCGTGCTGCTGGACAATATCTAAAGCTGATGCAAGTAGGTATTTTGCTACACCGCGACGTCTATATTCAGAGGTGACAGCAATATTCATTATGTGTGCTTCTCCACAATTGATATAAAAAACGACATACCCGATTACTTCGTTGTTTAGTCGTGCGACATATAAATGCATGTGTTTTTTTCGTGGATGAAGTGATCTCCTAAAAAAGGAAATGTGCCATGGATCGGGGAAAGATTCATTTTCTATTGCCATTACCTGTTGCAGATCATCTTGTTGCATGCATTCAAACAGTAATTCTGGAATGGGTTTAGCAGTTGTCATAAGTGGAATTTTAGCAAAATGGTAATGTGATGTCAAGAGTGGTTTATGCCGTTTTCCACGCCAAAAAAGTTTGACATCTTACCTCAGATATGATATACTACTATAGTATTTTTACCCAATAGGAGGGATGTAAACATGGTTCAAGTAGAAGTAACAGTCGATTCTGGTGAAACATTTGATAGGGCACTCGCGAGGTTCAAAAAGATGTGTGGTAAGGCGGGTGTTGTAACGGAAATTAAGAAACGTAGTTTTTATGAGAAGCCGAGTGAAAAGCGGCGTCGCATCGAACTGAAACGGCAGCGGAAGGTGAAACCGAGAACGACTGAATACCGCCCACGCTATGATAATAACAGGTAAAATGGTTCAGGAGGTAGTCTATGCCTGATCGGGAAGTTCTGGAATCTGATGGGAACTATAAAGGACTTTTAATTCAATATTGCCAAGAACGTGGATTGAGCCAACCACGATTTTCTGAAACGCAACATGGGACACCAGACGCACCAAGTTGGAAGGTTACAGTTTATTATGGAGACAGGGTCCACGAAACAGAGGATCCGATACCCGGTGCGAAGAAAGGGGCTCATCAATTCGCCGCGAAACAGGTACTTGAGGCAATCAATGAGAATAGAGAACGGTTATTGGCAGGTAAAATGGACGCACCAGATGATGTAATAACAGAAGATGTTGAGATATCAGCATCTATGGAACCGCTTGAGGTTGCATTGCCACTCGTTACAAGTGCGTTGACAATAGCCAATGAACGTCTCGGGACATCGCAACCTTCGCGATATCGAGGTGTTTCTGACACTGAATTCTCCCGCAAATTGTCGCAGTTAACGATGCAGATTGTAAGGGATTTGATGAAAGCGGCGGATGAAGCAAATATAAAGTTTCCGCATACATAGTGGTTAGTGATGGCGGGGTCAGTGTTCTGACCCCGTTTTTTTATGTCTATCGTCTGTCCATAGTTTGTTAGCATGTATTCAATGCCTTCCCGCAGGAAATATCCATCGACTGCTAATTGCTGAAAGCCGAAATCCAAATATGGTTGAACAAATTAAACGTCGATTACGGCAACACCGATTTTTGTCACTTCTTATGGGATGTCCATATCCCGCTCCACGTTGGAATCGTTCTGTGAAACGGGTGTTACGAGAACTGGGACCGGATGCCCAGATTATGGATCTGGGTTCTGGAATGCATCGTCGTTCCCCGAATGTGATTAATTTTGAAATTGAATCGACTCCTTTGGTGGATGTTGTAGGTGATGGACACGCTCTCCCGTTTGCTGATTCAGTTTTTGATGCGGTTATCTCTGAAGCAGTTCTGGAGCATGTCAGTGATCCTATGCAAGTTGTAGCTGAAATGTATCGTGTCCTGAAACCGAACGGATTTGTGTGTGCAGCCGTTCCGTTTTTACAAGGATATCATGCCTCTCCACACGATTATCAACGATGGACTACAACGGGGTTTGTGGAACTTTTTTCTCGGTTTCATGAGGTTGAGAGCGGTGCGTGTGCTGGACCAACAACGGCTCTCCATTGGATTTTTCGAGAGTATATCGGGCTTGTCTGTTCATTTGGAAGTTTGCTGATTGCTAAGGTGGTGTCGCTTTTGGTTGGATGGTTGACGTTTCCGTTAGTTTGGTTGGATATGTTGTTATTATTCCATCCGCATTCGCATATATTGGCATCTGCGGTGTACTTTGTTGGACAGAAAAAATAGATTAACATCCCTCTATTGTAGGACGGATAAAAAGACCCGTCCTACAATAGGTTCAGTTACTCAACCGGTTTATATTCTGCGGCGTCAACAAAATACAAGAACCCAATACACATTTCATCTGTTGTTTTATCTCCCCAACCGACTGGTATGGGTGGGTCATGCGGATTGGCAGGATTTGCTGGTGAATTGTCAAAGTGCGCAATAAGTGAGATGTGTGTGCCAGCAGGCAGAAAAATCGGTTTGCGGTAATGATAAATGTCCTGCCAGTTGAAATCCCAATCTTGTATCCAGATAAGATCTATAGGATTACCGGTAGGTGTTTTGGCAATCATTCGCATATCACGTCCGAGCAGGTGCATGTGCGGCATTGTCGCTAACAGATAACTATCTTTTTTCACATGGCGCGATGCTCTGACAGCATACTTCTCCTCACCTGGCGGAATTACAAACTCGGTGTTAATTGCTTGTGAAATCTTCAACGGAACTGTCTTTGCAGTTTTATTGAAATAAAGTCCAACTCTTGACTGATCGCGTTCAGTGTGTCCGGTGCGGTAGTAATGTACCTGTAGCACAATGTCAGCACCTTTTGGCAATAGATATCCGATTCCCTCAGGAAGAACAGAAGGTCTTAGACCCGGTGCCCATCCACCGAGTGTTCCTGCTACGTCAATTCCTGGACCTGTTCCTTCTGTAACATATCCCGGTTTCGGATCCTTTGCATCAAGTTCACGTGCCTGCCCTTCAACATCCAAGTAGACGATTACGTGGTGCACCGTCTTTCGGTTACCCGGTTGTACATCAACTGACTGAACATACATGTCTGTATCAAAGTTTGTGGGTATTATGAAGTGGCGATATTCGTCTTCACCTTCAGGTTCAATTTCGTATTCCACAGGCATTTCAATGATATGGTCAGGTTTACCGAGTATCCATCCATCGTTAAATGTTGGGTTCGGCGGAGTTTTGGAAAGGTCTCCAGAAGGTGCTCCTGCTTCTGCCCAATCTGTGATCATCTGGATTTCTTTCTCTGAGAGACGACGTTCGTTTTTGAAATGTCCGTATCCTTCTGCAGGTTTCCAAGGTGGCATAAGTCGAGCATTCGTATATTCTGCAATTTCGGTTGCCCAAGCTTTTGCATCTTGGTATTCGGTTAACGCAAACGGTGCGACTTCACCTTGTCGGTGACAGGATTGACACTGTCTTTGTAATATTGGTGCGATGTGTTCACTATATGTGATTTCTGCATACACACTGGGGGTAAGTAAGGTTATTGCGATAAGTAAGATAAAGAACTTTTTCATCGTTTGGTTCTGTCCTCCTATTTTGATTAATGATTGATAACTTCGGTTATGAATTAATGGTTAGATGGTGGATCTTCGTAAAGTCTGCCCCTTTTCTTTTATTTTTCGTTGAAGTCGTTCTTTGTATAGTTGTGTTAGAAATATGATAATATTTATTCCTTAAAATAGAATGTGTCTGATAACCTTATATCAAGAGATGTTATTCCAATGTGTTTTGTGTTTCATTTGGTGGAGGTTCGTTGAACTCATCACCTTTAGCTTCTGCTTCCAGACGGCGGTTGTTCCATTTTTTCCATAAACCGCGTTCTTCAGCTTTTCCTTCGGCTTTTGCTTCTTTTATTCTTCGTTTAAGCCGTTCTTTGTATAGTTGTGTTAGAAACATGACAAAATCTACTCCTTGAAATAGAATAAATGTGATACCAGTAGCAACAGCCATAACAGATGCCAACTGTGCAACGATGACTTGTGCTGCTTCCATCGGTGCGTTGCCTTTCGCAACCTCATGCCGAATCAACAATACTGCGTAAAGGATTACTTGAAGCGAGAATACTGATAGGGCAAGGTCAATCCATATCTTCCGTATACTAAGTATTGAAACTCTATCCGCTTTTTCCAATCTTTATTCTCCTACCTATAATTATAGCATGTTTAAAAGTTGTATGCAATTAGTTTATCCAGAGACAGAAAATAGACAGACAATGGACCGGAGTCCATTGTCTGTCTATCGGGTATGTTATTTGGAAGATCGCTAAGTTAATCTTGTGATTTCAATTCACCCCACCGTGTTGTGAGTTTGTTTTTAGGAGAGATCAAACCTTTCAGCTTAGTGGTCATGAGTGTTTGACGTTCACCGGTGAAGGATATGTCTTCAATTTGGTAATAGTAAACAGCACCAGGTTTCGCTGAAGTATCTGTCCATTTATAGTTAGAACGTTCACCGGTGGTGCCTTTACCTTGGATTAACTTTTCATTTACCTGCTTGAACTCACCGTTCCGAGTATTACTACGGAGTATATTAAATCCAGCGTTGTCAAGTTCGGATTCGGTTGTCCAACGGACAATGACTTTTCCATCTTCCAATGTTGGACGGAAGAATGACAAGCTAACTGGTAGCGGTGAATGAAGGGTTTGACCTGGTGTGCTAATGTCGTCTTTATGTCCATAGAAGACATAGCGGATTCTATAAGTTCTGATGTCCATGCTTGAGAGAATCCAGCCTTTGCGTGTTGTCCCATCAGATACTGCGCGAGTAAATCCGTTATCTATGATATCAGTAACGGTATTTGTGCGTGCGACTGAAATACGATAACCGTTTTCAGTATTTGCATAAGGCCATTCCCAACTTGGTGGATCAAAACGTTTTCTATTTCCACGACGGTCATTTGCATCAGAAGCAAGGTTACCAACTTCGTCAACTAATTGCCACTTACTACGATCGTTTTCGTGCCCATTAGCGTGTAAGGTAATATTGAATCCATAGACATTGAGAAAATCATCGCCAGGATCAACCATACCGAAAGTTTCTCGGTGTGTTGGCCACAGGACGAAGATATCAGAGTTAGGTATGAAAATTTCACTCCGAGGTGCTCTGCGTGATGTAATCAATACAGAAGAATTCGGCTTAATTTTCAAATCCTTAAGCAGGATACTTGCTTCACCTTTACCTTGCCAGTAAGCCGCATCACCGTCAGTTGTATCGTGGTTTGTAATAGTCAGACGCCAGTTGTGTAGATTTGCCCCAAGTGTCTTAGATGGATTACGTAGTTCAATCCACTGTGGCAGTCTACCGAATGCACTATCAGTATACATAATTTCGCTGATATAAACAGCAGCAGTGATTTCACTACCAGTTTCCGGTAGTGCATTGTTAGGATAACCGGGTGTTCCACCGTTTGCATTTGTGTTGGCAGCCACACGTCTATAACCGACACCTGTCCATTCTACATTTCGGAATGCGGCTTCATCTTCACCATCTTTATTATCGTATGCTCCAACACCACTTCGATCATTGTGTGTGGTCAAACGTTGACGAAGATGAACAACATCTTTATCAAACCTGTTATGAGTGAAACTTGGTGCATCAAATTTATACAATGGCCATAAATCAGTTTTTGAAACTGAATTAGGATATGGATCTTTTTGCAAATTCGAATGATATCCAGCAATATCCACGATTTTGTCGAGATCGTCGGTACCGGTTTCAGCGACACCTTTGTCGTTATCAGCACCAGATCTTTGATTTTCATCGTTATCTGGTTTCCGCACCATCAGCACAAAATTACCGTCGTCAGGTAACACGAAACTTTGAGCCATATAACGAACAGGACTCTTTCGCGTGCCTGGTGCTTGTTCTAATTCGCTTTTATTCACATTGTATCCAGCAGCAAGTGGATGATCAAAGTCGTCCACTGGATCGGTAGCGACTATGAGAAACACTTCATTTTTTTCTAATTGGGCATTATCATTTGCCGGGAACTGAATCAGGGCAGTATCATTATCTATTGCTGTTACAATTGAAATCATGTAATTCCGTAGGTTTATTTTGCCATCGGAAACATTGCGGAGTTCTATCCACTCGTATTTTTCATTAACTCCGGAACGGTTTGCAACCTCATTAATAACAATGGTATTACTTGCAGGTTTTATTGTCCGCTTTTGTATAATATCTCCCTGCGTCACAGGTTTAAAGGAGTTCACACGGCCGGGTGAGCCAACGTAATCATATTCAATGTTGCCGGATGTACGCGCCTTTAGGTAAGTGTTTTGAGATGCTTCCCAACTACTTGCGGCTCTACCATCTCGGTTACTATACAGTGCCCCCTCTGCATTGGCGTAAGCGTCCTTATCCTTTGGTAGTATTCTTGCCATAGAGATAAAGTCACGCGCCTGTACACTGTCCCCACTGGAACCTTTTACAGTCCACGCAGCGTTACCGGGGCGATTGTTGAAGAAGTTTGTCACCGAATCAACGTTAGGATCTGCGAGATCTCCTCTTAATCCGTTATTAGCATCAGTGATATCAGTGCCCATCAAGGTTTTCATGGTAACGGTTACTGGATCAACATTGAGATTATGCAGTTCAATCCACTGTGTGGCTTTCTCAGCTGCTTCAATTCCGAGGTGACTTTCATCGAGTGCCCACATAATTTCACTGATACCGACAGTTCCGACAGCAGTACCTGCACTTTCTATAATAAGTGCGCCACCACCGTGGGGAGCTGTTAGATCAAATAGATACGCTAAATCGGGCATACCTACCCACATAACAGTATTTACATCTGATCGGAAATGTACACCTCTTGCCCCAGGTTGAGATGCATCATCATTTCTAACCACAACTACGTAACTATTTCCAGGAATTTCGAATGTTCCATCTGGATGAACTACAGGAGGAGGACCTGGATCTGGTACTGTAGAAACATTTTCAACCACTTCAAACCTTGCATCTGCAGGTGTTGATTCCAAGTTCCCAAGTGCTTCAAGACTTGTAGCAAGAATAGGGTCAATCCTTGCTGGAGTTGATACAGCATTAGCTGCTACAGTAACAAATACAATAAGAGGAAGTTCCCCATATTGAGCAGATGGAACAGTAATTACTACTTCAAATGCGCGTTTAGAATCAGTTACCCGTGCGGGTGTGCCAATTGACAAACTACTACCAATATTAGTATTAGGGTTAGTTTGACCTAAGACGATAAGGGAAATCTCGGAATCCTCAAGCACACCACCTGCTCCATCCGCTACATCCATCAAATCCTTATCAAATTCAATCCGCACTTTGAATATACTGGTTGAATCTTGCTCAATGGGTGGAACAACAGATGTATCAGTTTCTCTTAATTCGGCAAAATCTGATCCATCAACTTTTACTAATTGAACAGATTTTCCCTTAATAGTATCATCTGTAAAAATAGTAGAAGTGGTATCTTTAGCATCTACCAATGTAATTGTTGCTTTCGGGTGATCAGTTTCTAAGTGACCATCCGTTGGATCACTATCATGCGGGTGGGCATGTACAGGGGTATGCACGGATGCTATTTCGATGGTGAATATCAAAATTAAACTTGTAAATAAACTTGCAATAGAAAATGTCAATCTATTTGACAGGTACATTATTATTCTCCTCTAAAAAATCTAACTAAAACATATAACCTATCGGGACGAAATTTGCACTGGATTGCAGTATTTCGTCCGACAATACAATTTGAAACATTAAGAACAGATTCAGAGATAAATCTATTCTTACTAACATTTTGGTATCGGACATGTACATCCGGTTGCACATGTCAACGTTTCATTATAGTAGGCGGAAATTTCCGGTTTCCTTTAATATATGCGATTCAGAGATCGCACCTACATATTTTAAATCACAACATGATGTCGTAAGTAGTATTAGGTTACTACTTGCATCTATTGTAATGAAATGAAAAACTGTGGGATCAGTTTCTCTTAATTCAGCAAATTTTGTTTAATTAGGTTCTACTAATTGAACAGATATGCTTCATGTAATTGCATCCGAAAAGGTGTTACGATATCGGATACTAATAAATATTGCTTTCGGAGTACAAATTCTGAATGACTATCAGGACTTTCTTGGGTGTTGGGTGTGTTAGGATCATCATGTAGGTTCACGATGATATGTATTGTCCTAAACACATACCCGATGGCGAGTATCACATCTATATTTGTGATAGAAAATGCCAAAGAATATGACAGTTTCACTATTTGTTCTCCTCTAAAAAATCTAACTAAAAATTATAAAACCTATTGGGGCGATATACATGTTTGCTTCCGTTATCGCGCCCGACAATACAATTTGAAATGTCAGAAACAGATCAGGGACAAATCTATTCTTTACTAACCTTTTGGTATGACATGTGCTTATCCAATGCACATGTCCTCCACTTTCAGTGGTGCGGTTTTCCGTTGTAGGTGGGAATTTCCGGTTCCCGATAATTCTGATGATCCTCAGATCAATTCTACGAGTTTGACATCAAACCGCATTAATAATAACGTTACCTATTATGGTATCGGTTACAAAAATTGTCAATTGATATATTATTTTAGTCTACTTTAATATAACGTCACCCAGTATAACTGGGTTGCAAAAATCAAGTCAACTCTTAAATATTAGTTGAAGGTGCTCTACTTTTCAAAACGTTGCATTGTGTTCAGCGGATTTCGTATATGAATAATAATGTCTAAACACAAAAACATAGTATAGAATACGAACAATTTATATATCTTTTACTGAATGTTTTTTTGTAGTATAACACAAAAAGATAAATTTGTCAAATATTTTAATTTTACTGACGGGCAACAATTGCCAATTTACCACATGTCACATTATTAAGTATACTTTCTGTTGCAAGTTTTGTCAAGTTTTTTATTAAAATATATTGAAAACACTGAAAACACAAAATTACGATATATTTTATCAGAATTGTCTAAATTGTCAAGAATATTATCAGAATTGTAGAAAAATTCAATTTTCGTCCTAATCTTGTGGTTGGGATTTCATATAGATTTAAAATGCACGAATCACTTTGGCAACTAAACGTTGTTTGAATTCTGAAGCATTAGGATCACCGAGTATGATAAAAAAGTCCATACCTGCATAGCCAGAACGGCGTAATGCAAAATAGTAGTTTACGAAGTCTGCTTGCCAAATTATACGGCTACCGAGACTTAACGCAGGAGTAAAGTCATAGGTCAACGTTAGAATATGTTGGTAGAGTCTTTCAAAATGCCATTGAATATTTGAGGAAAGTCCTACTGAAAAACCATACGAGTGCAAATTCAAATTACCGCTAATGCTATGAATCCGTTTATCTGCTCGTTCTCCTCCCTGATAGCTGACATTAATATTGTTGAATCTATCAGAGGCGCGTGCCCCTAAACCGATGGTAAACAGACTATCCGTGAATTCCTGAAATTGTCCACCAAACCAACCGAGATTTAGACTGTAATCACTGTGTGTCAAGAAATTAGAGAAGACAGCCATGTCACGTTGGAATATATCTCCGTCATAAGTGTTAGAAGCGATTACATTAGCTCCAACGAAGATACTACGGATTAATCCGTGCCGCCATTCGTTTGATAGAATACCTTCTACACCACCGCCACGTAGCCCTGTGAATGGACGATAACCGAGGTTATTAACGAAATCGGGATCCACAAAATACCCAAATAATGTTGATTGAAATAGTGAGCCGTTATATTTTAAATTGACATCTCCTGTTCTACCATCTGACTCACCTTCCCAACTTTGTGTGAAACTTGATTCTGCCGAAAATTTACTGTGCCGAACTTTACCTGAAAGGTGTCCTACACTGTTTATATCCATGTCAGGACGGTGGTGCGATAGGAATCCTGCGATGATGTGAGAAGTTGCTGTTATAGATTGTTTTGCACGTAAAAGAAAGTTCTGATTGTTACGATGATAGGTACCTAATGTGCCGACTGATGTATTTTTTGCTACTTTTCCATAGAGTTTAATCCCTCCGTCCATATCCATTATCCGTCGAGAATAGAAAAGGTTGCCGAGATGGTAGACATTCCCTCCTTCTGAGAAGAACGGACGACGGTCTCCAACGTAGCGTTCACTGTAAGAAAAATCAATACCTTCAACATCTTGTTCAATGTTATCAAAATCTGGATTTGCAGTGCCGATGAGTCGCAGTTGTGGCGTGACCTCATACCGTATATCGCCACCAGCGCGGGCAGTGTATCCTCTTTGCAACTGGGAGGTTGCTTCTACAGAATCCTCTTTTTCACTGATTCCGCCAATCAGGTAGGGCAAGAATTTTATGTCACGTTTTCGCGGAGGAGGTAACACATCAATCCAATGTCCATCGTTTTCTCGAAATTCTTGAACCCCTAAATTACACCACCATGAACGTTCTCCAGTGCGTTGCTGAAATCTGTCAAGGTTGATACCCATTCGAACAGGTTCTTTCGTATCTGGGTAATCCAACATTTGCCATGGAATAGCCATTTCAACAACCCATCCATCTTCAACAATCTGTGCAGCGGCTTTCCAGATTCCGATCCATTCGCTTTTTTCTGCGCGCCCAGTAGCAAGATGTGCAAATTTTGTTCCGAGTGGATTTGCCATAAAGAAATTTCTGTCAGAAAATTGGTGTGTGTGGAACGGATCGAGACTGAAAGAAACCCAATCCTCTCCACTGAATCGAGACTGGTCTTTTTCTTGGCGCGCCACAATTGTTTCAGGCATATCATCGTAGAGATATATTCCTACGTAGATAGCTTCGTCGTTATAAACTATCCTGCCGATAGTTTGATTCTTGGCAGGTTTTTCGGTGCGTTGATCAGTAAACCCGATAACTTGCGGGACATCTTGCCAGCAAGGATCATTCAGGTTTCCATCAATAGTTGGTGTTTTTTCGGTTTTGATTGCGAGGAGGTCTTTTTTTACTGTTTGAGTGTTTTCTGCAGCGATTGTGTGTATGTTTAATATTAGCGTTATTATCAACGTTATCATGTATAAATATCGTGTTTTAATCAATTGTTTCCCTCTGTTATTAGGTAAATGGTGCGGTTAGGAAACCGCACCTATCGATTGATTTTAGGATTGACTACTTTCCAAGAACTTTCAGAAATTCTGGGTCATCCCAAACATCTGAGAATTCAGGTGTTTCAAGGAAAGCAGGATAATACCTATCTTCATTCCAATAATTTAATATATAATCCGAAGCAAGTTTTAAATTATGCAATGTCTTCTCGCGATCCTTCTCAATTGTCCAGATACTCACAGCCAGCATGAAGTATGCCCAATCGTTTTTGTTTTGCAAATCAAGAGAGATTTGTAGAAAACGTTTTGCTTCCTCATAGTTCTTTGACCATACAAGACAACATCCTATATCGTGAGCAGCCCATATAAGGTTTCCGACATTTACAGGATAACCTGCTTTCTGTTTTTCTACTTCACCATCAATAAACGTACTGACATCCCTCAGAACAGGATCAAAACGAGTCCAATCTTCCTGTTTGCTGTATATACGAATACGGTTTGATCTCACAGCCAGCCAGAATCGAAAATAGTGTTCCCAATCTTGATCTTTATTAGCACTTTCTAACTTTTCAAAGCCAAGAAGTGCTTCATCAAACCTATCAAAGGCACGTAATACCTCTGACCCGATTTGTAGGAAATCGCAGCGTGAGAAGTCACTCACTTCAGGGTTCTCTAAACGTTGGGATGCCTCATCATGAAGTTTCATCCATTCATCTATGCGATTTTCCTTCTTCCAACAATCAATAATGGTCAAATTAGACAGGGTTTCCAATACATGTTTATCCGACATGTGCTCGCAAGTCCAACGATAGAATTGTATCTGCTCTTCAACAGCGTCTTGGTTTCTCTCCAGAGCAGGGAAACTATGGACTATCCGATGTTTTACCCAGAAACGTTCAGTATCATCTGATGCAACATCTTGATATCTGCGGAGTAGTGCGATCCGTTTTTCCATGCCGACTTTACCCATATGCGGATATATATCATCAACTACAAGATGCACCAACTCAGGCGTGATTTCGCTCTTTAAAGCTGCTTCTACCTCAGCGTCAACCTCCATTAGTACTTCTTCACTCTTATGTATATCCTCATCTGATAAAGGGAAAGATTCCACATACCCCATATATGTTTTGAATTTACTACGAATGTCTTGCATTTTACCGGACATGATAATATCTCCTTTGTGCTCACCCCAATTATTGAAAATCGTGTGTTCCTCCTGCTGCAATCGCTTTCTGGCACGATGGAGTCGACTCTTGACTGTGTTCGGTGAAACACCCATAGACTTGCTGATGTCTTCACATGTCATGTCGTTTAGATAGTGTAGCGACACAGTTGTGCGTTCACTCACTGGCAATTTTTGAAGCAGGTGTTTGACAACTTCGCGTTGTCGTTCACTCACGAATTCTCTCTGTTGATTGGCGTGGTATTCTGTATAAGCCAGACCTTCTAATTCCGCTGCGGGTATCGCATCTAACGATTGCATCGGAATCCGCTTTTTTTCGTACCAAGCAAAACAGTAACGAGCCGCAATAACATAAAGCCATCCCACAAATTTATTCGGATCATTCAGAGTCTGGAGTTTGTCGTATACTCTGAGGAATATATCTTGTGTGATTTCTTCAGCAATGTGGAAGTCGTCAATTTTTCGCCATACATAAGCGTGGACTGACTTTTGGTATTTTCGCACAAGTGTGTTGAATGCAGACTGGTCGCCTGCTAAGGTGCGTTGGATCAATTGTGCGTCATCGTTTTTCATGCGTCAACTCCAAAAACATGTTGTCATTCATAATATAAAGATAGGTGACAGAGTCGGCATGGTTGCACAAAATGCAAGAATGTAAAAAAATGTTGTCTGAACCAGGATTTACAAGATTATAGGATTTTCAGGATTGCTCAGGAAATAGATGCAATCAATGTATAAGTCTTTCTTCTAAAATAGCGATTTTGTCAATTCTGAGAAGAAACTAATCATGGAAATCTAATATATTGAAATTCCTGGTTTAGACAAAATGGATTCGCACAATCCGAGATTCAGAAAAGATATTACTTCCCAAAAATCTTCAGAAACTCCGGATCGTCCTTTACATCCGAAAATTCTGATGTCTTTTGGAACTCTGGATAGTAACTATCCATGTAATTGTAGGAACTCACCGCATAATTGTCCTCAGCAATCTTCAAATGATGTAAAGTTTTTTCACGATCCTTCTCAGAAGCCCAGATACTCACAGCCAGCATGAAATGATTATACTCGTTGAAATTCCCTAAATCAACACCGACTTGTAGCAAACGTTTCGCTTCGCTATACTTCTTCGACCATAACATACAACAACCGATATTGTGAGCAGCCCAGATAAGTTCGTATAAATTTACAGGAAAGTCTACATCCAGTTTCTTTATCTCTCCTTCAATATATGTGTTTGTCTCCGAATAGACTTGATGAAAACGATCCCAATCTTCCAGCTGGCTATACAACAGGAGTCTATTCTCTCTTACTGCCAACCAGAATCTAAAATAATTTTTTCTGCCGGGTTTGCCATTGGCACGTTCCAACTTATCAAGTTGAAGAAGCGCAGCATCTATCCTATCGTTCTTACGTAAGATCTCTGCTCCAAATTGCAGAAAATTGCAACGACTATATTGACTCACTTCAGGCTTCTCTAAGCCTTCAGATGCCTCATTATAAAGCTGCATCCAGTCATCAATACGACCTTCTGCTTTCCAACAACCAGCAGTATTTAGATCGGCAATAATCCGCAACACATGCTTTTCTGAATGCTTGCATGCCCAACGGTAAAGACGCGTCTGTTCTTCAATAGCTTCTGTATTTCTACGAAGAAAAGCAAGACTTTTGACTATCCTCTGGTGTCCCCAGTAACGCTCCGTATCATCTGTTACGTCATCCATATACTTACGAAGTAGAGATAACCGTTTTTCCATGCCGAGACTGCCCATAGATGGGTACATATCATCAACTACGAGATGTATCAACTCAGGTGTGATTTTACCCTTAAGCGTATTATCAATCTCGTCTAATGCTCCCTTCAGAATATCGTCTCTTGATTCGGGGTTAGTTCTCACCTTTTCCATATATGAATTGAACTTATTGCGGAGTTGCTCTATTTGACTCATAATATCCTCCTTCAGATTATCAGATAAATCTAAATGACCAAAGTATTCTTGAACCAAAGGTCCTTGATCTGTTTGTAGCCGTTTTCGTGCACGTTGTAGTCGGCTCGTAATTGTATTCACTGAGACTCCCATGAATTCACCGATCTCTTTCGTTGACATTTCCTTGAGATAGTAGAGTGTTATGACCTTTCTCTCATTCTCAGGTAATTTATCCATGAGTTCTTGCACAAGTTCATTGTAACACTCCGTTCTTTCTATTACCCGCTGTTCCAACATGTGTTGGGTATAAGAGGATTCCTCAATATCTTCCTGCCGTGTGTCTTCAAGTGATTGCATTACTGACTTTTGCTTTCGTATCCAATCAATGCAAAGCCGAGTTGTAATTGCATGAAGCCACCCAGCAAATTGATTGTGATTCTTGAGTGTCGGAAGTTTTTTGTATACTCTAAGGAAAGTGTCTTGCACAATCTCTTCAGCATAGTGAAAATCGTGGATGTTTTTCCATGCAAGGGTATGAACGCTTTTTCGGTATTTTTCAACCAAGATGCTAAACGCAGCGTCATCGCCTGATAAGACTTTGCGAATCAGTTGAAGATCGTCATCTTTTTCCACGAACTTCCTCCAATTGGAATAGTATATATTCTTATAATTTAAGACGAAAGTTTAGGAAGAAAACGTGCATCATAGGGAAAAAATGAAATATTGCGATTATTTATTGGAATATTACAAGTATGTTGGAAGAGATATTATAATTATGTTCTATTATTAGTCTTGTGGTATGTGCAGAGGTATTCAATTGTCACTATAAGATATTTGAATTTACCCTGTTTTTGTCTTCAAATTCTCTGGATTTTGCTTCCTTCAAACCGTCCCAGTTTTCGTCTTTTGGGACGGTTTTGGGACGGTGGTGTTTTCCCAGTCCCTGTCTGGGTTTACTGGGGTTTTTATATAGGTTTTTGCATTTTTTAATTTCGCATTTTTGGGACGGTTTGGGATTTGTATGATTGACTGGTTTTTGTTGTTACCCTCCTGTATGGAAAATTGGTGGTGGTGATGGTTTTGTTTATGTGTGTAATCTGTTTAAATCGCAATAGTTTTGTTTCAAATTTCATTGGATTTTCTACCTTCAAAAAGATACCAATGGTATCTTAATTTTACATGACGGTATCTTTTGGTATATTCGGTTTAAGTGTAGTTCCTGTCTGGGTTTATAGGTCATTAGAATCGGTTTTTTCATGAAAAAAAATTTAATTTTGGTATCTTTTGTATATGTTGCGATAATTTAGTTTTTGACTGCGATTTCATAATTTTTCTAATTTCTTATGAATGTTGATATCGTGAAATGTTAACATAATTGGTTTACTAACAATTAATTTTTATGTGACATATATAATAACATACAAAACTAACGTATGTCAAATAAAAACATACAATTTTGTGTGTTTTTTTGAATTTTATAGAGTTTTATTGTCAAATTCGTATAATTTTATATGGAAAATTACCAAACGTTGCGGTGTGAAAGCCCGCTGCTTTAGTTTTGGGATGAAACACCGCCAAAAATCCTTGACTTTTTCGTTTGATTGTGGTATTCTATGGACATCATTCGGATAGGAAAGCAATCGCGGACACTCTGTCCGT
>JAJEAG010000086.1 GCA_022824265.1 Candidatus Poribacteria bacterium | reverse complement strand
TGTTTTGGCAACCCCGTAGCGGTGTCTATGGCAACGCCCGTTGGACGCAGATTAGAAGTCCAATGTTGTCCTGCGTCAGCAGGAAACCTTGATACAATCAAGGAAAGAACCCCAAGTCTTTAGACTTGGGAGTATGTCAGTTCTTCATTTCTGGACGTGAACGTACCACCCGAAATCCAATAGAATGTGTAGAATCCAATGGATAGAACATAGACCGTAAAGCTGAACGTAGGAATGTACTGCCGACATCCCATGCACCACCGCGAATAACACGGGTACGCAATATATCTCTGAAACGAAGGTTTAATGGATCTTGCTTAACATCCTTGCCGTTCTGTTGATAAAAAGTTGGGTTATATTCATCAAGACACCATTCCCACACGTTTCCGGCAAGATCGGCAATACCGTTAGGAGCTTCACCTTCTCGAAATTGACCAACAGGTGTAGGTTTATTATAGCGTCGTGCGAAATTCGCATGGTGACGTGCTATTGGCGGATCGTTACCCCACGGATATTTTCTCCCTTTTGTGCCACGGGCTGCGCGTTCCCACTGTGCCTCTGTTGGCAAACTCCCACCGACCCACTCAGCAAAGGCTTGCGCATCAAACCAAGTCACACCTACAACAGGTTGCATATCACCGTTGAAATTCTCATCTTGCCAAGGCTCTTCACTGTTGTGTCCACGTGGTGTAGGACGATTTGTTGCCGCAACGAAGGCGCGATATTGTGCATTAGTTATTTCATATCGTGAAATTTGGTAGGTAGAGAGATAGACGGTATGTTGAGGGACTTCAGCATCAAAATTGTATTTTTCCAGCAGCGAACTCCGCAACTTAGCAGCATTATATGCAGCTTCTGCTTCCTCTGGTGTCGACCCCATAAGGAATTCACCTGCTGGTATTTCTACCCATTCTATGGTGGAGAGGACTTTTTCCGCAGTAGGACTTAATTCTGCATTTACAGAACTATTCCATGAACATAAGAGGATAACCAGAATCGTAAGACAAAGGAATCGCATAAATAATCGTAAGACAAAGGAATCGCATAAATAGATAAAGACTTAATTATTGATCGGTTTATCATCAAAATCGAACTTTCTCAAAGAAAACCTTGTCCATACTTTATCCAAATTTTCGCCACCATCAAAAGAACCACCGTATGATCCAACACTATAAGGTTTACCAGTTTTATTTTTTAATTTCTGAACTATCTCAAAAATATCGTTTACATGACGAGGGTATTTAGAATCACCTTTAACTCGACATCGTAAAATTTCTGGAGGGTCAGAACCCCGTTCATCATATTTCAAATATGGGTATGCATTTAAGATATTTTTTAGAACACTTACTGATGTATCATCTGAGTTATTTGTGTGGAATTGCTGCTCATTATTCTCATAGTTGTAATGTGTCCGTGGTTTATTCAGATTCGGATGTTTTCTGACAATTTTAGTGATCTCTACAGCCGCTTCTTGTAAAGTTTTTTCCAATTCCTCACGTTGAATTCCTTGCAATTGTTCATCCCTGAGAGTCGCTATGAAAATACCTTTACTCAAATCCATCGGTAAACTTTCATCTTGTTCAACTCCATTACGAGCGTACCGAACTTGTCCGAAAAAAGTTGGACCGTGTCCCTGTACATCAAGTATTTCTACTCGAAGGAACTCAATGAATTTATAGATTGGTAATTCATTTAAGTCAATGATTAGTTTATTATATTCACTCATTAGTAAGTAACTCCTCTTCAGTAACTCCTCTTCAGTGAAAAATGCTAATCAATATCGGTCAATTCTACATCAAAATGATTCTTAACACATGATGGTGGAATGTGTCCGTAAACAAGAATCTCAGCATCCCGAAAGGAATTAATTAACGTTTTTAACTCGGGTGTGAGATTGGGTAAACAACGTTCTCCTGGTCCTGGTGGTTGAGGTAGCCTTCCTACCAGAAAATCTTACATGTTTCGTGGATCAACAACACCCAGAAGAAAATTCGGTAATCCATTATGTTGGTAGAAAGGAAATTCCTTATTCACATCAACATCAGCAGGTTCCTATAAACTTAGTGCAACTTCCTTGATTGGATCGAATAACTTGAGTTCTGTAGGTAAAGAATAGTCAATCTCTATTTCGTAAACATAGCATGGATTATTCCTTGTAGGTATTATACCAGTAGTTCCTCCCCACATTGCATAGTGCCACGCCACTGCATAGGATCGGGTTAACGAAATATAAGGACTGTTCGCTGTGCTTGTTGAAATATGATCAATTATTGTTTCGATTGTAGGAGTAACCTTAGGTGACCTCGCTGTGAAGCCTTCACGTCGAGAGTCTTTTGTATGCCAATGCGTTCCAACACCAGCACCTTTATAGAATGTAGCCATATATAGACAAGTCGAAATAGAGTAGTGTTTATTTGCGAATTTACAAATTATGTATATTTTTGCTTCATTTTTTATTCAAATTCATTTCATACATTTTACCATGTCAATAGAAATAAGTCAATTTTCATACATCAACCGTCACAGGCATTCAATTGTCGCGTATCAATCGGGTTTCAGGCTTCTAATTCCAACGTTCAATTTCATATCGGTTTAAACGGTAATTCAAAAAATATTTTACAAATTTGAGAAAAAAACAGAAATAAATTCAAAAAAACACAAAAAATGTAAGTTTTAACTTGACATTCGTTAATTTCTTGTGTTATTATATATATCACATAAATTCTTTGGTTACGGGTAACCCAATTATGTTAACATTTTACCATACCAACATGCTTATGAAATTAAAAAAAATATACAAAATTTCAGTCAAAAAACTGGTATTTTTCCAGAGGATGCAAAAGATACCAAAATTAAATTTTTTTCTTCTGAAAAAACCGATGCAAATAACCAATAAAACCAGACAGGCACTATACGCAGACCGATCACACCAAAAGATACCGTTATGTAAAAAAAGGATACCGTACGGTAACCTTTTAAAGGAAGAAATTCCGCTAAAATTTATAAGAAAAACTGTTCGGCAAAAAGCAGATTACACACATAAACAGAATCATCACCTTCAATTTTCCATACAGGAAGGTAACACGAAAAAAACAGTCAATCATACAAAACCCAAACCGTCCCAAAAATGCCAAATAAAAAAATGCAAAAACCCACACAAAAACCCCAGTAAACCCAGACAGGGACTGGAAAAACATCACCGTCCCAAAACCGTCCCAAAAGACGAAAACTGGGACGGTTTGAATGAAACAAAATTCAGAGAATTTGAAGAAAAAAAACGAGGTATATACCAACATCTTACAGTGATAATTGAATGCCCTGTATCAACCGTAATATTATTTATTATGAATTCTAAAATTTACTATAGTTTGGACAATTTATGTTTCTTGCTTATAGGGTTTTCAGGGTTTTTCTATTTTTGTTCAGTTTTTCATGTCATTGTAACTCACGGAAAATATATATTGGAAGTAATAAAGAGCAGCCCCAGAGGGGCGGAATGTGTATAGTAACGTATACCTCACCATACAAGAGCCCCAGCGGGGCGAAATGTGGATACTTATAACTTGTTTGAAGGTTAGACGTTTTCCACAACATACTATATGACAAATTTCAAAACTGTCCAAACTATAGTAAAATTTAGTGAGCATCTCTCAGGATTTACAGTGTTTTGTAGTCGCGCACTTCATTGCAAAATCAACGTCAAATGCACTTATGGCATTTGTCACCACTTACATTCACCGTTAGGCGAGGAATGCCAATAGGCATTCATACCGTTGATTTGGAGGTTTCCTAACCTTGCTTGTTAACAGTGGACAAAGTAATTCAAAAATCCACTATAAATAATCCTGAAATGCATTAAACAAACCCGATTTTCAGGTTGACGTTACACACTCTTTCTGCTATATTAAGAGGAACAAAATCTGTCGAAACAAAGGGATAACTACACTTTACCCAATGCAAAATACGAACTCTCACAAGTTAGTCGTCGGTTCTGTGGTTGCAGAACCCGGGACACAAATTGAAGGACATTTATCTGTTGGAATATTGCCTGATGGCACTCAGATTCGTGTGCCTATTGTCCTTATCAATGGAAAACAACCGGGAAAAACCCTATACATTCAAGCAATTAGCGATGGAAATGAACTAAACGGTATTGCAGTTATTCATGAAATCTTAAGTAAGATTGTACCAGAAAAGTTGAATGGCAGACTTATTGCCGTACCAATTGTAAACGTCCATGCATTCCATGCGAAACAAGCATATAGCCCGGTTGACAACGTCAAGATGAATCGCTGCTTCCCAGGACGTTCCGATGGCACATCAAGTGAACGTATTGCATATCAGTTGTTTGAGAAAGCTATCCGTAATGCAGATTATTGCATAGATCTGCATCAGGGTGGTGTTCAACCAATGATTGATGAAGTACGGGTTCGTGTTGGGACGAAACACAAATGCCACAGTGCTTGTCTTGCTTTGGCACAAATATTTGGTATAGGTTATATCCTTGATCAAAAGGGACCAAAAGGGCAACTCGCCCAAGCTGCTCCAGATATTGGAATACCGACAATTGACCCAGAACTTGGAGGAACGCACGGGTGGGACGTTAACAGCATAAAAAAGGGTGTACGAGGTGTACTAAACGTCCTTAAACAGTATCAATTTATTGAGGGTGTTCCTGATATTCCTGACCAACAGACCGTCGTAAACAAGTTTATCCCAATTATTAGCAACAAAGGTGGATTTATTTACTATAAAGCGAATTTGTCCGAAAAACTTGAGACGCGTCAGCCAATAGCAGAAATCCGTGATGTTTTTGGACATGTGACTGAAGTTGTTCGTTCACCTGAAGAAGGTATATTTTGGTCCCATCCAATCTATCCAATGGTAGCAAGTGGGGGTGTCATTGGAAAAATCGGAACACCTGTTAGTTATCTATGAAGCAGTCTTTAGTAATTCGTTTTTTGCAATCAATGATAGAATTTCCTTTAGAAAGTTGATTTGCATTGGGTTTACAATACTCCATGACAAGTGTCAGAAACACAATTAGGAAACAGTATGCATAAAGAAAATCGAAAAAAATTTATTGAACAGATGGATTCTGGTGATGTTGCAATTTTGGCAAATGCACCCGCTGCGATGCGAAACCACGACACAGAACATATATACAATCCCGACCCGAATTTTTACTACCTTACAGGATTTGAAGAACCGGAATCAATTTGTGTTATCGCACCTGACCATCCGAAATATCAATATATTCTATTTGTCCTTCCAAAAGATAAACAAGCTGAAATCTGGAACGGAAAACGGGTCGGTGTTAAAGCTGCTTGTAAAGAATACAGCGCAGATAAGGCATATCCTATAAACAAGTTCGAGGAAAAAATAGGAAAATATTTAAAAGATGCTGACCGCTTATATTACACATTAGGATCCAATTCCCATATTGATAATGAAATACTATCACGTTTTAAACAAGGTGTCCGATCACGTATTCGTTCTGGTAAGGGAATTAATACACTCGTTGATCCCAGTCCAATTCTCAGTGAAATGCGGTTAATCAAGAATGAGATAGAATTGGACCGAATAAAGCAAGCAGCAAATATTACTGTTGATGGACACATCGCAGCTATGGTAGCAGCGCAACCAGGTATGTACGAGTACGAATTGGAGGGAATTGTAGATGCAACCTTCCGCAGTAACGGTGCTAACGGCACGGCTTTTCCAACTATTGTCGCAAGTGGAGGGAACGCCACAACACTCCATTATACAACTAACAACTGCAAGATTGAAGATAATACCCTCGTACTTATTGATGCTGGGGCAGATTATCAACGTTATTGTGGAGATGTAACCCGCACCTTTCCTATTAACGGCACTTTTACAGAGACACAAAGAAAAGTATATCAACTTGTTCTTGACGCACATTATGCCATTATAGACACTCTTCGTCCGGGGGTCTCTATTGACGAACCGCATCAAAAGTCCATTGAATTGTTGACAGAAGGGATGCTCAGTCTCGGTCTATTAAAGGGTAAAACGAAGAAATTAATCAAGAAGGAAAAATATAAGCAGTTTTATATGTATCGTATCGGTCACATGCTCGGGTTAGATGTGCACGATGTCAATTGTGTTCGCGACGCAGAAGGTGAATACAAAACGTTTGAACCGGGTATGGTGATGACAATTGAACCAGGTCTATATATCGCAGAAGGCACGAAAAAGGTCCCACCTGAATACCACGGTATCGGTATCCGTATTGAAGATGATATTCTTATCACGGAATCCGGTCCCGAAGTACTCACTGATTCCGTTCCGAAGGAAATTGATGCCATTGAAGAACTAATGAATCAAGGTTAGATACTATTGGACACTTCATAGAGTATTAATCATGATAGAAGAAATAAGAAAAATAGTCGCAGAAGATAAGGACGAAATCCGAAAGCAGTTTAAAGCTGAAATCAAAGCCATTTTCGGTTCGTATGCGCGAGGCGATAACAACGCTGACAGTGACCTTGATCTATTGGTAGATCTGGAACATGGCGCAGATCTGTTTGATCTTGTGGGGCTTCAGCAATTTTTAGAGGATAGACTTGGTTGTAAGGTTGATGTGGTATCAAAACGTGCCCTCCGTGAAGAAATACGGTCAACAGTCTTAAACGAGATGATAAGTCTATGAGAGATCTGCGCCTCTATGTGAAAGAAATCTTTGAAGCATGATTTCGCTACATGTAATTCTTACTTGAAGAAATTGGAGTAAAATTAGGAATAAAGAAAGGTACCATCACCATTTAAAGTTTGAAAAACCGCAAAAAACAAATTATAATTCTGTTAACGAAAAAGATATATGCCAAAGAAATCAACCGGAATGAACAAATACCAAAGGAAAGCACACCGACGACGCGAAGACAGATTGCGCGGTGATGGCATAGAATACTATCTTTCTCTCGCTTACTCCGATAACCCTGATGACAGATCGCTGGCAATGGAAAACCTTTGTCCCTGTCACGTACGGAAACGAATTGATGCTGTTTGGGTTGCATTATACAAAGGCATGATTGATCCCGACCTACGTGTCAGACGTGCTGCATGGCATACACTTGACGACGGTGGAAATCCGAATGACCCAAGACTTCAACCGCTACTCCAGAAGATTGTTAAAATAGAAACAGATCCAACATTACGACAACGCGCACTTGATCTTATCAAGATAACCCAGAAGATAGAGGATGAGAAACAAGAACTCCTATCCAAGAAAACACATACTTTCTCCGGACGATGCGATTGGTGCGGGACATCAAATGTTCCAGTCAGTTATGATTATGAAACTGAGTTTGATACTGATGGAATGAAACGTTTTGCCTTGGTCTGTGAGACATGTGAACCTGTTTAAATCCTAAATTATAAATAATTCGTAAAAAATTTGAAGAAATATTATATCTAATACTACAAAATATGTAGTAACATCTGCGCAAGGTGAACCTATATGATTCCAGATGATGTTTATGTACACAAAACAGTAGAGGGTGATGTTGAGGCATTCAACGAATTGGTCAATCGTCACCATACAAAAATATATGGACTTGCCTACCGTATGCTTGGCAATGCTGAAGATGCTGAAGATGCAACCCAAGAAACGTTCTTAGAAGCATATAAGTCAATTAAAACGTTTCGTTTCCAATCACAATTTGGAACATGGTTGTATAAAGTCGGTCTCAATACTTGCAATCAGTATATCCGAAAAGCCAAATCTCGTAACAGAATGCTGGATGCTTACACCGATAACACTTCCGCAAGAGGTATGACTGAAGAACGCGAAGTTCCTGAACGGTTGGCAATTAAGACCGAACAGAGTCAAGTAGTTCAAGCTGCTATTGACCGTCTGCCTCCAAAGCAACGTGAGGTTATCACGTTGTATTATATGCAGCATCTCAAATATAAGGAAATTGCTGAAATCCTTAACTGCTCTCTCGGAACAGTTGCCTCAAGGTTAAATAAGGCAACGCAAAATCTTAAAGTGAAGTTGGAAAAATACTACCTTTGAGCAATTACAGTTATACGTTAACAATTTCTTTTTATAGAAAGCGAGGATTGTTATATGAATTGTGAACAGACTCGTGAAAACTTGGTTTTACATCGTCAAGACTCCATGTTGAAAGGGGCAGACCGTCAGAAATTTTTACAACATTTACGTAGTTGTCATGAATGCCAAATCGAATATGAAGGATTATGGCAAACTGCAACAGTGTTGGGTAATCTTGAACCACCGGAACCTCCTTCTGAATTACTTGGTAATATTCAGAATAAGATTCGAGAAGTGCATAAACAGAGTCAAACTGCATTTTTCGCACATCCTATTTCATGGTTGTTCGGGAAACTCAAATTAGACCTTTCTCCACAGTTTGTGAATTGTGTTGCATTGCTTTGCTATGTAGCTGTATCAGCTTTTTTAGTCAAATTTGCTTTCTTTACCGATGAACAACCACAAGATTTCGGTTTTACAGCCTTTGAAGAAACACGACTCCAATATGTACGTATTTCCCCATCACAATTGGCATCCGTGAAGGACGGAACCGCAAAAACTGATGAAAAACAGACCGCACAAGTTCTAAGCAACGACCTTGTAAGTCATGAAAACCAATTCGTTGGTATTCAGACATCAGAGATGTGGAATTCACTTCCAATTAATCGCGGAGCAGAAACTATTGATGTGCATCTTTCAAACACAACAGACAAAAAACTTACGTTATTTTGGAGTGACATCAAAACAAATCTGTAAGGAGGCGTGCACCTATAAGAAAGTTTATATTTAGAGTAGTTGATAAGTAAGAGACACAATTGTTGTGTCTCTTTTCTTTTTATAGAGGGACCTTGGACATACATTCACAGTAGTGATGTAAATGAAACAATCAGAGTAATTCAATTATTGAGCATTTACACGATTTACTGGTTAGGTAGCGATTCGGAGTTCACTCCGACAAAGGAAAATTGTGATCAGAAGAAAGCACATAGAAGAATTAAGCCGTTCTATGCATACAACCTTAACACTCCCCGTCAAATCCCCATGCTTTAGCTTGTGGGATGTAGACGGCTAAACTCGTTGTTGAAAAACAACTTTGATTTTGTTCAAGAAATGTGGTATACTATTTGTAACTTGCTGGATAGGAGTTCCAACGCTGCCACTTGGCAGTGTCCTATCCTAACCTTTGGAACGGTTTTTGGCAAGTTGCAAGTGAGACCTTGTAAAACATCATTATTGGTGGCATCCATGTAAAACGAAAGCGGAGTAATAACCCATCGTCTTGTATCGCCACCTCAAACTTATTTTGTAGGCTGGGATAGCCGTGAAAGATTTTCGCACGATACCCCCTTTTCTCACCGTTGAAGCATATTTGACTTCAACATATTAGGGTTTAGGAAAATAGCCTACTGGTGGAGACGATGTAAGACGGGTTATCTCTCAGAGATAAACGCTATTGTCTACGAAACCGAAGCCCCTACCTTCAGGTAGTGGGTGCTATCACTATGTTGATTTGTAAACCATTTTACGATAAAATATATACATATTTACAGGATTAGACTACGATATCGGTTAGAAGAAATTGATGCAACCTTTGCTTGAAGTTTCCAATTTAAAGACAGTATTTCCTACTGATAGTGGACTTGTCCACGCAGTAAACGATGTTAGTTTTTCCATAGATCGTGGTAAAACCGTTGGCATTGTAGGAGAAAGCGGTTGTGGGAAAAGTATCACCGGACTTTCGCTTCTCCAACTTGTGCCGAATCCTGGCAGGATTGATATGGGTGAGATTCTGTTTTACCGTGATGAAACAGAAGATCCATTAGATATAGTGCAAGTATCCCCACGTAGCGAGTTAATGCGAAAAATACGGGGTAATGAAATAGCAATTATTTTCCAAGAACCGATGACATCACTTAACCCTGTATATACCGTCGGTGACCAGATCGCTGAAGCCATAGTGTTACACCATGAACATAAACGTACACCTTTAGAACGTATCGGGTTACAAAAGACACCAAAATGGGCACGTGAACGCGCTATTGAGATGTTGGCACGCGTTGGTATCCCCGCACCTGAACAGCGTGTTGACGAATATCCACATCAACTGTCCGGCGGGATGCGACAACGGGTGATGATTGCCATGGCACTATGTTGTGCTCCCACGCTCCTTATCGCAGATGAACCAACCACTGCACTGGATGTCACAATTCAAGCACAAGTACTCACGCTAATGCAAGAGCTACAAGTAGAATTTGGTATGGCAATTATGCTTATTACACACGATTTAGGAATCATCGCTGACATGGCAGACGAGGTAGTTGTTATGTATGCAGGACGTGTTGTTGAAACGGGAACCGTTGATGATATCTTCTATAATCCTTTACACCCTTACACACGTGGATTACTCAACTCTATTCCGAATTTGAAAGGGAATCAGGATAAAACGTTGACATCTATTCCCGGTACGGTACCTCATCCGTTAGCACTTCCTAATGGGTGCTCTTTTCAACCGAGATGTACCGAACAGATACCTGTTTGCGAACAGATGCCTGAACTCAATAGTATTGATCACCCTCAGAATATGCAAACAGAGAACGCGTGTCATGCAGTTAGATGCTGGCTTTATGAGGAATATAGCGATGCCGAAACTGCTTGAGGTAAAAGGCTTACGTAAATATTTTCCGATACGAAAAGGTATACTAAGACGGACTATTGGACATGTGAAAGCAGTAGATGGAATAAGTTTTGATGTGGAACGTGGTGAAACCCTCGGATTAGTTGGCGAAAGCGGATGTGGTAAAACGACTGCAAGCAGGTGTCTACTCCGATTAATCACTCCTACAGGTGGTAATTTCACTTTTGGTGATGAACAGATTAATTTAGCTAAATTGACGAATAAACAGATGCGTCCGTTTCGTCGGCGTATACAGATGATTTTTCAAGACCCGCAGTCTTCGCTTAATCCACGGATGACAGTAGCAGATATCGTTGGTGAACCGTTACGCGTTAATCGCACCGTAAAAAGAGACAAACTTCAAAATCGGATTGTTGAATTGTTGGAATCAGTCGGTTTAAAATCGCATGATATGCGACGTTACCCGCATGCATTTAGTGGTGGACAACGACAACGAATCGGGATTGCGCGGGCATTAGCACTGCATCCAGAATTGATCGTAGCAGATGAACCTGTGTCAGCACTTGATGTTTCCGTACAAGCACAAATACTCAACCTTCTTGCAGAGTTGCGGGAAAAGTTCCAACTCTCTTATATCTTTATCGCACATGATTTGAGTGTTGTCCGACATATCAGCGACCGTGTAGCAGTGATGTATCTCGGCAAGATTGTGGAAATAAGCGATGCCGAAACCCTCTATCAATCACCAAAACATCCGTATACAGAGGCATTAATATCTGCCGTACCATTGCCTGATCCGAAGGAGCAACGTAAACGTGAACTGATTCATCTTGAGGGAGATGTACCCGATCCATCTCAACCACCAACAGGTTGCCATTTTCATCCACGGTGTCGTTACGCAACCGATGTATGCAAACAGGAGTCACCCGAACTGCGTGAAATTACACCCAGTAGCAAAGTCGCATGCCATTTGAGCGAAACATTGGAGTTACATGGAGTATAGCAATGTCAAAATCAAACCAAATTACACCAGAGGAACTTGCATCTTGTAGGAAGCGACTGGAAAACCGATGGAAAAGCAGGAAAGTTGATGAAACGTTATTAGAACGTGCATGGCAGGTAGTATACGAGATAACGGAACTTCTATATAATGAATTCGGTGCTACACAAGTTGCTGTATTCGGATCACTTACAGAACCTATTGGTTTCACAAAATTATCGGATATCGATATTGCTGTGTGGGGCATCTCCGATGATACCCATTCAAAGGCATACGACAAAGTAATGGATATGAATACAGGATTCAAAATAGACCTGATTAATTTTGATATGATGAAAGGATTTTTCCGGGAAAGAGTACAACAGCATGCGATACCAATAGAGAAAGGGGAATATACCCCAGTATGGAAATCACAATACAAACATCTAAACAGACAAGTATTACCTATCGTAGAAGAAGAAATATATGAAATGAACAGAAAAAAACTTACACAGCGAATAAATGACGAATGTACAAAAATTGAATCTACTGTTCAAGGTATACAAAAAGCTCTGGAGGATATTGAAGTACTCCCAGATGCAGCAAGAGAATATATAGAAGAATCAATCGCTAATAGACTTGCAGATGTCTACAGCGGCATTGAGCGGATTTTCGAGCGTATTGCCAACGAAGTGGACGGACACCTACAGCGTGGAAGTAGATGGCATAAAAACCTACTTGAACAGATGATAAGACAACGTCCGGAAAGACAACCTGTAATTTCACAAGATACTTTTCTATTATTAGAAGCACTTTTAGAATATCGTCATAAAGTCGACAACATTTATGCAGTTGAACTAATATATGAAATTACGGTGGAACACGCAAAGAACGTTGAAAAACTGTTTCAGAGTTTCTCCGACGATCTAAATCGGTTTACCGATTCACTCGCGCGTAGTAAAGAAGAAATATAAAGGAGTAAAATAACATGGCAACAGGCACAGACCTCGGATTCTTTGCGACAGACATTTCATTTGAAGGTAGTGCTGCAATCGTAACAGGATCCAGTCGCGGTATCGGACGCGCAATCGCTATTGAATTAGCACGGCAAGGTGCAGATGTCCTCATCAACTACAACCAGAATCGTGATGCAGCCGAAGCGGTGAAACTTGAAGTAGAATCATTCGGTAGAAAAGCGGTTATCATCCAAGCAGACATCAGCGACCTTGACACTCACGAGAAACTACTTGAAACTGCACATGATGCATTTGGTAAAGTAAATATCCTTATAAACAATGCTGGCATTACACGAATTGCAGATATTCTTGCTGAAACTCCAGAGCAGTTTGATCTGTTGCTAAACACAAACTTGAAAGCACCTCATTTTCTTACACAGCGCGTAGCAAATTATATGGTAGCGCACGAAATACGCGGATGCATTATCTATACACTTTCTATCTCAGATACGATGGCATCCGACAACCGAACCGCCTACTGCATCTCAAAAGCTGGATTAGAGATGAGCATGCGCGCTTATGCTGGAAGGTTGGCAATGCACGGTATTAAGGTCAATGGAATTGCTGCAGGTGTGATTGATACTGATTTGTCACGTGTCCGAATTCCCGATTACGAAGAGGCAGCAGATAAAGGATATATTTTTATGGTGCGTCCCGGTACACCTGAAGATGTGGCACATGCAACCGTTGCTGCAATGCGATTATACGATACAGGGGTTGTCATCCCTGCCTCCGGTGGCGTTATGACACCTTTACTAAACCTTAGGTCTATGTCAGAATTAGACATGAACAGATCCTAATTCGCATCCCATATACCAATATCTCGCAATATAGACTTCTTTATCTTACACACCATCGTATATGCTGGATCAAATACATTTCCCATATCGTATTCAACGGTTTGCCCTAATAAGATATGTGCAGCACGTTTCTCTAATCCGAGTTCTCCTAACCACCGAAGGAGTTCTGTTGTAGCGTGCTGCACGGCTTGGTCCAGTGGTCTCGCATTCCCTGCGGTAAGGATATACTCCTCGTTTTCCGCACGAGGCCAACTAATTGACTTTTCTTTGATTACCTCAACTGTGAACTGCACATCAAAAGAGATTTCAATTCCCGTACCAACAATTTCACCATCCCCTTGAACAGCATGCCCATCACCAAGATGAAAAAGAGCACCGTTGACAAAGACTGGCAAATAAACGGTAACTCCCTCCTTAAAACCGCGATAATCCATATTACCACCGTGTGTGGAGGATGTCGCTGTAGAGATAGCTTGTCCACGAGGTGGCACAACACCGAAACAACCCACCATCGGTTCAAGTGGTAGAGTAAGTCTACCTAACTGAGTCTCTGGTGAAATCAAGGTTGCTGTCCATGTTTCCACATTCACCTCCCATTCAGCACGATCCCCTTCTGGCATTTCAGACATAACATAATGCGGGTCAAGCACATTTGGGGCAACTACAGTTGCAGTTCTGCCAATTTTCCGATTCGGTAGTAATTTGTCAAAATGTACAGCAAGTGTATCACCGGGTTCGGCTGTTTCAATATAGAATGGACCTGTTTGTGGATTTCCACCAGCCGTCACCTGTGTATCAGTAGCATCATATCCCGCATTATCAACGGTTGTCGTAAAAACAGTATCGCCACTATTAATACATAGTACGGGTTCATGTGCGCCTATTGCTGTATAGTAGACAGTCGGTTCAAAATGATGAATTGCCATTGTATGTATCCTTCCAATAAAATGTCTTTGTTCTTACAGTCTCTACTTGTGTTGAAACATTCAAAAATGTATTTCAGCAGAGATAAAATCCGACCTGAAACGACTTTCATATATTCGGGCATAACTAAGATATACATCAATAATCTGCAGACCGACACCCCCTGTGAGATCACCGTTTGAACTACCGACTCGTAGGGAAAACAGCGATGTCGGTGTCCATTCTACACCAAAGTAAAATTCTCGTTCAAAATCCTCGGTAGAGAACGCGATGTCTGCAGAGAATTGATATGACTTGTATCGGTAAGCAGTACCGAGTGTTACCCACTGTACACTATCTCCTTCAAGGTTCTGCAATAGACATCCGAATTTGAGTTCAGGACGCGGTTTAAAAAGCAATCCGATGTCATAAGAGGTATGATAACCAAAGAATTGGTAATAATCTGAAGGATGTTGACGTTTGAATTTTAGACTGACTCCTGCAGCAAAATACGCTCCAAGTTGGCGTGCAAAACTATAGTAATTGTAATCAGGAACACCGCTTTTAACATCAATAGCGATCTTGTTACCCCAATAAAGACTATAACCACGCCAACTAAAACCGATACCTTTCGGGTCAAACCGGTAAAAATGCCGATCATGAAATTTCGTTACGCCAAAGAGTTTGATCCCCTGCCACTGTATTAGACCTGCAGGATTCCAAAAACCTGCGGTTGCATCATCAGCGACGGCGGTAAATGCGTTCCCCATCGCTAAGGCACGTGCCCCTACATAATGTGGACGTGCAGTTTCAAACGGGTATTCTGTTTGCCCTAAAACAGGGCTTGTTAGTAAGAAAAAACAGATAGTGAAATAAAAGACGTGTGGCTTTTGGGTGTAGCGTTCAAATAACGCTATTTCATTCATTTCTCTCCGCTCAACAATGAGTAAGTTCCAATCATTCGGTATGTTGTCCTCTATGCTTTTTACCAGACACTTCAGCGTAAGTACATTCTTTTTTTTTACCAAGATTTATGGATTTCCATGAAAGTGTTATCACAAAGAAACCACTTTTAGCAGAATTGATATAGTTAATTTAACGTGAGTTTGATAAATAATTCAATAATTTTTGTCTAAAGAGAACTCTTTTGGTATAATGAAGTCATTAAAACAACCCAAAGGAGTTCTCTAATGAGCATTTTAGCACTTTTCTGCAAAATAGACGACTTTTTTTAGCCTATGACAGGGCTATTTAGTTTTAGGTTTTTCTGATGCATTTTATCACAAAAGTTAATGTAGTGTCGTAAGGTATTACTTGGAAACTCAACATGGTAGTATGCACACTCCGGGGAATGCCATAAGGGATTCATACCGTTGATTTGGTGCGCCGTCCAACTGAGAGATATTTACGGCACACTCCGTGTGCCTACTACTTTGCAAGGTTGAAATCCTAACTATTAATAAACTCGTCAACAAGAAATTTATAAAACTAAATATCCCTATGATTCAGACAAAAAACTTGATTTTAATCACACGATGTAGTATAATTTACATTGATACATGCTGCTATAGGAGAACTGATTGGAATAGACCGTAAGGAGACAAATGTCGAAATCTGGGAGTGAACCAGCACCAACCAAAGAACTCGTTACCGCATATCTAAAGGAAGTCAAGACAAAAGTAGATGCATGTATCTTTGATTTTCTTCCCGACACACATGAGCAGCAGGACGTACATCAATTATATCAAATGATGTTAGACTATCCACGCCGTGAAGGAAAAGGATTAAGACCTGCGCTCTGTTTACTCATTTGTGAAGCATTCGGTGGAGATGCGGAACGTGCTGTCAACACAGCCGCGGCACTTGAACTGCTGCAAAATTGGCTCCTCATACATGACGACATTGAAGATGGTTCTGAACTTCGACGGGGAGAACCATGTCTACATCAGAAACATGGAATCCCTATGGCTATCAATGTTGGTGATGCATTGCACTGCAAAATGTGGGAGATGCTACACAGAAACACCAAAATCCTCGGACATAATCTCGCCTTCCAGATACTATCCGAATTTATACAACTGAGCAACCAGGTCGTCGAAGGACAACACATTGAACTGAGTTGGGTACGCAATAATCAATGGAACCTTAACGAAAAAGATTACTGGACAATGTGTATCCAGAAAACTGCTTGGTACACATGCATTACACCGTGTCGTGTGGGGGCAATCATCGGAGGTGCAAGCACTGAAGAGGCAGATGCGTTTATTGAAATCGGTAAATCTTTGGGAATTGCATTCCAAATTCAGGACGATGTTCTAAATCTAATTGGAGATGTCGGTAGATACGGGAAAGAAATCGCAGGGGACATAAGCGAAGGAAAACGCACACTTGTTCTGATTCATCTCTTCAATTCTTGTACACCACCAGAAGCACAATATGTTATTGACATAATGGCGCAGCCGCGTGCTGATAAAACAGAAGCAGATGTGCTTGGTGTCTTGAAGTTGATGGAAAAATACAACTCGATTCAATACGCACAAAAGTGCTCTAAAACACTACTAAAAGAAGCAGCAGAACACTTTACTCAGAAATTTGATCATCTGCCAAATAATCAGGCAAAACATCTATTTTTATCCCTAATTAATTTTTTTGTTGAACGTGAATACTAATAAGGAGAACTCATTTAATGGATATAACACCTATTTCATCTGGAAAACTGAGAGGGCTAATGAAACTTGCTGATGCAAGCGGTAGGTTTAAAATGATGGCGATAGATCAGCGAGGGTCTATGGTTACCAAACTCGCAGAGGTACTTGACATCGAGAAAACAGATGTAAAATACGCTGATGTCGCATCCCTCAAAACCTTGATTACAAGAATACTTGCACCAAATGCTACTGCTGTTCTAACTGATCCAATCTATGGGCATCCATATTCTGTTACGGAGATACCACGTGATGTCGCACTCCTTTTGGCTTATGAAGAATCGGGTTACGTGAGCGAAGGTGTCAGTGAAAATGAACGTCTATCCAATCCAATTGATAACTGGACTATTGAAAAGGCACAGCGCGCAGGTGCAGACGCTATCAAACTACTCGCATACTATCATCCAGATGCTTCAAAGGTTACTTTACAGCATCAACAAGATTTCGTCCGACATGTCGGTGATGAATGTGAGAAGCATGACCTGCCGTTCCTGCTTGAACTCGTTAGTTATGCTCTTGAAGGCACAACAAAAAGCGTTGAGTTTGCAAAACAGAAACCGGAGTTGGTAATCCGTAGTGTTGAAGAATTTACTGACCCATCCTATAAAGTAGATATTCTAAAGTTAGAATTTCCAGCAGATCTGAAATACACTTCTGATTATCAGGACAGTGAATTCTATGAAGGTGCATCTGCTTACGACCTGAGTGAAGTAAAAGATGTCTGTCAGAAATTAGACGAAACTTCAACATTGCCATGGGTTATTTTAAGTGCTGGTGTGGATATAGAGGAATTTATTGAAAATGTCCAACTTGCCTCGGAAGCTGGCGCAAGCGGGTTCTTATGCGGACGTGCAATCTGGAAAGATGCTGTACAGTTCTATCCTGATACCGCAGCTGTTACACATTTCCTTGAAAATGAGGCAACGACGAATTTCCATAATGCAAATGCTGCTGCAGAGAATGCCCTACCGTGGTTTGAGCATCGTCATTTTGGAGGGGTGGAAAGTATCCAACTTGCAAAGCAATCTGAAAACTGGCACCAAGAATATTAAAGGGTAGAAGGAAACGGATTGATAAATCTTATCGTGGGTAGGTTACGGCTTTATGCGGAATAGTCCACTGGCTATCCGCGCAGCATAAATCTCTGAATAAATTCTTACTTAATCACTTTGTTAAGTTTATCCAGAATTTTGCGTGCAATTTGGAGGGTGGTCTCGGAAGTTATTTGTCCTCCGATTTCAGCAACTAAAACAACGACAGTACCACGAACGAAAAGCCAATTTGCACCATACTGCCAGACTGAATCTCCAAGTTCTAATTGATCATTAGACACAGGTTGATAAGCTGTCTGATATCCACCGAATTTTGATAAAGTTCGAGAGGTCAACCGGACACGACCTACATCTGCAGCTGTATTTGCTTCATCGGGGGTTTGATAAAACCAATAATTCAGCGCGATCTGTTCGGCAGGGGAATTATTGATCCACCATCTATCACGCCAACCGAACTGCGCGATTGGTTTAGCAGGGGCAGTCAGCGAATAAAGTTCTTGCGTTGAACTGAGACGTGCTGAATACTCTGATAAGTCGGATTCAGTTAACTGTATTGTTTCCAAGGGTATGTTCATAATAAACATGATAACATGATAACAACGCAATTTCTAATTAAAATCGCAGATTTATTAAACATTTTATCTAATAAAAGCAACTAAAGTTGTTGATTGTGTTGTACTAAGTTATATACATCATTGTATCTTACAGACTATAGTCCAATCAAATTATATGAAAAACTTTTCTAATGTATACCTTGATTCTATGGTATAGACTTAGAATCAAAGAAAATATGAAAATCCTGTCACGTTATTGTCTAAAAGAGTTCATTCCGCCATTTCTTATATCACTTATCTGTTTTACCTGTATCATACTCTTTGATGAACTTTTTCGACTTGTCAAACTTTTTGTTAAAAAAGGGGTTAGCCCCCTTTACTTGATTGAATCCTTGTTGTATGTAATACCAGCAACGGTTGTCTTATCAATTCCGATGGCTGCGCTGGTGGCGATCCTGTTAGCATTAGGACGACTTTCTACGGATTCAGAGATTATGGCTATGCGGGCACACGGTATTGGCTATCACCAACTGATGATCCCGCTTTTGAGTGCCACTGTCCTATTAAGTGTTATTGACTTAGGGTTGATGGAATATGTTCTACCAAGAGCCACTCTCGCCTCGGTTTCACTCAAACGTGACATCCAGAGACACAATCCTGCACTCATTCTCGAAGAAGGTACTGTCATGAAAGAACTTCAATCTGAAGGCAAAATCTGGATGTATGAATCCACTGATCCGAATACAGAGCAGATGCAGAATGTGAAAATTTGGGACGAATACTTACCGGGAAAACCACGTTTCACACTTGCAGAAACTGCAACGCTCAGATATGAAAATGGTGATGCTAAACTGAAACTATTCAATGGACACACCTATGAACCGCTTACCGATGACTCAGAAGGTTTCAGAATTACCCAATTTAAGGAACAAACACTCGCACTTGATTTTAAAAAAGACCTACAACGTGGAGATTATAAGTCTCGACATCCGCAAACAATGCGTGTCGGTGAACTTAAAGCACATATTGGAAATTTGGAAGATACTGTTAAACAGAAACCAGATAAGACATCAGAGTACACTATTAATAGACTTCGTTATGCAAAAGTTGAATACCACAAAAAATTTGCTATTCCATTTGCATGTTTAGCGTTTGGTATCATTGGCATCCCGCTTGGGTTTATCGTTAAAAAGAACGGAAAAATGATCGGGTTCGGCATTGGATTAGCAGTGATACTGTTATATTACCTTCTACTTCAGATTGGACAAAGTGGCGGCTTAAGTGGCAATATGCACCCGGCATTCGCAATGTGGTTTCCGAACATAGTGATTGGTATACTCGGTATAGCATTTATTATAAGGATGTTAGGTGAAGGCAAACTACAGACTTGGCGTGATAGCGATAGCAAGATTCCGATCATTGTCAATAGAAGCGCAGAATCTTAGTGGGAAACAATAGGAAGTATCACTTGAACATTTTAGACCGGTATCTAATAAGAGAATACATCAAAGCCTTTTTTGTCGGTTTCATATTCTTTAGCGCGCTTGTAGTTGTTGTCCGATTATTAGATAAAGACATCAAACACTTTGAAGAAAATATAACTTATCTCACCGCTGTAAAAATTGTGCTGTATCAAGCCCCACGTCGGGTAATGGAGATTGTACCTGTTTCTGGGTTTGTCGCCATTTTTTTCGTCTTAGGTAGAATGGTGCGCAGCAATGAATTTGTTGCCATAAAAGCTGGTGGAATAAGCGTATATCGAATCCTTGCTCCTGTCTTAATCGTAACATTGATTATTTGTGCTGTTTTTGCCATGTTCTATGACCGCATTGCATCCCCTGCCTATCATGAAGCAAACCTACTACAGAAAAAAGTCAGACCACGTCACGGAAGGTATCTTGTATTTAGGGGTAAAGGGGATCGTATCTTTTATTTACATAGTATCAATTTGAAAGATAAGGAAATCCGCAAATTGACAATATGGGAATCAGATGAATCTGATGAAATTGAACGTATAATTTATGCGAAAGATGCTACATGGACACCGACACACTGGACACTATCAAGCGGAGACATCCGTTACTTTGAAGATGGTTCAGAAGTGGCTTATGAGACTTTTGAAGAGAAGTCAATTGAACGTTACGAAGACCCTGCACGTTTCATTGGTAGCGATAAAGATCCACGCGCGATGACGATAAAGGAGCTCAAAGAACAGATTGCCTATAAAAAGGAAGCAGGTCAAATTTCACGGATTGAACAGGTTAAATTACACCACAAGATGGCATATCCGTATGCAGCGGTTGTTGTTGTCATGTTAGGCGCACCGATTGCAATCCGGTTCGGCAAAGCTGGCTTTTTCGCTGGATTGGTCATCGCTTTTTTCCTCGTGTTCATCTATTGGGCACTCTCTTTTGCAACGCTTGAGGGTTTGAGTGAAAATGGCAAACTTCACCCATTTTTAGCTTGTTGGGGAGCAAACATTTTGTACGCTATTATTGGTACTATTTTAATCTGGCGTACACCAAGATAGATTTTATTCCCAATTCATACTTATCCCTTATTTTCGCACAGACAATTCCGAATTTAGGTCTATTCCTCTTGCTATCATAACCCACTACCATGCTTACCCAAAAATTCGGTAATTTCTTCTTCAAAATCCGTAGTTTCACACCTATTCCATTTATTCTCGCGTTGTTGTATTTCGCACATCCAACATGGTATACTACATCAATAGGAATCCTATTTATTCTCATTGGCGAGTTACTTAGAATATGGGCAGTCGGATATGCAGGTGGAACGACACGCGCAACGACTCTCGGTGCTGCTAGGGACCTTGTTACAACGGGTCCTTATGGATATGTACGTAACCCGCTCTATCTTGGTAATTTCCTGCTCAGTTTTGGAATCTGCATTGTATCCAATGTGCTTTGGCTAATCCCAATCCTAATTGTCGGATACTTTATACAATATCTACCCATCATCACAGTCGAAGAGGTGTACCTGTTGGAATCATGTGGAACTGTATATCAAATATATCAAGAAAGGGTGCCGCGCTTTATACCCCGACTTCATTCCTATCTAAATCCATCACATCACGATTTCTCTTGGCGACGTGCCTTTAAAAGTGAAAGACGCACATTAACAGCAATTTTATGTGTTTTCGGTTTACTTTATGCAAGGGGACTGGTTTGAATACCAAACAGATACTTCTTTGCAAGGAAATCTGTTTTTTTACACTTGACACAATTATTCTATAGATGTAGAATAAGATTATCTTTAGGAAGCACGGTTTAACATCAATCTACTTAGATTAGTGTAGTATGAATAGCATATATCCTTCCTAACCACATGCCTAAAGAATGAAATCAGGATAATGTTGCCATCCATATACGGTGTGACATTGTTTCGTTTTGTAAGTGACTTTCCTGATAAACTACTTTCCAGTAACAAAAGGAGATAAATCAGATGAAATATTTATTGGTATTGACAATGATTCTCTCCATGCTTGTGATCATGTTGCTTCTATCTGATACCCCTGTTTTAGCACGAGCCTTTAATAATGATTTTGAAACAGGGGATCTAACAGATTGGGAGAAAACTGGAACAGCATTTGATTTCCAACCGACTTGGGGAGACAACCCAACTGCAAGAAACCGTGGACAACCCTCAAAACATCAAGGAGATTGGTGGCTTGGATTATTCGAGAAATATCCGGGAGCAGAGAAGGCAAAACCTCTTGGTGTGAACCCAGGTGCTGTTCAAGGAGATGCTCCGCAAGGTACTCTTACTTCAATGGAATTTAAGATTATTGGTGATTCCATGAATTTTCTCATCGGTGGTGGTAATCATCCTTGGGATGGAAATGTTCCTTGTTGTGTGAACCTTGTGATTAATGAAAAGGTTGAAAGAACATCAACTGGTAATGCAACGGAAACTATGAGTAGAAAAGAATGGGATGTTTCCGATTTGAAAGGAAAAATCGCACAACTTGTCGTCGTTGATAATAATAGCGGAGGATGGGGACATCCAAACTTTGATGATGTACATCAAGCGGATGCAGGTGGTGATAATATTCCTTGGGACAGAGTACTCGCTGTTGATGCACGCGGGAAGTTAGCCGTCAGTTGGGCACAGATGAAAAAGTATTATTAGATAAAGAAACATCCTGCTATCTTATAGCCGTCTTATACACTGAATGCACAATGAGGTTGTGCAATATGCAATTATCTTCGGTTCATTTAACTTATGAACCGAAGATATAACCCCTATTATCAACCAGAAGGAGAGATGTCTGATGAATAGAATTGCTTGTACGTTCATGATTATTTTTCTTGTTACTATCTTGATCGTTATGACTGTTGATAGTTCTTTCGCACGAACATTTAACAATGATTTTGAGACTGGAGACCTTACTGATTGGGAAAAAACTGGAACAGCATTTAATTTCCAACCAACATGGGGTGACAACCCAACAGCACGTAATAGAGGACAGCCTTCACAACACCAAGGCGATTGGTGGCTCGGACTTGCCGAAAGGTATCAAGGACCGGACAAAGGAGCAGAACTTGGACAGAAGCCTGGAGACATGGAACGGAATGCAAATGGTAATGTTGCTCCGGATTTCCCGCAAGGTACATTAACCTCTATTGAGTTCACTATTGTTGGTGAATCAATGAATTTTCTAATGGGTGGTGGTAGCCGACCATGGGGAACAGCCGAACCTTGTTGTGTCAATCTTGTCATAGATGAAGAGGTTGTCAGAACAATGACAGGAAGTAACAACGAATCCATGACCCGAAGAGAATGGGATGTGTCCGACTTGAAAGGTCAAATTGCTCAACTTGTTGTCGTTGATCGAAGCAGTGGTGGCTGGGGACATCCGAATTTTGACGATGTTCATCAGGCTGATGCAGGCGGAGATAATATACCATGGTCACAGGTAACCGCCGTTGACGCACGTGGTAAGTTAGCTGTCAGTTGGGCACAGATGAAAAAATACTACTAAGTGATATAGATTGAACATTCTTCATTAACCATTCCATACACTGAAATAACAGTATGTTGTGCAATCCTAATATATTCGGTTCATCAATATTCATGAACCGAATATATGTGAACTGTTCTCAAAATAAGGAGATTTACCCGATGAATAAATTATCTTGTACGCTCCTGATTATTTTCCTTGTTACCATCTTAATCATTATAACTGTTGACAGTGCTTTCGCACGATCGTTTAATAATGATTTTGAAACAGGTGATCTAACAGATTGGGAGAAAACTGGAACAGCATTTGACTTCCAACCGACTTGGGGAGATAACCCAACAGCAAGAAACCGTGGGCAACCTTCTCAGCATGAAGGTGATTGGTGGCTCGGATTAGCTGAAAGATACCAAGGACCAGACAAAGGTGCAAAACTCGGACAGAAACCAGGCGATATGCAACAGAATGCACAAGGCGGGGTTGCTCCTGATTTTCCTCAAGGCACTTTGACATCAATTGAATTTGAAATCATCGGTGATACGATGAATTTTCTAATTGGTGGGGGCAATCGCCCATGGGGTTCAGCTGAACCTTGTTGTGTCAACCTTGTTATAGATGACGATGTAGTACGTACAATAACTGGTGAAAGCCATGAATCCATGAAACGGAAAGAATGGGATGTTGCCGATCTGAAAGGTAAAACTGCCCAATTAGTTGTGCATGATAAAAGCAGTGGCGGATGGGGACATCCAAACTTTGATGATGTTCATCAAGCCGATGCAAGCGGTGAAAATATTCCTTGGGACCGAGTGCTTTCCGTTAATGCTCGTGGTAAGTTAGCCGTCAGTTGGGCACAGATGAAAAAGTATTACTAAAACGTCTTCACTTAGTAGGCAGGGCATGCTCTGTCTACTATTACACAATTTGTTCTAATCCCGCGCGTTCTCTAAATTTGTTATACGTCTTCAGAATCCCTTGCTCCATCGTATAGGCAGGTTTAAATCCCATCTCCGCAGCGATAGCGGTGGCATCGTAATCCCATGAAATACCAAACACACCCGGTTCCAACGTAATTTGTGCATCAGGCACTAATTTTTTCAGATACGCCACACCCTCTTTCACTGGACGTATACCACCTTTGACATTAAAGACACGGGTTTTTGTAGTCGGACAAGTGCAAGCCATGACAATGGAATGTGACACATCCTCGACATATTGCCAATCTACCGAATCATCCCCGAATGGACAGACATGTGGTTCTCCCATCGCCACTGCTTCAATCATTTTTGTAGTAAACGAACTCATTCCTCGAGTCCTACCGACTCCGTAAACAGCAGTAAACCGAAGTCCGATAGAATCGACCCCATAAGCATCAAAATAGTGCATCGCATATCTTTCGTTCAGTGATTTACATGCACCATATATAAACTTCGGATAATGAGGAGCATCGTTCAGAATCTGTTGATTGTTATAGTCTTCGGGTGATCCGAATACCGCCACACTACTTGCCCAAACAACACGTTTAAGATTAAAAATACGTGCTGCTTCCAATATATTTATTGTTCCTTCACATACTATCTTTAATGCTTGTGGTGGATTGGCATTACAAGCAGGCACTTGCCACGAAGCAAGGTGTATAATCCGATCAATATTATGCTCTTGTACGGTGCGTAATACATGAGGTAGGTCGGTGATGTCTCCCTGTACAAAAGTTAACCCCTCAATTTGCTCATCTGTGAGAATCATCTTTGGAATAGTTAGGTCGTAAGTAAAATCGAAAACGACCACATCTTCACCAGCGGCTAATAGGTCGCGAATAACATAAGTCCCGATGCATCCCATGCCACCGGTGAGCAGATATGCCATATATTTATCTCCTTTGGTATATATACACGATATAGATATTAACTGGTCAACATGTATCTGTTTTACTCAGGTTTATCCATATTCATAGGTTCATCAACATTTACGAGTATATCTTCACCTTCAACTTTTACAGGATAGACAGGAATTTTTTCCTCACCGGGCCAAACACATTCACCTGTCTTTACATCAAATTCCCACATGTGCATCGGACAGGTAACACAGTTTTTGTCAATGAAACCGTAGGTCAAAATCCCACCAAGATGTGGACATATATTGTTCATGGCGAAATACTCACCCTCAACATTATATATACCGATAAAAACACCTTCAACCTTGACACCGATACATCTACCAGGTTGTATCTGTTCGGTCGTTGCTGCCTTAACAAATTGTGACATATATGTACTAACTCCAATAGTATAAAACTTCTGAACTGAGATTGATGATTGTTTCAAATTTTGTTTTATATGATTTATTAACGTATTATCACTTTACCTTCACCACGCGGATCGGTACCACCGTCCTGAGATGTTCCTTCATCCCATACACGAATAGCATGACCGGGACCACCGATACCACCACTTGCAGAGATTTCATGTCCAAGTTCTCGCAACCCTTCAAGTGTTTCTTCACCTGCCCGTGATTCTATCTGGATAGGTTCTGCACCATCACAGTGAAAACGTGGCGCATCCAATGCTGCTTGGGCAGAAACTTGCAAGTCCATGAGACCTACACTGATATTTAGTTGATTATTGGGAATTGTGCGACCACCAGGAATCCCATAAGTTGCAAAGGGCATGCCGTCTATTGTAGAAAGACATGGTCCCATATTGTGAAGTGGACGTTTATGCGGTCCGATAGAATTCGCTAAACCTGGTCTCGGATCAAAACGACCAACACCATGTCCAAACAACAGTCCAGTCCCGGGTACTGTCACCATTGAACCAAACCCACCACCGTGGGTCTGTGTCAACGACACCATATTCCCTTCAGCATCCGCGGTGGAAATATGACTCGTACAACTCATCGGTTCGTAATAGACTACCTTACCACGTTGCGGGGATTCAAGACCAGCCGTCAATTTCTTACCGAGTGTCGCTGTGAAACTATCCGACAGTTCCTCATCAATGTCAATGTCAACGAAATTCGGATCACCAAATCGGCTTAATCTTTCAAACCAGCATATTTTCATTGCTTCAGAGAAAAGGTGGAATCTCTCTGTGAGAGACATTTTGGCAACGTCATAGGATTCTACCAAACGGAGCATTTGTAATGTGGTTAGTCCGCCTGCACCGAGAGGTGATGTATACACTGAATAATCACGATACTGGATTTCATAAGGTTTTGTAATAAAGGGACGATAGTTATTCAGGTCGTCAACGGTTAGACAACCACCTAATTCTTGAATATGGTTCGCAATTGTTTCTGCAATTGTTCCTTCATAAAAGGCAGCGTGTCCCCCTTCTGCTACCGCTTCTAATGTATTGGCAAGGTCAGGGTTAGTTAGGGTTTCTCCCTGTTTCGGTGCGCGTCCATCTTTGAGAAATACACGCGCTGTTTCGGGAAATTCCCGTTTCCATCGTTCAGCATTTCCAGCAATTCCACCACGATTAGCACCGTTCGGATAATACCCATAACGAGCGGAATTAATTGCTGGACGTATCACTTTATCAAGTGGAAGACTTCCATATTCCTTCAACGCCAAACAGAGACCTGCTACAACACCCGGCACTCCGATAGACAGGGGTCCGTGAACGTTCACTCGTCCCGGAACGCGATATCCCGCGACTGCATCAGGTGCGTCTTCTATAGTAAACATGTCTTCGGATGCTGCGGAAGGTGCGGCAGTGTTATAATCAATTGCTATGACATCTTGTGTTTTCTTGCGATATATCAGCATACAACCGCCATAGCCAGCGATTCCGTTCTGTGAAGGCTCAGCGACCCCCTCAGCAAATGCAGCGGCAACAGCAGCATCTACAGCATTACCACCTACAAGGAGCATATCAAATCCCGCTTCAGCAGTGCGTGGGTGTGGACCGACAACAGTTCCATACTCAATTTTGTGTGAATTCACATGATTTTCCTGTCGCAATAGGATAATAGAAGGAATTTTAAAGGGTTAACACAGAATTGTCAAGTTTTTCTGTTAGCAGTAAATATATTAGGGTTGACATATTAAGTCGATATCATATACTGTAAATTGCGTAACAACCTTTCTCTGACACTTTTTAATATGCATATTAACTAAAATCAAATCATAAGAAGGACAACTATGAACTTAAATACTATGTTGTGTATATCAAATTCATTCGCGCGTGTTGTAATAGCAGCACATAAATATAACGAAAAACCAACATCTGAAAAGAACCAGAACAACATTAACAAATGCACTCAAAATTTGATTGCAATTAGTGAAGCAATTGAAACCTACCAAAAAGAACATGGAGATCTCCCAGAATGGCTGTCGGAGCTATACCCGAAATATCTAACAGAGGCAGATATATTGCTTTGTCCCGCAGATAAAAACGGTGGTGAGCCAATTTTTACTCATAATGCAGACCCGAAAATGCCCGTGAGTTATGGCTACCAGTTTCATCCTGAATACCGAGAGGAGAAAGCACAACAACGCAAAGTGTATGGTGACGTTATGCCTATCGCTCGTTGTCGGCATCATGAGAATCAAACTTTTAGCTGCCTAAACTTGAGTATCTCTGGTAAGGTCTATACCTCATCCTATAATTGGGAGTTCACACCTGAAGTAATGTATGGTAGTCACGAAGCAGCTATAACTGCTTTGGAAAAAGCACTTGAGCGATACCCGGATGATCCGGTTAACTACGATCTCTATACAGGACTTTTCAGGCTTTACAACAAAGTTGGACAGGATAAAGATTTAGAAAGTCTCGTTGACCGTTTCAAGTCAATCATGAATCCAGAAGACATTGAGGGTTATCACCAGTTATTCAATATGCTTAATTCAATGGACCGATATGAGGAGCTGCTTGAGATATTTAAGGACGCAGCGCAGCATCATCCGGACGCTGAACCTATTCTCTCAATACTTGCGTATGTTCATAGAAAATTGGGTAACATAGAACTTTCCGATGTTTATGAACGAAGGGCAGATCCTAAGTTTGATTTGTGGGGGAAAGTTGTATCTGACTTTTCTGCTACAGACCTTGATGGAAAACCGATTTCGCTTCAACAGTATCGCGGAAAAGTTGTCCTACTCGACTTTTGGGGTGTGTGGTGCGGTTTCTGCATTAGAGAAATGCCGAATCTCAAGAAAGTCTACGATACATATAAGGATCAAGGGTTTGATATTATCGGGGTTAGTCTTGATGATAAGGAAGCGGAACTACGAGACTACATTAAAGATAACGATCTCCAGTGGCGACAGATTTTCAGCGGTGAAAGTTGGAGTGACGATCCACTTGCACAACAGTTTAATGTAACCGGTGTGCCAGAACAGTGGCTTATTGATAGAGATGGAAAACTAATCACACATAAAGCCAGAGATGATGAATTGGAAGGTCTTGTAGTGGAAGCACTCAAGGATTAGTCTGAGTAGGAATAGATAATTGGATTGATAGGTGTGGTTCTCAACTGTGCCTATCAATTTGAAAACCAAACTATTTGTTCACTGTTAAAATTAGCATCGTAGGTCGCTACACTCGCTCTGACCTACGCGTGTCATGTTGGACTACACAAGCGCGAGACCCGATATACGATATAAACTATTTGTAACAATTATAAACAGAGAATTCTTACAAACTGAATGGTTCTGCCCACCCAAGTATTTCCTCTTGACATACCACCTAAAAACCCGTATAATATAACACATCGTAAACACTATAAAATTGGAATATTTATGTCCTCTCGTAGAAAGTCTCGCGTCGTAGCAATGCAGATGCTTTATCAGATTCACCTCAACGCTGAACCGGTACAACTTGTTATCAAACAGTTTTGGCACAACCGAGACACACCTGCCGTAAATAGACAGTTTACTCAGCAACTTGTTGAAGGCACAACTACAAATCTTGAAGCAATAGATGCTGAACTCAAGGCTACATCTAATAATTGGAAACTTCATCGGATGCCAATTGTAGACTTGTCTATCCTAAGACTTGCTACATACGAAATCCTCTATATTGATGAAATTGATGCGGCAACATCAATAAATGAAGCAATTGAAATTGCTAAATCATACAGTACACAGAAGTCACCAATATTTATCAATGGAATCCTTGATAACATACGAAAAAGAAACCAAATTGACATATCTGAATCGAACTAACTACAAACCTATAACGTTTTCCCATCTGATAACATAGAAACCACACTAACTATACAATGCATAAAAAGATAATCCTGATACTTTCTATAATGTTGCTAATGCCGTTAAGTATTAACGCAGCAAATGAATTCAAATATGTTGGAGAATTCGGTGAAAAGGGTGAAGGAAAAGGACAATTTGCGGAAACTTTGTTTATGGCGTTTGGACAGGACGGTGCAGTCTATGTTACCGATACAGATAACTTCAAAATCCACAAGTTTACTGATGTTGGCACATTCGTATTTGATATAAAGGCAACAGAAGAAGAAACGTTCCGATTTCTAAGTCCTACTGCTATTGCTGTCGGGACAGACAGTTCTATTTATGTAATGGATTGGATTCTTGAACATATTGAAGGTACAGATAATCCGAAAATCTTCAACTACGGCCCCTGTATCCACAAATTTGATGCACAAGGTCAATTTGTCGCGACTTTTCCGTTACAGGATTTCAGTAAGAGGATTGATAACCTTGAATCGGCTGCACCAGGTTTAGACAGTGATGGAAGATATGCGCTTATTATCCCACAGGGTAACACAAAGCGTGACTTCCTACTTTCAGTTGATACTCGTCACAATCTATATGTCTACGACGATGGTATAATCTATAAACTTGATGCTGATGGTAAACCTATTTTGCGGTATGCTATTTCACAACCGGGTGCAGGACAAGTAATTCATCCAGTTGATATGACTGTAGATAATACAGGAAACCTTTACCTTGTAGATGAAAAGGGACATGGGGTTGTGAAATATAGTCCTGAAGGAAAGTTTTTAAACGCATTCGGTGAATATGGAGATGCAGCAGGACAATTTATCGAGCCATTTCGGATCACTATCTTAACCGATGGCACGCTCCTCGTTGCGGATAAGGCAAAGTATCTAAAGGATTTTCTATCAACACTTCCAAAACGTCTTGATGATCCAACGCGACGAATTGATGGTTTCACAAGAACGTATCGATATCGGTTGCGTAGAATACAACGGTTTTCTACCGATGGTAAGTATACAGAACATCTACTTATTCCATTTCAACGTGAGATCGAGACTGATGTCAATCTACAACTGAAAGGAATTGATCTGTCTGGAAATCTCTATTATCTCAATCGGACAGCATTACGGTTTAGGAAATACACACCAACCACTTCCCTGTTTTCTTCTATGCTCCAAACTGAACTGAAACTCAGATATACAAGGGATATTCACGACATAGAAATTGATAATCAGGATGATTTGGATGCGGATCTATATACTAAATCTGACTTTGATGAAAAGATTGTTCAGGATGCTGCAGATGTGAACCTGACGTTCTCTTATGATTTAAATGAGGATTATCGTATCGGGCTTTCTAACCAACTGACGTTTGTCCACATGACAGATACAAGTTATTACCGTGCTCGTGAATTTGAGGATTTCCGTGGTAGCTTCAATCAGGATGATAAAACAACGGAAACATCATGGGATAACCGGGTTCAGCTTGATTTAACTTGGATACGAGACCACAGCATATACAATTATCGTGAAGCACGAGTTTACGCGTACTTCAGCACGATCAACCTTGATTTCATCAACGATGCACTTGATCTCAGCAACTACCGATTTTTTGATTTCTACGCAAGACTCTCTGATTGGGGTGGTGGTGTTTCTTTCGACTTAAGTCGATCGTTCCGTATGAACTTTGAAATTACACATTTCTTTGGTAAGAATAACTATACATACATAGATGAAACCAACGATCTTTATGCCACCGGATTTCAGCAAGCGGACACTATACGTGCTATTTTATATATAATCGGTTATTTCTAATATTCTAATATCCATGAAATTGCGACTATTTTCCTTTTAGAGCACCCCAAGTGGTAGCGAGTTTACCCTTACTTTCAACAGGTAACCCACCGACAGCAAGATCTTCAATTTCACCAGCACTTAGCGTCCGTTCAAAAATCATTACCTCGTCAATAATGCCCTTGAAATACCTTGCTCCACAGCATTCGTCCCACCCGAATTTCAGGTTTTTTATTGTCTGTTCAATATGTGCAATTTTATTTTCTGCAGAATCAAGTCTGCCATCATCTTTGTGATAGATATAACTTGTTGCCTTATCTTCTTCAATGGCTATTGCCACAAGTGCCCATTTGTCTTGCGGAATTGCTGGTGCTCCTTGCCAATTCCATGTGGCTGCAGAGTTATCGTTCCAAACATAGGTCAACGTGTTATTCGCAGCAACTCCCAACCAGAAAGATGATGGATCGCTTCGTCCCACAACAATACCAGACCAGTCAATCGTTTTCCAACCGTTGATACGCGCAACCACTGTGACTGCAATCGTAGTCAGTTGAAAACCAGCATCAACAACTGCATGACCACCTGCTCCATCAAACTCAACTGCACCATTCATCCAGCCTTTATCAGTGAATTTCGCACCTTGTTCCAATTCAGCATCATGTCCATTACCTGATTCGTCTTTACCGTTGCCATCCAGGGGCCAATAGCCGACAAGACCATCCGACAAACCTGCTGCAAAGACACTCATAGAACCAAAGAAAATGGCAATTACTATTACGACAATAATTCTGTATTTCACTTTTTTCTCCTTTTAGTATAAACTGAATTACATTCCAATCAACTAATCTGAGGTGAGTTATTAGTAGGAAAACAGATAGGATATTATCAACATTACATCAGAATATAGATATTCTATATTGCCCGTATGATACAGAAATGGCACTTTAAGTGCAAGAAAAATCAAAGGAATTCTATTGTCGCGTAGTAATTTTTATTTGCATTTTTACTAAAAATAACGTATGATTATACCTAACCATCAAGAAGAAAGATAGGTCCAATCAATATATAGAACCAAAAAACACCTGTTTTTTGTAATTGAATATTGAAATAGACACTCTGTCCAGATATTAGATTCTATCGTATATAAGCAATCTGCAGTCAACAGGAGATATTATATGGCAACTATCGGCACTGGCGACTACCAATATGAGGTAGTTGAAGGTTGGGGGATGATTCCACAACTCGGACTCGTTTCAGGTGTGGCGTGCGACTCAAATGACCGTGTGTATGTCTACAATCGTAGTCCACAACCTGCAATGCTGGTCTTTGAAGCAGATGGAAGTTTCGTTGCAGAATGGGGCAAGGACATATTCCAAAAACCTCATGGTGTTTGGATAAGTCCCGAAGATGAAATATGGACGACTGATACAATTGACCATACTGTCCGTAAGTTTTCTCTTGATGGTAAGTTATTACAAACGTTTGGCACTGTAAATAAGCCAGGAGCACCAGGAACCCCCTTTAATGAACCGACGCGTGCGGTTCTTTCTGCATCTGGAGAAATGTATGTGTCTGATGGTTACGGTCAATCGCGCGTGCACCGCATAACCACTGATGGTGAAGTTATCGTTTCTTGGGGTGCATCTGGTACAGGTCCTGGTGAATTCAACCTTCCACACGATGTTACTGTAGATCATAACGATAAGGTATATATACTTGACCGTGGTAATCTGCGGTGTCAAATTTTTAACAATGACGGGGAATTTCTCACTGAGTGGACTAATCTTGGTTCACCTAACGATCTATTCATAGACTCAGACAATATCATCCACATAGCAGAAGCACGACAGAGCATCTGTATTATGACGCTTGATGGAGAGATCATCGGACGTTGGGGGGTGAAAGGAAACGCACCAGGGCAATTCAGTGATTCCCCACACGGTATATGGATTGATTCAAAAGGAGACATCTATGTCAGCGAAGTTATCGCTGAAAGACGGCTCCAAAAGTTTGCGAGGGTTTAATCGTTTTGAAAAAGCACTTACTTCCAGTTTTCAGTCTCATTATTATCGCCATTATAGTATGCGGTTTTGCTTATGCTGACGCAAATCATGAGCATTCAGGTGATAAGATAAAAAAGTTAATCACACAACCTCTAACATTACAGTTTGCAATCATTGCCTTAGTGGTTTCATTCGTGCTGGGTGGTTTGCATGCGTTAACTCCAGGACACGGTAAAGCAGTCGTGGCTGCGTATCTTGTTGGAACGAGGGGGAGAATAATTGATGCAATTTTTCTCGGTCTTGTTGTCACGTTCACTCATACCTTTAGTGTAATATCAATCGGTGTCATACTCCTGTTTGCTAAGGATCGTTTTGCACAAGAGGATGTTGTTATATGGCTGAGTCTAATCTCTGGCTTATTGATCATTGGAATTGGAGGATGGCTGCTTGCAAAAAACATGAGGCAGTATTATTCCGGTAAAGCGAATAATCATGAACATGGACATGACCATACACATGATCATTCCCATACTCATGATCATACCCACACACATGGGAATGGACATACACATAGTCATGTGCCTTCTAAACGGACAGGTTTCTGGGGTTTGTTATCGCTTGGTGTCTCTGGGGGAATCGTTCCATGCGTTGATGCACTCATCGGATTGTTATTTGCTATTAGTCTGAATAAACTCACGTGGGGTGTGATTATTTTATGTGCATTCTCACTGGGTCTTGCAGCTGTGTTGGTCGCTATCGGTATCCTTATGGTAATGGCAAAGCCTGTTATTGAGCGTTTCACTGGCAGGGGCATTTGGCTGCAACGTCTTCCGATTATTAGTGCTACTGTTGTTATCGTGCTTGGTGCGGTATTGGTTTTCAAGGCACTCAATGATGTCGGTATACACATTTAGAAGAAATATTTTTCCTTCCAGTTTATCTACTTTGAATTAAGGGAATTTATGCCTAACACTATTGGAATATTAAGTCCTGGTGATATGGGACATACCGTCGGAAATATGCTTCGTGAAAACGGTTTACGCGTTATCACCTGTTTAGAAGGGAGAAGTCAACGCACATGTGACCTTGCACAGAAAGCAGGTATTGCCAACGTATCGACGTATACGCAACTCGTCACCGAAGCAGACCTGATCATGTCAATTATGGTGCCAGCACAAGCAACTTCCGCTGCTGAGGCTATTGCAAATGCGTTGGAGCAGGTTGACACGGATTTAACTTATGCTGATTGTAATGCTATTGCACCCCAGACGGTTTGTAGAATAGGGGATATAATTTCTTCAGCAGGAGGTATTTTCGTTGATGCGTCTATTATCGGTCCACCACCGAGAAGATCAGGGTCAACTCGTTTCTACGCGTCGGGACCACAGTTAAATGTCTTCACAGAACTGAACCAATTTGGGTTAGATGTGCGCACGCTCGGTGAAGAGATCGGATTTGCTTCTGCAATTAAGATGTGCTACGCCTCTTTGACGAAAGGATTGACCGCACTTTGCACAGAATTACTCACCGCAGCCGAGGTATTAGGTGTATCTGATGCACTCACGAAGGAATTCCAGTTGAGTCAAGCAGCACTCTATGAACGGATGGAAAGAGGATTACCCGGTATGCCACCGAAAGCAAGACGTTGGATTGGGGAAATGGAAGAAATTGCCGAGACTTTTGCACATGTCGGATTGACACCGAATATATTGACAGGTGCAGCAGATATGTACCGTCTTGTCAGTGATACACATCTCGCAGACCTATCACCTGAAGCGCGCGACAAATATCCAACGTTGAGCGAATTAGTTGCAGTGTTGGCAAGATTCCTTGAAACAAATTAAAAAGATTGTATAATATGTATTTGATAGCATATTCCCTTGATTCTGAAGCATAAGTTTCAATATTTACGATATTAGGAATAAATAGTTTATGCCATTTGCTGATCGTGATATAATGTATAGTATGCAAATGTATTCTTAAGAGTTTTCTTATGTGAAGTGGAACAAGTTCTAGTTTACTCTATATTGACATTGTTGATCTATTTATACAACTATCATGATGATAATCTGTTAAAGTTCCATGTAAATCACATAATTGATATATTTCCCTCCTAAAACCAATTTTATTGTGCATTCATTAGTGAGTATTATAAATGATTCAAATTGAAGATATAAATTACCTTACTGACCAACTTATCACATACATAGGAAACAAACGTTCACTATTATCTCATATAAACAAAGTCATAATACAAGTTAAAAAACGTTTAGGTAAATCACACATTCGTGTATTTGACGCTTTCAGTGGTTCAGGTATTGTTTCGCGTTTAATGAAAACCCATGCATCATATATTGCATGTAACGATTTTGAGGATTATGCTGCGTCTATCTCTCGGTGCTATCTTCAAAACCGTAGCACTGTTGATATGAATTCAATATCCAGAATCGTTGATGAACTTAACAATAGAGTGGATGAACCCTTCACGACGGGTTTTATTGAAAAACTATATGCACCTAAAGATGAGTCAAATATAACACCTAACGACCGTGTTTTTTATACAAGTGATAATGCCCGTCGCCTTGATAACTATCGGAGATTGATCGAAGATACCCCTTTAAGATATAGAGATTCACTTCTAGGACCACTATTAAGTAAAGCATCTATCCATTCAAATACATCTGGGGTGTTTAAGGGATTCTACAAAAACCGTATTACAGGAGTTGGACAGTACGGAGGCACTAATTCAAATGCCCTAAAGCGTATTAAAGGTAAAATTGATCTGTCCACCCCTATTCTAAGTAAATTTGAATGTGATTACGAAGTTTTTCATGATGACACAAATAAAATTGCTGGTAAAATCAAGGACCTTGATCTGACTTATATTGATCCCCCTTACAATCAACACCCCTATGGTTCAAATTACTTTATGTTGAACCTGCTTGTTCATTACAAAGAACCTAAAAACATAAGCAGAGTGTCAGGGATTCCAAAAAACTGGAAACGTTCAGGTTATAATGTCCGGACAAAATCTAAAGAACTATTTCATGATCTACTGCAAACACTTGACACCCGCTTCTTCCTAATTTCATTTAATAACGAGGGTTTTATTCAACCTGCAGAAATGCGGAATATGTTATGTAAGATTGGAACTGTTGATGAATTTGAGATTCGATATAATACATTTCGCGGATCAAGGAATCTTAGGAATCGAAACATTCATGTAACTGAGCAACTGTTTCTTGTAGAAAGGACTTATAATGGCAAATAAACAGCAACTTCGTAAATTGCGAACGGGTACTATAATCAATGCAACACCGAAACAACAAGAAAGTCAACTTATCAAAGCACTCTATAAAGTTGTTGAATATTTGCAAGATAGATTTTCAAAAAGTATCACCTTAGAACATAATAAACAGTAGTATTTGAAGGACATTATTGACGATCTAAAACAACTTTTTCCCAACACAGATTTACATTGCCACTTAACAACTACCTCAATTAAACCAGACGGAGGTTTTCTCACATTACGAAGTGTGCAAAACAATTCTGCGACTTATCCAATTCTTATCTCAGAGGTAAAAAATCAGGGAACAAATGATCAACGTTTAAAGGAAGGAAAACCTAAACAATCAAAAGGAAACGCAATAGAGCGTCTCGGTAAGAATCTTATAGGTTTGCGTACTGCATTATTGAAAGAAAATATATTCCCATTTGTTTGCTTTGGGTATGGTTGTGATTTTGAGGAAGATTCTACAATATTAGACCGCGTATCAACTATGGCAATGTTTGGTAAATTAAATAAAACATATCTTTATAATGAGGAAGACGGTCAATTCAACCGGGGTAGTTTCTATTTTCGTCCCGAAGAATGGACAGTTGAAGAAATGTATGATATTATGAAAGATATTGCAGAACGTGCTGTGTTATATTACTTTTCTAAGTATCGTGAGGATAATTTTATCAATTCCTCAAATTGAATATCGTTATCTATTCTTCCATTTCTACAGAATCTTCCTTTTCTTTGATGAATGGTTCTGTTAGCCAGTTTTCAAACGTGGCAGCATGCTCAAAAAATGAACGCATCAATGCAAATTCTGCGGGAGTTGCAATTGCACACTGTAAATATCCTTGTATCCGTTCATGCAGTTGTAACCGTTTCTTCCAAGCAGAATGAAACACTTCGTTTTCTGTTACCATAGACGCAGAAACCACTCCCATCTTTACGAATTTGGTGTCAAATCCGCCTTTACCAGCATGTAGTTTCGTTAATGGATCGGTTAAGTGCTCCTCTAATATATTGCTAAATTCCTTTCGATTATTTAGTTGATTATTTCCTGTCTTACTCCATTCACGCATTTTGTAATAACAATTGACCCATATATCTTGTTCCGCTGCTTCTAATTCCGATTCTAAGAACTGTCCAAGCCTTGCCTCCACAATAGATATATGATATTCAGTTGGCATAGCGGCAATATATGCTGGATAGTCGGGATAGTCTTGTCCATCAATCATTTTTAGATATGCGATGTAGGGTTCGGTGGACAGAATGCTTTCTAAGATATCTGGATTTTGTATATCTGGTGTATCATTCGCAATTTCAAGCAATTGAGATAGCAGTTGTTGCTGTTCTTCTGTCAGTGGTTTACTTATGTCCTGACGCAAAGAGTACATATATTCACTTTGCTGATCAGCAATTTCCCTTATATCTTGATATATATTTACGAACCAAGGTGCTACAAAGACCAATCCAAGTATGAGCAGTACAACACCTATTAGGGTAAGTATTAGACAAGTAGGTTTTTTCATTGTATACTCCAATTATTTTTGTCTTATCGTAGCAGTTTTATCCTGAGATTGCAATGATTATTGTCTTGTATCATAGTTACTCAATTTTTACTTTTACCTGATTTTCATAATGAAACAGCGTCAGGATCAATGATCGTGACGCTTGAAATTCTATCTGTAATCTAACAAATACGCATAGAACTAACCAACTATTGTATCAGTCCTCCTCCAAATATCATTCCAAACATCATTATAAGTTGTTTAAAATCACCAAGCGATAGGAGAAGTTTTGCATCTATTCCATTGTCTCGTGCCTTTGCGGAGATACCGATACTATAATTATCTGGTAGATTCGTAAACAGACCAGAAAACATTTGTATTGACATAGCATCCTCCCCTTCAAGTTTTCCTAACATAGGGAGAAAGTTTTTAATTGCTATTATTGGTGAAACAGCCAAAAGGACATTATTATCTGTTCCCAAATTTTCAACAAGTTTCTGATAACTTGGATTATCTGAGAACTTGCCAGTTGCAATTGTTTTTCTATCCAACGCAGATTTTATTGAATCAACACTTGCACCAGTGGCAAAATAGAGGTGTCCATCCGTAAACGCATAATACCAGTGCCATTCTGGTGGAACTAATTCTACTCCTTCAGGTTCCTCTTCACCAGCAATTTTGAAATCTGGAAAGATGTAACTCCTTATCTCAACACCGTTGTGTAAAAACACCTCACCGGTGTATGCATTATGATGTTTTTGTAGTATCTTCAAGAACTCTCCATTCATATATGTTTTCGCACTTTGTTCATCTTTTAATTCGTAGATAAAAAGATAATCTGGGAGAATAGAGTTCTTATAATTCATAGACATATTCCACCGATCAGCAAGGGATTCGTAAAAATTCTTCACCTCATGGAATAGTGGATTCATCTCTTTTTGCTGTCCCTGCAAATCATTTTGTAATAGATCAAACCAAAAAGTGCTGATATCAACTAACAGTTCGGGTGTCCCTTGAAAAGCGGCATTCATAATACTATCATTTGGGAGTTCCTCAATATTTGATAACTTTCTTGTAGACTCTTTGAATCCGTTCAAGTATTCGCTATCCTTTTTGAATTTGAAGAATGGTTTGAGTTGTACATCGGTATCCTTCACCTGTAGTGTTGCACTTAGAAATTGCAATTGTTCAATCAGGTCAGTTGTTCTGTTGAACAGATTAGTAAGAAGCCGTGTAGTCCCTATTGATATTGGATCTTGATCGTTTTCAAGATTCTCAGTTATATCTTCGAATCCCTGTTCCAATGAACCTCCGAGATTGTCAACGATGGATTCAAGGTCAATATAGACTCCTAACTGATCAGTTCCATTTAAAATTTCGCGGCTGAAGATACTTTTATCTGCATTATGTGTGATTGAATGCGCCGTTCCTTTAAATGTATCAATGACATTTTTACATACATCTGTCTGTTGTGAAAAGACAAGGATATTATCCAATAAAGCAAAATTGCTTTCACCTTCATCAGAACTCCAGAAGGTTACTCCGTTATATTCTGTGGGTGCACCCTCTGCCTCAGTTTCAATGACCTGTTTCATCGCTTCGGTGTCAGTTAAGTGTATAGTTGCTGCTACCTGCATCGGCATAACACTTGAAAAGAAAACTGCGAAATCCTTGTTTATATCAAGTCCAATAAATTCTAATTCATCCATACTTTCAAAACCTGCTCCGAATGCTCTTGCCAATCCTTTCGCGAGCCAGTTAGTTTCTCCTGCATGCCCTATCAGATCAGCAGCAAACATATTTATACTTTCATCCAATTCACTTAAACTTGGACAGTAAATAACTCCGACAGTATCTTGTGGAATTATTTGCAGAACACTATCATCTGGTACTTCAACTATTTTACCTGACACATCCGGTGTTAACTGTTTAGATTGCACATCAAGTACTATAGTCATAAGTGTTATCAGTATAACCAAACTGAATCGGGTTATTAGTGAAAATCTATTTAACATGTTATTACTCCTTGTCTACTGTATAAAGTATTAAACAATAGGACTTACGCATTTTCCACGATTTATCCAATAATTATGAACAAAATGGTTCAATTTTCAGCAGAATTGAGGGTTTTTTGCGCGCTTACAAAGCGCACCTACCGTTTATGCGTAAGTCCTGAAACAATATATATGTTTCTTCAAATTATCTATTTTGCTAATTTATTGGAATGTAATACATTCCACGTTTCTTGGTTATGATGTATAGTTTTTCTTTGTGAATGATAAGTTTTTCAACTTGGTCTGGAACTTCTGGAGAGATGATCCACCATTCACCCTCATCATCTAATTCGTAGATCTCTGTATGTGATGCGCCAAATACGGTGCTGTCATCTATTGCTAAACTGACAATCTCAATATTTGTATCGGTGTTATCGGTTAACACGCGCCAAGTTATACCTGATTCTGAAACTAAGACACCATTATTAGTTGCGACATATACCGTAGACCCAACAAAGACTATCTCATAGAATTGTTCAAACATCAGAGGAAGAGATGATGTTATGTCTTCCCAATTATTCCCAGCATCAAGTGATTGAAAAAGATGTCCGTCCTGCTTACCAACATAGACAGTTTTATCTGAAGCAGCTAAACTGAACCCTCTATGCTGTGTATCTTCACCTGTATCCAATCCTAAATCTAACCACTCAGGATATCCTTTTTTCCATTTGAAAAGTCTTTGATTACGATCTATATATATCGTATGATCTGTAACTGCAATTGCTCCGACATCAACGAGGTTAAACAGTAACTTTATATTCTTTATTCTATTTTCCACCTGCAGAGTTTCTTCACCTACATTCCGTAGATTATCACCTTCACCATCATCTATGAGATTAAAATCATTATTTTCGACATTTCCGCTGACAGCAGGTATCTCTGTCATTGGAACAAGTTGGTCACCATTTGAACCCAAACTACAGATACGTGTCCTTCCATCTTCATCACGGGCAACCGCATAAAATATGTTGTCAGTAACTGTCATATTTGGATATGCAAGATAATCTAATGTGCCGGATTCCATTTTGATACTTGTCCAGGTATTTCCACCATCAGAAGACTGGACAATCTCAGTTCCTGCGTGTGCGTATATGCGGTCATTATACACAACTACATCCTTTATTTTACTGGCTATGATCCCCTTCATAAATGGCTGCCAAGATTTTCCACCATCTGTCGAACGCAACAATTTGTACAAACTTTCCTTATAAAATGTGTTTTCATCCACAGCTATAATGGATGAATTATGCGGTGAAAGTGAATCTGCGTCAATTCCGAGGTTAGTCCAAGTTTCTCCCTTATCATTAGAACGGTAGATATTGATCATTCCAATTACTAATATCGTATTATCAATAGCTATAATCTTGCCACCTATTGGAAAATAATCAATGAATGACCTTTTTGATGGTGTAATTTTAATCCATGTATCCCCAAAGTCATCAGAACGGAATACTTCCCATCGGTTAGATTTTTCATTCCGCATGATTTCCCTAATCAACTTAGTTTTCATCTCGGTGGCTGTTAGGTCTGCATCATTCGGACTTGTTGACACATACAGTGTGTTATCAGAGACAGTGATTGAGTTGACTGACCTGAAAGTTCCTACAGATAATTGTTCCCATTCATCTGAATTGAGACGGTAGATACCACGGTCTGTTCCAATCAATATATTGTCTTCAATAGCAGTTGCTGCAAAGATTTCTCTATCTTTTATACCAACGTTAAAAGGTATCCACTGTTTACCTCCATCGGTAGATCTGAGGATTTTATCGTCCATTACAAGATATAATACCTCGTCAGTAATTATTAACTCAATCACAGACCCTCTCGGACGTAATCCTATAGATTTCCATGTTACACCACCATCGGCTGAGGCAAAGATCTCATTGGAAGATACGACATATAAGATACCTTTATATTCTGCCATCGGCATGTCAGAATAATATTCGGTAGGAACTTCGTTGTTGATTAACACCCAACCAGTCGCATCATCTGTCATTCTGTAGATACCTGTCGGTGAAACTGTAATGAGTTCCCCTTGAGATGTAAGAAAAATCTCTTGCACATTTCCAGTTTCTGGACCAATCGCTTGTGTCCATTGATCTGTTAGAACAGAGATGTTTGATGTCTCAACATTTGATTCTGAAGATAATACTGTGTCGGATTCTTGTTGTCCAACACCACCATTTTTGTTGTCAAAAACATTACTCCCTATTCTACGTTGTGAATCGGTTTGTGATTGAATATCAAGGACAACAGGAACATTAAGTAGTTCAATACTGGTTTCTGATTGTGCTTCTAAACTGTAAGGTTTCTGAAAATGGGTTAGGAATTGATTGCTTGCACCCATTAGTAGTAATATCAATACAGCAGTCGAACCTAAGGCAGTCCACGGTAAGAAAGGTTTCCCATTTGTAATGGGTGTTGGTTTTATGTGAGTAATCTGTTCCATTATGTTCTGGGTAAAGTTATTTGACAGTTGGACACTACCGAGGGTGTCACGAATCATCGGTTCCTCCTCTTTCAAACGCATACGTGCACGTCTTAACCTACTTTTAATCGTATTTACGGAAACACCTAAGAATTTACTAATTGCTTCGGAAGTCATTTCACCGAGGTAGTATAACGTCATTACAGTTCGTTCGCTTTCCGGCAATTTTTCCAATAAATTCTTCACTAGTTCGCGTCGACGTTCAGCTGCAGCTTTTTCCCGTTGTTCTTCTATAAAGCGTTCATAAGCGGTTTCATCCAAAGTATTACTATTGGTGGCTTCTAAAGATTGCATAGTTGGTTTCTTCCTTCTGTGCCAGTCAGTGCATCGGTTTCTGGCGATTACATAAAGCCATCCGGCAAATTGGTGTGTATTCTTTAACGTGGCGAGTTTCTTGTATGCTTGGAGGAAGGTGTCTTGTGCTATTTCTTCTGCAACCTGAAAATCTCCTGTTTCACGCCAAGCGAGTGCATGGACACCCTTTTGGTATTTTTCAACCAATTCGCTGAAAGCTATTTTGTCACCTGACAAAATACTACGAATTAGTTCATAATCGTCTCTTTGCATTGGAGTCCTCCACAAAAATTCGGTTTACGATTATTAGTGACGAAATTCTTAGGTCAAAAAGGTGCAAAATATGAAAAAAAACACATTGATCGGATATATAGTAAAATTCGTAATTCCTTGGACACTTTGGTAGGTGCGGTTAGAAAACCTAACCATAAGCGTCAATTTAGTGATTCTTGTCCGTTTGAATTGCTTGTTGTCTGAACCAGGATTTCCAGGATTTCAGGATTTCCAGGATTAGGAATTTGTAGTATATATTCCGTTGCCCAGGATGAAGGGCTAACTTTTGCATAGGAATATTGGCATACAAATCTCTTATTCTGTCCGGTGAGTGCGAACATATTTTTGGATTTCACTATAATAACTTAATCTTCATTTAGTTGTTTTTAGTTGTTTTTTAGTTGTTTTTTTATGTTTTTGTCTAAGTGTCCTCGATCCTGTAGTGGTATGAGTTTAAGCCGACTTTTTTTGTTGGCGAAAATTAAAAAAAACAACTAAAAGCAAGTTTTTTTACCCGTTTTTTCGGTTTTGTGTTTGGTACGTTGTCATCGCGTTGCAGAAGTTTTGTGTGATTTATTTGAGGGTTTCGTCTTTGAATTTGGTTGATTATCATTGGGTTCCTCTATTTTGCAAGTTATGTATTGAATGTTGGGTTATATTATACTTGATGGTCATTTGGTTTTGTAGTGTTCTTGATTTTGATAACAATATATATCCAATATATTTGATATGTGTTTCAGTTTTTTGGTTTAGTTTCAGTATTGTCTGAACCAGGATGGACAGGATTATAGGATTTTCAGGATAAGAGATTTGGATGACAATGTATATTGTGAAAGGTAGACGCTTATTCTATGAAATGGGATATATAAACACAAACTCCAAATATTGAAAATAATAAGATTTGGAAAACTGAATGCCTCTGATAAATTACCCTTGACACTTAGTATGCAAACATATATATTAAATCACATGATGAAACTCATATCCGTAAACGTGTCAAAACCGAAACCGATTGCTTACAATGGAAAAATTGTCCACACTGGGATATTCAAGGAACCAGTGTCAGGTTCAGTAATGCTCAGAGAAATGAATATTGATGGTGACGGACAAGGGGATCTAAAGGTGCATGGTGGCACATATAAAGCCATCTACGGTTATCCAATAGAACACTATTCATATTGGAAGCAACAGTTAGACAGAGACGATTTGACGTATGGACAATTTGGTGAGAATCTCACAGTTGAAGGTATGTTAGAAAAGGATGTACACATCGGGGATGTTTTCCAGATAGGTTCAGATGTCAAACTCCAAATCACACAACCACGTGTTCCCTGTTTCAAATTAGGTTACAAAATGGGAATGGCAGAATTTCCGAAACAGTTTTTGAAAAGTCGTCTTGTCGGATTCTATTTCCGTGTATTAGCAGAAGGTGAAATCACTGCTGGTGATCCTATTTCACACATTGATGTTGCATCAGATCCGATGAGTGTAACAGAGATTCTCAGTCTACGTTATTTTGATACAAACAATCATGAAAAGATAGCAAAAGCCAGAAAGTTACCTGCGCTTTCCCCAAGTTGGAAAGAAGATTTTATTCGCATTTTGAGTGCGAAAAACTTGCTCTAATAATATGAACATATTTAAAGCAGAAACAAAGTTGGAAACAAGTGTAGCAGCTGCAAAGGCTGCAAGTGCGAAGTTACGCGAGGCAATTAATACCAACGGACATGTCAGTTTCATCGTTGCTACAGGTGCATCGCAATTTGATTTTCTTAACGCATTGACAGATGATAGTACAATTGACTGGACTAAGACTACGATGTTTCATCTGGACGAATACATCGGGATTTCAGATAAACACCCAGCGAGTTTCTGCAAATATTTGCAGGAACGGTTAGTTGACATCGTTAATCCGGGTGCCGTGCATTTCCTAAACGGTGAAGCAAATAACCCTCAAGCAGAATGTGACAGACTTAATGGGATTATTTCACAACATCAGATAGACGCTGCGTTTGTGGGTATTGGTGAAAATGGACACCTTGCATTCAATGATCCACCTGCAGATTTTGAGACTGAAGACCCGTATATCGTAGTGGGATTAGATGAAGCATGCCGTCAGCAACAGGTTGGGGAAGGATGGTTTAATGGTTTAGATGATGTGCCAACCCATGCAATCTCAATGTCTATCCGCCAGATTATGAAATCCAAAACGATTATTTGCACAGTGCCAGATGAACGGAAGGCAGCGGCAGTTCGTGATTGTCTTCACGGAGAAATTACACCGATGCACCCTGCCTCTATCTTACAAGAACATTCGGATTGTACTGTATATCTTGATGAAGGATCTGCATCTTTACTAACATCTATTTCATGACCGCTCCCCGCCCTAAAGGAACGGGGTTTTGACACGGAACGCTTGATAAAATGGAGAGATGCCAATGCCTACTAATAAAGCGGAAACACGGCAACAAACTTCACTGACTAAACAACAGAAACAGCAATTCCTTGATGATGGGTTTCTACTTGTGAAAAACGTGTTGTCTCGTCAGTCAATTCAACCCTTAATGGATGAACTCTCACAAAAGGTGGAGGAAGGCACGCAAGCAGCAGTAAAAGCGGGTATTCTTGACTCATCGAAATCTTATGATGACGAACCTTTTGAAACGAGATTAGGTTTGGTTTCTCATGCATGTTCTGATCCGAACTGGATTTGGCGGAATAGTTTTAGCAATCAGAAAATACGCACTGCAGGTATGTTCACACTTAGAACAGCACCGGAATTGCTTGATGTTGTTGGGTCGGTCATTGGTCAAGAAATATTGGCACATCCACAGTATAATTTTCGAGCGAAGCTGCCAAACCAAGAAATAACAGTGATTCCATGGCACCAAGACCTTGCATATCTCATCCCAGAAGAGGCGGGAGAGACCTTGGTTGTGAATGTATGGTTGCCTTTGGTTAAAGCTTATGAAGAAAATGGATGCATGCAAGTGATCCGAGGTTCACACCGCTACAATCTGATAGATCATAACTATCAAGCACCAACACCTGGACATACCGGTGGCAAAGGTATTAGCGAAACGGATTTACCACCCGGTGAAGTTTTCACTGCCGAGCTTGATGTTGGAGATATATTACTGACCAATGAACGGGTTGTCCACCGTGGACTTCCGAATCGAGGAAAAACGGTTAGATGGAGTGTTGATACGCGTTATAGTCAAATTGGTCTCCCGACCGGACGTGCACACGTTCCTGGGTTTATTGCTCGGAGTGAGAAAAATCCTGATTCTGTAGCAAAATCTCACCATGATTGGAATCAGCAATTTGCTTAGTTGCAATCAATGCTTGGAAGTAGTTTAGTCCTACCTTGTTCTGTATTTTAACCGTTAAAGACATTTGACAATTTTTCTCATGTGTGATATGTTGGGATCATATTAAAACAAATATGTATGAGGAGGAATAATCAATGTATCGAATGATATTATCGCTAATCATTCTCGCAGGATTCCTGATGTCACCTTTTTACGCAGCAGCATTTGATTTAAGAGATAAGGAGCTGCTTCTTTACTTCTCTTTTGATGATGACAAAGGAAATGCGGTTGAGGATCATTCACCACATGGGAACGATGGAGATATCGTTGGAGCCGCGGATTTTGTTGAGGGAAAAGTCGGAGAAGCTTTAAAGTTCAGTCAGAATGCAGAGGTTAAAGCACCCCACATACCACTAAACGATAAGAGTTTTACTGTGACATTGTGGGCAAACCCGATGTTAACTGGGGGTGATCAACAATGCGTGTTCACACAAACGCAAGTTAATCAAGCGAACACAAGTCTACACTACCGTATCTATAACAATGGCACTGTACGTATGGGATTTTACGGCAATGACCTTGATGCGGCTGTTGCAGTTAAAGCCAACGAGTGGTCACACATTTGTTTCTGGTGTGATGCAGAAACGAATACCCGAAGAATCTATATTAACGGGGTACAAAAGGCACAAGATCAAGGTAAATCTCTGTATAAAGGAACTGCAGGGGATACGATGGTTGGTTCCTGGGGAGCAACAGGTCAAAAATTCAACGGTATCCTCGATGAGGTTATGGTCTGGGACCGTGCATTGAGTGAGAAAGATATTGAATTCAGTATGAATCCAGGTGCAGCAGCAGTTGACGCAAACGGGAAACTCACAACGACATGGGCACGTGTTAAAAAGTAAAATTAGAATGCAAAAGGAATAGTAGAATCAATAAGGTTAACTATCATTCTCAAAAATTAAGTGTAGTGAGTAGAAACACCTCACTACACTTAATTTTTGTGGGTAAAACACAACACACCCTCTATATTCAATAATTAACCGTCCCCAAACTTCTTTTGGAATAGTGATACTGTATTGTGGTCAGGATGGTTAGGAAGTTCCACTGGAGACTCCCAGGTTTCATCAATCTCAGTAAGTTTCACAGGTTTTCCATCATTTTCTAAAATAGACTTCCATCCAGCGAGAAAGACGTTGGTCTTATGCATTATCTGTCCATAGGTTTGAGACATTACGTTGTGTAGAGCCATGTTTTGGAATGTCCAAATTGTCGGCAACCAAATCTCTGTTTGGTCAAATGGATAGCCTGTTCCTGTATGAATCCTGAAATTCTCACCACCATAAGCTGCATGTGTGTGAATCTGAACTGTACCCCATGAACCACTCACTTGATGGAGTGTCCCATAGAATTGGTGTCCTTCACCATTTATGTGTTCCAAAGTGATGATACCGGGTGGACTATGCCAACTATCCGCCTGATATGCTACGGACACAACAGGATTTCCTGCCTCAACGATTGCCTTGCACACCATATAAACCCCATGAATTCCGTGTGTAGGATAGTCATCAAATGAGTTTGTAGCAGTATAACATACAATCTGTTTATCACTTGTATAAGCTTTAGCCCGTGAAATTGGATCGTTATGTTCGTGGCTTGACGGTACAAGTATTTTTGCTCCGTGTTTTTCCGCTAAAGATACAATTTTTCGTGCTTTTGCAAGTGAATTGGCGAATGGACGATTAATTAGATTTGGCAAACCTGCTTCAAGATAGGGTTCATGCAGAATATGGTTCCATGGATGGTTGTAGTATCCACCGGAAATAACACCATCTACCTTTCCTAACATGTCATCAAAATTCTTGACAGCTTCACAACCGTAAGATTCTGCAATTGCTTTCGCTTTATCGTATTCAATGTCCCAACAATGTGTGATACGCATCCCCGTGAATGGGGTATCCTTCTGACCGACTCTTGGATTTATGGCTGGTGCCCACAACGGCATATGTGAATAAGAATCTACATTAAGAAATCCAACGCGGAAAGGTTCAGAATTGTGTGCTTGCATGGTTATCTCCCTTTATTGATTTTTAGTCTTCAGTTCTCGTTTGTCAGTTAACAGAGATGTTTTATGTGTAATAATCCTCTCTCACTGATCACTTTCTCACATTGAAACCCAAGTTGAACCGTTTTCACAAGACTCAACAGCTTTATAAATAAACTGCATACCCCGAAGTCCATCATGGACAGTCGGAAAATCGTAGTTTTCGGTATCCATTGGGTTACCATCAATGTGTCGTCTGATGGCTTCAACAACACCGACATAAATAGTTGCAAATGCTTCCAAATACCCTTCGGGATGTCCTGTTGGGATGCGTGTTCCTGCTGTCGCGGTTTCTGATAAATATCCTTGACCACGAGTAAGTATCTGCCTTGGTTCACCATAACGATAGAGTTCAAGATAGTTCGGATTCTCCTGTGTCCATTTGATTGCGCCCAGTTCAGCGTAAACGCGGAGTGTAAGTCCATTTTCTTCTCCGGTAGCGACCTGACTTATACTTAAGACCCCTTTACCGCCACCTTTGAAACGGAGTAAGGCGTTGACATCCTCATCCAGTATCCTATCAGGTAGAAAAGTGCTTTTGTCAGCACAGAGTTCAACAATCGGATCACCTGTAACATATTCCAGCAGATTAACGCAATGCGTGCCAACATCACCCATTGTCCCCCCAATACCTGACTGTGCAGGATCGACACGCCATTCGGCTTGCTTCTGACCGAGTTTTTCGTGCGGTACCATCAGAAAGTCTTGTAGGTATTCTACGATAACTTTACGGATTTGCCCCATTGAACCTTCAGAGAATAACGCACGTGCATGCCGGACCAATGGATGTCCCGTATAGTTGTGTGTCAATCCAAAGACAAGTCCTGAATCTTCAACAAGTTTTACAAGTGTTTTTGCCTCGTCAAGACTGTAAGTCATTGGCTTGTCGCAAACAACGTGAAAACCCGCTTCCAAAAAGGTTTTTGCGATTTCAAAGTGGGAGATATTTGGTGTGACAATGCTTACAAAATCAATCCGTTCATTTTCGGGGAGTGCTGCTTCGGCTATCGCCATCTCATTGTAACTGTCGTAGCAACGGTTTAGATCAAGATACAATTCTGCACCAGTGATTCGTGTGTTTTCAGGATCACGTGAGAAGCATCCGGCAACAACTTCAATTTGCTGATCAAGCGTGGCTGCGATACGATGAACACCGCCAATAAACGCGCCCTGACCACCGCCTACCATGCCCATTCGTAATTTCCGTTTCCAAGATTCCATAATACTCACTCCAATTTGGTTGTCAACTCATAGTCAAGAATCCAAACCAAGAATTTCTCTGTTCCGTTCCACATCTGTTTCACCACCTGCAAAGTCATCAAATGCGACTTTGGTCGTTTCAATGATATGTTTTTCGATAAATGGCGCGCCTTCTGCAGCACCTTGTTCTGGACTTTTGACACAACATTCCCATTCCAGCACTGCCCAACTATCGTAACCTGCTTCGGTGAGCAGCGTAAACACCCGTGTGAAATCGACTTGTCCATCTCCAAGCGAACGGAATCTTCCTGCACGTCCAGCCCAAGATTGATAACCTCCGTAAACGCCAACTCGACCTGTTGGACGGAATTCTGCATCTTTAACATGAAATCCTTTGATGCGGTCCCCGTAAAGTCGTATGAAATCAATATAGTCGAGTTGTTGCAGGAGAAAATGGCTTGGATCATAGTTGAGACAAGCAGCAGGGTGGTTGTCTGTATAATCTAAGAACATTTCGTAAGTCGCACCGTCATAGATGTCCGAACCTGGGTGTAGTTCGTATGCAAAGACCTGACCGTTGTCGTGTGCTAGATCAAGAATTGGGAGCCATCGTGCTGCAAGTTCTTTAAACGCTTCTTCAATAATTCCGTCAGGACGTTGAGGCCACGGGTAGACAGTATGCCACGCAAAACCTCCTGAAAGCACTGGAATGACGTCCAGTGACATATTCACCGATGCATGAATGCATTTCTTTAACTCATCTGCAGCCCATGCTGTTCTTTCGGTGCCGCGCAAACCGGGGGGATGAAACGCCTCAAACATGGTTTCATAGGCGGGATGCACAGCCAAAACCTGACCAGCGAGATAACCCGCTACTTCAGTTGCTTCAAGACCCATCTCGTCAAGCGTTCCTTTAAAATTTTCACAATAGGTTTTAGACTCTGCGGCTTTTCCAATGTCAATGACTCGGTCATCCCATCCAGGTATTTGGACACCTTTGTATCCTAAACCTGCAACCCATTTACCAATGTTCTCCATCGTATCGTATGGTACTTCGTCCCGCATGAATTGCGCGAGGAAAATAGCTGGACCTTTGATTTTTGGCATAGTTTCTCCGCTTTTGTATCTGTTAGGTTACAATAATATAAGAGGCGGGTGTTGTTCCAAGTATTCACTCAGGTTAATTCTATGAAATAAATTGCTAAATGCTCACGTAATATTGAATACAATATATTATAGTAACTATGAAATGTCAAGGCTTTTGGAGGCGTTGAGTTAAGTGGTAGGAAAAAAAGTTGGACAACCTATATATGGATTAACTGTCCGCGACATCACAAAACATTTTCATCGGACGAAAAAATCAGATGAGAAGCTACGTTTACCTGAAAAGATACGTAGGTTATTTAAACGTGAAAAAGAGATAATTCGTGCTGTTGATGGTATCTCCCTTGATGTCAACATTGGTGAAATTTACGGGGTACTTGGTGCTAACGGTTCAGGTAAATCTACCCTAATTCGCCTTATCTCAACACTACTTTTGCCAGATGCTGGGAGTATACACGTTTTCGGAGATGATGTTGTGACTCACAGTATGAAGGTGAGACGCGTGATGAACCGTGTCTCTGTTGAGGCATCGTTCTTTAAACGTCTCTCTTCAGCAGAGAACTTGGTTTATGCAGCACGACTTTACGGTATCTCTGCTGCGGAAGCGAGAAAGAGGGCACAAGTAATTTTAGAGAGGCTTGGTTTTGAAGCAAAGCGGATGGACGAAGAGATGGAACAACTCTCGCGTGGTATGCAACAGAAGGTTGCAATTGCACGCGCACTTCTAACGACTCCAATGCTGCTACTCCTTGATGAACCAACAACCGGACTTGATCCGAAGTCTAAACGAGATGTGCAAACCTTTATTGAGGAAATTCGAGACGAAAGAAACGCTGTTATTCTACTGACAACACATGATATGGCAGAAGCAGAGAGGTTATGTGATCGGATTGCGATTATTGATAACGGCAAGTTCATCGCTGAAGGAACTGTTAAGGAATTGATTGCATTAGTGCCACCGCAAAATGGTACACCTGTGACCTTAGAAGATGTATTTATAGCACTTACTGGTAAAGATTTGGAAGAGGAGGAAGATTGAACCGATGCTGAATATCGGACGAGAAACAGTTATATCCTACGCATTCATTGAGCGAAACTTTAACCTGTTGAAACGGTATCTAAATTGGGAAATTCTGTTTTTCAGTTATTCCATTGTCAATGCGCTTACAATCGGATTAATAATGGTAGGACGTGGCAGCAGTCAAGATGTACTTTACCTTGTAATCGGTGCACTTATATGGGGATTTCTATCCATCATGATGCGCGAGGTGAGTGATGCAATTACGTGGGAACGGTGGGAAGGCACGATTGAATATACCTTCATGGCACCGATTTATCGCATTACACATCTTGTCGGTTCATGTCTCTTCGCGATTTTGTATGGATTGTTACGGACAGGATTAGTCTTGGCAATTATGCCGTTCTTTTTTGGCGAACACATCGATTTGGGAAGTGCGAATTGGGTTACAATGGCAGCGACCGTTGCTGTTTCAAGTCTATCCTTTATCGGTATTGGATTGATGGCTGCAATATTTCCACTGCTTTCACCTGAAAAAGGACAGGCAGCTACAGGAATCCTTCAGTCTGTGCTGCTACTAATCTCCGGTATATATTATGAGATTGAAGTATTACCGGAATGGCTTCAACCGTTATCTAAAATATCACCAGCAACCTATACGCTTAGGTCTATACGTGCAGCGATGTTGGAGAATGCATCAGTTGAAAGTCAAGCAGGGAATTTGTTGCTGTTACTCGTTATTGGTATTGTTCTGATTCCGCTTGGTTTTTGGGTTTTTCATCTCGCTGAGAGGTATGCCAAACGTGTGGGTAGACTTAAACGGAGTGGATAGGATTTACACAATTATAATCGTCTACATATTGGGTATGTTCAACCATCTTACCACGTATCACGAACACTCACGCCTTCATCTTCCAAATAGGTTTTAATACTCTCAATTGTGAATTCTCCGTAGTGGGTGATTGAGGCAACAATCGCTGCATCAGCGTTGCTCTCAACAAAGACATCGCGAAGGTGCTGCGGATTCCCCGCACCACCAGAAGCAATAACAGGAACAGGTACAAGGTCAGCGATTGCCCCCGTTAGTTCCAATTCATATCCTGATTTTGTTCCATCCGCATCAATGCTATTCACAACGATTTCCCCAGCCCCTAAGTCAACACCACGTACGGACCATTCCAGGGCATCCCAACCAACAGGTTTGCGTCCACCATCAATATAGATTTCATATCCACTCGGTATTTGTTCACTTTTAGGCACTTTTTTTACTTGCATACTCAAGACAACACATTGGCTGCCGAATGCTCGCGCGCCTTCAGAGATAATATCAGGATTTCGCACTGCACCAGAATCTATACTCACCTTTTCTGCACCGGCAAGTAGGACACGTCGCATATCTTCAAGCGTACGTAAACCTCCTCCGACAGAAAACGGGATGAATATTTCTGATGCAACCGCAGATACGACATCAATCATAATATCGCGCCGTTCGTTACTGGCAGTGATGTCGTAAAAGACGAGTTCATCAGCACCTCCATCATAGTAAAATCGTGCCATCTCCACTGGATCTCCGACATCTACATTCCCCTTGAAAGCAATGCCCTTGGTAACCTTGCCAGCACGGACATCTAAACATGGAATAATTCGTTTTGTTAGCATATATCTCCTTTCCAATTTACTAATTGCGGAATCTCCGTTTAAATATGTTCAATATATCATCAAATTCTGCGACCTTCAGTACCTTGTACATTCCCACAAGTACCAACAAACTGAACGTAATCGGTACAAATACATTAATGCTCCGTTGAATAATACCCTCAGTTCCGAGTAAATCCTGTTCAATAAATCCATTCGTAACCCAACACACAACCCCCATCACTACAGATGCAATTGCGATTTTTTTTGCTAACGGAACAACAGATTTTAGTCCTAAGCGTCCAACTTTGCGTCGAAGCAGTAGCAACAAAACCCCGCTATTAAGTGTCACAGTAAACACAGTTGAGAATACTACGGCGCGCGGATCTAAAATTAGTTCCTGGAAGATAAAGATATAATTGAGACAGATGTTTAGTATAACACCGCACAGACTGACAATAACAGGGGCGCGAATATCTTTGTATGCATAAAATCCGTCTGTAACAATCTTGAGAGCGGAGAACCCACATAGACCAAATGCGTAGACGAACAATATTCCACCTGTAGCAACTGTATCTGATTCAATAAATGCACCACGTTCATAGAGAAGACGACAGATAGGGGTTGATAACACCATCAAACCGATCGATGCAGGCACAATCACTGTTAACATGAGGCGTATGGCATACGAGAGCGCATCACGAAATTGTTCCGTTTCCCCTGCGTTAGCAAATTTTGCTAATTGTGGTAAGGCTGCGGTTGAAATCGCTACACCGAATATACCGATGGGTAGATGCATGATACGATATGCCCCTTGAACCCACGGGAGCCATTCATCATCAGATGTAAGGAACCATGTATTGGTAAGTTGATTGATCTGAACCGCTGCCACACCTAAGACTGCGGGTCCTATTAACCGCAACACCTCACGTACTCTTGTGTCCGTCAAACTCAATAGTGGTTTGTATCGAAATCCGACTCGATACATTGATGGTACTTGTATCAGGAATTGTGCTACTCCACCAACAACGACCCCGACTGCCATACCTGTTGTCGGGTGCATGCCAATTCTCTGACAGACATAGTAACCACTAATACCGATTACAATTGAACTAAAATTAAATAAGGTAGATGCGCTCGCGGGAATACCAAATTTGCCTTTACTATTTAATAACCCCATCGCTGTTGCAGCGAGAGATACAAAAAGCAGGTAAGGGAACATTAGTTGTGTCAGATAAACGGTGAGTTCTACTTTCGTATCAAAACCGTAATGCTTGCTGCTATCTAATGTTTCATCAAAATTGTCGCGTGCTAATATATCAACGATATTCGGTGAAAAAACAATACCCAATAGGATAATACATACTAACACAACGATTGTTAGATTGAATATGCGATTAGAAAGATTCCATGCTGCCTCCTCTCCATCTTCGGCTTCAGTAGCAAGAAAAGTCGTAATAAACGCCTTACTTAGAATTCCCTCACCAAACATATCACGTAGGAAATTTGGTATGCGAAAAGCAAGATGAAAAGCACTCGCGCCAAGTTTCGTTGGGAAATAGTTGAATATCACTATTTCGCGGGCAAGACCTAACAACCGAGATCCCATTACAGCGATACTGACAATTCCTGCAGCACGGGTAACATTATGATTCTGCTCTGCAGCAGATTTTGTTTCAATTGCTTCCATATAAGGTTTATCGTGGTTGCTTACAGCACACTGCGTGTGCCTACTACTTTTAAGACATTTTTTATATCATATTACTATCTGAAATTAGATGCTTGACATCTTCTATGAATTCGTATAAATTCTTATATGAACAAAGGAGATATATACATGCAAGAGAAAAGATTTTATACTGTTGAAGAAGCGAACGAATGCATTCCAGAGTTAATTAGGGACATTTCAACACTAATGGAACTGAAGGATCAAATAGAAAAACTGCACGCTGAACTCACACCATTTTTTGAAGTTGTGCCTTACAACGGAGGTCACAAAAATGCTTTACAACTTATGCAAATCGGGGAACAATTCAGAGAAATTGTTATTGGAATTGAACGTCGTGGTTGCCACCTAAAAGGACTTGATCCCGCATTAATAGATTTTCCTCATATACGTGATGGTAAAGAGGTATATCTCTGTTGGCGATATGGTGAAAGGGAGATTCGTTATTGGCATGAGGTTGAGAGTGGTTTTTCAGGTCGAAAGCCACTGTAATTTAGTCCATAAAATAAAAATGGTTTGTCGGTCCTTGTCCATTACCGATGTTTAATCCGTGTTGTATGGCATTTGTTATATACGCTTTTGATACTTGTATCGCTTCAATTAAATCCTTTCCGTGTGCCAGATGGGTTGCGATTGCTGCTGAGTATGTGCACCCTGTTCCGTGCGTATTTTCTGTGTCAATACGTTCAGCATCAAAAAATGACCAGTCTTCGTCACAATAAAGAACATCTATAGCCTTTTCCTCCCCAAGATGTCCTCCTTTTACAAGTACTGAATGGCAACCAAGTTCAGCTATTTTTTTCGCAGCGGTTTTCGCGTCTTCTGTAGAATGAATATCTTGTGCTGCAAGCAGTTCTGCTTCATAGACGTTAGGCGTGATCACCGTTGCAAGTGGAATTAAGGTGTATCTGAGACTGTTTATCGCTTCGGCTTTTAAGAGAGGAAACTTACTTTTTGATATCATCACTGGATCAACAACGATTGATTTTGGTGCATATTCACGTAGTTTTCTCGCTACCGTCTCAACAATTGAAGACGATGAGAGCATACCTGTTTTGACACTGGCGACATCAAAATCAGTAAAAACTGCATCCAGTTGAGCTTCAATAAGTTGTATTGGTAGATCAAAAGCATCAGTGACTGTGACTGTATTCTGCGCAGTTACGGATGTAATCGCGGACATAGCGAAACCACCGTTGGCAGAAATCGCTTTTATATCTGCTTGTATGCCGGCACCACCTCCTGAATCTGAGCCTGCAATTGTCAATATCTGTTTCATATAATAACATCTTCACTTTCATCTCATTATATAAAGTCTATCATTATGACACATTATAGCATTGTTTCTTTACATAATGCAAGTCCTCTAAAAATATTGATATCATCTGAGTGATTGTCTTTATCTCTCCATTGTGTTATAATTACCGTTAGTTTTATCTCGCTTGCTGAAGGAAAAGATATGTCTTTGAGTAGTTCCCAGAACGGAGAGTTACTCCGTGACATTGAAAAGATACTCATTATCCGCACTGATGGTATTGGAGATTTGCTGAACTCAACACCAGCAATTGCTCTTTTGCGCCACAACTATCCATCAGCAGAAATAACTGTATTGGCAAGTTCACTCAATGCACCTATTTTAGTTGGTAATCCTGATGTTGATAAAGTGATAGAATTTGATCGACATGGGAAACATCGTAAATTATCGGAACAACTTCATTTTATGCGCGGTATACGTGGGGAGAAGTACGATGTTGTTGTGGCAATGCAGACTGCTACATTGTCCAATTTTTTTGCGTTTCTTTCGGGAGCGACCTGTCGCTTAGGTCGCTATCAGAAAAGATTTAAAACAACACTAACGCATGTGTGGAGAGGAAGATACCGAAAAGGTGAAACCCATGAGGTAGACAGAAACCTTGACTTAGTGCGATTAATCTGTCAAGGGGAAAGCACACGAGATCTTGTTTTCAACCTACAACCTGATGAGATTAGGACAGCAGAAACATGCCTTGAGTCTTTAGGTGTCAGCAATGGAACATTTCTTGTTGGCATGCATCCCGGTGGGAGTTCTTTTGACAAACGGTGGCCCGAAAAGCAGTATGCAGTACTTGCTGACAGACTCGTTCAACAATACAATGCAACAATTCTGTTCTTTCACGGTCCAGAGGAAATAGAACTGACTGACAATATACAGAAGTCAATGCAGTCAGATGCAACTGTTTACGCACCAGGGACAATTCGTGAATTGGGTGCAATGTTATCTTGTTGTGACATGTTTGTGTGTAATGATTCAGGTCCTATGCACCTCGCTGCTGCACTGGATATCCCGACAACTGCAATTTTTGGTCCTACAGACCATGTAGCATGGCAACCTATGAGTGAAAACGCAACTGTCGTCCGCAGAGATATGCCGTGCTGGCCCTGTAGCGCACATAAGTGTAAAATCGGTTGGGAATGCACCAAGAAACTACCAATTGAAATGGTTTGGAAGACAACAACTGTGACCATAGAAGCGAGTCAAAAATGAAAATTGCTATTGCAGCTTGGGGGACAACTGGGGATGTCTATCCTCTTTTAGCACTGGCTGAATGCTTGATTAAGAGAGAACATCAGATACGCGTATGCGCTCCATCCATCTACAAGGAGAAGATTACTCAGATAGGAGCAGACTTTTATGAAGTAGGGACTGCTTTTGTGTTGGATGAATTTCACAAGATTTTGGACACAATGATTGCGATGCGTGACCCTATAGCTCCACTACTGCTTATAGCAAAGGAGGGGATTCTGCGTCGCGGAGAAAAGTGGCATTACGACTGCCTTGAAGCAATGAAAGGATATGACTTGGTAATATGCCATTCCGTAGACATTCCCGCACAAGAGGCTGCCATCAAGAATGGTATTCCGTGGCATACTGTAACATATTGCCCCGGTTTTATAAAGACACCAGATAACCCACCATATCCGTTTCCTAATTGGAATCGGACGTTCAACAGCCTCGTATGGTGGTTAGTAAGGTTAAGGCTCAAATATTCTGTTGATCCGCTTTTCAATCAGTTTATCGTTTCTATCGGTGGGAAACCGAGGGCTTTTATGGCTTCTGACGAGATTTATTCACCATATATGAATCTCATTGCTGCATCCGCATCTATATGTCCTCCTGCTAATTTAACACCAAACCATAAATATACAGGTATTTGGCATCTTGCACAACCCGATTACACTCCACCAACAGAACTCAAGGAATTTTTAGCAGATGGCACGCCACCTATTGTCATTACGTTTGGATCTATGGGAGGAAGTGACGGGAAGAAAACAACGGAAATCCTGATTGATGCTGTCAGAATGATAGATCAACGTGCAATTATCCAAGCAGGTTGGGGTTTGTTAGGTACACAAGAAGAAATATCAAATATCTATTGCACAGAATATGTGCCACATCGGTGGTTATTTCCGCAGGCGCGTTGCGTTGTGCATCACGGTGGTGCTGGTACAACAGCATCAGTTTGTCGTGCCAAGGTGCCATCAGTCGTTGTGCCACACATCGGTGATCAATTCTATTGGGGAAAATTACTTTATGACTTCGGTGTTGCACCGAAGAGTCTTCCTCGACGTAAACTCACTCCTGAACGTCTTGCCCAACGGATTGAAAAAGTTTTGGAAACCCCTTCGATGACTGACCGAGCAAAGAAAATCGGTAGTCAGATGGAATCTGAAGATGGCTTGACTACTGCGGTTGACTTGATTGAATCCTTTCCCTTGTCTCAACCATGAAAAGAATCCTTGTTTTCAGTTTCAGTTTTATCGGTGATGCAGTTCTTTCCACCACCGTTATCCAACCTCTACGATCACATTACTCGGATACCCATATTACCTTCCTGACTGGTCCGAGTCCTTATAATCTTCTTGCCAAGGATCCCCAAATTGATGCTATCCTTGTTTATGACAACCGAGGAGAACATGCGGGATTCAACGGACGGATAAACCTAATCAAATTATTACGTCGTGAGAAATATGACCTTGTTGTAAATCTACGGGATAGCTTCATAGCGCGATGTATCGGCACGGAACATTGGGGATTGGCGCGTGGGGAAAGGGAACGGCATGCTGTTACCCGATATCTTGAAGTTCTGAGCAGACACGGAATTGATACGACAGATGCTCATCCTCAACTACAATTGACTGAGACTGAACAGGTTACGGCTAACCGTTTTCTTAAGGAATCAGATGTTAAGTCAGAGGGATTGTTAATTGGTGTTCATCCCGGAGGGAATTGGGAGTATAAGTTGTGGAGTGCAGAAAAGTATGCACAACTTGCAGACAATTTGTATAGAGAACAGAACACCTCAATTTTACTATTCGCAGGTCCAAATGAACGGAAACTTCAAGCACAGGTTGCGGAAAAGATGAGCAACCCTCCGATTCTTGTTGACATTCCGAATTTACGAGAGATAGCAGCATTGATTGCTGAATGTGATGTCTATATAGGTAACGATACGGGACCGATGCACATTGCTGCTGCAGTAGGAACGCCTGTCGTTGCGCTTTTTGGGTCAACGAATCACATTCGTAGCGGTCCTTATGGAAATAAGCATACGGTTGTGCAAAGTGGTATTGATTTAGGATGTAATCCGTGTCATCCGGGGCGAAATCCTGGAGGTTGTGGTGTTGGAAGTTGCGCTGTGATTGATGGGATAACGGTGGAACAGGTATTGAAAGTGGTGTGAAATTACTTGAATAATTCAGATTTCAGGTCTTCCACCTTTGTAGTCGCAAACTATTTAGAACAACTGAAACACTACTAAACGCCATAGCAAACGCTGCAAGCATCGGATGCAACTGACGGAACATTGACGGTAGGAATTCAAACGGAAACAACACACCCGCTGCAACTGGTATCAACAACACATTATAGAAAAATGCCCAAAAAAGATTCTGTTTAATCGTACGGAGTGTGGCACGACTAAGACGGATAGCATCAGGAATAGTATGAAGTTCTCCATGCATCAAGGTCAAATCTGCTGTTTCCATAGCAATATCAGTACCCGTTCCGAGTGCCATTCCGACATCAGCTTGTGCTAATGCAGGTGCATCATTGATACCGTCTCCTACCATCGCCACGAAACCATCTGTTTCTTCCTGTGCTTTTTTCACAGCAGCTGCTTTATCTTCAGGAAGCAGTTCCGCCATAACATCGGTAATCCCAACGGTTTTTGCGATTGCATTTGCTGTGTTGTGATTGTCTCCGGTCATCATTGACACTTGACATCCGAGTTGTCGAAGTTCAGCCACAGCAATGTTTGCACCCGGTTTGACCGTATCCGCTACTGCAATAAGTCCACTAATTTTTGAATCTATGGCAACCCACAACACTGTTTTAGCTTCTGATTGTAGTCGTTCTGCGTCTCTTTCAAAATCACTTACGGATATTTTGTGTTGTTCCATTAGGGACAGATTACCAATAATTATGTTTTTCTCTTCAAGTTGTGCGATGATACCGTTGCCGGCAACAGCAGTGAATTCTGTTGGAACGGTGGTCTCAATTTCACGTTCATTGGCAGTAATAACAATCGCTTTTCCGATGGGATGTTCGCTACCACGTTCCGCAGATGCTGCAATTTGAAGCAATCGATTCTCATCTCCATGGTCAGCAATAATGTCAGTCACTGTCAGTTGTCCTTGTGTCAATGTGCCAGTTTTATCAAGAACAATTCGAGACAATGCACCAACATGTTCTAACGCTTCACTGTTCCTAAACAGGATTCCGCGATGTGCGCCTATGCCTGTGCTGACCATAATAGCGGTTGGTGTAGCAAGTCCTAAGGCACATGGACACGCAATAACCAACACTGCGACCAATCGAAGCATCGCAGGTGTAAATCCTTCTCCAATGAGAAACCACCACATGAGGAACGTCAAGATAGCGACACCCAAAACAACAGGCACAAACACACTTGCAACTGCATCCGCAGTGCGTTGAATAGGTGCTTTGCTCTGCTGTGTCGCTTGAACCAACTGCACAAGTCTTGCAAGTGATGTCTCAGCACCGACGCGTGTTGCCTCAATAGTTAGCATTCCGCTCTTATTGATCGTGGCACTTGCTACAGTGTCATTTACAGTCTTATCAACAGGGACGCTTTCTCCGGTGAACAGACTTTCATCAACAGCACTTGAACCTTCAGTCACGACACCATCAACAGGGATACTTTCTCCTGGACGAACGAGAAGTAAATCCCCCACTACTACCTGTTCAATTGGAATATGTTGTTCCTCTCCATACATAAGAACACACGCTGTTTTTGGAGAGAGTCGCATCAGTTTTTTGAGTGCAGCACTTGTTTGTCCTTTTGCACGTGCCTCTAAGAATTTACCCAGTTTTATGAGTGTAATGATTACCGCTGCTGTTTCAAAATATACATGTGTTCCGATTCCTTGTAGATTAAATACTGGTGCACACATGACAACAACGCTATAGAGAAACGCAACAGACGAACCCATTGCAATAAGGACATCCATATTGGCTGTGCGATTGCGCAACGACTTTACACTACCGACGTAGTAATCCCATCCGACATAGAATTGCACTGGAAGTGCCAGGGCAAACATTAGCCAGTTGACCCAAGTGCCATGTGCCCATGCACCGATGATATTCATATCTCTACCCATGCTGAGTATGAATAGCGGGAGTGTGAAAAGTAATCCAACAGTGAACTGTACCTTTTGTCGCTTAAGTTCTTCAGCACGCGCTGTTGCTTCAGAATCAGCATCAACAACGTTAAAACCGAGGGATCGGATTTTGTTGATTATCGTGTCTTCGCTGAGAGCAGACGGATTATAGGTTACTGCTGCCTGCTCTGTTGCAATGCTGACATCCGCAGCAAGAATACCCTCCATCTCTTTGAGACTTCGGGTGATAGTGACAGCACAGTTTTCACAATGCATTCCAGTGATGGGAAGAGTAACTTGGGTTGACATTTGAATCCCAACGGTAATTGGTATTTACGTCAGGTGAATCGGATCACCAGTTTCCAAAGATTGATTTGCAGCTATAGATAATATTGCGGTTTTCGCGGCATCAGCATACGGAGACCTTATTGCACTCCCATCTCCTGTTCGAACTGCCTCAATGAAAGTGCTATCCATGTCAATTGTGCAGTTATTTTTCGGTTCCCATCGTTCAGTCTCTTCACCGGTAGACAAGACGAGTGCCCTACGTAGATGATATTCGAGTGAACCATCTTCACAGAAGATATCTAATCCAGAACGGCGGAGTCCTTTTGTTGTAAAGCAGGCAGAGAACATAATGCCAAACACACCACTCTCAAATTGTAGAGAAACTGCAGATGCTTCTTCAATATCGTAATCAGTATCAGGAATCAGATCGTATCTTGCGACGGCATAGACGGTATTGACTTCACCAAATAGGTATCGCGCCATATCAAATTCGTGTGTCGTTTGTTCCATGAGTTGTCCACCGGATTTTGCCTTGTCACGCCACCATCCACCGGGCATACCACCCATCCAATATCCCATGAAAAACCCAACGCGCCGTGAAGCAAGTAGTTCTTGCGCTTTATCAATAATATCAAGGTAACGTTCCTGATAACCACAGGCGGTTATGATACCTTTGTCCTCAATTTGTGCAGCAATCTCCATTGCATCGTCGGCATCCATGTGGACAGGTTTTTCAACGAACATTGGGAGTCCTGCGGCAACAACTGCTTTTTCAGGCGCACCGTGTGCAAACGGTGGAATTGAAATGTAGACTGCATCCAATTCCTCTTTTGCAAGCATCTCGTTATAGTCCGCATAGGCTTTGCCACCATACTGCTCAACGGCACGTTCTGCTTTTTCAACAACAATATCACAGAAAGCGATAAATGTGTTTCCGCCAATTTGGGTTAATTCCCGTAAGTGCCGATTCATGTTGCCACCTGTACCGATGAAACCTAATCTTACGTCTGACATAAAATCTCCTATATGAAAATGTCAATGTTGTGTTCCCGTGCAGAATTATCAACAGATAAGACAACCACGGGTACCTTGTCTTATCTTGCTCAGAAAATCTGGATTACCATTCAAATACGGTTCCAAGCAAACGCATCGGTTCATCTCGTAGCCAGTTGTATATCTGTGATGCATCGTTGACGTTTACCCGATGGCGAATTAGAGGTGCGATTTTGACCGATCCCTGCTGGAGAAGACGACACAGATTATCCAGATCATCACGCGTGAAATGACTACAGTGTAGTATACTAACCTCCTTAAATTGACCTATGTTGAAGGTATAGTTCACATCGAATCTACCTGCGACTAATAGCAAACGTCCACGCGTTTTGCATGCACGTATCATCGGGGTGACCATATCTACTGCACCAGCGAAATCCATTACAGCATCATAAGCACCTTCTCCAATTAACCTATTCCAACCATCATCGCTTGTATTGAAAACTTGTTCTGCAACACCGAGTTTGCGCGCCTGTTCCAATCGGGATTCATCAATATCACAAACGGAAACGCGTGCTCCCATTGCATTGGCAATCTGTGCGGCAAACATACCGATACAACCTTGACCGACAATGAGGACTTTTTCTCCGATACGCGGATCAACTCTACGACAGCAGTGCATCGCTACACCCGAAATACCGAATAATGCTGCGTCAGCAGGATCAACGTCATTGGGTAATTTCAACAGTAGCCCGTTTTCCTGAATAGTGAAACGTTCAACATGGTCAACGCTTGCGTAAATAAGGTCATCCACTTGAAGTTGTGTTACATCAGGTCCAGTTTCAATGACACGTCCAACGTTTTGATAACCACCTCCACTGGGTAGATTTTCATCCGATGGTGCGTAGTTACCACCGATAAGCTGATTACGTTCAGTGCCGTTTGTTAAACCTGTAAAGACTGCTTCACACAACACCTCATTTCGAACAGGTGGAGTAGGTTCTTTCCAATCAGTGACGAGTCCTTTTTCGCGCCGTTTATCAGGCAATAATTTGATTACAAGTGCTCTCAAAGTATATTAACTCCTACAGAGAAGTAATAATAATAGACAATAACATTGCGGTCTTTACCTTATTAACTTACCTTATTTTTACTAACTTGTCAAGTTTGGATGTGTGGAATCCCAGGGCTATTTAGTTTTCGTTGATTCGTAGAAATATGTTGTAAAGTCGCGACAAGGCTTCATATTGAAAATGATAGGATTTGGAAAACTGAATGTCTCTTCATTAAAATCAACTTGACAGATTGCTCAACTATCTATATGATAACATCTATATACCAACTACAGATACGTGCCACTATGCAATAATATCACGTGGATTATTTAAGGAGTAATATAATGCCCAAACGGGTTAATAAAGCAATTGAATTGTTAGAAGCAGATCAACCGGTTTTCTATACTGGAAGCCACACAACTTCAGACTTGAATTATGATGCTGGTCATGCAATGTCAAACACATGGGCTGACTATATCAACATCGGTATGGAACACGGTTGTTTTGATCTATCAGGTTTAGACAGTTATATGCGTGGACTGGCAGATGGAGGTCCCACGAATAGTGGACACAAAACTCCTGCAGTAATTGTTGAATTACCAGTTGATGGCGTTAGTGCAGACGTAATTCGTGCAAACGGATGGCAAATGCGGCAATTACTTGCACGCGGTGTGCACGGTTTACTGCTATGTCATGCTGAGTCGCCAGAGGCTGTAAAAGCATTTGTTGAGGCATGCCGTTATCCATTCCAAACTATTGGTGTAGGGACACAATTGGATGTCGGTAGGCGAGGTTCTGCCGGACAGGGACCTGCTTCACATATCTGGGGAGTTTCTGTTGACCAATATCTTGATACTGCTGACCCTTGGCCCCTGAATCCAAACGGTGAGTTGCTTCTCGGTCTAAAGTTTGAGAATAAACGTGCCTTGGCAAATGTTGAAATGACTGCGCGTGTTCCTGGAATTGCTTTTGCAGAATGGGGTCCAGGTGATATGAGCATGTCGTTTGGGTATAAACACCAACCAAACCCGCGTCCGCAAGAACTCCAAGATGCAAGGGATCGTGTATTTGCTGCATGTAAATCTGCGGGTCTTAAGTTTTTGGAAAGTGCATCACCCGGTACGATTGAAGCGAGTATTGATGCTGGTGTGAGAATCTGTGGTTCTGGCGAAGAAACTGCTCGTATTGGACGTGCTTATGCGGGTCGGACTTTGCCCGTGTAATGAACATAACAGTGGAATATATTATAAGGAATATATTATAAGAGGAATAGTATGGCATTAACTGAACAAGAAATGTTAGCAGAATTGCGAAAATATGATACACCTTCAATAACCAATGTAGTCGCTACGTATCCGGGAAATCCGCTGTGTCTTGGACTGTACAACCCGTGGACTGAAAACTGGTATACAGACACTACTATCCGATGCATGTATCCTGAGTTGGGGGCAGTAGCGGGTTATGCTGTGACATGTGTCTACGGAATACCTGATCCAGGTTTCTCTGAACTCTCTTTTATGGATGTGATTGATGCGTTAGATGCATCTCCGAAACCGACAATATTAGCATTTGAACAGAAATTCCCTCCAGAATTAGCGGATAAAGTGGGATTAGCTGGTGGGAATATGACAGCAGCAATGAAGTCTGTGGGATGTTTAGGAGCAATCTCAAATGGTCCTTCGCGCGATATTGATGAGATACGTCCGATGGAATTCCAATACTTGTTGAGTGGAATTACCCCTGGACACGGAGGCATGGCAGTTCAGGCTGTCAATGTCCCTGTTTCAATAAGAGGAATGGATGTGGCACCTGGTGAGATCATACACATGGATGAAAATGGTGCATGTAAGTTTCCGGGAGAAAAGTTGGAAGCGGTATTAACGAATGTCAAAGCTTTATTGGAACAGGAAGGTGACCGTATTGGGAAATTGTTATCAGGACCGAAAGCAGCAAAACAGGTTCGGGCAATTTTCAGCGGACATTCTTATGCTGAAGATGAGGATGAATAGGATTGAAGAATATGAAGAAATGTAGATTGTAATATGTCAAAACGTCCATTATTCCTTGGATTTAGATATATAGACTTCTCGTATTCTATTTAATTCGTTATTTTAAGATGCTTTGCTGTATTGTGATTGCCAAATCCACCATAATAGTGCTGGGATTATCGGAAGAGATGTCATTCCCCATAATACGGTTTGTACACCAACAATGTCCATTAAGGCTCCGACAATCGCAGTAGCGATGGCACCCATAAGTGTAAAGAGGGCAAATTCGGTTCCGAAGATGCGTCCGCGAATTTCGTTTGGGGCATGTTGGAGGAGCAGTTGGGTTGAAAATACCCAAGCAATTCCGCCGCCAATACTACGGATAAACCCACCGAATATGACAATAGGTAGACTTAGCAGCGGTGCAGTGATTACCAATCCAATTGAACCAATCAGATAACCCAGACTGATGCTTCGTCGAAGCGGTTTATCCTTGTCTCCAGTCCATAACCTTGCGACAATAGGACCTATACCACTACCAACACCTCCCATACAGAACATCAAACCTAAACTGATTGCCCCATCAATACCTATTGCGAAATGTGTTTTGGCAATTTCAACTTGTGCAACTTGAAATCCTGAAGACAATAGAAGTGCGATTACCGCTTTATGGAGCGTTATAAAGAAAATATCCGGGTGACGGAACATGTAGCTTATGCTTGAAAGTTGTGGACCGCTTCGCATATCAGATGCTGAGTCTGAACGGTTGGGTAGTTTAATCTGGAGAAGCAGTACGGCTGAAACGAAAAAGGTAAGTCCATCAATTATAAATGCAGTGTGAACACCAAACAGTCCTGCTGTAACGCCCCCTATAGCAGCACCAAAAGCAAGCATTACAGACCAAGTTGTAGCACTTAATGCATTGGCAGTACCGAGTTCATTTCGTGAGGTGACATCGGGCAGAATTGCGCTTCGTGCAGGACTGAAAAAACCACTTACACCATAAAGTAACGTAGTGAGGAGATAAAGTAACCAGATGTCTTTTTCGTCCTTTACAAAGAGATAGCCGATAAGAAGCAGCCCACGGACGATATCAGTGGCAATTAGAATATGCTTTCGGTTGTAGCGGTCAGCGCAGATTCCTGCCAATGGGGCGACAAAAAAAGGGGCAAGCATACGTATTGTAAACAATACACCTAATGCTAAACCTGATTTTGTCAGATTAAGGATTAGTATTGCGGAGGCGATGAGGTTAAACCAATCACCTAATAGGCTAACTACTTGTCCTGACCACAACCAACGAAAATTTGGATTCGTTTGTAAAATTTCAAAGTAACCGACAATTTTATCTTGATCTCTATGGTGGGAACGGTGTTCAATGTTTTTATCTGTTGTGGAAGCAGCTTGTTCTTTGCCAGACAACTATAACCCCCACCGTTCGTTGATCGGTTTCTGATATATCTCAATGTCGCCTGATACTACATCTTCATAATTGACTGCTTGTCCACAGGCGTTGGATTCGTAGATAGCTTCACATATTGATTTTGCGTGCAGACCTGCTTCTGCATCTAATTCTGGTGGACGGTTGTTTTCAATTGCGTCAACAAAGTCGTAGCATTCAAGAACGACACCATCTGTAAAGTTATGTGGAAATAGTCGGTTTTTCTCCTCGTCAGAAAGGCTTGCCATATATTCTTCAATCAGGTTTTCCATAGAGAGTCGTGTTCCATTTTTGAGGATGACTTCTCCGCCTTCAAATGGTCCGTGGAAGATGTCTCCATTGTCAAGCAGACATCCTTCGCTGCCGTAATATACGACGTGATTGAAACTATGTCCTACTGCTGCCCATGTGCATGTCCACAGCCCAATGACTCCAGTCTTGAAGTTGATTGTTGCGAACCATGTATCTTCTTGTTCATTCTTAACGATTTCTCCAGCTTTTGTTACCTCCAGATTCTCAAATTGGCAGACACGTCCATAAACGGTGTCGGGATCACCGAAGAGATAACGTATTGTATCACAATAATGTGCACCTGAATCCATGACCATGCCGCCACCACCGAGTGTAAGGTCGAGTCGCCAGTGCCATTCACTCTGTGGGTTAGGTTCACGATGACTTGCGTGTTGTGCGTGGAACATACGCATTTCACCGAGTATCTTTTTGTCGTTCATTAGCCATTCTGCAGTGCGTCGACTCGGCATACGACGGATGTTCTCTGCGGTTGCAGCGATTTTTCCATTGTCATTTGCGGCTGCCATAATCGCATGGGTCGCTTTGACGGTTATACCCATCGGTTTTTCTATCATGACGTTGACACCAGCATTGAGACATTTAATAGCGTTGATATGGTGATGTGCGTGCGATGTGCAAATATCCGCACCATCCAAATCGACCGTTGATAGCATTGTGTCAGTGTCATCAAAGACAACGGGTTTTTTCCCTGTTACTTCTTTGACGCGGTTGGCGAAATTATCTGCTCGGTCTTTAACTTCATCACACATTGCAACGAGTTCCACCTTCCCGGGTTCTGTATTATGAATTGTAAGATATGCGTTGAGATGTCCGTTTGCCATGCCACCACAACCGATGATCGCAATCCGTATTGCCATGTGATTCTCCTTATGCAATTTGCGCGGGATTATTGTAAGTCTTATGGAATAGAAACGATACGTAGGATAACACAGATACGAGTTATTTGGCAATCTGAAGATTTATTGGAGGTGGGAGTCCGTTATTGGACTAAATGATGAAGAGATTAGACTTAAAGCAAGTAGGGTGTTTGACCGTAATATTTGGGTTGAATTTCCGAATTTCCTTGATTGAATTCGGGGTAAGTAAGATTTAGGACTCACCTTGCGAGTGAATCATTAAGACTACTCCACATGATGAGTCCCTTATAATAACTGTTAGATCCGTTGATTCTAACTACGGATAGTGTATTCCTAATTTGCGACACAATTTGCGTATTTTGTTTATCGCGCCGCCGACTCTCCTCCCGTCCCGTGTTACTCCAAAGAGATGCTGACTTACGACTCGACGAGAGATGCCGAGTATTTCACCGATCTCCTCTTGTGTTTTTCCTTCATAGAAATAGAGTTTAACGCAATCGTTTTGACGGTCAGTGAGTTCCTTAGATATAATCTGACGAATTTGTTTTAGGACTTTTCGTCTTTTGATGTGACGTATATGTGTATATTCGTCACTTGAGGTTTGATACCAGAGGTGGTCTTCCGTAGTAAGTTGATCAAAGAATTCCGGTGGGACCGGAATTTCCCAAAAATCGGGATTAAAATTGGACATAGATAACGACTCCTCAGCGAGCGTCGAGGGTACCTATGCCATTTCCAATCTATTATATTGTTAATGGACAGAGGCACCATCGCCTTAGACGCAATAGGTTAGGATTAAGGGTGGTGTAGTTCAGATACAACATAATGGTAACCTCCTTGTATTAATGTAAATGGAGTTGGATGTCAACAGACATCCGTGAAATTTCGTGCATTTATTCAATATGCAATAGTATACAACAAATTCAAAAAAATAACAAATATTCTATCTATACACATTTTCGGATGCACTTTTAAGAAAACTACTGGAATAGTACAAAATTGGGGACAGAGGATATACCTCTGTCCCGCCAGAAAGTGTGCGACACTTGGTGTCACACCAAAGGGCGTAACACTAAGTGTCACACCTCCTCTGATTTGATAACATAACAAATACCTCCTTTTCCGCAATTCAGCGGCATTAGGATACCATTACCAAAAAAATGATAATGATTCACTAATACACATTTTCGGATGCACAATTGTGTTGTATTGCAATAATTCAATGTTCATTAGGAGGTATTTATGAACCGGGATTTCTCCAGACAATTCGTCCGCGCGTTAGGTCGTAAGGGGAAAGTTCAACGGTAACTTGATCACCCGGTAGAACCCATATTTTGTGTTGCATCATTTTTCCAGCAAGGTATGCTACAACTTTATGGTCGTTCTCTGTTAATTGGACGCTGAACAGGTTTCCGGGTAAAGATTCCAGTATTACCCCAGGGACGCGGATAGCTGAATCTTTTGCTGATTCCATATCTTCTTGCATTGTGTCTTTATTTTTCATTTTTTTCACTCCCTTACTATTTAAATATTATTTTATCAACATTCTGCAAATTACAATTTCCTATGTAACAATTGGCTTCAACATTGTGTTCATTTTGTATAGTTCTGTTAGTCGTATAGTATAGCTAAGATAACATTATGGATTTCAAATTCTAAATCATGAATTATGTAAGATATTTGCTATAAATGGATAGATTTGCCGAATTGTATTTTCTTTACATAACACATGTTTGGATGCATTATATAACGAATTATTCAATAAATTAGTTGACATGTCCCTAAAAAGTTGTTAGGATGTATTGAAGATGTCCCAATTCATCAATAGGGTTGTATTTAAGGAGATGAGACAATGAGCGAAGCGTTACCACTCATAGCATATCCGGATCTTGAAAACCAAGTCAAAGCAATGGAAGAAGATGGTTATGCCTATTTGCCAAAGGTAATTAATGCTGAAGAACTTGTAGAACTCCGAGATGCGATGGATAAATTAACGGCAATTCCCGCGAGTTTTGACAAGCATAGCATTCCAGAAAATGGATCTGGTTTTCTCAACAAACATATCAATAATGCCTTTAATCGTGATGCAGTATTCCTACATTATCTTGATAAATCTCCGGTGATTGAGTTGGCGGAAGCGGTGCATGGCGGAGATTGTCATGTTATTGGTATGACATCTTGGATGACAGGACCTGGTCGACCGGATCAAGGACTACATAGCGATTATATACCTATTCCACTTCCTGCTGACGTATTGGAAGATTCTCGTGTGAAGGTGCCGATATTCATTACAACTGCACACTATTACTTAGATGACCTATATGAAGACCTTGGACCGACAAAGTTTGTTCCCGGTAGTCATCTTTCTGGACGACGACCTGATGGTGAAACGGAGTGGAAGGGTGCTACGGAAAAGAGTATACTATGCAATGCTGGTGATGTCGTTATTTTCAGGAGTGAAGTTTGGCATAGAGGTACTGCTAACCGAAGCAACCAGACACGTTATCTGTTACAAGTTCATTATGCAAACCGTATGATAACACAGAAATATCCACCCTACTTGAATCGGTTTCAATTTGATGAATCAATTTTGGAACAGGCTACAGAACGTCAACAAAGATTGATGGGCAATCATCGTCCAGGTGCTTATGACTAACATTCCATTATGTATTGCTGTAATTGGACTTCGTATGAGGACATCAGCCTCTTTTGAATAATAAAGAACCCGTTGGGACATCACCGAGTCGACATGTTATCAGCGAGGACCCACATGGCAAGATTATTGCTATTAGTTTGCTCCTCGCTTTTCTTTGGGGTGGAAATTCACCAGCCATAAAAGTCGGTTTGGAAGACCTTCCTCCGATGGCATTGGCATTTTTACGTTTTGTTATTGGACTCATAGTGGTTGGTGTATGGTCACTTTATCGTCGTGTTCCGCTCGGATTACAACGTGGTGAATTTCCTCGCTTGGTTCTTCTTACAGCGATTTTCATATCCCAAATCATTGTATTAAATACAGGGACTAATTTCACGTCCGCTTCACGTTCCACGATTTATGTTAATTCCTATCCATTTTTCACAGCACTATTTGCACATCTCTGGATACCCGGGGAACGACTTTCTGTATCTAAGACTTTAGGTATTTTAATTGCCTTCAGCGGTGTTTTTATTACAGTCGTTCCAAATCTTGGTAATGGTGAGTCAACCCTTTTAGGTGATGTATTGGTTCTTGTAAGTGGATGTTTTTTGGGATTACGAGTTGTTGTAACGAAGTTGTTAGTCCAATATATTCATCCGTATCGGCTTTTGGTGTGGTACTTAACTTTGAGTCTCCCGGTCTATGCGTTGTTGAGTTACTTGTTTGAAAGAGATATGACATTCCAAATATCACTTGCAAGCGGTGCTGCATTGCTTTATCAAGGTGGTGTCATTGCTGGCTATTGTTTTTTGGCGTGGACATCGATTCTTGAAAGATATAGTGCCAGTAAGCTTGTTGTTCTGTTTTTTGTTACTCCGTTGTCAGGGGTGTTGTTTAGTTATCTATTTTTGGGTGATGAATTAACGTTTACTTTGCTGTTTGGTGCTGTTCTTGTTGCTGCTGGTATTTATCTTGTGAATATGCGGCGTTGATTAATGTTAATTTTCCCTCTGCTTTGGTCGTTTGTAAATCCGCATTTTATCGGAGGTGGCTTGCTCGCTCCTACCTAAAGGACTGTATGTGAGAATTCGGGCGAGGCGACCTCGCTCCTACGGAATATAAGAGGCGCAATGAATTGCGCGACTACAAACAGTTTTCCAACCACACCTACCGTGGGGTAAATGTGTATTATTTTCAAAATTCACCATCGTTAGAGATGTGTAACGTAAAAGACATATCTATTTAGCTGCGTATCTGTTCATTTATGGTAACAGGATAGATTTCGATATCGGAGCGAGTGATGAGTAAGCCGACGTAAAATGTGAGCCAGTTACCGCAGAGTTCAATAGACATGAGTTCATCGTTTTCGGTTATGTATTCATGGAGTTCTGCATTGAATTCCTCTTTTCCTTGTGCATCGGTGACGGTGAGTTTCGCTGGGACAATTTCCTGTCGGTTGTATACAACAGCAATTTCTTCGTCCTCATTGTCAGGATCTGGATAGTAGAGCGTCATTTCATCAGGTAATGGGTCTCCGAGTTCCTGTTCACCGTCAACAATCCATCGTGAGATTTCATACTGATCCTGTGTTCCAGCAATTTGATCGACTCCGACCACAAGTTCCTCTTCTACATCTTGGACATGATACATATAACGGAGGAGTGCTTCACCTTCGTATTTCTTTCGCTTGTAGAGCGTAAAGGCGTGAGAAGTATCTCCTGTATCCTGAAATGTTGTCAGATCAGAGAGTTCAATGATACTTTCTATGGGTATGTCAACTAATTCATGCCGTTCCGGTTTTTTATCTGTTTCATCTTTGCGTTTTCCAAAGAGGGATTTTCCGTCTTTCCTGCCAAATAATGCCATGTAATCACCTAAAAATACCCTTTGTTATACAATACTAACATGATTCCACCAACGATAAGAAGACTGCAGAATATGAGTATGAACCATGTTACACCTGAGGATTTCTTTACTACGACAACCTTTTGCTGGACAGGTTGTTGTGGTGGTGCACGTTGCGTATTGGATGTTACGGTTGGCGTTTCGGCAGTTGCGAGGAGTTCTTGTTTGATTGCCTCTTCATCTGGTAGTTCTTCAACTGTGACTACCTCTACGTTGTCTCCGTAGAATTTATCAGGATTCTCTTCAACGTAACTGGCGACGAAGTCTTCATCTCGATTTGTTCCGGGGTCTACATAGTTTTCGTTAGGTACAATTCCCTGATTTTCATAGTAATCTTTGTAAAATTCGTACTCTTTCTGTTTTTCATCAGTCCAATGTTGCCTGTCGTAGTTTGGATGGTGATAGTGCCATAGATAACTACGTCGGATTGCATGGTTGTAGTAGTCATGGAAATAGAGTCCGAACATCAGGTTATTAAACGCCATAGATGCTTGTAAACTGTATAATGAATAGGTTGGATAGGGATTATAGAACGTGCGATAGTTGTTGACTGTGATGGTTTGACGTTGTTGTCTGCGAGCACTTGCAGTTTGTCGGTTTGCAGTCGTAACTTTACGTTTCAAGCTGCGGTTTTCCGCTTTTAGTTGGCGCACCTGTTTTCTGCTTTGTGCCGTGGTTGCTTTTTGTTGACCTCGTGTAGCAGTAGCGTTACGTGTTGATGACGTGTTCGTTGTCTTTGCACGATTGGTTGATGTCTGTTTCTGGCGAGCAGTTGAACTTGGACGAGTTGAAGTTGTTCTTGATGTGCGACTTCCACCGTAACTACTCCCTGTGCTTCGTGTTGAGGTAGAAGTGCGTGGTTTTGTGTAAGTGCTTCTTGAGCTGGTAGAGCGTGAACTGCTGGATGTGCGTTTTGGTGCTGTGTAACTTTTTGTACTGCGGCTGTAGCTGCGACTTGAACTGCGGCTAAAGCTACGACTGAAACTACGTCCTCCGAAACTGCGGCGGCTTTCTACGTCTTCGGGTGCGTAGGCGAACAGTAAAATGACAATTCCAAATATTGACAATGCACGTTTTATTGTGCTACTAAAAGATGTTTGCTGTGATTTATGCATGATTCTGATATTCCTCCTTCGTTTCCAACATTTTTATAATTCGTAATAGGAAACCTATACAACAATAGTGATTCAGGCAGACATGTCGGAGGTCGCTTTGCTCGCTCCGACGGACGATAATGTAAAAGACGCATATCTCAATATTTCTTCAAATTCTCTGGATTTTTCATTCCTTCAAACCGTCCCAGTTTTCGTCTTTTGGGACGGTTTTGGGACGGTGATGTTTTCCCAGTCTGTGTCTGGGTTTACTGGGGTTTTTATGTGGGTATTTTCAGTTTTTTATTTGGCATTTTTGGGACGGTTTGTGTTTTGAAAGTTTGACTGTTTTTTCTGGGTCGTAATTTTATCAATCTCACTGAATTATCCTCGTAAAAAAGTGTACCATAGGGTGCATTAATTTCGTTCAGTGGTACATTTTGGTACATTGCTTCTAAACGCTGTTTCTGTATGGGATTATAGGTTGTTAGAATTGATTTTTTCATGAGAAAAAAATTTAATTTTTGTACATTTTGTATATTTTGTGAAAATTGCAGTTTTTTGACTACAATTTCGTTTATTTTTTCTATATTCATAAGAATGTTGCTATCGTAAAATGTTAACATGATTAGACTACGCTCAACCAAAGATTTTATGTGACATGCATTATAACACAAGAAAATAACGGGTGTCAAGTTAAAATTTGCATTTTTGTATTTTATCTGTTTTTGTGATGACTGTACTTGTGTTCGGTGTTACCTTTCATTATGATAATATTTTAACTTATGATGTAGGTTGTTTGTTGTAATTCTGGTGTATGGAACAATATATATCCAATATGTTTTATGTATTTTTCAGTATTCAATAACCCTACCTACACGTGATGTGACAAAAACTTGACAAAGAAATTTGTATTTGTTAGACTATATATATCTTTACTATGTGCCTGTAGCTCAGTTGGATAGAGCGTCAGCCTCCGGAGCTGAAGGTCGGGCGTTCGAGTCGCCCCAGGCACGTTTATATTTCTTCTCGGTTTGGAAACCCCAAAATTATATAAGGCACTTCTTTGATATAATGTTATCATTAATATTAATGGGTGTCAAGGATATTGAAAGGAATAATATGGCACTTGATGTACGTGATTCGCGTTTATTGGAATTAGTTGATTCGGATGCGACTGTGGAACAATTGGCAACCGGATGTAAATTTACTGAGGGACCGCTTTGGCATTCCATCGGGAGGTATCTGCTTTTTAGTGATATACCTGAGAATAAAATACGGAGATGGGATGAAGAGTCGGGTATGACTGTTTTCAGAGATCCATCTGGTAATTCTAACGGATTGACTTACGATAGGGGTGGTCACCTGATTGCTTGTGAACATGGCAATCGTCGTGTGTCGCGAACAACTGCGGATGGAGATGTGTTGACGATTGCATCACATTATGAAGGCAAACGGTTGAATAGTCCGAATGATATTGTTGTGAAAACTGATGGCAGTATCTATTTTACGGATCCACCATACGGTTTATCAGGGGGATCGGAAAAAGAGCTGGATTTTCATGGAGTATATCGGTTGTCTCCCGATGGTGAAGATTTAACGCTGCTTGTTGATGATTTTGATAGACCTAACGGTATCTGCTTTTCTCCTGATGAATCTATTCTGTATATAAATGATACAAAACGGATGCATGTGCGTGCATTTGATGTCCAAGATGATGGTACATTAGCGAATGGTCGTGTTTTTGCAGAGGAAAAGGGGGATAATGGTGTTCCGGACGGTATGAAGGTAGATGTTAATGGTAATGTATATCTGACAGGCCCCAACGGTATTTGGATATTTTCCCCAGATGGCACACACCTTGGTATTATTCTTGTTCCTGAACGTACTGCGAATCTTGCGTGGGGTGGTGATTTTTGGAATAGCCTATTTATTACAGCGAGTACGTCCATCTATCGTATAGAATGTAAAGTGGAAGGGATACCGGTTTCGTAATGAATGTAAAGATTAAGAGAGTGGATAAATCGCTTCCATTGCCTAAATACGAAACTGAAGGGTCTGTAGGGTTTGATTTGCTATGCCGGGAATCTGCGGAAGTTGCTCCTGGTGAAATAGTCTTAATTCCAGCGAATGTGATTGTGGAAACACCACCGGGTTATATGTTGATGTTATGTATGCGGAGTAGCACCCCGCGTAAATTTGGATTGATGATGGCACAAAGTGTCGGTATTATAGATAATGATTACTGCGGTGAAGAAGATGAGATAAAGATCCAAGCTTACAATTTCACCGATGAAATTGTTACGATTGAAAGGGGTAGTCGAATCGCGCAAGCGATTTTTGTTCGTGTTGCGACTGTAGAATGGCAAGAGGTAGAGGAGATGACAGAGTCTTCTCGTGGTGGCTTTGGTAGTACTGATCGGTAACTTTATATTCCTGAAATTCGTATTTATTGAAAACTAAATTACCCTAACTGGGAGTTGATAATAAAAATGAAACAGTATCTTGAAGGACTTCAACAGATATTAGATGCTGGGGTTGACCGCGAGGGTAGAAATGGTAAGACACGCGCTCTCTTCGGCATGCAAATGCGATATAATCTCGAAGATGGTTTTCCTGCGGTAACGACAAAGAAACTTGCGTTTCGATCTGTAAAAGCTGAACTTCTGGGTTTTATACGTGGTTTTGATCATGTTAAACAGTTTCAGAATCTTGGCACGCAGATATGGAATGCGAACGCTGCTGCGTGGGGTCGTGACGGGGCTCTCGGCTGTATTTACGGGGTACAGTGGCGTAGATGGCGTAAAGAGGATGGTAGAATTGACCAACTGGCGGATGTGATTGAACAGATAAAGTCTTGTCCGAACAGTCGTAGGCATGTTGTCACAGCATGGAATCCTGCTGAATTAGATCATATGGCATTAGCACCGTGTCACATGTTTTTTCAGTTTTTTGTAGCAGATGGCAAGTTGTCCTTGCAGATGTATCAACGTAGTTGTGATATGTTCCTTGGTGTTCCATTTAATATTGCATCCTATTCCCTGCTTCTTTCTATGGTGGCACAAGTCACGGATCTTGAACCAAGTGAATTTATCCATGTTTTGGGGGATGCACACATCTATCACGAGCATTTTGATCAGGTAAAAACCCAACTTCAGAGGCAACCCTACCCACTTCCGAAACTTTTCTTGAACCCGAATGTGTCGTCTATTGATAACTTCAAAATTCAAGACATGCATTTAAAGGATTATCAGCATCATGATGTTATTCGTGCGAAAATGATTGTATAGGAGAAGACTGAGATGAAAACTCAGTTAGCATTGATCATCAGTCTCTTATTGCTGTTTATTAGTTGCGCAGTAGATCTACAGTTTAGTTATGATGGGATCATCGGTAATGTTGGGAAGTGTACCGTTCGTGTGTGTATGCCGGATCGCTGGGAAATTGTGAATGCGCAACTCAATACGGAAGAGTTGGTCTTAGAATATGATAGAGGTATAGGCGTAGAGAAACAGCATTTCCCACTAATATGCAGATTTGTTGCTAATGATGAGAGTCTTCAATTCAGGGGTGCAAATAGAATAGAAGGATTATCTCTTCTGCATTTTACGAATGAAGAAGATCCTCAGAGTGTGTTCAACCCGCCATTGGCTAAAACCAGCATAAACGAAGGTTTAAAAAGTACGCGAGGTATTTGCAATTTTTCGGACAAGTAACTGGTTAACGGTACATTACTCAATAGAAAATACCTCTTTCGGTAATCTTATTTCTCATGACCTACGTCAGCATTATTTCAAAAAGGCAAAAATCGCTCCAGGGAATCGGATTAATTTAGAAGTCATAGATGATGTGTTACATTTTAAAATTGCTCTAAATAACAAAGTAAAACGTAGTTTTCCTATTCAGAAATTTGTTTCACCTAATGAAGATTTTTGGGATAGTGGTGGCGGTAGTAATGTCAGAGATAATTTGCTTAGTTGGACAGAAAACTATAAAATAATTCCTAAACTGAAAAAAGATTGATGGAATATGATAGTAAGAATTCATTCAGAACCCTTATGTAACACCTATTGATAAATATAAAATCCAAGAAATGTGGTAAATGACTATCAGCATCACGATGTTATTCGTGCAAAGATGATTGTCTGAAAAAAAAGAAGATGCGGATAATCTTTACGATACTTATTGCAATATCGCTTATAAGCTGCGAACCGACAGATACTAACCCTTTTGCTGATGTGGCAAGTTTCGGACATGGTAACTTCATATCGGTATCTTTGATAATGCAAAGTGAGGTTGAATCCGTAAATGTAGAAACCACTGTTACGGGACTCAACATAGAAATCAATCAAACAAAACGCGGCATTGAAACCACAACAGTTGAAATTGTTGAAAATGCAATGCATACGGGTAATGATTCTATGCAGCTTGCAGAATCTACCGAAAACTTGTTACTCACGGGTGTTGGAAAAGTAGAAGACACGGTTATTCTTCAATTCCAAAAGACAAACCTATTGGAACGTCAACCCCAACACTTTCCTAATGGACGTATCCTCTCTGAAAACTATAAGACACGCGACGGGGATCGCTTGAAGTTTAGAGCCTTCCGAAGTGAAAACAGGTTATCTCTTGTGTTGTCTGTTGAACCTAAGGACATTGATTTTCAGCATATCTCCGATGTTCCAATTGACCGTTTTGATTTCACTGATAATGCATTTAATGTGGAATTTAACACAGGGACCCGTATAATAAAACATAGTTTTCCACTTGGAAAAATCGTAAATGCCAATGAAGAAGTTGAAAATAATGGTATAGGTTTGTTGATTGCGTCAAGAGTTGTCATGGGTTCTATTTTTCATATTGCTTCTGTGAACGATGGTAGATTTTGAATTAATTCTAAATCGTCTCATTTTGTCTGAACCAGGATTTTCAGGATAGACAGGATTTGCAGGATAAGAGGTTTCTTATCAGGTAATACCAATTCTATAAATGATTTTCCCATTTGGGTTGGGTGTAAGAGGCATCAAATCATCATGAAACTGACAAAATCGTTTAAACTTTAGTATGGTGAAATATCATGGTAAGAATAAATTGTGTATTTACACTTTTTGTTAGTCTTGTATTAGTTCTTAATGGTTGTGGTAGACCTGCGCCTGGACACAAAATTCATAGGAATAACGACACACTTTTAGTCTTTTTGGCTCTGAATGAGAAGTCTGAGATTGTTGATACCTTTATAGAAAACAATGAACTGCTTGTTGATATTAAATCTGGTGAAAAAATTGAGAAACGAAAAATCTCATTGAAACGGTCGTTTATGGGAAAGTTGATCGCACCTGATGAAACTCTTGAAATTCACGGTACAGACAGGATAAACGGGTATGGAATTGTCCAATTCACAGTCACTTCTCCTAACCCAAGAAGATTCTCTATGTCGTTTACCTGGAGTGGTATAAAGGTAAATGGTTTATCAAAGAAACCTGGGGCATTTGGTAATTCTGGATCATTTCGGGACAGGGATAGGATAATCGCTTACTGCATGATTCCAGACAGCAGAAAATCGTCTTGGAAATATTCAAAATTTGGAATAACTGTTGAAGTTACGGACACCGTAACATTTGATAATGTAGAGAGTGATGCAGATGGTAATAGAATTTTAGAAATAGAAACTGATGACTCTGATATGCCAATTCAGAATCTTCGATTTCTGCTAAAGGATTTACAACCTGATGAAACAGTTGAAGTTGAAAATAAGAGTAAATTAGGTGATGACATTTTTATTGCTCATTTGAAGGTTATACCGAAGAAGGATGAACTGATGCAGGATCATCCACAGAGAAACTTACCGACTGAGCATCCAAATTTGATAGACCGTTGATCTTGCCATTTCGCAATAACCCAGAGATCAATCAGATGAAGATTCGGATAGTTTATTTTATTAGTCTCTTACTGCTGTGTATGAGTTGTGCAGTTGAAGAACAGTTACGGTATGAAGGAATAACTGGAAATGGTGTTCGCTGTACGGTTCGGCTTCGTATGCCAGAAAAATGGAAAGTAGTCAGCGCGCAACTTACACCTAAACAGTTGACAATAGAATTTGATAGAGGTAGCGGTAAAGAAAAACAGAAATTACCGATTTCATTTGACTTAATTGACGCTGATAAAGGCATTGAATACAGGGGGGTAAACAAGGTAGGAGGGTTAACCCTTTTATATTTTACTAAAGAAGAAAACCCGCAAAGTGTATTTAACCCACCGTTAGCAACATCTAAAATTTCTACAGGTTTAAAAGAGCGTGAAGTGTTCGCTATTTTCCGTACTAGCAACTGGCTTATGGTGTATTTTTCTATTGAAAATACAGATTTTGGTAATCTTAGTTTTCACGACTTAATTAATCAATATTATGGTGATTCCGATACTAAGCAAAGAGGAAGATTCAAACTCGTTGACGGTGTGTTACATTTTGAGTTTGGAGCTAATAAGAACGAAAAACGAAAGTTTCCAATTCAAAAATTTGTAGAGCCACATGAGAAGTTTGATGGTAGCGGGGGTGGCAGTAGTTTTAGTTCAAATAAACTTAGATGGATAAGCCATTTTAAAATGGTCTCTAAACAGAAAAAGGATTGATGGATTACTGAACACCGTATTGTGAACCGAAGGAGTGTTGAAGAATAGTGCAAATCTCAATGATTGCTGCGATAGATAAAAACCGACTTATTGGTAATGGACCACATATACCTTGGAAATTGCCTGCTGACCTTAAACACTTTCGTGAGATGACTATCGGCAAACCTGTCGTGATGGGACGTAAAACCTTTGAAACGCTTCCTCGTCCGTTGGCTAAGCGGCGAAACATAATTCTAACACGTAATGAGAACTACAAGGCACCGAAAGGTTGTATAGTTGCTCATTCAGTTGATGACATTCTTGCCACTGTTGGAGAAATGTACGATGATTCAACGGAACTTATGATATGTGGTGGTGCGCCTATCTACGCAGCGTTTTTGCCGTACGCAACTCGACTTTACCTGACGCAGGTTCACGATACGTTTGAGGGAGATGTTTATTTTCCTGAATTTGATTGGAATGCGTGGAGAGAAGTGAAACGGACAGATTGTGAAGCGGATGAGAAAAATCCTTATTCCTACAGTTTTCTGGTTTTAGAAAAGAAGTAGAATAGATTGAATGAGGTGCAGTTAGGAAATCGCACTTTATGTGTCAATTTAGTGTGTAACCTTAGCGCCTCTGATACACCTTTCGCCCCTCTGGGGCTTTAGTGTCCATGTCGGATGTCGCTTTGCTCGCTCCGACCTACGAGAATGTAAGAAGTGCGTGAAGACGGGCGAGGAAACCTCGCCCCTACGGAATGTAAGAGACGCAATGATTGTGCGACTACAAACACATTTTTTATTAATGAGAAGCTGCCGTTTAGAAATGGCATTATTTCTTATGGGGTGAATTTGTGCTAAAATTATGTATGTTATCAGGTTCATTTGAATATGACTCGGAAGTATCGTTGAATATATTTAAAAGATATATTGAGAAAAACTATCCTATTCAAGCGGATATGGTAGCCTATAAATCAGAAGATGATGATCCTTCCTTAGAAGCATTAGATGATGCTGATGTTTTGTTGGTCTATACTCGACGTCTCAATACTAGTGGGGAATCACTCAAACAGTTTCAATCGTATTGTGAAGAAGGCAGACCGATTGTCGGTGTGAGAACTGCAAGCCATGCTTATCAGAATTGGTTGGAATTTGATAAGATAGTGTTGGGTGGGGATTATCAAGGACATTATGGTCACGGACCTACTGTACAATTAGAAACGGTGGCGACAGAACATCCGATTCTGGAAGGGGTTCCGAAATTTGAGAGTTATGGGAGTCTTTACAAAAACCCTTCGCTTCGGGACGGGACGACTGTGTTGTTGATGGGACGAACAGATGAACATACGGAACCTGTTGCATGGACACGTTTGCATAATGGAGGTCGTGTCTGTTATACTTCATTAGGACATCAAAAGGATTTTGAGTTAGAACCTTTTTTGCGATTTCTTGCACAGAGTGTTCTTTGGGTATCAAAATAGATTTGGAGAAGAGATATATATTAAATATGGAAACATTGACGATTACGAATGGTAATATTTATACACCGACACATTATGGATATGGAACCGTTGCCATTCAAGGAGAAACAATAACAACAATTACAAAAGAACAACTTCCTCCTTCAGATGAGGTAATTGATGCATCAGGGTGTCTCGTGATTCCTGGTTTGATTGATGGGTTGATTCATGGCGGTGGTGGTTGTGACAGCATGACCGGCAAAGCCGAAGACATTGGGACAATTGCCCGTGCACATGCTGCTAATGGTGTTACGTCGTTAGTAGTCGGTATTTCTTCGGGGAGTATGGGTCAGATAAACGCATCGTTAGATGCTATTGCCCAGGTTGTTGACCAACCTGTAAAAGATGGTGCAAGGCTTTTAGGATCGTATGTTGAAGGTAAGTTTGGGAGTTTGGCAAAAAACGGTGCCCAGAACGCAAAGTATATTACACCTCCGAACTTTGAAGAATTTCATGCCATGTGGGCAGCGTCTGATGGCACTTTAAAAGTGATTTCAGTTGCACCGGAAAATGATGATAATTTAAAGTTTATCAAACATCTTGCGGAGTATGGGGAAGAAGCATATAACAATATCGTTATTGCTATGGGGCACACAAACGCAACATATCAGCAGGCGATGGATGGTATTGATGCGGGAATTACGCGTGCTACTCATACGTACAACGGTATGAGCGGCATGCATCATCGTGATCTTGGCGCACTTGAGGCTGTTTTCGATCACCCGGGTATACATGCAGAATTAATTGTGGACGAACATCACGTTCATCCTTTTTGGGGTAAGTATTTGATACAACATAAAGGTGTTTCTGGTGTGGGTTTGATAACAGACTGCACCGAACATGCTGGACTGACCGAGGAAATGTGGCAAAAGGATGCTGTCTATGAAGAGGAGCATGACGCATTTCGCCTCAATGAAATGGCTGATATAGATACACCTAAATATATAAAAGATGGCGCGATGTGGTTGGATGTTGGTAAACCTACTGAACGTCTTGCTGGAGCGATTATAACCCTTATGGATGGTGTTCGCAATGTTGTACGTTGGGGATATACTTTAGAGGATGCATTGACGATGGCGACATTAACGCCTGCCCGGAATTTAGGTGTGGATGATATGATAGGTTCAATTGCAACAGGAAAAGGTGCGGATGTTGTTATTGTTGATGAGAATCTGAGTGTTCAGAACGTGATTCTTCGCGGAAAAGCGGTAGAATCATAAAAATTTCGTAATTTCACAACAATTTACTAATAATTTTCGCAATATTTTTGAATTTAACTTGACATTACCTGTATTTATGTTTATAATATAGGTTTTGAGTGTAGTAAAAAGTTTTGTCCACAATTTTACACAGGGGGCATTCAATTTGGAAGCAGTCTAACGTCGTTTTCCTCAGAGCAACGTTAATGTGTTCAGTTGAGTATTACAAGCCCTTTGAGGGCTTTTTCTTTTGTCTAAAAGCAGTAGTTTACGACTTGTTGTCGTAATGTCAGTGAGGTGTGGAAATGCCAACAATTAATCAGTTAATTAAAAAACCGCGCAAGAAATATCGTAAAAAAACGAAATCCCCGATTCTCCAGCAGTGTCCTCAACGTAGGGGTATCTGTTTACAGGTAAAAACGGTAACGCCGAACAAGCCAAATTCTGCTTTACGGAAGGTAGCACGTGTAAGGTTTACCTCTTCCGCTGATGAGGCGACCTGTTATATACCTGGAATTGACCACAATTTACAAGAGCACTCAGTCGTGTTAGTTCGTGGTGGTCGTGTTAAGGATTTATCGAACGTGCGGTACCATATTGTTCGTGGTAAATTAGATACGGCTGGTGTTGAGAACCGTCGCCAAGGACGTTCAAAGTATGGCGCGCGAAAACCCAGTTAAATGACTGAAGTATTTCAGACCATTATATTTTAGTTGATACTATGGATTGTAGTAACAGTAAAAGTGTAAGTATTGCTAATGAGTTTTTGGAGGAGATATAGATGCCGAGACGTGGAAACGTCACAAAAAGGGATGTAGACCCTGATGCCATTCATAACAGTAAATTAGTTTCAAAATTTATTAACCACTTGATGTGGGATGGTAAGAAAGGGACTGCACAACGGATTGTGTACACCAGTTTTCAGATTATTGAGGACAGATCGAAAGAGGAAGGATTTTCCGTATTTCGTCAGGCTATCAACAATGTAAAGCCTGTGCTTGAGATTCGTCCACGACGTGTTGGAAGTCAGACGTATCAGGTGCCTGTTGATGTAAAAGCTGAACGGAGAACGACATTAGCGATTAACTGGATTATTCAATCTGCGCGAGCCCGTGGTGAAAAAGGCATGGCAGCACGGTTAGCAGGTGAACTTATGGATGCAGCGAAAGAAGAAGGTGCTGCAATTAATAGGAAAAGAGACCAACACCGTATGGCAGAGGCGAACAGAGCTTTTGCACATTATAGATGGTAACAATACAAACATAGAATAAAAGTAGAAATGTACATTATGTGGCGGTGAAGTAGAGACCGTCGAATTCAGGAGTAATGGAACCGTGGCGGAGAAAAATATTAGGGTGCCACGCAAGTCAACCCTATCGCATAGGCGAAACATTGGAATAATGGCTCATATTGATGCGGGAAAAACTACTGTTACCGAACGTATCCTATTTTATACGGGTAGAGTTTACCGGATCGGTGAAGTCGATGATGGTACGACAACTATGGATTGGATGGTGCAGGAACAGGAACGTGGCATTACAATAACTGCTGCAGCAACTACCTGTAACTGGAAAGAACATCATATTAATATTATTGATACTCCTGGACACATTGACTTTACAGTTGAGGTTGAACGTTCGCTGAGGGTGCTTGATGGAGCAGTTGCAGTTTTCTGTGCTGTTGGTGGTGTTGAACCGCAATCCGAAACTGTATGGCGACAAGCGGATAAATACGAAATTCCTCGTATTGCTTATGTCAATAAGATGGATCGAACGGGTGCGGACTTTTTCCGAACCGTTGAAATGATGGGTGAACGTTTAGGAACAACAGCCGTGCCTATCCAATTGCCAATTGGTTCAGCAGAACAATTCAAAGGCATTGTAGACTTGATTTCAATGAAGGGACAGTTATGGGACGAAAGTAGCCAAGGGACTGTTGTTCATGAAACAGATATTCCGACAGAGATGGAGGAAATGGTTTATGAATATCGGGATCATTTGTTCGCAGCTGTTGCTGAATGGGATGAAGGTTTGTTTGAGAAATATGTCAACGGAGTAGAATTTACACCAGAAGAAATAAAAACGGGTTTAAGGCAAGCAGTCCTCAGTAGCAAAGTTGTTCCGGTACTTTGTGGAAGTGCCTTAAAGAACAAAGGTGTTCAACCGCTTTTAGATGGTATTGTCTCCTACCTTCCTTCTCCCACCGATGTCAAATCCATAGTTGGTTTCAACCCAAAAACTGAAGAAGAAGAAACTCGATCAGCAGATACGAATGCTCCGTTCTGTGCCCTTGCATTTAAAATTACGACGGATCCACATGTTGGTAAACTGACATATCTAAGGGTCTATTCTGGTGTTCTAAACAAAGGGGACACTGTTTACAACAGTAAGCGTGAAAAGTTTGAACGTATTGGCAGGTTGATGCAGATGCATGCTAATAAACGTGAAGAACATCAATCGGTAAGTGCGGGTGATATTGTTGCTGCGATTGGATTGAAGGAATTAAGTACTGGTGACACAATTTGTGATCCAAAAGCACCAATTGCATTGGAAACAATGGAATTTCCGTTACCTGTTATGTCAATAGCAGTAGAACCACGTTCACAATCAGATATTGATAAGTTGAATCTTGCTCTTTCAAAATTGGCTGAGGAGGATCCGACTTTCAAAGTACATCAAGATCCTGACACTGGACAGACGTTACTTTCTGGCATGGGTGAACTTCATCTGGAAATTATCGTGGATAGGCTTGTAAGAGAGTTTAATGTTTCTGCGAATGTAGGTTCTCCAGAAGTTGCCTACCGTGAAACGCTTCTAAAACCGGTAAAAGCCGAAGGTAGATTTGTTCGACAATCTGGTGGTAGAGGTCAGTTTGGTCATGTTGTTATTGAAGTTATACCTCTTGAAAAAGGAAGTGGTTTTGAATTTTCCGATGAAACTAAGGGTGGTGTAATCCCTCAAGAATACATTCCTGCGGTTCGAAAGGGCATTGAAACCGCAATGAATGTGGGAACTTTAGCGGGGTATCCTGTAGTTGATGTTGGAGTGCGGCTCGTAGATGGTTCTTTCCATCAAGTGGATTCCTCTGAGATGTCATTTTCCATTGCTGCTTCTATGGCATTCAAGGATGCTGCGAAACGCTCAGGTTCAGTATTACTTGAACCGATCATGGGAGTTGAAGTTATAGTGCCAGATGAGTATCTTGGGAAGGTAATAGGAGATCTTAATTCCCGTCGTGCTCATATTAGGGACACTGAGGTGCATACGAAATCTCGAATTCAAGTTGTTCGTGTAGATGTGCCGTTATCTGAAATGTTCGGTTATGTCAAATCCCTTCGTTCCTTGACACAGGGGCGTGCGAACTATACTATGGAGTTTGCGCATTATAGAGAAGTGCCAACGAGTGTTGCGGAGGATTTGATATCAAACACTGTATCAACATCTAAAGAACGATAAAGCATACAAAAGCACTAAGTTGTGATTATTGACATTATACACATTTGACAATAATTAGGACAATAATTAGAGTGAATAATAGATATTACTTGCCGAAATGAGATTTTCGTTAGGTAATTTGTGGAAGTCTGAAGACTTTCGGACAAAGTTGAGACACGTTGTGCGCTATACCAAACGCTCTTTTGAGAACATAGAGTAAGCCAAGGTTAAGCGATATTACAAACCTTATATATAAACCTATAATTTGGAGTTCGGACAGAAATGGCAAAGCAAGCATTTGAAAGGACAAAGCCACACGTTAATATTGGAACTATTGGCCACGTTGACCATGGTAAGACAACGCTTACCGCGGCAATTACTATGGTATTATCGCAGCTCGCGGACAAAGACTATGTGATGACCTATGAGGACATTGATAAAGCCCCCGAGGAAAAAGAACGTGGTATAACTATTAATACGGCTCATGTTGAATACGAGACTGAAAACCGTCACTATGCTCACGTTGATTGTCCTGGCCACGCTGACTACATCAAAAATATGATTACCGGTGCTGCCCAGATGGATGGTGCTATTCTGGTTGTTTCTGCAGCAGATGGACCAATGCCACAGACACGTGAACACGTACTCCTTGCCCGGCAGGTGAACGTTCCTTCCCTTGTTGTCTTTCTTAATAAGGCAGACATGGTGGATGACGAAGAACTGCTTGAGCTCGTTGAACTGGAAGTTAGGGAATTGTTGGATGAGTATGAATTTCCTGGTGACGATACACCGATCATCGCTGGTTCAGCTTTGGAAGCAATGGAATCCGCTGGTGACCCAACGAGTGATAAATGTAAACCGATTCTTGATCTCATGTCCTCCGTTGATGAGTTTATTCCAGAACCGGTTAGAGATACCGAAAAACCCTTCTTGATGCCGATTGAAGACATCTTTACAATCAGTGGACGTGGTACGGTTGTTACAGGTCGTGTTGAACGTGGGATCGTTAATGTCAACGATACAGTTGAAATCGTTGGTCTTCGCGACACACGTGATACGGTTGTTACTGGTGTGGAAATGTTTAATAAGTTTCTTGACGAAGGTAGAGCGGGTGACAATATCGGTGCATTGCTTCGAGGTATTGATCGAGATGATGTTGAACGCGGACAGGTGTTGTCAATTCCGGGTACAGTTACACCTCATACCAAATTTGAAGCTGAGGCGTATATTCTGACAAAAGAGGAAGGTGGACGTTGGAATCCATTCTTTAGTGGATATCGTCCGCAGTTCTATTTCCGGACAACTGATGTCACAGGTGAAATGAATCTTGCTGAAGGTATTGAAATGATTATGCCTGGTGACAATGCACAGATTACTGTTGAGTTGTCAAAACCGATTGCAATGGAAGAACAACTCCGATTTGCTATCCGTGAAGGCGGACACACAATCGGAGCAGGTGTTGTCTCAAAGATTCTTGAGTAAGAAGGTAGCCTTCTAAAGGTTTTGCTCTTCAGTTATTTTAGTCTACAACGTGTTACTTGTATCTTGTTGAAGCGTTCAAGGCTATGTAGATCAATGTGAACAGTTTCGACAAGATACATGTATAAGACTAAAATAATACGAGTAATAACCTGTTACTTTTAAATAAGGAACCAAGAGATGAACAATCAAAAGATACGGATTCGGCTCAAAGCGTTTGACCATCGGTTGCTTGACCAGTCTGCGAAACAAATTGCGACAACAGCAAAGCAAACACAAGCGCGAGTTTCTGGTCCGATTCCGTTGCCGACAAAGAAACATATTTATACTGTTCAACGTTCAACATTCACTGACAAAAAGTCGCGTGAACAGTTTGAAATGCGGATTCACAAACGGTTGTTAGATATCCTTGAAACCGCTCCAAAGACAGTTGACGCACTGATGCGTCTTGACCTACCCGCTGGGGTTGATGTCAAAATAACACTCCTATAGTAGAGGTAGGATAATGGTTAACGGAATTATTGGCAGAAAAGTTGGAATGACCCAAGTCTTTGCAGAGGATGGAAAGTCTATACCGGTGACTGTTATAGAAGCTGGACCTTGTCCAATTGTTCAGGTAAAGACACAGGAACGTGATGGTTACCAAGCGGTTCAATTAGGATTTGGTGCACGTAAAGAACACAAGTTTAACAGTCCTGAGCGTGGACATTTCGCAAAGGTTGATATACCACCAACGCGAGTATTGCGTGAATTTCGTGTTAAAAGTCTTGATGAAGTTTCAGTTGGTGACACTGTTGATGTTGGTCTATTTTCTGAAGGTGAACTCGTTGATGTGACAGGTACGTCGAAAGGACACGGTTTCACTGGTGTTGTGAAGCGTTACGGCTTTAAGGGTGGTAGAAAGAGTCATGGTGGCGAGCAAGACCTTCGTCGGACAGGTTCTATTGGTGCAAGTGCCACACCATCTCGTGTTTTTAAGGGAAAACGGATGCCAGGACGTTACGGTGCTAAACGACACACCGTCCAAAATTTACAGATTATCCAAGCCGATGCAGAACGGAATTTGTTAGTTGTTAAGGGTGCGATACCAGGACCACCTAACGGGCTCCTTTTGATTAAGAAAGCGATAAAGGTTTCAAAGGGAGACAACACAGACAGTTAATTTGGATGTAATCGAAACATGTGCCCCAGCACCTCTAAGAGGATAGCAGGGGTAATTCATGTTAGGTTATACACAATGGAGAGAAGGCTAAAGAGTTATGGCAACTTTAAACGTACACAACCGTTCTGGAGAAGTGCTTCACGAGAAAAGTTTATCGGATTCGTTTACACATGCTGAGGTAAATACGGCTGTTGTTCACCAATGTGTGGTAGCGTATCTTGCAAACCAGAGAAGTGGAACAGCATCTACGAAAAGCCGCAGTGAAGTCAAAGGAAGTGGTAAGAAATTGTACCGGCAGAAAGGTACAGGTAGATCTCGTGCAGGTGATGCAGGTTCTCCGTTACGAGTTCACGGTGGTGTAACATTTGGACCGAAACCGCGCAGCTATCGTCAGCATACACCTAAACAGGTCCGGCGTCTTGGCTTAAAAAGTGCACTTGCGGATCGGTTTCAAAATGAACAGTGTATTCTTATTGAAGATTTTACGCTTGAACGTCCGCGTACAAAAGACATTGTATCAGTCTTAAACGCATTAGACTTAGATGGAAAAGTGTTGTTCGTCCTTGGTGAACACGAACCGAATATCTATCTATCACTACGGAATATCCCGAAAGTTAATTGCTGTACGTGGGATATGCTTAATATTTACCAAGTGCTGTGGCATGACAAACTTGTGCTCACTGAACAGGCTGCTGAAAATTTGGAAGCAAAATTTGTAGATTCAGAAGGTTAATGTTATGAAAGATAATTATCAAGTTATATTACGACCTCATATTACAGAAAAGAGCACGTTTCTCCGCGAGGATAATAAGTATTCGTTTGTAGTGAGTCGAGATGCAAGCAAAACAGATATTCGACGCGCAGCCGAAGAGTTGTTTGATATTAAGGGGAGTATCATTGATGTCCATACGATGCGAGTGCGTGGAAAAGTTAAGGGTAGAATGAATCGCTATCAACGTGGACGCCGTCCCCATTGGAAGAAAGCTATTATTACTGTGGTTGAAGGGACTCGGATTCCAGTATTTGAGAGCATCTAATTTGATTTTAAGTTTTCGTTTATATAATGAACCGAGTTGTATGAAAGTTTGTTTTACGAGAGGAAATGAGCGTGGCAAAGACATATAAACCAGTTACACCGAGTCGTCGGTTTATGACGGGATATACATTTGAAGAGATTACACGTCAGAAACCTGAGAAATCACTCGTTAAAGGTTCTAGCAAAAAAGCCGGACGCAATAACAAAGGACGTTTAACTGTTCGTAGACGCGGTGGTGGACACAAACGTAGATATCGTGTTATTGATTTCAAGCGAGATAAGTTTGATATCCCAGCGAAAGTTGCTGCGATTGAATATGATCCAAACCGTTCTGCCCATATTGCATTGCTTCATTATGCTGATGGTGAGAAACGTTACATTATTGCCCCACTTGGTCTCCAAGTAGGTGACACCGTCACCTCCGGACCTGACTCAGAGATCCGTGTTGGTAATGCATTACCTCTTGAAAAAATACCGTTGGGTTCTTCAATACACAATATTGAGATGCAGCCCGGAAAGGGTGGACAACTTGTTCGGAGTGCTGGTGGTGCAGCACAGTTGGTTGATCGTGAAGGGAAATATGCCCGAATCCGTCTACCTTCCAGCGAAATACGTCTTATACCTGTAAAGGCAATGGCGACTATAGGACAGGTTGGTAATCCTACAACAATCTCTATTGGTAAGGCAGGTCGTTCACGATGGTTAGGTAAGCGTCCAAAAGTCAGAGGTGTTGCGATGAATCCTGTTGACCATCCACATGGTGGTGGTGAAGGAAAAAGTTCCGGTGGTAGACACCCAGTTACACCTTGGGGAGTCCCGACAAAAGGTTATAAAACGCGAAATCCTAAAAAGAAATCGAGTCAGTATATCGTTGGCAAGCGCAAGTAGTTGTTAACAACGTGCCTTATGCATAATAACACATCAGAGTTTAAGGAGACATCTAATGTCACGTTCTATTAAAAAAGGACCTTATGTTGACGCCAAACTCGCGAAACATATAGCAGAAATGGAACAATCCGGTAGTAAACGTGTCATTCGTACGTGGGCACGAAGTTCTACGATTACACCAGAATTTGTTGGTCATACCGTCGCCATACACAACGGGAAGAAATTTTTTCCAGTATATATCACTGAGAATATGGTTGGTCATAAACTGGGAGAATTTGCACCGACCCGTACGTTCCGTTCACACGCTGGCGGTCAAAGAAGATAATTTGGCATTATAATTGTATATGTTGTTTGATGTGCTTCTCTGGTGAGACGCACTTTTCAATTAAAATTGTTGTTAAGAGTAAATTAAACAAGACATTGTGCGCAACTTGTGTGTTTATAGTTTTGTTAGGAGAAAATAATGGAAGGAAGGGCAAAGATTCGGAACGTTTCGGTAGCACCGCGTAAAGCACGTCTTGTTGCCGACTTGGTTAGGAATCAGTATGTTGATGATGCGCTGAATCAACTGCTCTTTACACATAAAGCGGCAGCCCCCGTGATTTACAAGCTGATCCAATCTGCTGTGGCAAATGTCCAGTATCAAGATGCTGCTGTGGATGCCGCTAATTTGTACGTCAAAGAGATTCGTGTTGATGAAGGAATTACACGAAAATGGATACGTCCCCGTGCACGAGGTATGGCTAATCGTATATTTAAACGTCAGAGTCATATCACAGTTGTTGTTGATGAGGAGGAGGATGAATATGATGGTGAGTAGTGATTTTCACCGCATTTCCTCCAGATTCATAACTGGGAAAGTGTCCTATAGGAGGTTTGTGTGGGACAAAAAACTCACCCCCGTGGCTTACGTTTAGGTATAATTGAGACGTGGGATTCAAAGTGGTATAGCGATAGAGATTATGCAAGATGGTTGCATGAAGATTTTAAGATCCAGCAATACATCAAAGAGCAATTGGTTCGCGCAGGTATCTCGCGCGTAGAAGTTGAACGCGTTGCTGAGAGATGTACCATTTATATTCATACTGCCAGACCCGGTATTGTTATTGGACGTCGAGGCGTAGAAGCAGACAAATTACGGACAGATATTGCCAAACTGATAGATCGTCAGGTAAAAATTGAAGTTACCGAGATAAAAGTGCCAGAACTTGATGCACAACTTCTCGCGGAAGCAGTAGCAACCCAAATAGAACGTAGAACCAGTTTTAAACAAGCAATGCGGCGAAATATTGCTGACTCAATGCAAGCTGGAGCACAAGGCGTTAAAGTTATGGTTAGCGGTAGACTTGACGGAAAAGAGATAGCTCGATCCGAATCAAGTCTTGAAGGACGCGTTCCATTACACACCCTCCGTGCTAATGTTGACTACGGATTTACAGAAGCGAATACAACCTATGGAAAAATAGGTGTGAAAACTTGGATTTTTAAAGGTGAGATTCTGGGTATTCCAGAAGCGTTAAGTGGTGAAACTCCTGCTCGTCGACAACAATCTGGCAGACGTAGTAACACAGGCGGAACGCGAAGAGATAACCGTCAATCAGGTAACCGTAATTCTTCAAACAGACAACGTGATCAGGGACGTAACAACAGACGTAGACAACAAAGAAGTAACGACAAGCAAGGTAACGAAAACTAAGATAATACTAACCAGTTGGGAACTTTGCTTGAGCGTTTCATATACGAAATCAGGAGTGAGAATATATGTTAATGCCAAAACGTGTGATGCATCGGAAGGTACATCGCGGCAAACGTCGAGGAAAACCGCGTAGCGGTTCAGAGATTAATTTCGGTGAGTATGGCTTACAGGCAATGGAAGCTGGTTGGATTACAAGCAATCAAATAGAATCTGGTAGGGTTGCAATCACGCGTGCAGTTCGACGTGGTGGGAAAATGTGGATCAAAATTTTTCCTCATAAGCCGGTAACAAAGAAACCCGCAGAAACTCGGATGGGTGGTGGAAAAGGTGCTCCAGAATTCTGGGTTGCCGTTGTCAAACCCGGTAGAATTATTTATGAGTTGAGCGGTGTTTCTCGTGAAATTGCAAAAGAAGCGATGGAACGTGCTGCACACAAATTTCCTATCAAGACGAAATTCGTCGCGCGGGATGAGGTGTAGAAATGAAGGCACATGAATTGCGAACCAGATCAACAGAAGAATTGGAAAACGAGTTAGAGGATCTAAAAGAGAATCTATTCAACCAAAGATCCAGAAGTATTCTGGGGCAGTTGGAAGACACCACTCTTATTGGAAAAATTCGTAAGGACATTGCACGTATAAAGACTGTGTTGCGTGCTCGTGAGTTAGGACCCGACGAATAAGTTTGTGATATGTATGAATATTCAGTGTGTCTGCACTGTTTCGGTGTTTACAACAACTGAATGTATCTTAAAAGGAAAAAATAGAACGTGGATAAAATAAGACACCGAAAGACTCGGACAGGTATGGTTACCAGTAATCGCATGGAGAAAACTGTCTCCGTTGCAATAGTTCGGAGTTATCAACATCCCCTTTACAAAAAAGTTGTTCGTTCAACCAAAAAGATTCTTGCACATGATGAACAAAATCAATGTAATGTTGGTGATGTTATACAGGTGATAGAAACTCGTCCGTTAAGTCGTCGAAAACGTTGGCGGGTTCAGTCTATAGTATCAGCGGCACAGTCTGCCACTGATTAGTTGGAAGGAAGGTGCGGCAATGGTTCAAAATTATACTCGATTAACCTGTGCTGATAATACTGGTGCCAGAAATTTAATGTGCATTAGTGTACTCGGTGGTACCCGACGCAGGTATGCCCGTGTCGGGGATATTATTGTTGCCAGTATTAAAGAGGCAGTACCGAATACACAGGTGAAAGCAGGTGAAGTTGTTCGTGCTGTTGTTGTTCGAACTGCGAAAGAGTATCGTCGTCCAGACGGTTCTTACATTAAGTTTGATCAAAATGCAGCTGTTCTTGTTAACGAAGAAAATGAACCGCGTGGAACACGTATTTTCGGACCGGTTGCTCGTGAACTCAGAGAAAAGTCATTTACGCGGATTGTTTCCTTAGCCCCTGAAGTGATTTAGGAGGTGAATAATGTCTAAGAAAAAGCTGCATATTAAAAAAGATGATTTAGTAAAGGTCTTGAGTGGTCAAGATCGTGGTAAGCAAGGTGTTGTATTGGAGGTTTTTCCTAAGAAAAATAGAGCAATTGTTGAAGGTATTCATTTTATTAAATGTCACTTACGTCCAAATCAAATGGGGCAAGGTGGTGTTGTTGAACGCGAAGGCACCATCCATATCTCTAATTTAAAAAAGGTTGACTGATAAATTATTACCACATCGCAGATGCAGCTATAGGTTTTTTCTAAAAAAATCCAACTACAATAATCATTATGTTATAGGATATAAGGCTAATGAGCCAATTTAAAACATTTTACCAAACAGAAGTTGCTCCTGCATTACAAAAAGAGTTTAATTACAAAAATGTAATGCAGATTCCAAAATTGGAAAAAATTACCTTAAATATCGGAGTCGGTGCAGCGGTTCAGGAACCAAAAGTTCTTGAGGATGCTGTTGAAGAGTTAACACTGATTGCAGGTCAACGTGCAATCATCACCCGTGCCAGAAAATCCATCTCTGCGTTTAAAATCAGAGGACCGTCGCGAATGACCCGTTCTCCTGGTATGGCAATTGGATGTAAAGTCACCCTCAGACGACTTCGTATGTATGAATTTCTCAACCGCTTGATAAACGTAGTGTTACCTCAAATTCGAGATTTCCGTGGTGTTTCCCCCGACGCTTTTGATGGTCGAGGCAATTACTCATTAGGTTTAACCGAACAGCTCATTTTTCCGGAAATTGACTATGACGATGTCAATGATATCCGCGGTATGAATGTGACGATTGGGACAACCGCCGCGACAGATGAAGAGGCTCGAGTGTTGTTACGCGAGCTCGGTATGCCTTTCCGTCAGTGACATGGTATATCTATTAGAGATAACACAAGTAGATTACGATCAAAGGAGTATTTAAGTTGGCAAGTAAATCTTGGATTGCCAGGAATAAAAAGACCCCTCGGTACCGTACACGGAAATATAGCCGCTGCAATAATTGTGGTCGTGCACGAGGGTATTTGCGTAAGTTTGAATTATGTCGTATCTGCTTTCGTCTTTTTGCACGGGCAGGGAAAATTCCTGGTGTAAGAAAGGCGAGTTGGTAAGAAGGAGTTTATTTTATGTCAATGACTGACCCAATCGCAGATATGTTAACACGGATACGTAATGCTAATATGGCTGGACACGAGCGCGTTGAGATATCCTCATCCAAACTCAAGTTGGAGATTGCTCGTATCTTGTCTGAAGAAGGTTTCATACGAAACTACCGTCTTATTGAAGATGGAAAACAAGGCATTATAAGAATCTATTTGAAATACGGTGCACATAATAGAGAAAAAGCTATTACCAATCTGAAACGAATCAGTAAACCCGGTAGACGAGTTTATCGTAAGTCAGATAAGTTGCCTCGTGTTTTTGGTGACCTCGGGATTGCTATTATGTCTACATCGCATGGCGTAAAAACCTCAATTGAGTGCAGACGAGCAAAGGTCGGGGGCGAAGTTCTTTGTTATGTCTGGTAATTGCGTAAATGCCCCTTACAACATACCTGTAGTTTTAGAAATGTAAATTGGAGAAATAGAATGTCACGCATTGGACAAATTCCAATTCCAATACCGAGTTCAGTGAAAGTTGATTTTAAAGACAGTGAGGTCCAGGTAGAAGGTCCTAAAGGTTCATTGAACTGGATTATTCCACAGGGAATTGACGCGAATATTGATGATAATGTTATTACAGTTGCTCGCGCAAACGATACCAGAAAACAGAAAGCACTTCATGGTTTAACACGAAGCCTTATTGCTAATATGGTAACAGGTGTTTCAGATGGATTTGAGAAAAAGTTGCGCGTTGTAGGTACAGGGTATCGTGCTGAGGTTAATCATCAGAATGTCTTAACGCTTGATGTTGGATATTCACATACAGTAACCTTTACTCCTCCAGAGGGAATCACAGTGGCTGTTGAACCTCAGGAGAATATAGATGGTCAAACGCACATCCCTATTACTATCAGTGGGATAGATAAACAAGTAGTTGGTCAGGTTGCTGCTTCTATCCGTCAAATCAAGAAACCAGAAACCTACAAACCTTGTAAAGGTATACGGTACGATGGTGAACGGGTCCGCGACAAAGAAGGTAAGGTTGCAGGCTAACCCATCTACGTTGCTATATTTTAGGTTTTTATATAAAAAGTGTTTTAGCTGCGGGAGGAAATCCGTTGGATAATAGGAAAAGAAAACAGAATAGCCGGCTCCGACGAAGGAAAAGAATTCGTCGTAAAATCAACGGTACTAATCTACGCCCACGGCTTTCTGTTAGTAGAAGTTTGAAACATATTTATGCCCAAATCATTGACGATGAGAACGGGAGCACACTTGCCCATGCATCCAGTTTATCCACAGAAGTAAAGGATGCTAATGCCTCTGAGGGTGGAAAGATACAAATTGCTCAAAGCGTTGGCAAACTCATCGCGCAAAAGGCAAAAGAAAATAATATTGAGGGAGTCGTCTTCGACCGAGGTGGCAATCTATATCATGGTCGAATCAAAGCCCTCGCTGAAGCTGCAAGGGAAAGTGGGCTTAAGTTTTAATGCCCTGGATTGTCCCTTAAGAGGAGACTTTTTTGCGAAAAGAAAGAATCAATCCTGACGATTTTGAATTTGAAGAACGTCCTATTGACATTAATCGCGTCATGCGAGTTGGAAAAGGTAGAAGGACTCCGAGTTTTAATACGCTTTCTGTCGTTGGTAATCGGGATGGTATTGTTGGTATAGGTTTTGGGAGTGCCAGTGAAATTGCAGGAGCACTTCGTAAAAGTTTTGCAGATGCACGGAAAAATTTGATTCGTGTGCCATTAAAGGATGGCACGATTCCACATGAAATAATCTGTGAATTCAAAGCCGCAAAAGTCCTGCTTAAACCCGCAAGACCTGGAACAGGAATTATTGCTGGGCATGCTACACGTGCAATATTGGAATATGCAGGTGTACGGGATGCACTCACAAAATGCCTATCTTCCAGAAACGTTAAAAATATTGCTGAGGCGACAATGATAGGATTGAGTAGTCTAAAAGATGTCAATGAAGTTGCTCGAATTCGAGGTAAATCGGTTGAGGAACTCTTACATAAACGTCCTACTAAAACTAACAACTGACATTGTTCAGTTATATTTAAGGAACGAAAGATTCAATGAAACTCAATGAACTCAAACCTGCCCCTGGCGCAACTCGTAAACGCAAACGCGTGGGTCGTGGAAACGGTTCAGGTAAAGGTGGTACTGCGGGTCGTGGACATAAAGGACAAAAATCTCGCTCTGGCAGTTCAATCCCCGCTTGGTTTGAAGGCGGACAAATGCCTTTGGTTAGGCGTGTGCCTAAGCGCGGACCACGTAGAATCGCACATAAACGGTTAAATTATGATGTCGTAAATATTAAAACCCTTAATGTATTTGAGGATGAACTTGAAGTGAATCCTGAACTATTACGTGAAGCAGGTATCGTCAAACGGAAAAACGCGCTCATTAAAATACTCGGTGACGGTGAACTTGACAAACGACTGAAGGTGCGCGCACATCGCTTTTCAAAATCTGCAATTGAAAAGATTGAAGCTAATGGCGGTACTGCCGAGGTGATTTAAGTGATAAAGCCAATTCAAAATGCCCTAAAAATCCCTGAATTGCGCAAGCGGATTATATTTACTGTGATGCTGCTGATCGTTTATCGTCTTGGTGCCCACATTACGCTACCCGGTATTGATGATGCTGCACTTGAGGATTTTTTTAATCAACTGATGGAACGTACCGGAAATGTTCTTGCGTTGATCAATATCTTCTCAGGTGGTGCATTCGGACAAATGACGATTTTCGCCTTGGGAATTCAACCCTATATCACTGCGGCGATTATCATGCAGATGCTACCTATGATAATCCCAGCCTTAGAAAAACTTTCTAAGGAACCGGATGGTCGGAAAAAAATCACTCAATACACACGTTACGGAACCGTTATTCTAAGTATAATTCAAGGTATAACGATATCTATACTATTGAGAAACCCAGGGGCATTATTCGGAAATGATTCTGGTAATATAGTCGATCCAAACGTAACTATTTGGTGGCATGCTTTAGTCGTGCTAACACTAACAGCAGGTACTGCTTTTGTAATGTGGCTGGGTGAACAAATAACCGAACGCGGTATCGGACAAGGTATCTCAATAATTATCACTGTCGGTATTATGGCAGCGTTTCCAAACGGTGTCATGACTGTCGTCAGAAATTTGCTTCAAGATACAGGTTTTGGACTTATCCATCTGACGGGTTTACTTGCTCTCGTTGTTGTTGCTGTAGCAGGCACAATTTTTATACACTTGTCTGTCCGTAAGATTCCTATCCAATATGGTCGGCAGATACGTGGTGGAAAAGTCTTCGGTGGACGTTCAATGCATTTACCCCTGCGCGTAAACGCTGCAGGTATGATACCTATTATTTTCGCTGTTTATTTAATGACGTTCCCAAGTTTTATCATCGGTATTTTACCACAAGATTGGGAATGGGTTCTTGGCTTAACAAATCTGATGGATCCAACAAACCCGTCATTTTTCTATCTTGCTATTTATGCATTGTTAATCATCGGATTCACCTATTTCTACACAGCAGTACAAATCAATCCTGTTCAAATGGCAGAAGACTTGCAGAAAAATGGTGGTTTCATACCGGGGCTGCGCCCTGGAAAACAGACTGCGGATTATATCAATACAACATTAACACGAATCACACTTCCAGGTGCTTTATTCCTTGCTGGTATTGCTGTAATTCCTATTGCTATTACCAGTTGGCTTGGTGTTGGTGGAATGGTTGAAGGTGCTTCTGTTCTGATTGTTGTAGGAGTTGTGTTGGATACAGTCTCACAAATAGAATCTTACTTAACTATGCGACATTACGATGGCTTCTTAAAAGATAGACGATTGAAAGGACGAAGAGGAAGATAAACCGGATATCACATACCCTTGTGGCTAACGCATTAATCACTTACACAAGGATTACAATTGAGAGGAAAAAATGAAAGTCCGAGCATCTGTTAAAAAAATGTGCAACCGCTGTAAAATAATTAAAAGAAAGGGGATTGTCCGAGTAATATGTTCTTCGAATCCGAAGCACAAACAACGGCAAGGATAGTTCTGTCCTATATAAGGAGGAAACAATGGCACGCATAGCAGGAGTAGATCTCCCTCGTACCAAACGAATTGATATTGCCTTGACAGCTATTTACGGTATTGGTCGTTATACTGCCAAGAAGATTGTCACTGACCTAAACATTGACCCGGACAAACAGGTTGATGCTTTGGCTGAAAACGAAGTCAGTCAACTCCGAGATAAAATTACTGAAGAATTTAAAGTTGAAGGTGATTTACGTCGCGAAGTTGATCAAAACATTAAACGGTTAATGGATATTAATAGTTATCGTGGTCTCCGCCATCGTCGGCAATTACCCGTACGAGGACAACGTACAAATACAAATGCTCGTACAAGGAAAGGTAAAGCACGGACGATTTCAGTAGGTAGGAAAGCTAAAGAGGCAGCACGTAAGGGCGGTTGATCCACAGAGATTTCTGCAGCGGGGTTTCTTCTTTTGTTTTCTGAAACCGCCGTTGTGTAGACTACATCGTATTTTACGGATATATAATAAAGGAGAAACAGTTTGCGTTCACGAAGACGGGAACGAAAAAATGTACCAGAAGGTATTGCCCACATACAGGCTACATTCAATAATACAATTGTGACTATCACCGATCTCAATGGTAATACAGTTGCTTGGGCAAGCGCAGGAATGACGTTTCCGGGTTCAAGGAAGTCAACACCTTTTGCTGCGCAACAGACAGCCGAAGCATGTGCCAGAAAAGCTATGGATCATGGTATGAAACGAGTTGAAGTGAGAGTCAAAGGACCCGGTTCTGGGCGGGAATCTTCTATACGAGCACTCGCCGCCGCGGGTTTAGAAATAACTTTGATGAAAGACATGACCCCCATACCACACAACGGATGTCGTCCCCCAAAAAGACGACGTGTATAACCAAGGAGACACATGAGTAGGTATTTAGATTCTGTCTGTAAATTATGCCGTCGGGAAGGTGAAAAACTTTTTCTGAAAGGTCGCAGATGCCTGGGACCGAAATGTTCATTTGAACGGAGAAGTTATCCACCTGGTGACCACGGTCAAAAACCTCCCACGCGCGCTCGTGGTGAATTCCGACGGCAATTACGCACGAAACAAAAAGCAAAACGAATCTACGGTATTTATGAAAAACAGTTCCGTAATTACTATTTCAAAGCGGCACGTCAAACAGGTATTACAGGTGAGAATCTAATCGCTCTCCTTGAACGCCGATTAGACAATGTCGTTTATCGCCTTGGGTTTGCAACATCACGCAAACAAGCCAGACAATTGGTAAAGCACAACCACTTCACTGTCAATGGGAAACGCGTTAATATCCCTTCCTATCTGGTTCAAATTGGAGACGTTATAACTCCACGCGAAAAAAGTCGTGAAAGCATCACGATCCAAGAGGCGTTAGAATTTACTAAACAACGAGGGGCACCAGAATGGCTTGAACTGGATGCTGATAAACCCGAAGGACGTGTACAAGGCACCCCAATTGTAGAACATATAGCAGCAGAGTTAGACACACAACTTATTATTGAATTGTACTCCAGGTAATATATATCTACCTCTTGAATGTTTTCAAATTTAATCAGTTTACCTATAGTATTCCTATGATTGAATTTGTCAATAATAGGTTTGACGCGATTTGTCGTAGTGTAATAGGATATGGAAAACCGCTGTACATTAGAATCGTATCTAACCTATAGAATCATGTCATAATGTTTCCTACAGTCTCTTCCAGTCATGCACTCTAATGGTTTCCTGAAACACATCGGGACATAACAAGGGGTCAAAGTACAATCAATATAAACATGTGTCCATAGACAGAATGTTAATGGTATATTGCTACGGTTGTATAACCTACATGCCAGGAATAATTCCACAGTTCTTTACAAACCATTTCAATACCACACAATGTTGTTGCATAGAATGGTAATGTTTCTGGAGCAAATCTGTTTGATTCTGTTCATAGAACAACATAAGTCGATAGGAGGAAATTGATGGATAGGTTGAAGTTAACAATGCCCGAACGTCTGGTAGCCGATACAGAAACCTTAGAACCAAATTATGCAAAATACACCGCTGAACCTCTTGAGCGAGGATTTGGTACAACTCTCGGCAACTCGCTTCGTCGAGTACTCCTTTCCTCAATTAAAGGAGCTGCCATCACTGCAATTCAGATTGATCAAGTCAAGCATGAATATTCAACTATTCCAGGAATTTTAGAAGATGTAGTCCAGATAATTCTAAACCTCAAGGCTATACGGTTCCAGCTTCAGGAAGATGACCCAATGATATTAGAACTTAAAGCAAGTGGTTCAGGAGAGTTGACAGCAGCCGATATTCGTTCCAATTCACTTGTTGAGATTATCAATCCTGATCAACACATTGCGACCTTGGATAAATGTCAGGGAATTGATATGGAAATTCAGGTCGAAACAGGACGCGGTTATTCACTCGCAGAAGAACATAGAGATCCTAAGCAGCCCATTGGTTGGATACCTGTAGATGCAAAATTCTCTCCAGTTGAAAGGGTTAACTTCTCGGTTAATGAAACTCGAGTTGAAGATGTGACTGATTTTGACCAACTCAATCTTGAAATCTGGACAGATGGAAGTATAACACCAAAGCAGGCTATTACACAGGCTGCAGAGATTTTGCGTAGTCAACTTGATATCTTTACTGAATTTGACGAAACCTATGTTGAACCTATACCCGAAATTGACGAAGCACAAATCTTGCGAAACAGGTATCTTTCTAAACCAGTCGCTGACTTGGAACTTTCAGTCCGTGCTGGAAACTGTCTTGAGACAGCAAACATTAAAACTATCCGTGAACTTGTCGTCAAAAATGAGAAAGAGATGTTAGAATATAAGAACTTCGGTAAGACTTCTCTAAATGAAATTAAAGACCAACTTGCTAATATGGGATTGACTCTCGGCATGAATTTGGACGACGACAATTATATTGAAACGGAAGTGGAGGATAAAGATGAGACATAGAAAACGTGGTCGAAAATTAGGACGAACCACAAGTCACCGAAAGGCACTCTTCCGCAACCAAGCAACCGCGTTGTTTGAACATGAACAGATCAGGACGACTTTGCACAAATGCAAAGAACTCCGACGCGTAGCGGAAAAACTAATTACTCTCGCAAAACAAGATAATATGCATGCACGTAGACGTGCTGCACGATTATTATACGGTAGCAACTTGCATCATACACCACGTCGAGGTGAATCCGGTGCTCAGCAAAAGCATGCCATATTACAAAAACTTTTTGACGATATAGCACCTCGTTACCAAGATCGAAATGGTGGATATACCCGTATAATTCGAGGGGAATTGAGACGCGGTGATGGTGCACAAATGGCGTATATACAACTTGTATAATGTGTGTTGTGCCTTTAGAGTATCATAAATATTTAAAACCCTATGGTAGGAACGGTTTAATCACCTTACTTACCATAGGGTTTTCATTTGTTTCAGACTATACTATGGGGATGGTACCCAACACTTTTTGCTTGAAATGATATGTCCAGATTAAAAACGGTATGCACCAGACACAAAAACTCGGTGTGTATTTCGTTTCGTTGTTAGTTTATTTCTGGACTGCTGCCAATTACCCCACATATATGCCAGATCGAATTTTATAGAATCTTCAAATATCTTTCCAACACCGAATGTCAGAAAATCACGTTCATTTTCTATATCTGTATCCGTAAAGGGAATTGTATCTCGAAAATATCCAACTCGTAAGTATGTATCAATCTCAGGAATACGATATTCAGCACCAACCCTTATTTGGATTGTTGTGGCATAGAATTCTTCAAAGAAATCATCTGGAATATCTTCTGCAGGTTTAGGATCATATCGTGTTTGCTGCCAATCCGTAAGTTGAATATCACCAGCAAATACTAACTGTTTATTCAACAATTTGACAGCAAGACCTGCTCCGATTTCAAAAGGTTTCTCAATGTCAAACGCAAAACTACCATCTGCAGCATTGGATTCACCTTCGTTATTATCATCATTATATCTTATTTCATATTGACGCCAGAATTCATCAACTGTCAACTCGGTAGGTGCTACGAACGTAACACCAAGGCTGACTTCCTCAACGATATTAGCTAAAATACCTACACGTCCACTGATACCTGAATATACGCGGTCTATCTCGTCATCATAACTGAATCTTGCGAGATTTTCTCTTATATTCCCTGTATCGGTTGCTGTGGTATCTAATTCCTTGAGGCTATCCCCATTCCAGTAGTCCACAGAACCACCAATAAGAATATTTTTAGAGAGATACACGCTGGCTCCAAAACTCCAAATGCCTATACCACCTGAGTTGCGATTAGTTTCGTTTACATAAAGCCCACTAAATACGTCTCCTGAATCGGAACCAATACCTTGAATCTTGGTTTGAAAATCGAAGTTTTGGACGCGGTTATAGCCGAATGCTACCGCAGCACCTCCTTGGCGCGTATATAACGGGTAGACAATACCTAATGAATTTGGACGTAACTGTGAACGACTCGTACCAATAGTTTCATCGTCAGTGAAATAACTATCGGTTGTTGCTGTATTGTGTGATAGACTTGTGAACATTTCAAACTTTTGTATTTGTGCCAATCCCGCAGGATTCCAATAAAGCGCAGTGAAATCATCTGCAAGTCCGAGTGATGCACCTCCCATACCCATTGACCGTGCACCTACACCAAACGTATTACCGATTGCTACTTCTTCCTCTTGTGCTGGACAAACAACTGCTAACAAACCCGTGAAAAGCAGACATACAAAAACACCAATAATTGCTCGTATCATTTTCGTTTCTCCTATATTATCCTATTCACTTAGATTTAATGTACTTTTAACGTGTACCAATACCGTGTAGTTTACAATGCCGCGTGTCATTCAACTTAGTGTTCTGTGCGACAACTATCGGTCATGGATTATATAGTATATTGTTATTCTCTTGTGTCTCTTGAAGATGTTTCAGTTAAGGGGTTGACGAAGTTATACTACGTGAATATCGGGCACGACGGTACTCAGAACGGTGTCCTTTTAACGCTTCACTTCGTTTATAAGTCCTGCGTGAAGCAGGATGAAATGTACGACCATGGTACCTTCCATAGTAACTTCTGTAAGGATAATAACCACCATAATAACCGTAAGGAGCGTAATATCCATAGTACCAAGGATTTGGATAGTAATACATCGGTGATTGATAATATGTATACGGATATGGTCTGTAAGGAACCCAATAGGAATTGTCTGTATAAGTATGTTTGGATCGATATGGATGCTTCCTCCGCCCGTAATATCCATCAGAGTCATCTTTTTCAGTTCCCATATCGGTATCGGAAGCAGGTTTCATCTCTTTATCAGTTCTTTCTACATGTTCCTGTTGTTTCTCAGTGAAATATGTTGATTCATAATAACCAAGTTTGGTATAACAACCAACGAGCATAATCATTGTAAAGAGAAGTAGCATAATATAGGCAGTTTTGAGATTCATAATCCTCCTCCTGTAGACTCAACCAATTCTATTTATGATTATATCATAACTATTTAAGTCTTGTCTATCAAATTCCGTGTTGAGTCTGGATATCAATTAAACTTGCATATCAAAGCAAAACTTCATATAATAAACAATAAATTACAAAATAGGAGCAACACATGAATAGAAAGTATAGTGTTATTATGGCGGTTTGTTTGTTATTTGTCTTTGGTATATTTGCATCACTTTGTGAAGCAAAAATTGATCCTGAAAGGATTATTGGAATTTGGCTACTTGATGAAGGCGAAGGTAATGTCGCTACAGACGCATCGGAAAATGGTTATGATGGCACAATAGCCAATTCAGATTGGGTTGATGGTCAATTTGATGGCGCGCTTGATATTAATAGGGGAGGTACAGTAACTATTCCATTCGGTAAAGCAGTCATGATCGATAAAGTGAGTTTCATCCTATGGATTCGGTTTACAGATATTGCGGCACAGCAAAATTATTTCTCTATATGGGATCAGAGCAACAACCGCTATGTACCCTACAAAGAAATTCCTAATACACTTCGTAGTTGGAGCAATAGTTGGAACGTTACCAGTGGATTAGTCGTCAAGGCAAACACATGGTACCATGTCGCCAACACCTACGATGGGAACATGGTGAAAATATATATTGATGGAGAAGAGAAGGTCGCACAAGCTGTACCAAAATTTCAACTACAAGCTCAAAACCAGACAGCATGGCTTGGGACGGACCAAGGGGCAGGTTTTCAATCTGCCTGTATAATGGATGAGGTCGGTCTATTCAACGATGCACTGTCTAAAGATGAGATCCAAGGTATAATGGAAAACGGGATGTATCATACTGCTTATGCTGTGGAACCATCTGATAAACTACCTATGTTGTGGGGAAAACTGAAGCAACAGTAAAATATATGTAAGCGTATATTCTTCTGATGATATAGTCTATAGAACGAAATCACCAGTTGAGAGTATCTTTATTTACCGAGGTCTATCTACTTTAGATCCAGCGTCAGAAGTCCAATGATATACTATACCGTCTGCATAGGTATGTAAGTGGATGATTGGCTGTATCGTCCCTTTTCTACCTCGTAAACGTCCATCAGGAAACGTAGTTGTCGCTGCGTTAAACTTCCACGTATATATTTCTCCACCTGAATTCTGCTCAACGACTTTATGGGGCGGTCCCCATTTCTTGATAACTTCTGAAATGTGCTGCCCCTTCCATGAATGTACACCTCGGCGACTTGATGATTCATTTGATGAAAAGGACTGTCTTTCTGTAGGAGTATGTGTGGCACAACTTATCAATAAAACAAAAGCACTTGTTAAGATTGTAAAAACGCGTAATATTTTCATCGTAAATACTCCCTTGATTTGTTAGGATATAGGATTAAAACAAATATCGTTTTAGATTCTAAACCACGTCTTAAATCACTTGTTTCACATAGACATAATAAGCTCCAAGCGATAATTCTCCAGATTCATCAGAGAACTCAGTATGCATACGAGTCTGTCCTGCTTTTAGGTTGAAGGTAAAAGTAACACCTAATGCATCAGGTTTGATTGCCTGTGTTTGTGTCTGATCACCAATGCGAATTTGTGCTGTTTTTAAATCTAATGCCTTTCCACCGTTGTAAAGGTCAATTTTCTCACCGGGGATACCTTCGGTGATTGCTCTGTTTTCTGCGCGAGGCCAGCGACGCAATTCAAAACTATATTCACCATCTTCCGGTATCTCAATTGCCCAATACCCATTGCATTCCATCCCGTTCCGAATTGATCCTTGATTCCAAGCATTTCCACTACCGTGCCAATCGTGTGTTGTTATACAAGCAAGTTGTTCGTTTTGCGTGCCAACCACAATCGGACAATCTTCGTCAAACCGTTCTGATACTAACGTCCACCATGCTTCATAATGGTCACGGAGTTCAGCGACGACATCGGGATGTTCAGCCGCTATGTCATTACGTTGTTCCGGATCTTCTTGTATGTCGTAAAGTTCTGTACCGTTGATAAGCCGCCATCTTTGTGACATTGTGGCACTCTGTCTCCACTTAATCGGATTTTCAACACGTTGGGAATCGGTGACAACCACACGATCTTCCCATTCTACCAATTTATCTTGTAGTAACGGAGCAATACTTTTGCCGTGGAAACGGGATGGATCAGAAATCTCTAAATCACATAGATCTATTAGTGTAGGAAGCAGATCAATATTAGCAGTAAGTTCATCTACCTCTTTCTTCTCTGAAAAACCACCATTAGGCCAATGCATAAAGAGGGGAACTCGATGTCCACCTTCATAGGGAGATCCTTTTTTACCACGCATTCCAGCATTGTATCCAGATTTGACATATTGCTGTCCATCTAAATCACATCCATTTGCAGAACCATTATCGGTCATGAAAATGAGTATAGTGTTATCTTCAAGTCCAAGCACTTTGAGATGGTGTCGAAGCCGTGCCATGTTGTCGTCAATGTTGGTAATCATACCGTAGAAACAGGCACGCGATTCTGGTTCCCCTTTCCTTCGGTACACTTCACTATAGGCTTCGGGAACACGGAAAGGACCGTGTGGTGCATTCGTCGGGATATAACATAAAAATGGACGATCTTTGTTTCGTTCAATAAACTTCATTCCCTCTTGAAACCAGACATCGGTGCAGTAACCTTCAAAAGGTTGTTCGGAACCGTTGCTAAAATAGGTGTCGTCAAAATAGTCATTACCCCAATAATCGGGTGTTTGACTGATACCTCCACCACCGTGGTAGAGTGCTTCTTCAAAACCGCGGTCGTGTGGTCTGAATGGATAGTTATCCCCAAGATGCCATTTGCCAAACATGCCGGTATTATAGCCGTTGCGTCTGAAGATATCTGCCATCGTGACCTCATCACTCCGAAGCAGTGACCTACCCCCAATAGTATGCCACACCCCAGTTGAGTTGCAATATCTGCCGGTCATGATGCCTGCGCGCGTCGGTGAACAAGTAGGACCGACGTGTAGATTCCTCAGTTGTACGCTTTCTCCTGCAAGTGCATCTAAATTCGGTGTGTTAATGACTGGGTTGCCGGTACATCCTAAATCACCATAACCTTGGTCATCGGTGATAACAAAAACAACATTAGGTTGTGTCACGATAATATCTCCTTTGTTTTGAAAATTACCTCATGGTTAAGGAAAACAGACTCTATTGCAATGCTTTTTTGATTCGATCTAACCCGCGATTTATTTCTGTCAAAGAGGTAGCAAAGGAGAGGCGTAAATTGTTGTCCGCACCGAATCCGTTCCCCGGAACAACACCGACTCCTGCATAACTAAGCAAATAATCGGTTATGTCCATTGACCCTTCAATCTCTTTTCCATCAAGAGTTCTTCCATAGTGCGCAGAAAAATCGGGGAAGATGTAGAACGCACCTTGCGGTTTGACATAATTCACACCATCAATTTCATCAAATCGTTGACAGATAACATCGCGACGTTCCTCAAATGCTTTACACATCTCAATAACAGCGTCTTGCGGTTCGTTGAGTGCTGCGACAGCACCCTTTTGTGCAATGGATGTCGGATTTGAAGTGCTGTGTGATTGGATACGAGACATCGCTGAAATCGCGTCTTCAGGACCTGCCGTATACCCAATACGCCATCCTGTCATAGAGTAGGCTTTGGATACGCCATTCACAACAAAAGTAATCGCTTTTGTTTCTTCATTGAATGATGCTGGACTCTGATGTGTTGCACCGTCGTATAGCAGTGCTTCATAGATTTCATCTGAGATGAGATATACATGATTTTTGACCGCAAGTTCGGCAATCTGCTTGAGCGTCTCCACATCATAGGTCGTGCCAGTAGGATTGCTTGGACTGTTGATGAGAATCGCTTTTGTTTTTGGGTTGATTGCTGCTTCAACCTGATCAGGTTGCATACAGAAGTTTTGCTCAGCCGTTGTCTCAATCACGCGTGGTACAGCACCTGCTAACTTAATCTGCTGTGGATAACTGACCCAATACGGCGCAGCAAATATTACTTCATCACCTGGATCGCAGATCGCTTGCATGATATTGTAGAGAGTATGTTTTGCACCGCAGGATACAATGACTTGGGATGTTGTATAATCCAGTCCGTTGTCTTTCTTGAATTTATCCACGATTGCTTCCCGAAGTTCAGGAATACCTGGGACAGGTGTGTATTTTGTAAACCCTGCATCAAGGGCATCTATTGCGGCGGATTTGATATAGTCGGGTGTGTCAAAATCCGGTTCGCCTGCTCCGAATTTGACTACATCTACGCCATCAGCGATCATTGCGTTGATTTTTGCTGTGATGGCTAAGGTGGATGATGGTGTGACGTTTTGACTTCGTTGTGATAGTGAAATCATTTATTCTCCTAACATTCAATTATATATAACACAGTTTCCTGTAATATGTATCAATTTCCATTTGATGATAAGATTTGTCTGAATTCATCAAGACTCGACACCTGAAGTGCCTCGTGATGCAACTGCTTATTCGTTTGTAAATCTTCAATACCTTCAATCATAGGTTTCAACTTCTGCACGTTGTCACCTTGAAAGCGTACCACTAACACGTCAAGAAGCAATTCAAATTGTATTTTTCTTTTAAAGTATTGAATTACAGATGATTGTTGTATGGTGTCCTATGGAAGAATCTAAAATTGTAAAGTCAACACATCAGATTTAGAAAATTCGTTTGTCATAATGTCTTCGCAAGTTGTTTCAATAAATCCTTCTGTTTGCGTGTCAATGACTTCGGAATTTCCACAGTAATGCGAACCCGTAAATCTCCATTTCGACCAGATGGATCAACTATCCCTTGTCCACGGATACGTAGCTGCTGTCCGGGTTGTGCGCCTGATGGTATTTTGAGATCTACGTTGCCTGTAAGTGTTTGTACCCGAGCTGTACCACCTAACGCTGCTGTCGTCATTGGAACTTTCACATCAGTTACCAGATCAAGTCCATCTCTTGATATGGATGGATGTAGTTGAACGGATATTTTCACCAACAAGTCTCCTGCTGTGCCAGCACCGATAGATTCTCCCTGTCCACGAACACGTAGTGATTGACCATCTTTAATACCTGGTGGAATCTTAAGGGTAATACTTTTTCCTTGAACATTTATCTCTTTCTGTGTTCCAAGTACCGCATCAGCAAAAGGAATAGTGAGGTTGATACGATGGTCACGACCGCGGTAGTTACGAGTAGTTTGACGGTGTGTGCCGAAAACATCCCCAAAAGCATCTCCAAATCCGCCATAAGCTGCACGTCCAAAAATGTCGTTGAAGTTGGCGAAAATATCCTCCACGTTTGTATATCCTTCAAACCCCATACCTTGAACCCCAGCATGTCCACGAACATCATAGACTTTTCGTTTTTCAGGATCGGATAGCACCGAATAAGCGTTGGATGCCTCTTTGAATTTCTCCTCAGCAACTTTGTCACCAGGATTTTTATCGGGATGGCATTTAACTGCTAATTTACGATATGCTTTTTTTATTTCATCTGCAGTGGCGTTTCGTTTAACACCGAGTATTTCGTAGTAGTCTCTCATATTCTTCCTAATACATAATTATCATTTCGATCGATCTTGTTTGTTATCTGTGAACATTACCTATAACGATTCTACCAATTTATAAACAGTGGTAATGTTCTTCCGCTCTTTTACAAGAAAGAGTCCGAATTTAAGAATATTGGTTTCTATACTTAATTTTTTTTCTTTGTCCTGAATACTTTCAATGTCCTTGACATGTGCAGCACCAATGATCCGTCTTAACATTTCCATACCAGCAAACCCTACAGCTTCGTGGAAGATAGTATTTAGGGTACGTGTCTTTAGGATAGGATCTATTTCAAATTCTTCTGTGTATGTCTCCCACGTTTGAATAATGGCGGTCTTTATTTCTGATTGCACATCGGTATTTCCAGTGTGTGAAAAATAGGATAAAAGATAGTTTGCCCAAAACAATCCAATGTCAAATCCAACGGGACCATAGAATGCAAATTCTGAATCTATAACCTTGGCAGCATCATCTTTGACCATTATACTGCCAGTATGGAGATCCCCATGCGTCAAACCGTGTTGTTCAGTTAGAAAAATTGATTTTAGATTTCGTGCATGTTGCAGGAACACATCATCTGTCTTCAACCGTTTAACATCTAACTCCAAACCATCGGAATAGAAATTCGTTTCGTGTTCCATAAAAGGAAAAGTGAAAACATAATCTGCAGTTATTGATTGCATCACTGTATTACCAAAATCTTCTCGGTACTTATCTGCTGTAGTACTGTCAAGATTTTCGGTATATGTTTGGCTATGCACCTTCCCCATAAAGCAACCAATTTGTTCGGGGACAGTTATATCAACTATTCCAGCAACGAGATTGTCTCGCAATAAACGGTACCCGCGAAGATCTTCCATTACAATTACTGCTGCATCACTATCAAAATAGTGTTGTGTTGGTACTGCCTGACTTGCAAACTGATTATATATCTTAAGTGATCGGGATTCATACGTCAAGCGATCGGGAGGCAATGGATAGTCGGGACCTAATATCTTTATATAGGGTGGTGCTTGTTTCACCACGACAGAACAGGTCGGACGTGCAGCATCATAAACACGGTAAACAAAATTCAGGTTGCCATCTCCGATTTCCTCAGAAATCAACTCTGCATCCGAGTCAAAAAAACCTATCTCAAGATGACGTTCTTGTAGGTATTGTGGGATGGTTTCTCTGTTTAATTCCATCTTATGCTAACGAAAAACGACAAGATGTTTATAGCAAGAGTTGTTCGGCAATCTGAATTGCATTCAACGCGGCACCTTTACGGAGATTATCAGCAACCACCCACAAATTTAATCCGTTCTCAATAGATATATCTTCCCGGATACGTCCCACATATACATCATCTTTGCCAGCAGCATCTATCGCCATGGGATATTTGTAATTGTTGGGATCATCAATTAACTGCACACCGGGTGCATCTGCAAGACATTTACGCGCGTCTGCGGGGGTGAGTTTTTCGTGGGTCTCAAGGTTAATCGATTCAGAATGTGCGAAAAACACAGGAACGCGAACAGTCGTTGCGGAAACCCCTATAGTATCATCAGAAAGGATTTTATGGGTTTCATTAACCATCTTCAGTTCCTCTTCATTATCACCTGTGTCTGTGAAGGTCCAATCAAAAGCTACGTTAAATGCCATTTGATGTGGGAACCGATCAAGCGTAATAGGTTTGCCTTCCAATGCTTCAGTTGTCTGCAAAATCAATTCGTTCACGGCGCGTCCGCTTTTACCTGAAACGCTTTGGTAAGTGGAGACGACTATTCTTTTAATTCCGACAGCATCGTAAATCGGTTTGAGTGCAACCATCATCTGGATAGTAGAACAGTTCGGATTTGCTATAAGACCATTGTGTTTAAGAGCAGCTTCCATATTGACTTCTGGGACAACTAAAGGAGTATCAGCATCCATTCGGAAAGCACTTGTATTATCAATCACTAATGCTCCCTTATCAACCGCTGTAGGCATGAATTCTTGACTAACTGACCCACCCGCTGATGAAAATACAAGATCGACATCATCAAACGAATCGTGTGTCAATTCCTCAATAACTATATGTGCCCCTTTGAATGTCAAGATTTCCCCTGCTGACCTGTGAGATGCCAACAGTTTCAGACTACCAACAGGAAATGACCGTTCTTCTAAAAGCTCCAACATAGTGTTGCCAACTGCCCCAGTCGCACCGACAATTGCAACACGATAACTCTCATTCATTATTTTTTTACCTCAAAATCAACCTTTCTATGTATTATTTAATGTTACCACATATTTGAGACTTAAGCAAACCTGTTTTGTCATCATGAGCGCGAAGAACTATACCGTCCGTTTTCAATCAACACATCACGCGCGTATTGCACTCAGGATGTAACGATTCAGGAACTAATCCGTTATAACTATCGGTTTATAAACAATAATTGCGTGTCAATAATTCATATCAATTATACATATATACTGATACGCATTAGTTTGGACCACCTAAGCAAGTAACCAATTCCATAGAATAACGTTAAATGTAGTAGACACATAGAATTCCGCCGTATTTTAACGCGGAAACTGTAATGTTAAGCGGTCTTGGAAATTTAGTCGCAGCTTGACAACGCTTGAAAAATGTGGTATTATTATATACAGAAACTACATCGTGTTAAGTTATTTATGACACATCTACGTGTCAGTCAATTTGTATACTGAATAGTTTCTATCTTATTTTACTTTCAGTCTGAAGCGAAAACGACTAACGCTTATTATATGTCATTCCAGATTCTCGCGTGTGAGTTTTGCTTGACTGAATGAATGAATAATTATATTAAAAGGAAGTTAAATCATGGCAAAGAAATTGATGAAAGATGACATCATCAGCAGCGTCGTTGACAAAACAGGACTCACCAAGAAAGATGCTGGTGCTGCTGTTGAAGCGTTTACGTCAACCGTTCAAGATGCTTTAAAAAAAGGTAATTCAATTGGCTTAATCGGTTTTGGAACTTTTGAAGTCAGAACTCGTTCTGCCCGGGATGGTCGCAATCCACAAACAGGCGAAACTATCAAGATACCTAAGAAGAAAGTGCCTGCATTCAAAGCTGGTAAAAAGCTTAAAGACGCTGTCTCCTAAACTTAGTCGTTTGACTTACATAAGAAAAGTCGTAGATACCCTTGTTTCCACAGGGTATTCTACGGCTTTTTCTTTTTTATACTTTATTTTTCTAATATTTCTTCAATATATGATGTCTTGCAGACAGTGGTTTGGTTCGATATCATTTAGATTCTCCAGAAAAAAGAATTGTAAAATACTATAACACTATGCTATCATAGATGTTATGCACCTCCAGCGTTTAGTTACTGTATGTTTGGTAGCACCTTGGAGTGAGAACATTTAGATGGTTAAAAGTCAATTTCAGGAGAGTTGTTGATGTTAATCAGGACAAGAGCACCTGTGCGTATAGATTTTGCAGGTGGTTGGAGTGATGTTGCCCTTTTTACAAAAGAATCAAAAGGGCTGGTTGTCAATGGAGCGATTAACCGATACGCCTATGCATCACTTGTTTGTGAAAGCCAATCGAATTTTAATGATTCAGTGGAATTACAACGGGTCTTGGAAAAAAAGATCCGTATCTATTCAGCAGATTTTGATTCCTTTGTTGAAGCTGAAGATGTACGACAACTTGAATATGATGGAAATATTGATCTTGTTAAAGCAGCTGTCCGTCAGATGTCAATCCAAATCGGAAGTTTTGATCTGATAACACAATCTAATGCACCTCCAGGAAGTGGGCTTGGAACTTCTGCTGCAATGGGTGTTGCACTCATCGGTGTACTCGGTTCAATCAAGGATTTAACATATCTTCCATATCAGTATGCAGAACTTGCCAGCAGTATTGAACGTCATGAACTTGGTATCCTCGGTGGCAAACAGGACCATTATGCAAGTGCAATCGGTGGTATTAGTGTGATGGAATTTCAGGGAGAAGATGTAAAAACATCGCCTATAAAACTAACACCACATATCCAGTATGAATTAGAAAAAAACCTCGTTCTGTGTTATACAGGTCAATCACGCCTTTCAGGTAATATTCATCAGAATGTCACGCAAGCATATAATAGTGGTGAACCGGGGGTGAGAAAGGCAATAGAAAAACTTAAGGCAATTGCAGAATCTACAAAAACAGCTCTGATTCGTGGACGATTAACTGACTTTGGTGAACTTTTGACTGAAAACTGGAACAACCAGAAAAAACTACATTCATCTGTAACAAATGAACAGATTGACAAACTTTTTGAGATAGCAAAAGAGCATGGAGCAATCGGGGGAAAAGCATGCGGTGCTGGAGGTGGCGGTTGTCTACTATTCTATTGCCAACCGACACGCGAACATAACGTCCGACAAAAACTTGAAGAAGCAGGCACCCGTATAATCGACTTTAACTTTGATTTTGACGGTCTTCAGATGTGGAAACCCGAATAATTTAATGTAATAAGAGCATAATTGCTGTTTTCTATTACAATCAATGTCTACAATTGAAAATACTCATTATATTAGGAAGGATTAAAATGGAAACTACCCACATTGAAACCGATTTAGAAGCCGCAGAGTTCTTAAAATCCTCTCGCGAAAACATCCTAAATGAACTCAAAAAACGGATTATCGGTCAAAGCGATGTCATTGATCAACTGCTCATCGCGCTTTTTTCACAAGGACACTGTCTCCTCGTTGGTGTACCAGGATTAGCGAAAACACTACTAATTGATACGTTTGCCAAAATTCTAAAGTTACCATTCAACCGCATACAATTCACACCAGACCTGATGCCCTCAGATATTATCGGAACAGATATTATTGAAGAAGAAATCAACACCGGAAAACGCGCATTCCGTTTTATAAAAGGACCCGTTTTTGCAAACATTGTACTTGCAGATGAGATTAACAGAACACCACCGAAAACACAGGCAGCTCTCTTGCAGGCAATGCAGGAATATAAGGTAACAGCAGGTGGAAATACCTACGCATTGGAATTACCTTTTTTTGTATTAGCTACTCAGAACCCAATTGAGCAGGAAGGTACATATCCACTACCTGAAGCACAACTTGACCGTTTTATGTTCAACATTTACATAGATTATCCTGAGAAATCTGAGGAAAGAGAGATTGTGATGACGACTACCTCTGCTTATGAACCTGAAATAGAACCCGTTCTCACGGGTGAAGAAGTTCTCAGATTACAGCAGATTGTTCGTAAAGTGCCTATTGCTGAGTCTATAGTAGATTATGCTGTTGAATTAAGTTTTAACACACGACCATCACATCCAGATGCACCTGATTTCATCAAGGATTGGGTCAATTGGGGGGCAGGTCCTCGTGCATCTCAATATCTTGTCTTAGGGGCAAAGGCACGTGCAATAATGCACGGACGCTACCATGTCAGTTATGAAGACATCAAAGCAGTCGCCAAACCTGTCTTGCGACACCGTATCTTGACCAACTTTAATGCTGAAGCAGATGGCATTTCCAGCCTTGACATCATCTCACAGTTATTGGAAAAAGTTGAACCTCCTGCGGATAGTTGAGTATTCAGGTGCAATTATGGATAAAAAAGAGGCACCCATTCTAAATGATAAGAACCTATATAGAATGGATAAGACAGCATTTTCTGTTATATCACTCTCTGAAAAATCAAGTGATAGGGAATATTGGCTTTCAAAAACACCACAAGAGCGATTAGCAGCACTTGAATTGATGCGACAAATTAACTATGGCTACGATCCAGCTACCGACCAGCTTGAAAGGGTTCTTGAAATTGTTGAGCTCCCACCTGACTATTTTAATCAGACAATGGTAGGAGTATTATAGAAGGATTTCAATGTCCAGTGCGAGAGTTCTTTGTATGATGGGTATATTACGTGGTCATTCCTAAACCAAAATCTCATTTCCTTTTTCAGTTTCTTTTTTGTATTCATCCAGTCTTCTGTGTAAAGTCCGAACTCCAATATCCAGAATCCTCGCAGCTTCAGTTTTATTCCCACTTGTTTCAGCCAAGGTCTTTTCGATAGCTGCCTTTTCTATTTCCGCCATCTTCATACCAACCTTACCAATTGTATCTTCATCATCAAGAACAGGTAGATATCCGTCTTTTACACTTGAACCGTCTCGCTGTCCTACTGGATTGCCAATCTGTATAACTTCGTCTTGTGGACGATTTTCAAGAGCCTTTGCTATAGTTGAAAGCACCTCAAGCGTTTTCCGCAATACTGCTGCCGTATCATCTGTATCTGTTATCTGTAGCCAACTGTTATCCTCATCAGGAATTAGCGATGGTATCTCATTGTTATGAGTGGTGTTGGGTTCAAGCAGACGAACTGCTGAGAGGATAAGTCCAAGAATAGTCTTGTATATGGCAACATTTTCTGAAGCAATTTGTCCGGAGTCCGGATTTAAAATCTGCATAGAAGTTCCCGGTTCATCAATAATGTGGACAGGAAACTTAGCATTACCTAAATCTGATTCTGTGGGAAAATCTTTTTGTTCAAGTTCCTCTGATGCAGCTACGATAATAGCAGATTCAACAGCATTTTTAAGCTGACGGATATTTCCTTGCCAATCAGCATTTATTAAGGATGTGAGTGCGTCAGGTTGTATACCAGTGATCGTTTTATCATGTTTTGCGCTTAATTCAGAAATAAAAGCATCAACGAAAAGAGGTATATCTTCGCGCCTGTCCCGTAAGGGAGGAATTTGGATATGGAATAGGTTTAGTCTGTAATAGAGGTCTTGTCTAAACTTCTTATCTTTAACTGATGTTTCAAGATTGACGTTTGTTGCAGCAATTATTCGGACATCAACTTTAACGCTTTTTTCACCACCGAGTCGTGTGAATTCTTGTGTTTCTAACACACGCAGAAATTTTACCTGCACTTCGGGAGACATTTCACCAATCTCATCAAGAAGGAGTGTGCCACCATCAGCAAGTTCAAACACACCACGACGTTGGTTCGTAGCACCCGTGAAAGCACCTTTTTCATGTCCAAAGAGTTCACTTTGAAGGAGGTCTTGGTAAAACACACCGCAATTGACAGCTTTAAAGAGTCTATCTTTACGGGAACTTTTCTTGTGGATTTCCTGTGCAACTACTTCTTTACCTACACCTGTCTCTCCAGTAATGAGGACAGTCGCGTTCGTTGGCGCGACCTGTTTGACTTGGTGCCAAACTTTCCGCATCGGTTCGGATTCACCGATAATAGGGAACGTAATAGAGTAGGTAGAAGGTGTTTGACGATTCATGTCTGTGCCTCTGAAATCGGTGATATAGGTTCAATTTAACTCTTTTGAAGTATTATCTCAAGTAACTGCTGCGGATCCTTCTTCACTTCCTCAAAAACCTGTAAACCATCACGACACGCCGCTTCACATAACCTTCGCATCACAGCACCCTTGAGAGCCCAATTGGTAGTGCGTAGCCTTTTCTGCAGAGTCCTACCAGTCTCAACAACATGAACATTCGGTAAATCCTCATTGACTGCTTTTCTCTGACTCTTTGGAAGCAGGAAGATTATCGGGACACTTCGTTCAACTTCAAAAACACGTTGCAATGATGCAATATCGTCAGGTCGCAACAACGAAAAAACCAAGTCATAGCTTTCAAGCAAATCCACCGTCCGTTCAGGAACTTCACTCTCATCAAATTCTAATACCTCGAGTTCGTGAAGCGGGGAAGTATCAAACGGGACAATGATGTCGTTCTCGCTAACAGGACTCTGTTTTCCATCAACCCGACAATAATACCATGGATAATATAAATCAATGCTTGTTTTACCATAGTCTTCGTGTTTCCGAATCTGTTTCAAACCTTCCTTTAATTGAACGGACAATGGACCGGAAAACATCTTACCTGCAGGTAAGCGATAGTCTCTACTATTGTTATGCCACCCCTCATCATTGAAACCACATAATTCTTTTATTCTGGACTTAAGACGATCAGGTGAACTGCAATCTTCAGCACTGAGAGGGTTATCCAATTTATGCTTCTGACCCGTTGTGTAAGAATTAAATATCAGTATTTCCATTAAATTACGCTTTCTGTTGTTTTAGATTCCAGATATACAGAATTGGACTGGCGATAAAGATTGAGGAATATGTTCCTATTAACACACCAACGATAAGGGCTAAGGCGAATGTGTTAATTTCCTCACCTGAACTTGACAGAACAAAGATGACTACAACAACAAACAGAGTTGTTATGGATGTGATAACGGTTCTACTCAATGATTGATTGATACTTCGGTTTAGTACATCAATATATTCTGTGCCACGCATAGATAAACCGTTTTCTCGAATTCGGTCAAACACAACGATTGTGTCGTTCAGCGAATATCCGATAATCGTGAGAAATGCTGCAACAGTCGGTAGATTTATTTCCTTTGTCAGAATGGCGAAGATTCCTAATGTGATAAGCACATCATGAACAAGTGCAGCAATCGCGCCAATGGCAAAACGGAATTCAAAACGCCACGAGATATAAATCAGCAAAATAGCAATTGATGAAAGAACTGACCAGAGTGCTGCCCATTTGAGTGTGCGTCCTACACTTGGACCAACTTCAACAACATTTACACCTTCGGGGTCAGCCTGCCAACCGTCGCCACCTTCTTGTAAAGCTTCTGTGAGAATGTTCCCAACACTTGCTTGTAATTGAATCGTAGCATTTTCTGTTAAATCTATACCGATTTCTTGCGTAAAAGTCACCACCTTGGTTGCACCTTCAGCAATAGTCTCAACTGCACTAATCTCGTTACGACGTTTTTCATCTCCATCAATTAATTCAACAGTCTCTTCTGCCTTCAACAGATGTATTTTATCCACTGTGCTACTGACCTGTAGACTTGTCGCAGTCGCATCTCCAGGGTCTGACAGGATAGGTATATTTATAAATTGTTCCTGAAATTCTGGACGATGTCCCATAGAGATGAAAGCCTTGTTTTCATTTGGTTCAAGTTGTATTTTTGCATCCTCATAACCAAAATCAGCCAACTTAGTTTTCAACTCAGTATCTGTAACCGCTCTATTAAATATTGCTTCAACCTTAACGCCGCCGCGGAAATCAATACCAAAATTTGGTCCACCGTGATAAATAAGGAAAACAATGCCGATACAGATTATGATTGCTGAACATAAAAAACCTGTGCGATGTCTATTTATAAAATCAAAATTTGAATCTCTTAAAAATTGCAATTTCTATCTTCTCCATATTCGCGTTACCCATTAGATTATTTGATCATATCATCTTGGGCAATTCCATAGGTTATAAAAGAATTTAGACACAGCTTTGTGTTAGATGCTTAGTTTTTTCACATCCCGATTTCCGATTGCCAATCCATACATTTCTCTGGTGACAATAATTGCTGTGAACATACTCGCAAGAATTCCAATACCAAGTGTTATCGCAAACCCTTTTATCGGACCAGTACCGAAGTGATAGAGCACAAGAGCCGTAAAGAAAGTCGTAAGGTTCGCATCTAAAATAGTTACAAATGCACGCTGATAACCACTTGTAATCGCTGACCATACAGTTTTTCCTGTACGCAATTCCTCGCGAATTCTCTCAAATATAAGTACATTTGCATCCACAGACATACCTATAGTAAGCACAAGTCCAGCAATACCTGGTAGTGTCAATGCTGCACCAAAACCTGCTAAAGCACTCAGAATAATGATCATATTAAAAACGAGTGCAACAATCGCTACGAAACCAGATAAACGATAGTAAATTACCATGAAGACAAGGACACCAAGAAGTCCTATCAGGGCAGCTTTTATACCGTTATCAATAGATTCCTGACCGAGAGTAGGACCGACAGCACGTGCTTCACCAACTTTAACACCTACCGGAAAAGCACCTGCATTCAAGATGTTTGAAAGATATTTCGCTTCTGGAAAATTAAAATTCCCTTCAATTATCGCACTCCCTCTAATCTGTGTGTTTATTACTGGGGCAGATTGAATCTTATCATCAAGAAGTATTGCCAGATGTTCACCAATATGATCGCCAGTGATTTTAGCAAATTTCGTGCTGCCTTCACGATCAAATTCTATAAGGACAACGATTTCAAATCCTGTGCTACCGGAAGTAGGTTTAGAATCCTCAATGTTATGACCTGTAAGTAGTACTGGACTCTCCAGAACGAACCAATCGCCTGTTTCATGATGATACCGAATTTCTGCGTCCTCAGGAAGATTCTCTGGGGGTGGTGTATTTGCAGAACCTGACCACAAATTACCGCCCGTAGGAGACTTCTTGACCATCTTGAATTCTAATCTACCCATTGTCTCAACAATACGAAGTGGTCCAGAGGAATCTTTCGCTCCCGGCAATTCAATGATGATACGTGGACGATTTGCTTCCTGTCGGATAGATGGTTCGGCAACCCCGAAAGCATCAACGCGGTTTCGTAAGACAATCAAGACCTGCTCAATTGCCTGATCACTGTATTCTTGCATACCTCGACCACTTAAATGAAGCCTATAGGTTGATTGCGTGTCTTTTTCAGTGACAATCTCTACATCTTCAAAGAATTCTATTTCGTTGAGAAGTTTTTCAGCTTTATCAGTATACTCCTTTTTTTGATCTTGATCGGATCGTAAGCGCGAAGGGATTTCAATAAGCACATTCAAGGCATCTTCCCCGCTCACTTGTTCAACTTGCCGACACAATACTTGCTCTGTCCTAAGCATCTCTGGTATTGAATATGACCTTGCCTTCAGTAACTCGCTTTTCGATCTCTCAAGATCAACTTCAAGCACAAGGTGAACACCACCCTTCAAGTCTAAACCTAACTTCAATCGATTAGCAGGTAGAATTGGTCTTAATGCCGTTGGAATACTGCCATATAAATGTAAATTCTCCAAAGTTGAAGTGGGATTTACCGCTGCCTTATCAGATGTTAGTCTGACGAAGAACTCTTTGTCTTCTGTCGTATCAAACTCGTAGTCAACCGTCTCAAATAATTCCAGTTTCTCTAAATGGACTTTGAAAACATCTTGTAGTTCAGTAATCGCTTCTTGGAAGTTTTTGCCTTCAGGATAATCTACTTCCGCTAAATTTACCTTAAATGCATTATCTTCGGTTACTTCAAAGCGAGGAAGTGATTCCTGCATCCACAAAGGAAGATTACCATATAACGGAAGATAGAGACTATCTGGTGTTGGAATAAGGTATAAAACTGATAACAGTAAAACACCAAGAATTAAAACTATTTTCCAGATATTAAATCTGTACATCAAATGCTCCTATTTCTAAAACTATATTTACGGATGTAAGGATATTGCAGATTAATTAAAATCCTAATGTATGCCAGTTATGCTTAAACTATCTAACTAATAGGACAAGCAATGAGTTTATTTTTATAATGTGGTATATCTTCATCCGTAATTCATCTATCAATCGCGCAGATTTAGGTGATTAATAGATTAGCAAATACATGCTTACTAAGATAACCACGTGCGAAATTATATTAAAAATTATTAAGGTGCGCCTGGGAGGAATCGAACCCCCGACACGAGGCTTAGGAAGCCCCTGCTCTATCCCCTGAGCTACAGGCGCGTCTACCGACAAAACACCTTCAAAACCTAATCTATCACCCAATTGTCGCTTTGCATAATTGGAAACTATATTCCATATTTGCTAAAATTCAACGAGAGAAAAGATTGGTTGATCTACTACTTTTTTCCGCCCTTCAAATTCCGTGAGTTCCAACAAAAGTGCAACACCTACTATATCCCCACCCAATTTTTTGACAAGTTCTATTGAGGCAGAAAGTGTTCCACCTGTCGCTAAAACATCGTCGCAAATAAGGACACGGCTTCCTATCGAAAACGCATCCTGATGGATAGCAAGTGTATCGGTGCCGTATTCAAGGTTGTATGTCACTTCATAACAATCAAAAGGCAGTTTGCCACTTTTACGAATGGGAACAAAACCTAAACCTAACCGTTGTGCAAGGGCTGCACCTAAAATAAAACCACGAGCATCAATCCCTACAATAACGTCAATCAATTCAGATCTAAAACGGTTTACGAATACTTCAATCGCAGCATTAAAAGCCAAACCATTTCCTAAAAGTGGAGTAATATCTCTAAATGAAACACCTGGTTTCGGGAAATTCGGTATATGTCGAATATATTTAGTAAAATCACTCATTATGTATTCTACTTTAACCTTGTAAACTTAAACATTGTCTAAATAAAGGTTATTGAATTAACAGTAAAGTATTTATTAAGCAGTATTATCAACACTCACTGGTGCGTTTGAAAACCGCAGCAACTGATATAATTTATAGTATGTTACGTATTGAATATATAAAATCCAAAACTGCACATCTTACGTAGAGGCAGCGTGAGGATGCATCATTATTTTCATACCCTTTCGGGATTCCATAGCCTCAAAGGCTTGGTCAATTTCTACAAGTGGAAAATGATGTGTAATCAGAGGTTGAACACGAACTAATCCTTTTTCAAGAAGTTTGACAGCTAATTCGTGATGACGGGGAACGCAACCGTGAGAACCAGTAACGAAACACTCTTTATAATGAATAGTGTTAGAGAGAACGCTCATCGGACGCATGGTCTTTGGCAATCCACCGAACAGATTGACATAACCTCGGTGTGCGACCATTTCAACTCCCTGTTCATGCGCTTCAACAGAGCCACAAGTCGTAACAACGATATCCGGACCCTCACCGTCGGTTTCTTCAAGACAACGTTCCACAACATCTTCCTCTTCAGAGGCAATATAAACATCTGCTTCGTAGAACTTGGCAATCTCCATACGTAGTTTACTACGTTGAACACCAATGACTTTAGTCGCACCCATGACACGGGCAAGGTCAATCATCATGCAACCGATCGGTCCTAATCCGATAATCACAACACTTTTACCAAGGGACATATTTACTAATTCAAGACCATTGATAGCACATGCAAGCGGTTCAGCAAGGGCAGCTTCATCAAAACTAAGACTTTCACCAAATGGGGTAACAGGTCCTTCTTCCAAAACCAAGCGGGGAAGTTTCATGTATTGTGCAAATGCACCCGGAATTTGATAACCAATAGCGTAATTGATATGACAGTTGTTACCGTAACCGTTCCGACACCAATGACATTGTCCACACGGAACATCAGCACCGATTGAGACACGGTCACCTTCCTTAACACGTTTTACATTTTTTCCGACCTTGACTATCACACCCGAATTCTCATGACCAATAATTGTCGGTGGTTCAACACGGGGATTACCATGATGAAATATTCGCACATCGGAACCACATATACTGACCGACTCAACTCGCATCAATGCCGAGTTGTTGTCAATTTCAGGTTCAGGAACATCTTGCACATTGAAATTTTCAAGGCTTTCAAGTATAGCCGCTATCATATTTCCCTTTGTTATCTATGGGTGTAAACCCTGTTAGTTATTTACGATGGATGTATGAGCACTTTCGCATAAAAATCGCTTTTGTCCTTCATCATGTTTAGAACATCAGTGCTATCTATCAATGGAACCTTGTGTGTAATCAGTGGAATGAGATCCAATTTGCCAGAAGCCATTGTTTGTAGCACTGTACGCCAATCGTCGTCGTTACCAGATACACTGTAATCAGAATTCCAAGTTCCCAACAGACTCACTTCACGCCGCATCAATTGCGAAATAAGCGGTGCAGGAAGTGTTACATCAGCAGCAGGATTACCAAGCAAAACCACACTGCCATCACGTCGGATACTTCCCAACGCATCAAGATAGGTTTCTGGAACTCCCGCTGCTTCAATACAGACGTGGGCACCATTTCCACCAGTCCATCTATTTGTTACATCAACAGGATCTTCTATTGCACTGTTATAGACGTTTTCAAATCCTAAACGTTGTGCTAATTTTAGTTTTTCAGGAACAATGTCAAACAGCAACACTTGTGCTGCGCCAATTATTCTTGTCCACATTGCCACCATTAACCCAATTGGACCTGCTCCAAAGATAGCAACCGTTTTACCGACAACAGACTCTTTTACCCGTCGTATTGCATGGAGTGCGACAGCAGCGGGTTCTGTCTGTGCCGCTTCTTCCAGTGTTACACCATCTGGCACACGTATGATATTCTCTTTCGGTGCAACAACATATTCTGCAAATGCACCATCACTTCGTGAACCGAGATAGTCATAGTCGTTGCATTGGACGTATTTTCCATTCTCACACGCCGCACACTTTCCACACCATATCAACGGAAAAACAACAACATTATCTCCCGGTTTAAATTCATCAACATCTGATCCACATAGATCCACAGTTCCAGCAAATTCGTGTCCGCAGACTGTTGGAAAACTGTAAGTGCCTTTTGAAAATATCCTTGGGATGTCAGAACCACAAACACCACAGAAACCGATTCGAACTCGGACTTGTCCTTCAGAGATGTTGGGGATTGGTATATGTGCTAACCTTAAATCTCCGACACCGTGCAGTACAAGTGCCTCCATCAAACCGCTATCCATCACACCCTCTTTCTTCAAGTCCAAGTGAAATAGCTTGATGAATATATTTGATATTTTCAACACGGGAACCCGTTTTGTTAAAAACGCTACTGGTTCCACCGACTAAAATATCCGCACCAGATGCCACCATCTTCGGTATGTTTTCAAAACTAACATTACCATCAACTTCAATCGGAAGATTCACATCATGGTCATTCAAAAAGGTTCGACAATCTGATATTTTGCGTAGGGTCGCAGGCACTAATTTCTGTCCAGCAAACCCCGGATTCACTGTCATAATTAACACGAAATCAAGCCTATCAAGAACATACTCTATCGCGGAAAGTGGGGTTGCTGGATTCAAAGCAACACCCGCTTTTATACCATGTCCTTGAATTAACGACAGTGTTCTATCCAGATGCGGAGCAGATTCAACGTGAACTGCGATTTGCTGAACGCCAATGTTTGCAACTGCTGTCACAAAAAAATCGTTATTCTCCACCATCAGGTGAATGTCGAAGGCGCATTCTGTTTTTTCACGTAGTTGTTCAATGAGTGCTAATCCAATTGGCATGTTTGGTACGAAGTGTGCGTCCATCAAGTCAAAATGAAGTAGATTAATCCCAGATTTTTCCAGCTCCCGAATATCTGTTTCTAAATTACAGAGATCTGCACACATAACTGATGGTGCTATGCTGATCTGTTTTTCCGTGGGGCTAAGACATTGACTCTCAGGAGTCGGCAAGGTAATTCTCCATATAAATGCGGACTTTTCAATTTATAATTATAACATAAAATGCGTGAATTGTCAAATTTCGGAGTGTGGTGTGATTAATCAGAGACATTCAATGACACCGTAGTAATATTGTAGTAGAGGTTTCTTACCTTCCTATAAGATTACTTTATTTCAAAATCACGAATTATGCGTTCTCTACATCCATCTTTCTCTGTTTCTGTAGGAACGATCTACGAATCGCGAACTTTTATCCTGCAAATCCTGAAAATCCTGGTTCAGACAAAACTGAAAACTATTCCAAACATAAACGTACACAGAAACGAAAAACACCCATTTTGTGTACGTTTTTAGATGGAGCAGAAATTGATGTATTTACAACAAAAACACAAACATTAGTACGTAACTCGTAGAGGCAGAGTTTCCTCTCCCGTATTTAACCCGCTCACCTATTTTCTGCATTTACCTATATACAGACTATGGTATAATGAATTAATGGTTTATCAAACGTTCCGTGTCAAGACCCCGTTCCTTTAGGGCGGGGATGTAGACACGGCTAACGTCTCCATTGTTGAAAAAGTCGTTGACTTTTTCGTTTGTTTGTGATAGACTATTACCAGTCACTTGGTTGAGAGTTGTAACTTCCGCACCCTTGCGGATGTCTCAACCACCCCTTTACAACGGGTGCAGAGTGATTGTGGCACATACCACCGAAAAGTGAAAAATCTTGTTTCAAGTCTGAAAGATGACGGACCCTTGTATTTTTCATATTTTGAAACTGCATAAGGCAGTCAAGTATCAGTCATCGTTGCGAACAACAACTTTGTCTGTAGCGTGCAATATGACCCGCA
>JAJEAG010000087.1 GCA_022824265.1 Candidatus Poribacteria bacterium | reverse complement strand
TGGCAAGATACTTACAGGAAACTTGCCATTAGCTACGATAAACTCAAAGAAACCCGTTTAGGGTTTCGGTATTTAGCATATTCAATGATAAACTTACGAGTGACTTTCAACGATGTTTAGTTCGTACTCGCTATGAGTTCTCTTAATATCAATATGCAATTTGTGTGTTATAATAACTTTAGAGCTAATCTCAATGCTTCACTTCTGTGGCTAATTTGGTTTTTGATTACATCTCCTAATTCCGCAAAAGACTTATCATATCCGTTAGGCACAAAAATTGGGTCATATCCAAAGCCGCTATTTCCTGATGGTGTATGCGTGATGTGTCCTTCGCATTTTCCTACGACCACCTGTACACGGTCAGTTATATAACTTTGAGGCGGATTCACCTTATTATGTTTGTCTTCACTTTTATCCGAGATTGGTTCTGCAATAGCAATTGCAGCTACAAAACGTGCTTTACGATTAACCTTCCCCCGCAAAGCTTCCAACATTTTCTGAATACGGATTGCATCGGTAGCATCTTCACCTGCCCATCGTTTTGAGTGAACACCTGGTGCCCCATCAAGTTCATCTACTTCTATGCCTGCATCATCAGCAAGTGTGCGAAATCCTGTATAATCTGCAATGACCGTAGCCTTTTTCGCAGCGTTTTCTTCGTATGTTTCACCATCCTCAATTACTTCTGGTGCGTTCGGAAAATCCTGAAGAGAAAGAAGTTGAATGTTCCGATGCTGTCTGTTTGTGTTGAGCATTGACGTAAGCTCATTCACTTTTCCAAGGTTACGAGTTGCTAAAACTAACTTCATCAAGATTCTCAAGCATCATTCGATTTTGTAATCGGACGAGTTGTCCAATTCCACTTACGGATAAGTCAAGTAATTGATCGGTTTCTTCACGAGAAAATGGATTATGTTCAGCAGTGCCTTGTATTTCAATGAACTTACCACTTCCTGTCATGACGACATTCATATCTACATCGGCAGCAGAATCTTCAGTATAACAGAGATCAAGCATAGGTGTCCCATCAATTATACCCACACTTGTTGCAGCAATATTGTCAACTATTGGCAGTTCTTCTATTGTTTGTTGGTCCTGTAGATATTTACATGCATCCCACAGTGCTATAAATGCCCCTGTGATGGCAGCGGTCCGTGTGCCACCATCAGCTTGAATGACATCACAGTCTACCCAGATGGTCCTTTCACCTAACGCGTCAAGGTCTACAGCAGCACGAAGTGATCTACCGATTAATCTCTGGATCTCCTGAGTTCGTCCGCCAAGTCTTCCCTGTGAAGCTTCGCGTTGCATACGCTCGGATGTAGAACGTGGAAGCATTGAATACTCTGCGGTTACCCATCCTCTATTTCTAATATTCTGATCACGCATAAAACGTGGTTGTCTTTCCTCCACAGATGCTGTACAGATAACCTTCGTATCTCCAGTAGTTATTAGAACAGCACCTTCAGGGTGTTTAATATAGTCTCGATTGATTGTAACTGGACGTATCTCATCTATTTTTCTTCCATCTTCCCTAATCATGTAATCCTCTTATAGATAATACTTTAAAAATAAAATCAAAATGAAAAATATGTTATTAGACTGTAGGAATAGAACGATGTTTCGCTTGTGAACACAACTCTATTGTGTTTCACTCGTCAAATAACCTACAAAAATGGGAATAATGCTAAAAATCCTTTAGGAAATCTAACGCCTTTGTATAACTTTTACGTTGTAGATAATGCATCAACATTTTTGGAGCAGTGGACTCAATGTCTATAGATAACTGATTAATACTTAGAAGTTGCTCCGTAATGTCTTCACCGTTGGCAATACGGTTCATCATATCTTCTAAAGTGTTCTTAAGTTCAGAAGCTTGTTGTGTTGTCATTGTTTTCCATTCTCTTCTGGATTGATGGGTGGAAGTTCGCTAACGGCTTTGCATGTTCGTAACCCGACGTTATTTCCGTATTCATCGTAACCTTTCCAAGAATACGGGTCAACCCCTGATACGGGAATGACGCATCGGCGATCAGCACTGGCAGGACGTTCACCTTCCCTAATTGACCACGGTAGAAGCGACCATGAGTTACAATAGTGATTTACAAGGACACGTCTGAATGAATTTCCACGATTTTTGCGTGAACGGTGCAGAAGATAACCGTTGAAGAAAACGAGTGCTCCTGTTTCTACTTCAACTGGCACTTCTGGAGAACCGTCAAATCCATAACTTTCCTGAGCGAAGTCGAATTCGTCAGGATTTTCGTGGTCACGCTGCGGATATAGGTAACCTTGCCGATGTGAACCGGGAAGTACCCACAGACAACCATTTTCAACATTTGCGTCGTCCATAGCGATCCACGCACCGATTAAGGAACGATCCCGCGTAGGGATATAGATTTCATCCTGATGCCACGCCTGTCCTTGAAAATTTGGGGGTTTGACAAATAGCATTGACTGCATACACTTGACACTACCATCCCAATGGGGAAGGTGGGCAGCGGTGATTTGACTAAGTATTCCACAGATTTTGGGATGTTTGACATACTTCTCAATCGTATCACTAATGAAATGAGGTTGGTGAATGCATAGTATCCTACCAATTGCCTCATCATCAGAGACGTTCTCTGGGAGAGGTTTTAGACTGTCACACTCATATTTCCCACGAGCAAGCGATACAGTATCATTTCTAAGTTCGTCAATCTCATTTTTGGATAGTAAGTTGGGAACGACAAGGTATCCATTGTCTATAAAAAATTGGCATTCCTTATCTGATACGATTTTTGGAACATCAATTCGTTCTGTTGTTTTAGGACCCATTTGTTTACAATATCCTCCTACATTTCAGGTTATTCAAGGTATTGTTTATGTCTTTATATCCGATTCGCAAGGAACATCTCTGTGATTGCAAGTGCAAAAACTGCTAACAAAAGATAGGTTGACAGACTCTGGTTTCTCTCAACATCTTTTTCATATTTTTTGATGACTTCATCTGTAAGTTCAGTCGGAGTTCGGTCTGTTTCAGTAGTACCAATTAGCATGCTGGTCAACTCTTCTGGATTGCGAGGTGTTAGGTCTGACTCTACAGTATCAACATTAACGACGAAATATTGTGGTTTTTCACCAGATTTGTGAACAGAATATATTCCTGGGTTTTCGCTATTTTCATAAAACAGATTTCCTTGTTCATTTAGCTTAAATCGGGATTCTTTGCGATCAGGGTCGAATACTGCCACCTCTTTCCCAGCACTTTCCTGTGTTCCACTGTATTCTATACCGTCTCCAACGCGGTAATCTGGTATTTGTCCCGCTTGCTTCAATGCAAGATATTTGATTGTTTCGTGTAGAAACGGCAGATAGACACCGTGTATTGGCAAGTCATTCCATTCACGGTCTATAGAGGATGTATAACAGAGGACTCGTCCATTACCGTATATTTTTTCTACAATCGCGGGGTTTCCATCATCAAAGGAAGCAAGTACTGTTGCATCAGATACGGGAGCAGATTGATAAAATCGATAAAAACGTCCCTTCGCAAAATCACCATGATTTGGGTTGCTAAATGGCATGAAAATAGGGTGACGATAATCAACACTTGCAACCACTTGAAACGTTTCTTTACCGATTGCATCACCCGTTGCTTGTGTTAAGGTACAAGGTAATAGTGGATTCTCCGATTCACCTAAATGTTGCTGATATACGTCTGTGTTTACCTGATCTCCAACCGTAATAATTAATCCGCCACCGCCATTCACATAGGTTTTTAATCTATCTGCTTCAGTTGCTGAGATGCTGCTAACATTTGCAAGGATTAGCACATCGTATCGCTTTATGGCATTATCCGATGGAAAAGTAGTAGATTCTGTGTAATCAATAGGTGCACCATCCGTCCCTGTGTTCTTTAAAGCTCTTGTGAGAAAGAAGGTTTCGTCATAAATATTATTCCTATTGCTTTCACCATTAACACAGTGTACCTTGATAGATTTCATGCTCTGAACAGTGAAATAATGACGGTTATCAATTTCCAAGGCATCAGACTCAATTTCAACCCAACCAGTATGTGCAGACTCTGTTTGCAAATCTATTCTTACATTAAAGGAAGCATCAGAACTGTCATTCGGTTCAATATCCAATTGAGACGTTTCAACTTTCCTGTTATCAATATAAAGACTTACAGGAAGGTTTTCTACTCGTTCGGTGCTGAAGTTGTGGACGCGTGCTACCAATTCGGTGTCTTTCTGTTCAAGGAGAATAACAGGAGGGACGTTGATAGCTGTAATTGCGCGATTATCAGGTTGTTCTTTGGAAACATCAATAAATTCAATGTCTACATCATGACCAAGTCTATCAGTAGTAAGGAAGTTTTCCCAGCCACTTTTCTGCAAATCTGCTACAAGATAAATCTGTTTTTGACCTATTGAAATAGACTTTAATATTTCATCGGCAGTTTGTATCGCGTCAAGGTAATCTGTGGTATAGTTTGTAAGTTCTGCGTTTTCTATTGCTGTTCTGATATGTTGATGTTCTGAGTCAATAGGCAAAACTTTCCGCACCTTATCTGCTGATAGGATCAGAGCAACTGCATCGGCACTATCTAAACTGTCAAGACGGTTGATTGCTTCTTTTTTTGCGTTATCAAATACCTCTTCATATTGCATACTGTAGGATATATCCAAAATAATAACAGCATTTCTAATACCACCTAACTCAGGAGTAGTTGCAATATCTTGAGCAAAAAAGGGACGTGCGAATGCAAGACCAAGTAGTATCAACATCAAGATACGCATCAGCAGAAGAAGAAACCGTTTCAACTTATGACGTTGTACATTGGTTTGATGCGACATCTGAATGAAACGAACAGTGCTGAAAACAAGCCTACGTGCCCGTTCTCTATTCAATAAGTGTATAATGAGAGGGATAGATGCCCCTACTGCACCCACAATTGCAAATGCTCCAGCCAAAAAACCCATCGTGCCTGTCTCCTTCATGCATAGACACAAACTGTGTCTATTACTTCCTATAGAAATCCCTGCCGTTTGGCGAGGTATGCTGAGAGTGCTCTGTCAATCGGGGTTGATGTATTGATAAGATTATAGTCAATATCCGATTGATTCAAGGTCGTCCTATAGTGGTTAATGAAGTCATTAAAATTGCTGAGATAACTATCCCGAATGACTTGTGGTGTAGTGATAATTTCTTGGTCACTTTCCGCATCAACGAAACGGATAAGTCTTTCAAACTCAAAATCTACTTCCTGTTGAGATAGAATATGAAAGACAATTACTTCGTGTCCATCGTAACGTAAATGTTCAAGTCCGTCAATCACCTCATCAGGATTTTCATCATATAGGTCAGAGATCAGAATTACTAATCCACGTTTCGTCAACCGTTCTGCGATCTGGTGTAACGGTTCACCGATTCGAGTTTCTTTTTCTGTTTGTATGTTCTCCAATGTTAATAGAATAGAATGCATATGTGATGCACTACTACGTGCTGGTAAATACTGATGTACCTTCTCATCAAAATATGCGAATCCGACAGCATCTTTTTGTTTCGCCATGAAATATGAAAGAGAAGCGATAAGAAAAAATGCATAGCGAAGTTTTGATAAGGGACCGCTATCACCTGATGTATCGGTTTCTTGAGATTCGTTTATTTCGTCTAAGTCTTCGGGGGCAGGATGTGCCATAGACTGACTTGTGTCCAGTAGAAGATAGCAGTTTAAATTTGTCTCTTCTTCGAACTGTTTGATGTAATAGCGGTCAGTTCTGCCATAAACTTTCCAGTCAATGTGTTTTGTATCGTCTCCGGGCATATATTGCCGGTATTGTGAAAACTCCACGCTAAATCCGTGGTACGGACTCTTATGTAAGCCTGAGATAAACCCCTCAACTACAAATTTTGCGATCAGTTCAAGATTTCCAATTTGAGCGAGGATTGTCGGATTTAAGAATCTCCGTCCTTCTAATCTCTGTTGCATATTTTTGGCTTCCTATTTCTTTCGAAGAACAAGGAGTGTTAAATCGTCAAATTGATCTGCATCCCCTTGAAAGTCCATTACTGATTGATATATATTTCTACATATTTGCGATGCATCAGTATCTGAACTGGTTTTTGCGACCTGCTCCAATCGTTCTTCATCATAGAACTCATCATCAATGTTGACGGTTTCAGTAACACCATCTGTATAATAAATTATAAGATCGCCGCTTTCAAGTTTAATCTGTTCAGCCTCGAATTTTGCAATCAGAGGTACCATGTCATTTGGAAACATTCCTATTGGTAGTCCACCGATCTCTTCTCCGAGCCATACAATATCCCCATTGTTCTTGACAATCAACGGAGGATTGTGCCCACAATTTAGCGTGGTAAGTATATCTGTTTCTGGATCAAGATGGGTATAAAAGAAGGTTGCATACTTTTCTTCTGTTCCGCTAACGTAAAGCAGGGAATTCAGAGTCATTGCCATGTCAATCAGTTCATTTTTCATGTCTATCTGTTCATCTTCTTCACGCCCCCTTGTACTTGTCAATTCAGAGAGAAGACCTGCTCGTAGGGTTGCCATCAACAGTGCTGCCTGCATGCCTTTTCCTGAGACATCTGCGATAGCGAGTCCCCACCCACCAGTATTGAGTTCAATACAATCGAAATAATCTCCACCAACAGGACCACGAGGTTCGTAATGTCCTGCAACTTCGTATCCAGGTATATCTGGGAGTGTATCAGGGATAAGATTTTCTTGGATTTTACGCGCTTCTTCCATCTCTGCTTGTAATTGTCGTGCATCAAGTGCTTCCTGATGTAGATGTGCGTTTTGAATTGCTACACCCGCCTGTTTTGCGAAAGAATCAAGAAGTGTTTCATCTTCAAATGTGAACTCAGCGACACTTCCACCTCTTACTTCCTTGTCACCCACAACAAGTATACCTAAAATATCTCCATCGCGTCCTTGAATTGGACCAGCCATTAGGTTACTTCCGCCAAAAAGGGTATCCATTTTGGAGGGACATTGGTCTGTTCTGCCGTTTTTAACAACATTAACTAACATTTCTTCCGATGTTGTAGTCTGTGTTTCTGTGTTGTTGTCATCAATATCCTCAATAGGAATAATCAGTTTATTGTCAGTTTCTTGTTGGTCGTCTTCTGCATTCAATAGTTCAGGTGGAAAAACATATTGTAATTCAAGGTGCTTGTGTTGCGGGTCAATAAGCATGAGTGCCCCCATATTCGCATCCAAGAGCGCGACAGCTTGAAATATCACCTGCTCAGCTGCATCGTCAGGTTGTAGAAGTTGACATATTTGTGGAGCACTTTCCGCCAGCATAAATAACCGAAACTTTTCACTCTGTATGCGTTCCTCATTGCGTGAATAGGCGATTGCAATTGATATTTGGTGGGCAAGAATAGTGAGTAATTCCTGTTCCCATGCCTCCAACTTTGCACGTCCCAAAAATTTTCCTAAACTCAGAATTCCAAGGAATTCATCTTGGATTTTTAAAGGCACCCAAAGACGATGCATTTCATTCCCATTTATCAGGTGTGAGTTTCTTTCAATGATATCTTGGAGGTCTTCTGGAGGAGATTGTAACTCAACTAAAGGAGATTCAAGTAAACATGCTACCTCATCCGGTTTTATTTCAATCTGTGTCGCATCGATTTCTGGAGTTGATGCTGCGATGGTCAGATAATTTTCATTTGAATGGTAACATAAAATAGCACCGCGCGTTACCTGAAGCGTGCCAAGTGTGATTCGGAGGTATGTTTTACTTGAGACATTAAAGTTGCCGTGACCGGAGATTAGCGTCTGACCTAATTGCTCCAGTTCGGACAAACTATATATTAACCTTTGGATAGTTTCTTCTGCAGAACTGAGGTGCATGCCGGATTGTTCCTTTATTATTTTCTAAACTTTTGTGAAGTGTTCAATCCTGTTGACCCGTTGTATTGGACGAACGGTGTATTATGCAGTTTAGGTTTGTCAGAATAGTATATTCCGTTATCAACACTCTAAAAATTAGCGATAGCAGCCTTCTCATCTGGGAAGATTCCGGCATATTTGGCTATTGCCATCATGCGAAATGTACGTTCCTGTGTAGCAGATAACCCACAAAAGTTCAACGTACCATCGCGTTCATCAAGTGCCTCAATAATTTCTATCAGTATAGAGATACCGATGCTATTAATCAACGCTGTTTTATCTAAGTTGATTACCAGTTGTGTATATCCTTTTTCAATTAGTTCTTGAGCTTTTTTAGACAATTGCTCCCCGAGTGAGTCATTTAGGTATCCCGCTGTTTCAAGGACAGCGTATTCGTGCTCAACACGTGTCTGAATATCGAATTTGTTTGCCAAACTTATACCTCCTTAATCTGAATGTAGCCGATGCAGATGTTCACGCAGTTTTGTACTTAACCATAGTAATAGTTGTTCCATTTTCACCACTCATAATATCCACACTATCCATGAGGGTATTCATAATTTCTAAACCCCACCCGCGTTTCCGCATATCGGGATGTAAATCTGGCTGGCTGCTTCTACGTTTCGAACGGTTTGTTGGGTTAAAACCAATTCCCTGATCTGTGATTTTTAATTCCAATCCATTAGTGCTGATGATATACTGAATAACGACTGACTGGTCTGGACTTTGGCTATGTTCAAATGCGTTAATACACGACTCAATCATCGCCAGTTGAATTTCTTCAATTTGATCATCGTTAAAACTCATTGATTCAGCAATGACTGAAGCCAATTTTGCTGCTGCAAGTTCCATATCCGGTCGCATCGGTATTGTCAGGAGTACTTGGTCATTGGAAAATGTATTTGTCACGCTGAGTTGCCTCCTTGTTTAGAGTAATCCGACTCACATGCGTATGAAAAGAATTGCTAAGCAATTACTATCTATTAATATAGCGTATATAAAGGATACCAAAGTTTATAAAATATTTCAAGTCTTTTCACACTATCACATATTCCACTATTGGAATTCATTCTCTCATATCTATAACTAAAATTATGACATATAAGAATGGTATTAATCAAGATACTTTCTTAATTTGCTTTTGTTTCCTCAATAAACCAATGTGCATCTACCATACGTTCATCTGCTTCAGACTGTTTTGCTTGATATGTTGCAAACTTAACCTTATCACAATTTGAGAGGAAGTGTCGTATATGTTTGACACAAGAATCACTAAATTGTTCACGCGTCATTTGTTGAATTAGAGCAGTTGTTGTCAATTCTAATGCTGGGATTTGATACTGCGCTGCAATGTACTCTCGAATTATATTAGATATGATAGTATGGTAAGTTTCCATATCAGGAGATTCGGATTCAAGTTTTGCTAATTGTTCAAGTGCAATTTCATGGGGAGGTTGAATAATGACTTCTTCAGGAGGAAGTAGTACCTCTGTCTGATGGCGTTTTCGAAGAAATACCCATGTTATTCCCACTATAGCAACAAGAATGAGTGCACTAAGAAGGATATAAGGTAATATGTGCTGTGGAACATCCAGAGGGGGCTTTATATCACGCAATCCTTGAGTGTTTGGTGGAATTTGTAAAAGGAATTGGGGAAGGAAGGACATGATGCTATTGTGGTGAAGGCAACGGCATAATCACTATGGACTTTGGATCTGTTGGACATGCATACTGACATACCCCACACCCCGTACAACCTGTATCAAGCACTTCTACTAAACCATCTGTAGAAAGCTTTATTGCATCTTCTCCAATAGGACAGGTATCTACACAGTAGGTACAATCAACAGATTTTCTACGAAGACAAGTTTCCGCATCAAAAACAGCGAGTCCGATCCTAATATCCTCAGCATAGACAGGTTGTAGCGCGCCGCTTGGACAAACATGCATGCATGCTAACGAATCACATATCACACACGGTTGTTCTTCAAAATCAATGTGCGGCGTATTCCTCAGGATGGTGTCCTGAGTTTGTAATGGTTGTATGGCATTAGCAGGACAGTTTTTAACACAATTTCCACAGCGCAGACATTTTTCTAAGAATTCAGGTTCAGATAGCGCACCAGGGGGACGAAATATTGGACGATTGGGATAATCAGTTGAAAACGGATCAAGAATCCTGTCGTCCAGTAATTCTGCAACCGGTTTCATGATCTGATTGAATGCTTCCTTAAAAAAGTCTCGTCTACCTGTCTCATCTGACATAAAAATAGCCTGTAAATTGATTTAGGATCTGTAGAAGGATAATTCATTAACTCTAACGCGAGTTCTATTCATGAATAGTATTGTGTGTCCGAAGTCGATCCTTTTTATTTGATAAAATTTACATTACTTTCGTTCTAAAGATTCAGAGTTTTCAGAGTCAGAGGGAAATTTGAACAATTTTATCATGTGCCGTGAATCTATATACTGTATGGTTTTACAGGGCTATTATGACTTATTTAGTCAAGAATGACTCTGAAAATTCGGATTATTCTACCAAAAACAATGACAACGGAATTTAGTATGAATTTATCTGTTATTTTCCTGATGATTCCTTTGATGGAATTTCATCTTCTCTTTCAATGTTTTCACTTTTGGGAATGCGATAGCAGCATCTATGACTACCCTGCATTAAATGTTCTACTCTATATACCTTTGTTCCTAAGGATTGTCTGAAAAGTCCTAATTCTATCTCACATACGTGGGGATATTCCTGAGCAATCGCTGCGATGGGACAATTGTGTTCAATTAAGACATAATCAGTGTCGTTTTCATCAAAGCGAGCCATATATCCTTCTTCGTCGCGTATTCGTGCAAGTTCCTTTATTCGGTCAACCATAACTTTACCATCAAGACGTTTTTGATACATCTGTAACTGCGACTTCATCCTACTACGGAACACTTTATTAATGAACCCAGGACCGTTGAATTTTGCTACTTCTTGCATTAATCCTACAGCAAAGTTTGCGTAGGTAGTCGGAAATAGACTATTCGCTTCATCAGTCAGACTGTATATGTGATGTGGACGTCCACGTTCTTTCTTTTCGCGATGAAATTCTACCAGACCTTCCTGTTCAAGAATTGATAGATGCTGCCTAATACCCATAGAACTGATTTGCAATGCCTCTGTCAACTGACTTACAGACATACTACAACGCATCTTCAATAGTTGAAGAATTCGCATTCGCGTTTCACTCATTTCACAATTCACTTCAAGATGTCCTCGTACTTATTATTGTGTTTGATAATATTATAGTATATAAGAATTCCAAATTCAATACAAACTGAATATCACTATCTGGATTACATTTGCTGAACGGGTTGATCTGGAGGTCTCGGTTGCGAATCAAAACCGTATATTCTACGCATTGTTGGCGTTGCTCGTTCAATTACATCAGGTTTAAGGAAATGAACAAAATCGAACATAGGCTTGATAAATGACCGACAACAGAAACAGATGAGTGCGATTCGTTGTTGATCTGTCTTGTTTGCACCTGCGGAATGCCATACAGCCCCGTTGAATAGAAATACAGATCCTTTTGGTGCTGAGAGGCGCACTTCATCAGGATGGTGTGTTGTACCGGGTGGAGGTTTGATACGTTGCAGATGAATACCAGGGACATGACGTGTGCCGCCGTTTTCTGGGGTAAAATCATCAAGTAACCACAGACTGTTAACTACCAAAGGAAAACTGGGTAGTGGTTCTGGCATTGTTCCCAAGACGTTGTCAACGTGGTATCCTCCATCAGTAGCACCCGGATCAATGATGTTAGAGGTAAGTGTACTTAGAGTATAATCTGCTCCAAGCAAATGTTCAAAGAAAGGCATCACTTTGGGGTGTGCGATAAGTTTTTCGTATATCTCACCTTTGTTCATTAACCAACGCACATGTTGTCCATGATCATTGGTATGACGGAGGGCAGAGCCATCCTGTTTCTCCTGTTCAGCCAACCGAAGTATATCAGCACGATACATCACGATTTCTTCTTCGGAGAAAACGTCCGGAATGACGATGCATCCTTGTTCATCCAATTGCTTCTTTTGTGCTTCGGTGATTTCCATTGTAATTCACTCTACTATCAATACTTTTATGTAAAAGTATAACATAGTCAAACATGTTGATTCCACAATTTTATGCTGCGAAATCTTTCAAACACTCTTGATAAACATCAAAACGTTCACCTTCGTGTTCTTCTGGATCAACGAGTTTGAGCCAGAGTGCGCTGTCTTTCTTTTCCCCACTTAACTGACGACGACTTCCTAAATTGGAGGGATCTGGACCACTCCATACAACTTCTCCACCTTGTAAATATATGAAATTATCACGATATTTGTCAATCATGTTTTTCTGGTTTTCAAGGTAGACTAATCCCTGATCACATGTCGTTCTACGCCAATTAGCAACCATTTCTGGTGTGTCCGTTTCAACTGAATCGAACTCTGCCAGTGGAGCCTTAACCTCACTTTCCCAATCAATCTCATTTAGATCAACAGTGCCAAACCCGCGTTGTGCAGCAATGAGAATATGATTCCGATCGCGCTTAAATGGTGGTGTAGGCCAATCAGAAGCTGGCTCATGTCCCATTAAGTGCATTCCTACGGTGTCAGTGGAGATAGGATGATCACCTGCAATAAGTGCGTTACAGATTCTACCTTCACCACCCCATTCGCGTCCCCATTGTCCCGTCAAGGCATCAATAATATTAAGACACGGTTTTGTAATCAGAGCAAGATCAGGCAGCACATAAGATAACCTTATTAGGTGGTGATAGTAACTTCGTGTCCTGCCTTCAGGGAGCAGCATCGGAGGTAAACCGAAGAGATTTTTAGTGCATAAAGTAATACCCATAAAGGCGTGGTTTTTCATCTTTGCTACGGAGATAACAGCATCTGCATCATCAAAACATGCACTCAATGTATATCTATCAAACATTGAACCACCACCAGGAACATCGTAATCCTTAAATGGTGGCAGATTAGAATCGACGAATTGCACGTCAAATTCTTTGAGATGATGCTCATAGTTGAATCCCGGTGGCATACGATTACCGTGGGTATAAGGATTTGTATCTGTTGCGATTAGTTGTGCAGTGGTATGTTCCTTGATCAAACGCAGCACCGCACGACACACAGCATCGTCTACCAGTTCGCGCCTACGACCTTCAAAGTAGATTATACGTTCATGCGGTTTCATCATGTTGAATTTGATGACTACCTTCTTAGCATTCTCGATCGGTTTCCAAGATCGTGTTAAAGGGTCAGTGATTCGGCGTAAAGTTTTGTAGATTTCTTCTTCTGTTGCACGATAATCACAATGCGCGGCACGGACTTTATACTGTTTTACCATAAATTAATGCTCCTTATTAAGTTAACTCATTGTCTCCGTTGGTATAGAAAATGAAATATCTGTAGAATTAACGATAACGGAATTATGACCGCTCCCCGCCCTAAAGGACGGGGTTTCTTTGAACCTCATCCGAACAATTAGGGGTTAGACGCACATCCACGTGATGTTTTTGTCTATGGAACCATCTTCAGACTTCTTTAGGTATGAACCGTCATCACGGGGTCC
>JAJEAG010000048.1 GCA_022824265.1 Candidatus Poribacteria bacterium | reverse complement strand
TGACCGAGATATAAACGCTGCTATAAATATTCATAAGGTTGGGGCATCAACCTTTTCAGGAGAAGACGTAACACCTGCTACGGCAGGCTGTCTTTGATGATAGAAGAATCCCATGCCTTTAGGCTTGGGAGTATGTCAAATAACAGGACTTACGCAGTTTTGAATATTATTGCAGGATTAGAGGGTTGATGTCGCATGTAATCATCCAATAAACTATCTTTAACATCATAAATCGTTTTACCAAGTGCGCGTGCAGTGCGGCTCAAACAGACCCATACTTGGAAACAACACGCAATATGATTTCTTTGGGCACGCAACTTGCGACATTGGCAATCACCAATACCGGTCACTTGTTTGATCTCACGGTGGAGTTGTTCAATCTTCCAACGCACACAATATTCTTGTTTTGTCGCATCCGCATCCGACTGAGATAAGTCGTTTGTCGCAATATATTCTGTGCCCCCGGTAGAGGAGGCTATCCGGAACAACTTCACTTGATGCCCTTTTGGAAACTTATTGATGTGCACGCGTTTTCCTTGCCGTGTTTTTGCTTGGGTCCAAGATAAATCTTTGACTTGTTGGTGTGGTTGTCCGCCACTCGTATCATTCACAAGACGATTGCGTTTCAGTGGGACATAGTAAATCTTTGAAAGTTTTTCAATCGCTTTGATGACTTTCATTGACGTATACCAAGCGTCCATCAGCACAGTCCGAAACGGAAGTTGTTTTCTAAAGTAAGCATTGTGCAACATTTCAAGTAAATGGTCTATTTTCGTTGGACCATCATGCGTTTTGTCAAAAATACGATAATCAATGATCCAGTATGCGCGCGTCTTTGGGTTGACATAGATACACGTGACAATACCGATGCCTTCAACGACTTTTTTGTCACTACCACTCCACTGAGAACGGAGGGTCTCAATCGCTTTCGCATGGGGTTTAGGCAACACAACATCGTCAAAGATCAGGTATCCTTTCGCATCATACTCAATATCATCTTTGACAGATGTCCAGAGTTCATTTGAAGAAATGTCTTCATTTCTCAGGAAACGATTGAGTTGATCGTGGCTCCATTTGTCAGTATGATCGGCAAAATAAGTTTGGGTAAAATTGGTGAAACTAACTAACAAAAATTGACAATAATCAGAAAATAACTTATGCTTCTTTTGGGCGAATGTAAATGTATTCATAATAGAATAGTCCAACACAACCTATAAGAATGCGTAAGTCCTGCTCATATAAAAAATAAAAAACCTGGACTTAATACAATTTCCTTGCATACTTGATATAGATGTGGTAAAATATAGGTTATTGTGAAAAATAAGAAAACAACCTCACAGAACCCAACGATTACGGTGAATCGGAAGGCGCGACATGGTTATCATTTGCGCGACCGATATGAGGCGGGTATTGTACTACAGGGAACTGAAGTTAAGGCAATTAGAAATGGACAGTTCAACCTGACTGATAGTTATGCTCAGGTTACAGAGGGTGAGGTGTTTCTGATTGATGCGTACATCGGTTTGTATGATCAGGGTAATCGGATGAATCATGAACCGAAGCGGACACGTAAGTTATTATTACATCGTAGCGAAATAAAAAAATTGGAAAGGTCTGTTCAATCAAAAGGTATGACGTTAGTTCCGACTCGGGCATACTTTACGGGTGGTAAAGTAAAGTTGGAGTTAGCCGTTGCGGAAGGTAAACGTTTATATGATAAGCGTGATAAGATTGATCGTGAACAGGCGAATCGTGAGATAAGATCTTATTCGTAGGTATGTAATATATTTTGGGGGTGAATTTGGTTTCGACGGAGGTAATTGCGGTATAGGTTGCATGTCGAGGTCTCCGCAGGCCTCGTAAAATAGGCGGAACAATTATAATTGCTGATCAAGAATTAGCATTAGCTGCCTAAGCAGCTACGCTTTACTGACCTGCCGCCCGTCAGGAAGGCTAAAGCGTCACAATACGGGCTAGCGGCATGATTGTTCTCAAGGGACATTCCGTGAATCATAACTTGAGATAGCCGTTTATGACTCCTGCACAGGGGATTCTGGATGGCGAAACTTCAAACCTGTGATAAGCATGTAGTAGCCTCTATCAATTTGCTTTCGGACGCGGGTTCAATTCCCGCCACCTCCATCACCAATTTGCAAAATAAATTTGCAGACAATTCTTTTCTATACACATTCCGTCCCTCTGGAACTTATAGTGAAATTAGTGAAATCCAAAATATGTTCATACTCCCTGGTAGGTTCGGTTTCATGAAGATTAAGAAATAAATTCGGTAATTTATTATTGAAGTCCAGTGCGCTTACAAAGCGCGCCTACAGGTATTGGGAAATTAATATTACCGAAAGAATAAATTAATCTTCATCTAACCGCACTATTTACATAGGTTCGGTTAGGAAACCGCACCATAAGCGTCAATTTAAGGATTATGTATTCTTGAGAAATGTATTTGGTAGTGCTAATTGTCTGAATCACGGAAGCACTGAAGACGCGGAAGACACGGAAAAAGTTTTGGTATACCAATGTCTCTTTGTGGCAGTTGGAACCCAACGGTGTTCATCTGCGATGCAGGCAGATAGTGCGGATTTTGAGACTGGATTCCTGTGCATTTGACAAATATGTCGGAAGTGGCTTTGCTCGCTCCGACCTACTGGATTGTATGTGAGAATGCGGCGAGGCGACCTCGCCTCTACGTCCTTACGGGACTGTATGTGAGGATGCGGGCGAGGAAACCTCGCCCCTACGTACCAGTTATCTCTTAAAGGGTATGTATTATTTTAAAAATGGTATAAAATTGTATGTAATACAATAGTCGGGAATCGGAGTTCCCTCCTACAATATAGGAGATCACTGTAGAAGCGATCTCCGATTTGTGCGTAGGTTAAACGCAACGGTGATTGGCGTGGTATCATAGAGGTGTTCAATGATTCAAAATGATAAAGAACTCAAAACGTGTCAACAACGTATTGCTTACTTTCAAAATTTACTCTTACAATTGCGGGTTAAAGCAACACCTGAAGAATTCTTGCACGTTTCCGGTGGATACCGAGTGGAGATAGAAAAGATGCAAGAGGAAGTTCTTGAGTATCTGACACGTCATGTATGTCTTAAGGATGAATAACGAAGTCCGTTTATTGACGACAAACAGTAAATATTTTACTATCTTTCCGTGGATATGAGTCTCAATATATAAAAGGACGGAGCGCGATGGCTGATTTTGAGAATCTGCCGCTTCGCATTCAACAGGTTGTACAAGCGGAATTACAGACGGATGAACGGGTTAGTATGTGTGTGCTTGCGGGTTCATCTTTGTTGCATCCTGATATTGTGCTTATCACATCGTTGCGTGTCCTTGTGTTAGATGAAAAGTTTATGGGTAGTCTTGCTATATCTTATGCGAATATCCGTTGCAATGTTTTTTTCAGTGATATTCTTGCTGTGAAACTTGCTCGGATTTTGAAACATAAGATATTTGGACAAGCGCGGCTTGAAATAGACGTTAAACGTAATACCTACTGGATAGACAATATGCGATTACGGGATGCGCGGCGTGCTCATCAACTTATCACCGAACAGATACGGAGGTAATATTTATGGGTAATTTTTGGACTTACCTAACTGTAACCTACAATGTGTGGTTTACTGCACCCCTCGCTGTGGTGTTTCTATTTGCTATCTTTCGTCTCGTCCTCGGCGGATTAGACTTCGGTGAAGGAGATGTAGATGCAGACGTGGATGCTGATGTTGATTTCGATGTTGACGCTGATGTTGATTTCGATGTGGATGCTGATGTTGATTTCGATGTTGACGCTGATGTTGACTTTGATGTTGATGCGGACGTGGATATGGACGTTGATGCCGATGTAGATATGGATGTTGATGCGGACGTGGATGCAGACACGGCAATAGTTACGGATTCTGGTGCAGGTGGAAATGCATTTGTAGATGTTTTTGGATTCCTGAATGTCGGAAGAGTTCCATTTATGGTAGTTGTGATGACACTCTTTACGGCGTGGGGTTTCACTGGTTTAATCGTGAATCAGATTTTGGGTGTTGAATCTGCGTCAAGTATGTTCTTTTGGGTATCTTGTGGGGCTGCGTTTGTATGTAGTGTTTTAGGAACTCGGTATATGTCGCTTACGTTGTCAAAGGTGTTTCCTGAAAGTGATCCAGCTACAAAAGATCTTCACTTGCTTGGATTGCGGGGTCGGGTTGTCAGTGGACAAGTCACAACCACTTTTGGTACTGCACGGGTTGTAGTTCCTAATGGTGATACGTTAACAGTGAGGTGTCGTATTAAACCGGAGGAACAAAGTCCTTTAAAGGGTGATACCGTAATACTTGTCAACTATGATTCTGATAAACGGATTTTTGATGTAAAACCGGCGGAAGCGGAATTAAGTTAATATGAAATCATTTGTTTCCCTGTCGGAGGTCGTTCTGACCTACGGAGTATGATTCTGAATATATATATTTGATGTAAACAAATGGAAGTGGAATTAAGTTAAAACTATAATCTGTTAATGACCAAAAACTATATAATGAAGGAGAATTGTCATGGGTGGAGACCTGTTTATCCTTATTGTCGGTAGTATTGTTGCGCTGTTTGTTATTTTTATTTTAGTTTACAAATCATTTTACAAGAAAGCTCCAGCAGATTCAGCTTTAGTTATTTCTGGAGGTAGAAAAAAGCGTGTTGTCTTTGGTGGAACACTGGTTAACCCTATTACGAATGTAACGCAGCAAATCTCATTAAATACACTTCAGTTGCCGGTTGAACGTGAAGGACAAGCGGCTTTGATTACAAAGGATAGTTTGCGTGTTGACATTCAGGCTGAGTTTTATGTAAAAATTGAACCGAATGAACAAGATGTGCTTAAGGCAGTTGCGAGTCTTGGTGAGAAAACGCTTACCCCGCAAGCAGTGAATACGTTGCTGGAAGGTAAACTTGTAGGTGTTTTACGAAGTGTTGCTGCGACGATGGATTTGCAGGAACTTCACGAGAAACGTCAAGAGTTTTCTGATCAGGTTCAAGAAGCGTGCCTTGAGGACTTGGAACAGAACGGCTTTAAGCTTGAAACCGTTGCTGTTACAAACCTTGACCAAACGCCGCTTGAAGCACTTGATGAAAACAACCGATTTGATGTTGTTGCTATCCAGACGATCAAGCAGGAAGTAGAAGAGAAACAGACTGCGACTGCTAAGATTGAGCATGAAAACAAAGTCAAACGGGAAGAGGATCGTCTTAGAGCGGAATTGGAAATTAAGCAAAAGGAAGAGGAAACAGAAACCGAAGGCTTAGAGGTAGAAAAACGTCTTGAGTTTGCGCAGGAAGAACAACGTAAGGAAATTGCTACGAATAAGGCAGAACAGGAACGCGCTGTTGAGGAACATAAGTTTGAACAACTTCAAGCAGTTGAGGAAGCCCGTATCAAACAGGAACAGGCGGTAAAATCTGCTGAAATTGCACAGACTCAAAAGATAGAGATGGAACGGATTGAACAGGAAAAGTTGGTTCAGGAAAGCGAAATTGCACAGAAGCAGGCGATTGAAGTCGCTCAGGTGCAACAAGAACAGATGGTTGAAGAAGCAGAAATTCAACGTAATCTTACTGTTGAAAAAGCTAAGATTGAGCAAGAGGCAACCGTCAAAATAACAGACATTGAAAAGAAAATTGTGCTTTTGGAGAAAGATCGTGCAGAAAAAGAGGCAGAAGCAGAAAACGCTATTTTGATTTCTCTTAAAGAGAAAGAGCGCGAGGCAGCACTTATTGAACTCCTGACAGTTTCTGCAGAAAAATCGCGCGCTGAAGCTGCTGTTGAAACGGCAGAAGCGATTGAAAAAGCGGAACGTGAAAGTAAGATAGAACTGATTCGTGCTGAACAGGAAGCGGATGAAGATAGAATTACTAAAGAAAAGAGCGCGGATGCTGAGGTGTATACTATTGTTGAAACAGCGAAGGCGGAACTTGAAGCAGCAGAGGTGAAGGCAGAGGCTACAAGAATTCTCGCTGATGCGCTACTCGTTGAGGCAAAAGCTAAAGCCGATGGTGAGGAAGCATTGATTTCTGCTAAGAATATTGCTGAGCCGCAAGTGCTTGTGAGTGATGCTGTTCTTGCGCTTGTTGAATCCTTGCCACAAGTTACGAGTGAGTTGATGAAACCTGCCGAACGTATTGAAAGTATCCGTGTGCTTGACTTAGGTGGTGGCAATGGCGGTGGTAATGGTAGTTCAGGTATGAACCGCATACTTGGTTCTATTGTCAACGCTGGTGCTGCAATGCCACTTCTGAAGGAGCTTGTTAACTTCAGCGGTCTTGATACAGCAAAGATTGGACAGACAATTCAGGATTATGCTAAGGGACTAAGCCGAAATAGCGTGGTAGATTCTGATACTGATACGGAATCTGAACCTGTTTCTGAATAGTACACATTACATAAACTCTTATATAGTCGCGTTATTCTTGTTCAATTTAGAACTTTCAAAATATCTTCGGTTATTGTATAATGGTAACCGAAGATATCTTTATAAGAAGGGATAGATTGAAAAGGAGACTAATCATGGTTGAAGTAAATATTGAATTTCTAACAGTAGACCCGAATTCTCGTATTCCGGTCGTGGTGTTAAAGGAGAAAGAGGGTGAAACAAAACGGATATTGCTTATCTGGATCGGTGAACCGGAGGCTTTTGCTATAGACAACCACCTTAAACAAGTGGATGTTCCTCGACCGATGACACACGATCTTTTGAAGACTGTGATTGACACCTTCTCAGTTAAGGTTACTTCTGTGTGTATCACAGCGATTGAAGATATAACTTTTTACGCATTGGTAAAGCTTGAGTTGAATGGTAAGGAATACGAGATAGACTCTCGTCCGAGCGATGCGCTTGCGCTTGCAATTCGTAGTGATGTGCCGATCTATGTTGAGGAAGAAGTTATTGAGGAAAATGGGTTTATTGAGAAGGAATCCAGCAAGGATAGTAAAGAGCAGCGTAATGCGAAAGATGTTTTAGAAGATCTTGATGATGAACTTGCTAAGCATTATACGGTTTAGTAAGTTAGTCGTAGGTCCATAAGTTTCATGACAGAAACCCAATTCCAGATTCTTTATTCAAAATGTCAATACTGTTGATTCATACTTTATCATGAATAACTCATTTAGCAAAAACTGTATTGTGCTGCATGACAATTGTACGACAGTCTTGGATTCCAGTGACTTTTTGTCAAGGGTTGACCTATCCTTTCTTGATCCTCCCTTTAATCAAGACAAAGCGTACAATGAATGGAATGACAACCTACCAACCGAAAAGTATTGGGAATGGATGCGTGAGGTATGTACAAAGATCTTCGCGTTGACATCAGATGGTGGTGCTATTTACTTCATGCAGCGCGAGAAAAACACAGAATTCGTCCTGCAATGCTTACGCGATAGTGGGTGGACTTTCCAAAATCTGATTGTCTGGAAAAAGAAGACCTCAGCAGTTCCGGGTATGAAACGTTTTGGAAAACACTATCAGATAATTGGATTTGCAACAAAAGGTAAGACACCGCGTGTTTTCAATCGATTACGTATTGACCCACCATTACCAGCAGATTACAAGTACGAGCGTGAAAACGGTATGTATGTTACTGATGTGTGGGACGATATTCGTGAGTTGACATCTGGTTACTTCGCAGGAGATGAAGCACTACGGGATACAGAAGGTAACCGCTTACACAAACAGCAATCCCCCATTCAACTTTTACTTAGGATTATTCTTTCATCCACAAATCCTGGTGATGTCGTTCTTGATCCGTTTGCAGGTTCAGGAACTACGTTGGTTGTTTCAGAACAATTAGGACGTAAATCGATTGGTATTGAAATTGATGCCTTTAATGTAGAACTTATACAAAATAGACTTGCTGAACAGAGAGAATCAGATAATGTGTCTCGTTTTTTTGAAGATTATGTATGTACATCTGATTTGGAATCAATTTGGGGTAAGATAGAACCTGGGTTAACATTGTCAGATCGTTCTTGTCAGCAAAATCTTTTTGAAGCAATTTATAAATGATAGTATTGTTGGACAATTTTTTATTTTCTTTGAATTGGGTTTACTAAAACAGTTTACTCCCTTGCAAGATTGGTTTTTTCCACCTGTCACCCCTCTGGGGCTATACATTTGTTAAACACATAAATCTTCTATTAAATTGATTCTTATTGTGTGGTCAGGATACCTCACCAACAGGACAGGGTCGTCACTAAATTGACAACAATGGGTATACTCCGTTGAACACAGTCTACAGATTACCAACACAGTGTTTTTATGTATGATAACCGCTTTAGAACAGAGCTTATGGATCCAATTCAATTAGCTTTTGATTTTAACCGTCCACATAGTTATACTGTTTCTGTTCCTATAGAAGTGGGTGAATTCTGGACTGCGAAACAACGTGCGGGACATTCTATCCATGAGATTTCATATCGCGCCTGTTATAAACCGCAATTGCCTGCATATTTTATCAAAAAGTTTTGTGAACCAGAATCTGTTGTTTATGATCCGTTTATGGGGCGTGGTACTACGCTAATTGAGGCACAACTTCACGGTCATAAAGCTATCGGTAATGATATAAATCCTCTGTCTAAAGTTCTGACTAACCCGCGTCTCAATCCACCGACAATAGCGAAAATTGAAGAAAGATTGTCTGAAATTGACTTATCATTTGAAGCAGAATTAGACCGTGATCTTTTAGTCTTTTTCCATGAAGAGACGCTCAGAGAAATATATGGATGGCGATCCTATTTTGAAGATGGAGAAATAGATACGGTTGATGCTTGGTTACAGATGGTTGCTTGTAGTCGTCTTACAGGACATTCTTCTGGTTTTTTCTCGGTTTTTACACTGCCTCCAAATCTTGCGGCATCAGTTACTTCCCAACGAAAAATCAATGAGAAACGGAATCAGACACCAGAATATCGCGATACGAAAGCGTTGATACTGCGTAAGTCGAAGCAGTTGTTACGTCATAGTCTTCCTGATGATTATAGTCGTGATGATGGTGTGCTTCTTGCTGAATCGGCAGATCACACACCGCAAATTACGGACGAATCGGTTGATTTAGTCGTTACTTCCCCGCCATTTCTTGATACTGTAGACTATGAACAGGATAATTGGTTGCGCATGTGGTTTTGTAATATAGAAATTGAGAGAGGGAAGATTTGGCAAATAAGATCTCTTGATGATTGGGTTGATCGGATGACAGATGTCTTTGTGGAACTGCATCGTTTACTAAAGCCGTCTGGTAGGATAGCTTTTGAGGTGGGAGAGGTGCGTAAAGGAGAAGTGTTATTGGAAAATGCTGTTGCGAAAGCATCGTTGGATGCGGGATTTTTACCTGACAAGTTGATGATTAATTCTCAAAATTTCACGAAGACAGCAAATTTTTGGGGTGTTTCTAACAATCAAAAGGGGACGAATAGTAATCGGATTGTGATTTTGAAGAAAGATGGAGGATAGGGATTGTTAAGGTTGACAGGTTATTCACATGCCAACCTTAGTGTATATGTGCTTGTTTTATTCTTTAGTTTCCTCTGCTGCTTCGGCTTCTGCGGCGGCTTTACGTTCAAGTTCTCCGCGCCATCCGAGTACCATACCAGATTTAATATGGTTAATGTCAAACCCCGTGTACCGATCTTCAAGGGTATCACCAAGTTTTTGGGTTTCTGCCCATCTGTCCCAAGCGGTTTTCATCCATTCGTGAGGGAGTGCATCTCTCACTGCTGGGTCAAGTTGCCATGCGTGACGGACATCTGCGACTGAAGGTTCTCCATCGAATTCTCCTGACCATTTTGACCAACCAATTGACAAGGTATTGCGTTCACGATCGGGGACGGTATGTCCTGTATGGATTGTTGCTCCGTTGCGTATGAGTGCTTCACCTGCCTTCAAGCGGATTGCGACTTGTCCAGGCAGTGGGTCAGACCCATTCCAACTTGGCGTATGTGGAACACCTGCGTCTTTCATGTTTTTAGGTAGCAAGACATCATGCTCAAAAGGAGTTCGCCAGCGGTGGTGACTACCGGGAACAAGTTCGTGACATTCGTCGTCAGCAAGAGCCAAAAACATGCTGACACCGTTGCGTTCCTTGATTCTCTTTAGATTGTTTTCTTGGATTTCTTTCCAACGAATTCTTTCCACTTCTTCGGAGTATGCTTCAGGACCGTCTCCGCGTACTTCTTTTTGTGCGAAATATGACTTACCTGTCCCCCACCATGTTTCGTCTCTGTGCCATCCGAGTTTATTCTCGTGTGTGCGTGGATTTGCCCAGAGTAGTGTGCCTCTAAAGGTTAGGTCTTCCGGTTGAAGTCCGTGACACCAAGAAGCAACAAAATCTAAGAAATCAGTTGAACCGTGGAATTCATTAAAACTGGGTTCTCCAAAAGCGGGATGTATAATTCCACGGATTGCCCAAGGTTGTTGTTGTCCTGTTCTATGGACATATCCTTTTGAGCAGTCAATCACATCATATTTGTTTTCAGGAGCACATGCTTCAGTTACACGTCGTCCTGCGTCTCTAAGTTTTGGAATCCATGGGTTACCGACAAAGTCGTTTATAATGACAAACCCGTGTTCCTTCAGGTGATCTAAACGTTCTGGTGTTGCACCGGGTGCTGAATGTTCTGGATTGAAATCAGCAAAAGCAGATGCGCGGTATGTTTCCGTTGCAGTTGATTCATTACCGTTCATTACAATTCCTCCCTTCGGTGTGTTGTTGGTGTTATATGCACCGAAGTCAGTCTCAAAAGTATGAATTGTGGTTTGAATTACACGCTATGTTACCAATAGTCTGAGAATTATGTCATTAAAATGTATATTTTGTCAAATTTGTATTTTGTGCAGGGTGTGTAGAGTTCTTGTTGCGTTATTTCTGTGTCTCCCGTGTCTTCAGCGATTCAGACATTCAACTCATGCCTTCAGCGATTCAGACAGAAAAATCGACAATTGAATGCACCTATTGAAGCGTAAAATGCGTCTTGACAAATTTGGGAATTAAATGATAGAATTATAGTATAAAGATATAGAGAGGAAAGCATTATGGCATCACAAACAGAATTACAGTCAATGTTAAATGCCCCCGTTGGATTAGAACCGAATACATACCTACACTTTTATAATGGTGGGAAACTTCGCGCTGAATTTATGGGGGAACCCGACCCGAAAGATGATTATTACTCAGAGGAATGGATATTTTCTACGAATAGAGCGATTACACCGGGTAGAGACAATCCGCCTGAAAAAGGTTTTAGTATTATTCAACTTCCGAGTGGAGAGAAGGTCCTATTAAAGGAGTTGTTAGACGCATTTCCTGAAGAGACACTTGGGAGCGCACATGTTGCGAAATTTGGTACAGATTTAGGTGTACTTCTTAAGATATTTGATGTTGGTGAAGGCGCACACATCCCTATCCATTGGCATCCGAACCCTGATTTTGCTAAGGAACACCTTGATTCGCCTTTTGGTAAGAATGAGGCATGGATATTAATCGGTACGCGTCCTGGTGCGAAGGCATGGATTGGTTGGAAAGAAGCGATAGACAAAGCTGAATTCCGTCGTCTGATGGAAGCACAAGATATTGAAACGTTGCGGAGTCTGATGCATGTGGTTGAACCGAAGGTTGGTGAGGTATATTTCCTACGGACACCGATAGTTCATTCACTCGGTACAGGACTTTGTGTGCTTGAACCGCAGGAACCGACAGATTGGAATATACTTGCGGAATGGGAAGGATTTCCGTATGAACGTGAAGATGGTCACCTGGGTCTTGGATGGGATTTGGCGGTGGATGCTGCTGAATATGACAAGCTTGAGTTAGATTATCTAAACAACTACATTCGGAGAACACCTGAACTTGTGAGAGCGGAAGGAGATAACCGCGAGGACCGGATCGTTCCTGAAGAAGCGTTGCAGTACTTTGGATGTTCACGTCTAACCGTAACTTCGACTCTTAGTATGCCTGCTGATAAAGGTTTTTATGCTTTGGTAACGTTAGGTGGTGAGGGTGTACTGCGCGGTGATTTTGAAGATGTACCGCTGAAACGTGGAAAATCTGTTTTTATTCCGAGATGTTTGTCAAGTTACGTCATCGTCAGTACAGGTGATACCCCGATGGAAGTGATCTGTTGCTATCCGCCAAACCTTTAATAATGCAGAAGGGTACACATTTCGCCCCTCTGGGGCTTTGGGTATTTGTTTGGTCAGGTTCTATACACCTTCCGCACCGCTGGTGCTGAAATGTATTTTTACAAAAGTATCAGTGCAATGAAAACTGTATAGATAGCATCAGTGCAACAACAGTATTCTTCAATGGTATGATAGGCAAATCAAGCATACTAATGATACGCAATAAATTGACATAATGGGTATATTCTGATTGATCCAACGGTAGCACTCGATGTTAGACTTTAAGCCCCCGAAACCTAATTTGTCAGTGATAAAGGTTGCCAGTGCGATTATGCCGTTATATAATCGGCTGCATCTGAAGGGATTAACGTTAGACATTGATGCGGAGTCTATTGTTAGGTTAGAATCAATTCAGGGAGAGTCCGCGTTAATTTCACCGAATCATGCTGCGTCTGCTGATCCTATCGTGATGTTTCTGTTGTCTAAACATATATCTCAACCTTTTTACTATATGGCGGCAAGAGAGACTTATGGTAAAGGAGCGTTTAGTGGCGTTCGTGGGTATTTGATGCAGCGGTTGGGAGTTTATTCGGTAGTTCGTGGTACAGTGGACAGAAATGCCTTCAGAACAACCCGTCAACTTTTATCTGAGGGAGAGATGCCACTTGTCATTTTTGGAGAGGGAGAAATATCACATCAGAACGATACGGTGATGCGTTTTGAAAGAGGCGTTGTTCAGTTTTGTTTCTGGGCAATAGACGATATGAAAAAGGAGAGTATTGATAAGCCTCTCTATGTTGTGCCTCTCGGTATTAAATATCGCTATACTAAGGACATGTGGAATGTGATTGATACTGCGTTGACAGAATTGGAACGTAGTATACTTCCATCGTCTGCGCGTACACCTGTAGAACGTTATCAACGTTTGAGACGTATTGGTATCTCTGTCCTTTCAACACTTGCAGAGGAATATCAATACAAAGTTGACCCCGATGTTTCGCTGAATGAACATATTCAGGGACTTAAGGAACAGATATTGTCGCATGCTGAAAAAATTATGGGTATCGATTCCGATAAAGATGTACTTACCCGCGTTCGTGCGTTGAAGAACATTGTTGATGCTGAGGTATATAGAGAAATTGATCAGATGACGGAGTATGAGCAAAAAATACATGAGGAGCAACTTCAGAAGTTTCAGCAATTCTACCCGGATTTGGAACGGTTAATTAATTTCATTGCGATTACGGATGGATATGTTGCTGAGGAACATTCCCCTGAACGTTATCTTGAGGTGATATTTAGGTTGGAGAGAGAAGTATTTGGTTCAGCGAAGATGCGTGGACCGCGTGTTGCGTCAATTCGTGCGGGAGAACCGAAGAATATTTTGGAAGAATACAATACCTACAAATCACAGAAGAGGGATACAGTTGAGCGGATTACGACTGAACTTGAAACTGAAGTTCAGAATTTGGTTTCTGGAATAACATAGGATTTTATTGATAACTTTATCTAATTTGCATAATAAAACATTTAGGAGGAAAACATGGCAAAAAAATTGTCAATTGGTAGTTGGGCTTATGCCTTTGGACCTTATGAAGATAATCCTGTTCCGTTTGATGATGTTGTCAAACGGCTTGGCGATTTGGATTTTGATGGCATTGAAATTGGTGCCTTTAAACCGCATATTGACATCAACGATTACCCGATGAAAAGCGACCGTGATGCTGTTAAAGGTTTGATAAGTTATTACGGTTTAGAGGTGTCGGGATTGGCAGCAGATTTTTGGTCACATCCAGCTCCAGCGTCAGATGAGGCACAAGAAGATGATTTCTATTTCAAGTTGTTTAGACGTAATCTTCAACTTGCGCTTGATCTTGGTTCTCCGTCAATTCGCGTTGATACTGTGACAGATGCAGAAACTGATCCTGGTGTTGAGCGAGAGAAAGCGTGGGATCGTATTGTGTCTCTGTGGCGGCGTTGTGCTCAAGTTGCGGAAGATCACGGTGTGTTGATGTTATGGGAGTTTGAACCGGGATTTATGTTCAATAAACCGAGTGACATCATTAATTTACCGAAGGCAGTGGATCACCCGAATTTCAAGGTGATGTTTGACACATGTCATGCACAGATGTGTGCAACTGTTGGAGCGCGTCAGGTAGGTGATAAGGAGACACTTGGTGACAATGGTGTTGTTGAACTTGCGCGACAGCTCAAGGGTGAAATTGGTCACTTCCATCTCATTGATTCCGATAACACACTACATGATGACCACACAAGTACTCATGCTCCGTTTGGAGACGGTGTTTTGGACTTTGATGCGATTATCCCAGTTATTATGGATGAAACTGGCTATGATGGTGAGTGGTTCTCTATTGATCTCTGTTTCTGGGAAAATGCATGGGATGTTACGGAAGATGCTAAGAAGTTCCTTACACCTTATTTAGAAAGATATTAGGAACAAATTAATATCCGTAGGGTAAGATTTCTATAAATGCTTATAAAACTTGACCCTACGGATATTATTATGCTTGTTTCATTATTGTGGAAGATTGAGTAAGACATGCTAAATATGCAGTCAGTAGACACTTTACTTGACCTTGCTTTTGCTGAGGATATCGGAATTGGAGATATTACCACAGAGGCAACAGTGTCACCTAATCAGAAAGCAGTCGGTACAGTGCATGCAAAAAGCGATGGTGTTGTCGCTGGTCTCCCAGTCGTTGAACGTACATTTCAAAAGTTGGATTCTGATGTTACCTTTCGTGCTTTTGTAAGGGATGGAGATGTAATTTCTGTAGGTGCTACTATAGCAGAGGTAGAAGGTAGCGCGAAGACAATACTTATTGGAGAACGAACTGCTCTTAACTTTCTACAACGACTCTCTGGTATTGCAACTTTAACATCACATTTTGTTGAAGCAGTAGCAGACTACGATGTAAAAATAGTTGATACGCGTAAGACTACCCCCGGCTGGCGTGCGCTTGAAAAATATGCTGTACGTGTTGGTGAAGGAAATAATCATCGGTTTGGTCTTTACGATGGTGTGTTGATCAAGGACAATCATATAGTTGCAGCTGGTGGGATAATTAGTGCTGTTGAAAGGGCAAGACAAGCTGCACCGCATACTACTAAGATAGAGGTAGAGGTGGAAACTGTTGAACAGGTCAATAAAGCACTTGATGCTGGAGCAGACATCTTACTTCTTGATAACATGACCATTGAGACCATGCAGCAGGTGGTAGGACTGATTGACAAGCGAGCGATTACTGAAGCATCAGGCGGAATTACTTTGGATCGTGTGCAAGCAGTGGCTTCAACAGGTGTTGATCTTATCTCAGTCGGTGCTTTGACACATTCAGCAATGCCATTGGATATTAGTTTGACGTTAACGCTTACTGGGACATAATGCGTATACATCATATATCCATGTTCATCCCATTTAATAGTAGATTTTAGAATTACTTTGATACTATTGCGAGGTTGGGAAACCTCGCCTACCGATGAAGGTAAGAGGTGCAATGAATTGCGCGACTACAAACACTGTAAATCCTAAGAAATATTCACTTAATTATATAATTCACTTTAAAATAGAGGTAAACCTTATATAATGCAAGCCCCTCTGAGCCGCGAAAATATGATTCGGGGTGTTATTCTCTTTACGATATTTACATTAGCTGGATTATTCCTTAGTTTTATATGGAGTGGTACCCAAGATATAAAAAGCGGAGCAGAAGAGCTTGGACGAGTTTTTCAGGAGATGCGATATGAATATTTGTTAATCGTATGCGTCTTTACGTTTCTGGATTGGTTGTGTGCAGGACTTCGATTTCACGTTTTCATTAGAGTCGTATCTCCGACAATGAAATTTCGTGATAGTTTTCGAGCGATTCTATCAACGATTTGTGTATCAGCAATTACACCATTTCAGACAGGCGGAGTAGGTCATCTTTATATTTACTCAAGAGCTGGTGCGCCACTATCAGGTGCGATAACTGCCGGAATTGCTGCGTTTCTTTCAACATTGGTTGTTCTAATTGTTGCTGCTGGGGGTATCTTGTGGATTGATCCAAGTTCTATACCGAAAGAAACCACGTGGATTAGTTTTTTCAGTTTTCTGATTTTCAGTATTGTATTTTTAGTATTTGTTCTTCTACTCTTGAAACCGGATCTAATTTTACGTATCTTTCAGTGGCTATGCGATCATGTGGGTAAAAGTTTCCCCTCGATTTCCTCATTCTTAGAACGTGCGAAGTTAAAAGTAGAACAACTTTCCAATGAACACAAATCTTTCGCGATAACGTTATTACGCGAACATAAATGGAGATGTGTGCTTAGTCTTCTCCTTACTTGCGGATTTTTTGCTGCACGGATCATTGGTGGTTACTTTGTGATAAAAGCGTTTGGTGAAGAGGTATCTCTTTGGAACCTGTGTGTCGTTGAAATGTTGTATAATTTTGTTGTGTTGTTTGCCCCGACACCTGGTGCAAGCGGATTTGCAGAGTTGGCAAAAGATAGATTGATGACTAATCTTATTGCGGCGAAATATATAACACCGTTTGTCTTGTTGACACGATTCTTTGCGATCTATATTGCAGTGGTGTTAGGTGGGATTGTAATCTCTATGCAAATAGCAAAGGATATTAGACATAATAAAAAAGAGATAGCTAAAGACGCTATACAACAGGTGTGAGTTTGTAGTTACAAATTGGTAGAAATGAGTATAAATTATCGGTAACTGGTTGGTAGTAGTCTGTTCAGACTGAATAATCAATGAAACAGTATATATAAGGAGAATTATGAATATTGACCCTAAAACAACGAAACTTGGATGGATTGGAACTGGTGTAATGGGTAGGTGGATGTGCCAACACCTTATGGATCTTGGATATGGCATGACTGTCTTTAACCGCACAGCATCTAAAGCACAACCGCTTCTTGATGATGGTGCGACGTGGGTAGATTCGCCAAGTGAGGTGGCTGCTGCATCGGATGTGGTGTTTACCATCGTTGGATTCCCACCTGATGTGCGTGAGGTATATCTTGGAGATAACGGAATCTTGAAAGGTGCAAAAGCGGGTAGTATTATCGTTGATATGACGACAACTGAACCGTCCCTTGCACAGGAAATTTACACAGCAGCGAATGAACAGAATGTATCTTCTGTGGATGCGCCGGTTTCAGGTGGTGATGTTGGTGCACGTGAAGCACGGCTGTCCATTATGGTTGGTGGTGACGATGCAGCAGTAGAAGCTATTATGCCCTTGTTTTCTGCGATGGGGAAAAACATTGTCCATCAAGGTGGTGCAGGTGCTGGTCAACATACCAAAATGTGCAACCAGATTACTATCTCAGGAACAATGATTGGTGTTTGTGAAGGTTTGATTTATGGACACAAGGCGGGTTTGGATCTGGAGACGATGTTATCCTCTATCAGTGGTGGAGCAGCGGCATGTTGGTCGTTGGATAATTTAGCTCCTCGTGTTCTCAAACGCGACTTTGATCCAGGTTTCTTTGTGGAGCACTTTATTAAGGATATGAGCATTGCCTTGGATGAGGCAAGAAAAATGAATCTGAGTCTGCCCGGTCTTGCATTGGTGCATCAACTTTATACTGCAGTTCAAGCACAAGGACATGGACGTTTGGGGACGCAAGCATTGTTGTTGGCGTTGGAACAGATGTCTGGTACAGAGGTGGGTTAGTTCGGATTTGTTGTGTTAGAATTTTGTTGATTTGGGTGTCCGCGAGTGAGAATCGACCTGCGTAGTTCCAAATAAATATGAAAACATGTCGGAGGTCGCTACGCTCACTCTGACATACGTAATGACTGGATTCCACAAGAGTAAATGAGTTGCGTTACTGGTGAACGGTGTCTAACCGCATTGGTGAGATGATGCAAAGATGGTCATCATGACCCTCTGGTTTAACGATGAATGGTGATGTTTCATCGGTAAATTCTAAAACGAGTAATTCGGTTTCAATGTGTGATAACACCTCAATAAACATCCGAGCATCTAAACCTATGCGGACACTTCCATTTCCCGACTCTACTTGTATAGTTTCATGTGCTTCACCGAGTTCAGGTGTTTTTGCTGACAATTGGATCTGTTCGGTATCTACCTCTAAACAGATTGCATTATTTTTTGGATTGGTCAGCAAAGAAACACGTCGTGCTGCTCGTAGGATTGCATCTTTTGCTACAACTGTTCGTCCGTCAGAAGAATCAGGAATAATGACATGATAATCTGGGTAATTTCCTTCAACCAACCGTGTTGTTAGGGTAGCGTTCCCATCAGAAAAAAGCAGTTGGTTATTGAGGGGTGTCATTCTGACCGAAGAAGACTCAGCGAATGTGCGTTGTATTTCCTTGACAGCTTTTAGGGGTAATATAAATTCAGTGATGTCTTCAGTTATATTGAGAGGCGGACAATTGGCTAAAGCAAGATAATTTCTATCGGTTGCGACTACTTCTGTTTTATCTTCAAGTAATTTGATAAATAGTCCGTTCAGTAAAAATTGTACTTCCTCTGTAGATGCAGCGAATTCGGTTTTCCGTATAACTGCGTTTAACGTCTCCCCATCAATAGTTAGACCCCCTCCGTTAGCAGAAGGGATTTGCGGGAAATCTTCACTTGAGAGTCCGACGATCTTGTATATTCCATCTCCACAAGTTAATTCAACCCTATCGTTTGCGGTTGTAGCAAATTCTATCTCCTTATCAGGCAATTCTCGGACAATATCAACAAATTTCTTGGCAGAGACAGTAATTTCTCCCTCTTCCGTGATAGTACCTTCAACTTTTACCTTTATGGCGACTTCCAAATCTGTAGCGGCACATTCAATGACTCCATCTTGTGCTCGGATGAGTATATTTGCCAGAATCGGCAAGGTATTACGTCCACCTGCTACATTCTGTACTATTTGTAAGTTATCAAAGAGTTCTTCTTTTTTAAAAGATAGTTGCATAGAGATTTCCTATTCATTAGCATCAATATAGATCATATCCATCTGCAATGTATAATCCAGGTTTACCGATAAATTCAGAGGGCACAAGAACAATATGTACTATTAGGACGGTACAAGGATCAACCTGTTATGATTCTAATGGTGATGCGGGTTCTAAACGCATCGGCATGATAAAGCAAGTATGTTCATCATCTCCGGTTGGTTTAACGATGAGTGGTATGAACTCTCCCGTGAATTCGAATATGAGGGATTCAGTTTCAATATGTGCTAATACTTCAGTTAGTACGTTAGCATTCAGACCAATCCGTACGGTTCCTGTGCTGGATTGAACAGGTAACGTTTCATGTGCCTCCCCGAGTTCTGGTGTTTTTGCTGAGACCTTTATCTGTTCCGCATCAATTTCTAAACAGATCAAGAAGTTCTTTGGATCAGATAGTAAAGCGACCCGTCTTACTGTTCGTAAGATAGCATCTTTTGAGACAACAGTGCGTCCATCAGAAGAGTCTCGGAATAGTTTCTGATATGGAGGATATTCACCTTCTACCAGTCGCGTGGTTAGAGCGGTATTGTCATCTGAAAACAGGAGTTGATTCTTGAGGTGTGAGATTCTCACTTCAGGTGAATCAGCGAAGATTCGTGAAACCTCTCTGATAGCTTTTAGAGGTACTATAAACCCATCCACCTCATTGGATGTTTTTAGAGAAGGGCAATATGTAAGCGCGAGCTGTCTTGTTCCATCGGTAGCAACGACTTCAGTTTTTTCTTCCGATAGGTTAAAATAAAGTCCATTTAAGATGTATCGGACTTCGTCGTTTGATGCAGCAAATTGTGTTTTGTGAATAACAGCGCATAATGTCTCTCCACCTATAACTACACCTTCAGAACTTGCAGGTGGTATCTCTGGAAAATCTTCATCGGACATCCCAATAATCTTGTATACACCGTCGCCGCAAGTGAGTTCAACTCGGTTATTTGCGGTTGTTACCAGTTCAATTGGTTTATCAGGCAATTCTCGGACGATATCAGCTAATTTTTTTGCTGAGACTGTGATAGATCCTTCTTCCGTAATTGTTCCCATAACCTTAATTCTGATACCGACTTCCAAATCTGTAGCGGCGCATTCAATGTTCCCGTCTTGTGCGCGAATGAGGACATTTGAGAGAATTGGCAAGGTATTAGGTCCACCTGCTATACCTTGTACCATTTGAAGTGTATATAATAGTTCTTCTTTTTCAAAAGAAAGTTGCATTATGTTAACTCCTAATAGAGGTTGATAAATATGAAATAAAAGTTCTTTTGATGCTGTTCTGTATTCTATTTCAGGTAGCAAATCATTAGGATCGTTCTGTATTTCATCTTGACAGAGTTTTGATTATTTAGTATAACATACTGTAGAAAATATATCCATTCTTTTTGATATATTACCTTCAATTTTTTAGCACAGAATCCGCATCTACGATATAATTTTACCTTCCTACAAGAATGCGTCAAACTAATTTTCAGTCTTCGTCTCCAATCGCTAAGCGAGCAGTATTGATTGGTACTGTCCTAATTATTGGTAATAGTTATTGGATTGCTTATGTTGAGATGATATGGCATACAGCACATCTGACAACTGTTGCTATGTCAGTTAATGTCATGTTTGGTATTTTCGTGATTACAGTTCTGAATCTGTGGCTGCGAAGTATTGCTCCAAGTGCTGCACTCTCGCAGCGGGATCTGATTGTAGTTTATAGTATGCTTGCTGTGGGTAGTGCGTTTTCTGGACATGATTGTATTCCACGTCTGATGGGATTGATTCCTTATGCGTTTCGTTTTGCGACTGCTGAGAATGATTGGGAGGCACTATTATTCCACCATTTGCCTGAGTGGCTTGTTGTCAAACATCCGAAGACAGTCAACGATTTCTATGAAGGTAATGTCAACTTTTTTACTGAAGGTTATGTGCAGTATTGGATTGTGCCTATTCTTTCGTGGTCTGCAGTTATCTTTCTGTTGATGTTGATTTTCCTGTGTCTTACCTCTCTGATTCGCAAGCAGTGGATAGAGAACGAGAAACTCGCGTATCCAATCATTCAGATTCCACTTGAGATAACCTCAAGTCGTCGTATTTTTAGAAACCGTCTTCTCTGGATCGGTTTTGGTATTGCGTTTGGGATCAATCTGCTTAACGGTCTACAATATTTCTATCCTATGCTTCCTGAAATACCTGTAAAAAAGTATAACCTAAATATCTATTTCACGCAGAAACCGTGGAATGCAATGGGGAATACCCCGTTACGGTTTCATCCGTATCTGATAGGTTTTTCGTTTATTTTACCTTTGGATTTAGCGTTTTCATGTGCGTTCTTTTACTTGATGAAGAAGGTGCAATTTATCTTTGGAAGTGCGACAGGTGTATCTAAGGTGCCGGGTTACCCGTTTTTGGGTGAACAGGGAGCGGGTGCGTTGCTTGCACTGCTTGCTATTGCGTGTTGGAATGGGAGAAAGCATTTCGCAGCGATATTTTCTCAGGTGGTTGGAAAGAAAGGAAGAGGTATAGATACAGAGGCGATCTCGTATCGTAGTACTGTAATTACATTGGGATTATCGTTGCTTCTGTTGGCAGTTTTATGTATTCGGGGTGGTATGTCGTTATGGGCATTTACGGTATTTATCGGTATCTATCTAATGATAGTTGTTGGTCTGACGCGTATGCGTGCAGAACTTGGTCCTCCGATTCATGCTATCGGCTATTTGACACCGCAATATATGATGATTTCACTTCTCGGTACGCGACGGTTACGTGCAGGGAATCTAACGATGCTTTCGTTGATGAATTGGCTTAGTGGTGCGAGTTATGCGTCATTCCGAACACATCCGATGCCTGATCAGTTGGAGGCGTTTAAACTTGCGGAACGTACAGGTGTCCGAAATAGGACAATGTTTACGGTGTTAGTCATAGCAAGTCTTGTAGGTATCTTGTCCAGCCTAATTCTTTACCCTTATGCGATATATCGTGAAGGAGTTGCTGCAGGTTCTGAACAGATTCATGCTGGTGGTGCTGACACGTATAATTTCCTGTCATCGTGGTTGGTTAATCCGAAACCGATGGACTTCTTAGCATCGACTGTACTTGGGTTAACGTTTGTGGCAAATTTAGGTATAATGTTCCTTCGTTCGCGTTTTGTTTGGTGTCCGCTACATCCTGCGGGATATGTGATTGGGGTTGCCCCTGGAACTACTGATATTATCTGGTTCCCTTTGCTTATTGCTATGGTTGCGAAATGGATTATATTACGAAATGGTGGTATCAGAGCATATCGTCGGGCAATACCGTTTTTCATTGGGTTGGTTTTAGGTGAAGCGTTGATGGGATGTTTTTGGCCCTTGTTAAGTTTGATTTTGCGGTCTGCAGTGTATAGTTGGATTTGATGTTTAGTTATTCGAGGCACTACGCGGTTCTTGTCTGAATCGAGGAAGACGCGGAGGGATAGTCTGAACCAGGATTTGCAGGATTGATAGGATTTTCAGGAGAAGAGGAAGAGGCGGACGGCACTCGGAGTTTGCCTGCTACCATGTCGGTACTATTGCTATAATGTTTGGTGTTTGGTATTATATTTAGAATAAATATGATGATTAAGACTTTGTTTAATGTAAAAGGAGAATAGATGCAACCACAATTACCTGATGCGCGAAATGAAAATATATTGATTCATGTTGGTGGGGAATTACTACCTCGTGAAGAAGCGAAGATATCGGTGTTTGATAGCCTTGTTCAAGGTGGTGACGGTGTTTGGGAAGGTTTACGTATTTATAAAGGCACAATATTCGCACTTGATGCCCATTTAGACCGACTGATTGACTCTGCGCATGCGATGGCGTTTGAAGGGATTCCCTCTCGTGATGAAATAAAAGCTGCTATATTTGAGACCTTACGGGCAAATGGTATGCGCGATGAAGTTCATATACGTTTGACACTTAGTCGTGGTAAGAAGGTTACTTCCAGCATGAATCCGCATGTCAATCAGTATGGAACATGTTTAATTGTGTTGGCGGAATGGAAAGCACCAATTTATGCCAGCAGCGGTGTGCGTTTGGTAACCTCAGCAATACGACGAAATCCCGCACAGTGTGTAGATTCTAAGATACATCATAACAATCTGATTAACAACATCCTTGCAAAGATAGAAGCAAATGTTGCTGGTGTTGACGATGCGATTATGCTTGATATTTTCGGATTTGTTTCAGAAACAAATGCTACTAATATCTTTATTGTGAAACGTGGACAGGTAATTACTCCGCATGCAGATAGTTGCTTACCGGGGATTACGCGCGGTAATGTTATACATCTTGCACAAAAGGCACAGATTCCATTGGTTGAACGGAATGTCTCTTTGACAGAGGTGTATACAGCCGATGAGATGTTCACGACAGGTACTGTGGGTGAATTGAGTCCAGTGTTAGAGGTGGATGGTAGGCAGATAGGTAATGGGGAGCCTGGTGCTATGACGGGGCAATTACAAGAATTGTATGCGGAAATGACAGCGCGTGAAGGTGTACCGATACCATAGTAAAACACTGTTATTGAATTGGCAGTGCCTCTTTCAATGTTGCTTCTCCGTCAGTGAGGACTAATTCAATGGCTAGTACGAATATTGATAATTCTGTGGTGAGATCAACTAATTTTTGTTCGTCTTTCTGTGTTGTGATTATCCATTCTGTGTTGTGCTGTTGCACCTGATGTTTGATTTGCTGTATATCGGAGTCGGAATAGATGTGGTGATCTGGGAATGCGAACAACTCAACATTCTCAGGATGGAATTTTTCAAGAGTTGCGACGAATGCTTTGGGATTGCCGATTCCACAAACAGCGAGTAGTCTTTTTCCAGTTAGGTCTTTTGTAGACATTGGAGGTTGTCTGTCCTTGTTGCTTAAGGGATACAGTGAAGTTGGTTTATGAACACTTTCCAAAATTGGTGTGTTAGGTGCTAATCCATTCAGATCTTTTTTTAGATTTTGTATCTGGTTTTTGACAGTATCTGTTCGGGTTAGTAGGATAAAGTCTGCTCGTTGAATTGCGGTTTTTGGTTCCCGTAACGAACCTATTGGAAGTAATGCGTCTGTTCCATAGGGTTGTGTTGCATCAATAGTGATGATGTCGAGATCGCGTGCAAGTTGTCGGTGCTGAAAACCGTCGTCAAGGATTAGTACATCGGTATTAAAACGTTTAAAAGCTGCTTGCCCCGTTAAGTATCGTTTGTTTCCAACGACAACCGGAATATTAGGTAATATGCGTGCAAGCATATCGGCTTCATCACCGCTATCTTCTTGTGTAGACAAGTGATTTTCACCATCCGAAACGAATAAAACCTCTTTTTTGTTCCGGCGTTTGTATCCTTTTAGAAGAATTGTTACCTGAAGTCCCTTGTTCTGTAGCAATTTTGCTATGGCTGCGACAGCGGGTGTTTTCCCTGTTCCTCCTACCACGATATTGCCAACACTTATGACGGTGCATGGCAATTTTTTCTGTTTAAGAATCCCAACAGAAAAACAAATATTACGAATCCAGACGAGTATGCAGTATAACCAACATAGTGGTGTTAACAGAATGCGAAATAGAGTTGGAATCACACCGCGCTGTTTTGTGGTGATGAATGTGTAGAGTGTTCGTTTCATTGGTGAATTAGGTTGGGATGGGATTACGTGTGGATGCAACTTGTTCCAGTACTAACTTTGCTGTTCTTTCTGCTGTACCTGGTTCCCCAAGTTGTTTATAGACTTTGCTTAGTGAGGTGCGTTGTTCATCAAGTTTATCTGGATTGCTGAGTAGATCTAATGTGTGGTTTGTTAAGTTTTCGGGAGTCAGATCGTCTTGAAGGAGTTCAGGAACAATACGTTTTCCTGCTATCAGATTTGGTAATCCACTATGTTCTAACGGAGTTAATGCATTGATAATCTTCCAATTGAGCCATGAGGTGCGATAGAGTATAATCATCGGTATACCAATGCATGCGGTTTCAAGTGTGGCAGTTCCCGAAGTCACGAGCATCAAGGTTGCTGCACGCATTGCTGTGTAAGTTTCGTTTCGAATTAGTTTTATATTTGGTATACCTTCAATTCCAATTTTACACTCGGATATAAACTCTTCTGAAATACCCGACGCGAGTGGTAGTATCCATTCTGTATTTGGTAATTTGGATGAGATGTATACGGTGGTTTTGAGTATAGTAGGGAGGATACGTTGGATTTCGGAACGTCTGCTACCGGGCATTAGTCCGATGACCTGTGTGTCGCTTTGTAGACCGAGTTCTTCCCGTGCTTGTGTTGGTGTTAGGTCAGTCTTGGCAAAGTCAACAAGTGGGTGTCCGACGAATTGTGCTGATGCACCTGCATCTTGATAGAATTCTGTTTCGAATGGGAATATTGATGCGACAAGGTTTGCATATTTTGCGAGTTTCTTTGCGCGTCCTGGTCGCCATGCCCACGCTTTTGGCGGAATATAATAGACTGCTGGTACTCCTTGTGAGTGTGCATACTTTGCCAAAGGCATGTTAAATTCAGCGAAATCAATAAGGATTAATACATCTGGTGGTTTTTCACGAATATGTTTTTTTAACAGTGCTTGTTTTTTGAGAAACTTTGGAAGGACAGCGATTGCTTCAGCAATGCCCATGACAGCGGAATCACGGATGTGTATGTTCAGAGACACACCTGCTTCTTCCATCCTATCACCACCCATGCCGTAGAACGATATTTGTGGGTGTTGTGCTTTGAGGGCATGAATGACGTGTGAAGCGTGCAGGTCACCAGAGGGTTCTCCTGCAACAATCATTATTTGCATTAAGATTGTGGTTCAACAGCACATGGTGTGTTCGTACTGCTATTTTTATGGCATTAGTCCTGGAGATTTGAGTCCATCTGTTTCGTTGTATCCGAACATGAGGTTTAGGTTCTGCAGTGCAGCACCAGCTGCACCTTTGCCGAGATTATCCAGTGCTGCCATTGCTACGACGCGTTGCGTTCTTTCGTCAACCTCTATTCCAACATCACAATAGTTGCTTCCGAGTACTGATTTGGTTTGTGGATATATTTCTTTGTCAAGAACCCTGATGAACGGTTCATTTTCGTAAAATGTAGTATATATCTCAAGCAAGTTTTCGGTGTCCAAAGGTTTGCTTAGTCTCGCATAAACGGTGCTGAGGATACCGCGTGTCATCGGAACTAAATGTGGTGTGAAAGTTATAGAGACCTTTTCTCCTGCAACCGTGCTTAGTTCTTGTTCTATTTCCGGTGTATGTCTGTGTTTGCCGATATTGTATGCGATAAGATTTGATTCTCGATTCGGGTAATGGGTGGTATCTTTGGGTTTAGGTCCTGCCCCTGATATCCCTGATTTTGAATCTACGATAATGGAATCTAAGTCTATAAGTCTATTGTTCAGTAGTGGCATCGTTGCAAGGATTGCACTGGATGGATAACATCCTGGATTTGCAACGAGGTTCGCCTCTCTTATTTTTTCACGGTAAAGTTCCGGTAGACCGTAGACTGCATCCTGTATGAGTTCAGGACTGGTATGCTCAACATGGTACCAGTCGCTATAAGTCTGTACATCACGGAGACGGTAATCTGCACTGAAATCTACAACCCGCAATCCTTGTGATAGAATTTGTGGAGCATAAGTCATGGCGACTTTGTGTGGTACGGCAAGGACGACAACGTCTACTCGTTCTTTAAGTGAGTTGATGTCTAAAGGTTCAAATTCAAGGTCTATGAAATCTCGTAGGTGTGGTAAGACGTGATCGACGCGTTGACCAGCATAGGTCTCGGATGTAGCGAGTTCTATTTTTAGTCCACCTTGATGGTTGACCAAAAACCTCAATAATTCACTACCGCTATAGCCTGATGCACCGACGATTCCGATTTTTGTCATCTTTATAACCTTATATATACCTATCTTCTGCTTTTGATCAGGAGCACCTGGGATTGAATTCTTTCTTGAATTGAGATTAACCTTAAATTCAACTTCGTGGGTTTCATCCCAGTAATCTGCAAGACTGTGTGTATCCCAGAATTCACCGATTTCCTCTGGTGTAGCATCAGGAGAAGGCATTGGGTTTTGATTTAACACTTTGTTTTCTTGCTACTTATTCGATAAATTGTGATTGCCATAAAACCTTATCAACCTGCAAATTTTGTTCCTATTCCAGTTAAATTGTTTGTCATTTTAGTTTGACAGTTGTTCCGCTATACACAATATTTGAAGTTTTTATATTATAGCACATTCTGTGGATTATGAGCGATGATCTTTAAATTTCAATTGTTTTTGCTCATTGTTAATATCTACCCACATTTCAGAAACATTTGGAAGGCTCTCTGTCCCATCCAACTTGCGCCAGAAATATGTTTTTTCCAACCGTCCCCGGATGAGTTTAGCATCAAACAAATACATTTCAATTTCCGCAACCGAGTCACCTTCAATCATTTCAGGTTTAACTCTAATCTGCCTTGGATTACCTACTTGTATCTTTGCTTCACCATAATGGTAATTCATTGTTGTCTTCTCCATTTATCTTCATACGGAACTGCAATGTTAAAATCAAGGTTATTTTATAGATTGCTAAATTCATCTAACAAAATGAATTGTATCATAAAATTATACAAAAAATCCAGTAGAAATCAGGAGATAATTTCAGTAAACAATTGACAAAAAGGTGAGGACATGAGAGAATAAAATCGGAGGAATTATTTATGAAACTTGCTCGATATGAATTGAATGAAACAATTGGATACGGTATTGTTGATGGGAATAGTTTGAGAAAGTTAGATGCATGTCCGTTTACAGACTTTAGTGAAACAGGTGATACCATTGCTTTAGAAGATGTGAAAATACTTGCTCCTACAAAACCATCAAAGGTTTTAGCAGTGGGTTTGAACTATCGGAGTCACTTGGGGGATGCCCCTGAACCGCAAAATCCGGAAATTTTCATCAAGACTCCATCATGTATTAATGATCCTGAGGGCGATATTGTACTTCCTGATGGTGATGACGACGTGCATGCTGAAGGTGAATTGGTTGTTATAATTAAGGAACGGACGAGTAAAGTGTCTCCCGATGAAGCTGCAGCGAATATCTTAGGGGTGACCTGTGGAAACGATGTGAGTGCTCGGACGTGGCAATCAAATGACATGCAGTGGTGGCGCGCTAAAGCGTCAGATACCTTTGGACCGATGGGTCCATATATAACCACTGATATTGACTACGGGGACCTACAATTAGAAACACGGATCAATGAGGACGTTGTTCAGTCTCAAACCACTGGTGACCTTATTTTTCCTGTTCCTGTGATTGTTAGTTTCATCTCACAAGCGATAACTTTGGAACCGGGTGATGCAGTTTACACCGGGACACCGGGAACAACAACCGCATTGAAGGATGGGGATGTTGTTGAGGTTGAGATTGAAGGTATAGGTGTGTTGCGTAATAAGGTTGTGGCGTAATTTCAGAGGTGAATAATGGCAAAAGTCACGTTGTTTAAAGGGTACGAAGGTGAACCTCCGATTCCCAAACCGAAGGGACAGGTGAAAGCGAATGTCGTAACAGTGCAAGATGGTGTACCTGTCAAATATCCGGGATGTGATGGAATTGGTGTCCGTGTGGTACATCCAGCTAATCCGAAAGCACCTGCTGAGAATTTAGGGATGGTGATGTTTTTTGTTCCACCACATGTGGTTTTGGAACCGGGGAGTCATCATACTGAGGAGTGTTATGTTATCATACGTGGAGAAGGAACGATGACGATAGCCGATGAAAAGGTGCCTGTGAAAGCAGGTACGTTTATCCATCTTCCGCCTTGGTGTGAACATGGTATTGAAAATACGGGGGATGAGACATTGGAGGTGCTGATCTGTACCTCTCCACCGAATCCATAGTGTGGTAGATTTTAGAATTACTTTGACACTGTCAACATGTAAGGTTAAGAAACCTTGCGTGCAAGTGTGAATGGAAGAGGCGACAAATGTCATAAGCGCATTTAGTGTTAATTTGGCAATGAATTGCGCGACTACAAACACGTTTATTGTCAATGATATCGGAATAAGTAACTTTCGAAATCGGTTGAATTCACATCCTAAAATCCGTTGTCACTGTCTTTGGTAGAAATTTCCGAATTTTCAGAGTCATTCTTGACCAAATAAGTCATAATAGCCCTGTAAAACCAGATAGAATATAGGTTTGTAGCACATGACAAAATTGTGCAATTTTCCCTCTGACTCTGAAAACTCTGAATCTTTAGAACGTAAGCAATGTAAATTTCATCCAAATTTTGAGCGTGATTGATACCAACTCTGTTGGAATCGTTACTGAAAAAATTTGATTTATCAAACTCACGTTTTTGTAAGTGTACTTCCTTACCAATCACGCGTGTATCCTGCAGTCCAACCGCCATCAACGGTTAGGATAGTACCATTGATATAACTCGCATCAGGTGCGACTAAGAAGAGGACTGCGGCGGCAATTTCCTCAACTTTTGCTGGTCGTCCGAGTGGGATGTGTGATAATAGACTTTCAGCATTTTCTGTATATGCACCGTCAGGTCCGTAAAAGAGGGCTTTTGTACCGCGCGTCAATGTGGAACCGGGAGCAACAGCATTCACGAGGATTCCTTTTGGACCGAGTTCCAGTGCCATTGAACGTGTTAGGTTTGCTACACCTGCTTTTGCAGCAACGAAGGCACTCTGAAGACGGAGGGGTACGAGTCCAGCAATAGAACTAATATTGACGATGCGACCGTGTGGATTCTCAAGCATGTAGGGTATTACAGCACGACTTGTCACGAATACACCAGTTAGGTCAACTTGCAAGATTCTGTGCCAATCGTCTAATGTATATTGATGAATGGGAACACGTTCGCTTTTTGTGTTTATACCAGCATTGTTGATGAGTATCTGAATGCTACCGAGTTGTGCTGTTATGCTTTGTGCTGCTGCTTCCATCTGTTCTGGATTTGCAACATCTGCCTCCACGAAGATACACGTACCACCTTTTTGCTGAATATCTTTAGCAGTTTGCGTTCCTGCTGTTTTGTCAATATCCACAATTGCGACATGCGCGCCGTTTTCTACGAGTGCATGCACAATAGCCTTGCCGATTCCGTTTGCACCGCCGGTAACGATTGCCACATGTTCTTCAAGCGCAACCTTCATAGGTGTTCCTTGGCTTTCTATGAAGCCTTTTGTGCGGTGAACTTCATCTCTGTTTGACCATTTAGTCCTGCTACGACAGGGAATGTGCGTTCACCTTTGCCATCTTTGGTAACATACCTGACTTCCGGTGAAAAGTAGGCGTAGAGTGCGGTGTTTCTTGGATTAGGTGATGCGTTAGGACCTGAACCGTGTACCATGAGGCTATGGAAAAACAGGGCACTTCCTGCGGACAACGGAACATCCATCTGTTTTTTTGCGACATCTTCGCGATCAGTGAGTTCTGCGTCTTGTTGTCGAGCGATTCCACCCCACTCTTGAACACCCCATAGATGGCTACGTGGGACAACTTTAAAACATCCATTTTCAGGTGTTGCATCGTTAAGAGAGATGCTTACTGTAACTAATCTGGGTGGTTCCATAGGCCAATAGGCGGAATCTTGGTGTAGTCCATGCGATGATCCGTGGAATGCTGGCTTAAACATTAGAGTGCTTCTAAAGAGGAGTAAATCATCTCCTATGAGGTTTTGGAGTACTGCGACAAGGTTCGGATGTTGTGCCAAATTTTTAAACACCTCAGAGTATTGACGTGTGTTTTCAGCTTTCCGCAGCACAGGTAATCTGTCACCTTGTGTTTTGTCTTTTGCGAAGGGTTCCTGTTGCACGTGTCTGCGTGCAACATCAGCCCTTTCCTTATCCGATTCTGATACCTGACCAGCTGCAAACTGATGTAGCAGTTGAATTTCTGCTTGACATTCTTTCACTTCTGTAGGTGATAATAGGTTTTCAACAACGAGATAGCCTTCCTCTTCAAAAAAGGCTTTCTGAGCATTCTTATCCATTATATCCTCCAATTATCCAATTAGTCGTTTTAGTTCCCATATTATACTTGATATAGCAAACCCGATATAAACGGCAGATGCGATCAACATCATTATAGTTGAAATTGCTTTTGGTTTTGCAAAACTTGGCAAGAAGCGACGGTTCATATACAACGTAAGTGGAACGTAGAGTGCCATAGCAAAACCACCCATATATGCTGCACTGAAGAGAAATCCGAGTCCACTAACATTTAATTGTTCCATTACATAAGTAATGACACAACCTGCAACAATCCAGATGCCTACTATGAGAAGGTACCACCAACTCAATGAGCGTTTTTGTGCACCTTTAAAGTTAGTGTATATGATATCGGAAATGGAGCGTCCGACACCATCAAGTAGTGCAAGTTGTGTTCCGAAAAGTGTGGCAACACCAACCATCAGGAAGATTCTACGACCAAATTCTCCAAAACTGTTTCCTAATATATCTGCCTCGTCAAAGATAAGTTGGTTTTTGCTTGGGACTGCTTCAATCCCTTTTTCAAGAACTTGCGGGTGTAAAACAGCGAGTGCACCGAAAATGAAAAGCAGAATGGTAAAAGTATTGAGTGCCCAAAAGAAAAGGATTTGGTCACGTTTGATGTAACCCCACCAGTCTGCGAATCTATTGCGATTTTCCTCAGTTTCTTCAAAGAGAAATCCTGTTGCGGGTACTTTCTCGGTCCGTTCTCGTAGAGGGTTACGTAATCCTGGTATTCGCGCTCCCATCCCAATGTTTTTATCACGAAGATAGAATGTATAGAAAAGGTTTGCAGTGCCTCCAGCACCAGCGAATACGAGTGCGATAAATAGGTCTTTCACTGACATATTAGGGTCTTTGTATCCGATATTTACTATACCTGCCCCTAATTCCTTCCATTTATCCAGAGAACCGACCATGATAGCGACCAGTATTAACCCGATTGTAACGACAGCGACTAATACCTCAACTGTGTTTTCCACGGATTTATATACTAATTTTGGACCGAATAATATGAGTGAAGCTGCAGCGAATGTAATGATTGTCCAGAAAGTGTCTGAACCCAAGAAGTTATCTGCTTGCCATTTTGGGTTGAAGATGAGTGCTTTGAGTGCAGCACCGGATTCTCTTGCCCATCCTGGGGCAATCCATCCTACTATGATTAGTAGGATAAACAGTGGTCCAAATCCACGCCATATCCGACTGTATCCAGTGAATACTGTTTCGCCGGTTGCTATTGTCCATCTGCCGACCTCAAAGTTTATCCAGAGTTGAAGAAATACCCCAAAGACAGCAGCCCAGACCATGCTTGACCCGTATTCTGCGGTGATACGGGGCCAAATTACGATTTCTCCTGCGCCAATAGATAATCCAACTAAGATTGCCCCGGGACCTGCTATTTTCCAAAAAGGTAGCTGTTTTTCCGGTAAATCAACGGTTTTAAAGTCGTCAAGTGGTTCATATATTTTTGACATAATATCTCCTCATATAAGGATGTGTCTACCGGTCTATATTTGTTGAAATCGCTTCACTAAGCACTTCAATAGGGTGCTTTGGTATGATACCTGTGCCGTGTTCAAGCTGGTGTCGGCAAGAAAAACCTGATGCTGTTAGCGTAAACTCACCAGATTTTTCACGGATTGCGGGGAAAAGTCGGAGTTCGCCGATCTTCATTGAAAGTTCATAGTGTGATTTTTCATAACCGAATGAACCTGCCATACCACAACAACTTGAATCGATAACTGTGACGTTATGTGCTTGTGGAAGTTCAAGCATTTTTTGTACGGGTTGAATACCTGCCAGTGCTCTCTGATGACAGTGTCCGTGTAACAAGATATCGCGTGGTTCTGATCCAAATGAAAGTGGAAGTTCATCCTCATCATTTAGGTGTAGCAAAAATTCTTCCAGTGAGTAGGTATTTTCGGCAACTTGTTTTGCTTGGTTTGTGTTAATTAAGTCGACATAATCGTCAGTTATTGCGGAGGTACAGCTTGGTTCACATCCCACAATCGGAATTCCCTTCTCTACGAAATTATGGAGGTGTTCTATATTGTAATTTGCATTTTCAACTGCTTTGTCAAGCATACCCTCAGAGATAAGTGGTCTACCACAACACTGTTTCGTGGGTAGGATAACTTCATATCCAGCAGATTCTAAGACGTGGACTGTTGCTTTGCCGATATCTGGTTCACTATAATTCATAAATGTGTCGTGAAATAACACGACTTTTTTATCAGAAGTAAGTGGCGATTGTCGTTTTCTAAACCATTTTTCAAAGGATTGGTGGACAAAGGTAGGCATATCTCTACGGCGATCAACACCGATAAGTTTTTCAGCTATCCACTTAGATATCGGGTTATTTGTTGCCCAATTTGAGATGGGTGCGAATGCCGATCCTAATACAGCGAGTGAACCGATTTCTCCGAAAAGTCGATTCTGTAATGGGAGACCGTTTGCTTTGCGGTAGTGTGCCAGCATTTCATATTTTATTTTTGCCATGTCCACATTTGATGGACATTCTGCTTTACATGCTTTACAACCGAGGCACAAATCAAGGACATCGTAAAGTCTGTCACTTGTGAAATCTGCGTGTGGTAAAGTACCTGAGATAACTGATCGTAGTGCGTTTGCTCGTCCGCGAGTAGAGTGTTCCTCTTCTCGAGTAGCGATGAATGATGGACACATGGTTCCTGTGAGGGTTTTGCGACATGCACCGACACCATTGCACATCTCAATTGCTCTTCCGAATCCATCTTGTGCAGAATAATCGAAATAGGTGTCAATTTTGATTGTATTATATTTTGTTCCGAATCTTAGGTTTTCTGTCATTGGAGGAGGGTCAATGATTTTTCCGGGATTCATAATACCGTCAGGGTCAAAAGCGTTTTTTATCTCTCGGAGTGCCTGATATATTTTTGGACCAAACATACTCTCAATCCATTCACTTCGGACAAGTCCATCACCATGTTCGCCGCTCATTGCACCACCGAGTTCCATCAACAGGTCACGCACTTCGGATGCAATGCTATGCATTTTCTTAATATCGGTTTCAGATTTTAGATTGATAATAGGGCGATTATGGAGTAATCCGACACTTGCGTGTGCATAGTAAGATGCGGTGGTATCATGTCTGGTGACTATTTCGTCGAATCGTCGGACATATTCTGGTAAATGTTCAATTGCGACAGCGGCATCTTCAACAAAACCGATCGGTTTTGCATCGCCTTTCATTCCCATAAGCAATCCGAGACCTGCCTTACGTGTTTCCCAAACCTGTGCTTTTTCTTCTGCTGTGAAACAACGGACATAGGCATAACCGAATCCCGCATTTTTCAATGTCTTTTCAAGGTGATTAATTTTTTCGTGCATTTCATTTTCAGTTTCACCGTAAAATTCCACTGCAAGTAGTGCTTCAGGTTCACCTTGAATAAAACTCGTTAGTCGTGAAAACTCTATGGAACCGCGTGCCATGTCAAGTATTGTTTTATCAATCAGTTCAACAGCGGTAGGGTTGCAATCTAAAATCGGTTGCATCGCTTTCATAGAGGCAATAAGAGAGTCGAAATGGACGACACATAGGCAGGTCATTTTTGGGATAGGTACTAAATTGACTTTCGCTTCAACGATTGTTGCAAGTGTGCCTTCGGAACCGACTACGATCTTTGCTAAACTGAATGGACGGTGTGCATCGCATCCGTCTCTACGATATGGGGTTACCTCTTTTGAACCGGCATCTGTAACGTATTCATCAAGATTATATCCTGCGACTCTACGTAAGATTTTTGGATATTGTTTACGTATTTCATCTGAATTTTCATCGCAGATTCTGCAGAGTTCTTGATATATGTTTGCTTCTAAGGATTTTCCGTCTTTCTTGGTTGCTACTTCTGTAAAGGATAAGGGTTCGGCTGTTATTTCATCGCCATTAGCAAGGACAAGGTCTAACGACATTACATGGTCAATTGTTTTACCATATATAAGAGAATGAGAACCTGCGGAGTTATTCCCGATGGTGCCACCGACATTTGCGCGACTACTTGTTGCAACATCTGGAGCATACATTAGACCGTGTGGTTTGAGTTTGTGATTTAATTCGTCAAGTACGATTCCCGGTTGTACTCGTGCCCAGTGTTCCTCAACGTTAACCTCAATAAGTTGGTTCATGAACTTAGACATATCCAGGACGATAGCTTCTCCGACACATTGTCCAGCTAAACTTGTTCCACCGCCTCTGGGGAGAATCGGTATTTTTCGTTCTGAAGCGATCTTTATGGTTTTGATTATATCTTGTTTATGTTTTGGGACAACAACACCTATTGGTTCAATTTGGTATAGGCTTGCATCCGTGCTATAAAGTGCTTTTGAGTAGTTGTCAAAACGCACTTCTCCCTCAAGTTCTTTAGCGAGAAGTTGTTGTAGTTCTGGGTCAGAGATTTGCATTTGATTCAAGTTCCTGTTCGTGTGGTGTTAACAAATATAGAGATGTATTAGTCCATTAGTATGCCAAAAAGTATACAGAAAAACAAGTATTTTCTTTGGTGTGGTGTATTATACATTTAATTTGACTTTCTGATCATTGGTGGGTATAATTTATAGGACTGAAATGCCCCTGTGGTGGAATTTGGTATACACAGCAGGTTAAGGACCTGTGCCTTAGTTGGCATGCTGGTTCGAGTCCAGTCGGGGGCATTGTCCACCTTCCAAATTCTTAATCCTAATAAGCATTTCAAATATCTGTCGCCCAACTGGGGTTATCCTATTTGTATCTGATATGTTTTGTAAACGGGCAGAAATAGTAAGACCTATATAACACAACATGATACGATAAAAATTAAATAGATTTTAGTATCCATTAGGTAGTTTCTATTCTACTAACAGTTGCTGGTATACTTCGTAAGTGCGTTGAGCAATTGTTTCCCATGTGAAGTGTTGTACTCTATCAAGTCCACGGCTTTGTAGAGAAACGCGTAGCGAATTATCCTCAACCAGTTTGCAGATTCGTTCAGCCAATGCATTGGCATCCCCTTCAGGAAAGATTAAACCTGCATCTCCGATGACTTGTGGGATTTCACCCGAGTCTGACCCTATAACAGGCACTTCACATGCCATACCTTCGATAAGAACTCTCCCAAAAAATTCCACCCAATCTGGCGTTGTGCGTGAAGGTAGAACCAATGTATCCATACAGTTTATGTAGTTGGGTATTTCTTCTGGAGGAACAGCATCTATCCAGATTATTTTCTCAGATATGTTATTTTTTGCTGCGATTTCAACGAATTTTGATTTATCCTCTCCACTCCCAACGATCAAGAGTTTGAATGGGAAATCGAGTATTGCTGCAGATTCAATAAGCGTATCAACGCCCTTCATCTGAAGTAAACGTCCTACATAACCGATGACGAAACAATTGGAAAGTCCAAGTGCATTCCTCAGTTGGTGCATATCTTGTTTTTGAAAAAGGGATATATCAACGCCATTTGGAAAAGGAATTTGTTTTCCGTGATACCCTCTGTTCCTTAGAATTTTGCCTGCATTTTCACTGAGTGGAAAAGCCATATCAGTTTCACGAAAGACGCGTCTTTCAATCCATACAGGCAGAGGTCCAAACCGTTGTTTTGATGGTATACTTAATGATGTGCGGAAAATGAATTTACTATTCGGACAATGCTTTCGCTTCAACCGGACTGTTTGTAAAGCATTAAGGCTCCATGCTTCCTCTTCAAGGTGGATAATGTCTGGTTGGAAGTTTTTGAAGTGTTGTGCGATACCGCTCCGATAGTAAAATCGGCTGCCGTAACCAGAGAACCGTATTGGACAAGGAATCTCTTCGCAGTGTATGTCAGGTTCTGGTTCAAAGTATATATCTTGAAAACTTTCGTACCATCGTTTTGGTGTAACCACACGCATGGTAACATCTGACATTGCTGCAATGAGATTGAATTTTCTCCGATACGGTTTCATTATATAAGAGTGAGAAAGTACTAAAACTCGCACCTATTTGATTTCTGTGTACACCCTCTTAATTATTAGCGGTAAATTCTACTTCAGTTTCAGTATTGGTAGGCGTTTCATCAGTTTTTTCTGATGTTGACTCTGGTTCAGCAAGACCTTCCATTAACTCTTCAAGCTGCCTTCGGATACCGGTCCGTTCTTCTTCTGATTCCTCCTGCATTTCATTAATATAAGCTTCCAATTCTTGAATTTTCTCGTCACGTTGTATTACATCACTATTGAGTCGTGCGATTGTAGCTTCAAGTTCAAGTTTTTCATCTCTTAAGTTTTTTACAGTTGAGATAGCCCTATCGACATGTTCTTCCAGAAGTGATACTACGTTTTTCCCTGTTGTTTCTGACATTGAATCCTCCTAATCTGATATAAAATAGACTATTTCCTATTCTATCCAATATTTTCAACCCATCTAATATATGATATATTTGAGTCACAAAATAATCAGGATTTACATTGGACTTATCTTCTATTATAAGGTTAAAGCGAGGTGCTCAGCATTATCCCAATCAGGTTGATTTTGGGCATAGTGAAAGAGATATTGCTGTGCGTAACCGACAAATTCACCGAAATAGTTTTTGGCAAAATCTCTTATTTGTTGTGGCGTTGCACGTTTTCGGAGATACACTTGTTCAAAAATCCGCTTTATCCAGACATCAATAGGTAAAGCTTGAAGATGCCCGAGAGAAAAGAGACAGATGCAATCTGCCACTTTTTCGCCTATACCTTCCAATTTCATCAGTTCAATTTTTGCATCAACGTATTCCATCTGTTTTAGTGTATCAAGAGAAAGTTTTCCGCTATCAACATTGTATGCAGCGTTCCACAGATAACTTGCGCGGTATCCTGTGCCGCAGTCAAAGATTGCGTCAACACCTGCATCTGAAATTGTTTTAGGATTGGGGAAAGTGTAATCTACGTAACCTTGATATTCCAATTTTTGTCCGTATCGCATAGAAATAGTTCGGATAATGTTTCGGATACGCGCTATGTTATTGTTTTGGGACAAAATAAACGATGCTATAGTTTCCCATAATTCTTGGTTTAGTAGACGCATTCCCCAGAACATATCAATTGCCTGAGCAATGTATGCATCAATATTGACAGCATTTAAGATATTTGCCAAATCACGATGTAAGTCAAGATAATGATGCAAATACGATTTAAAAGAGTCTTTATCTTTGTCGTAAGAACTGTGTATGATTAAGGTGTCATTGTTCTGTTGGATTTTGATTATCTGTTCCTCAACAACGCCGAAATAAGCATCATCTACCAAATTCCATCTAAAAGATTGTCCAGATTCTAATGTATATTTTAGGTTAAAATCTGTTATGTTATTTATTATTATTTTCACTATTTAACAAATTATATGATAAAACCGAATAAAATGCAAGTGTTAAACGAAAATTTAATTGAAAAAGAAACCATCATAGGTTATCATTAATAGCAGTTTAAATTGAAATTGAGGAGAATACGTTTCGTTATGATGATCTTTCTGCGGGAAAAATTTATTGCCCAAATCTTTATGTGGATTATCGCTGTCGTATTTGTTATCGCTTCAGTTCTACTCTATAGTGGATCCAGTGGTCAACGTGGTGCGGGAGCTGAGAGTGAGGTAGTACTGACGATTGATGGGATAGAAGTGACAAGAGGTAATTTTGAGGAGATTGTATCACAGCAGATGCGTGCCCAACAGCAACAGAATCAAAGGTTTGGTGGAGAAATTGACCGAAAATCTATAGAAAAAAGTGTAATTGATTCCTTGATAAGACGTGCGATTGAAGGCAGTGCGAATATTACAGACGCTGAGATAGAACATTATATCCGTAGCGATAAAAATCGAGTACAACAATATAACCAATTTGGACCGGAGATTGCGAATCTTTATAAAGAGAATGTCCGTATTTTTTTGAGTTCAACAGCGTTGCGAGATGGTATCCAAACACTTGAATTGGTTACGGATACTGAGGCAGAACAAGATTTTCTTCTTGAAGCAGAGAAGGCGAAGGTAAAATATATAGAATTTCAGCACAATGACTATATTTCATCTGTTTATATAGATGATACTGAGGCAGAAAAGTATTTTAATGAAAACAGGGAAAACTACAAGACCGATGAGCAGGTAAATGTAAAGTTTATCAAAATTGATCCTGTAGACTTCGTCTCAACAGCAGATATTGAAAAGTATTACGCGGATAACCAAAGTGAATTTATGACATCTGAGTTAGTTAGAGCGCGTCACATATTGAAAAAGTTCCCGGAAAATGCAACGGACGAACAAAAAGCTGAAACGAAGACTGCTGCAGAAGAATTGCTCAAGACTGTTACCGAAGAGTTAGCCGCTGGAACATCTTTTGCGGATTTGGCAAAGACACATTCAGAAGGTCCCTCAGGTGCTGATGGTGGTGCTTTAGGTACAAGTAATCCTGATCTTCCTCCCGGTAAGTATTTTGGACGTGGTCAGATGGTGAAACCTTTTGAGGAAGCGTGCTTTGATGTACTAAAAGCTGGAGAAGTCAGTGAATTGGTAGAAACACGTTTTGGATATCATATTATCAAATTGGAAGAAAAATTCGCACCGACTCTAAAATCCTTCTCTGAAGTAGAGATGGAAATCAGAGACAAACTGATAGAGATCAATGGTGTTGATAATGCGAAAGAAACCGCAGAAAACTTACTCTTTGATATTGAAGTAGGTGATTATGAAACAGCCATAGGACTTGAACGGTATAATGAACTATCGCTTGCCGTTGGTAAAACGGGTTTTTTCGCAAAAGATGCTGTCAGTATCCCAGGTGGAATAGGTTCAAAATGGACTTACGGTGGCTTGGTTGACGCACTCTTTGATATGGGTGTGGGTGTAACAAATACAATAGAGACCAAGAAATTCGATGGAAATGTTTCAGCCTATTTTGTTGCGACTTTGCTTGGAAAGAAACCAGCTGCAATTCCACAATATGATGAAGTGAAAGCTGATGTAATCAATGATCTCCGTACAGAAAAATCGAAAGAGAGTGCATTTGCTGCTGCAAAAAGCCTTTATAGTCAACGTGCTGAAGGTGAGTTGTTGGATTCGTTAATTAAGAAGTATAAAGCACCAGAAGGTGTAGCATCGAGTGAGAAAACTGTTCAAGAAAGTAGCCTTTTCAATCGGACAGCTGGTAGTTCTTATGTTTCAGGTATGGGGAACTCTAAAGATGTGATGTTCGCAGCGTTCAATATGTCTGTTGGAGATGTACGTGGACCGTATCAAGGAGATACATCTGTTTACATCATTGAATTGGTGGAACGTGTAGAACCTGATTTGGAATTGTTCCAAACGGACCCGAGTCAAAAAACCAAACGTTATCAAACCATTCTTCAGCAGAAGAAACAGGATGCGTATGATAATTGGTTTGCAGCACGAAAAAAAGTTGCGAATGTTTGGGTGCACGAGGATTATCGTTAATTGAGGATATCGTAGAAGAAGTTTCTACGTTTTGGAATGAATCCTAATTCAGTGATGGTTCGTTCGATTTCATCTATCGGCATGCAATAGACTGTGCCTGCTTTACTTACGACATTTTCTTCAATCATCGTTCCTCCCATATCGTTTGCACCAAACTTTAGTGAAAGTTGTCCTATTTTTGGACCTTGTGTCACCCATGATGATTGGAAGTTGTTGATGTTATCCAGAAACAGTCGTGAGATTGCTAAGGTTTTGAGGTATTCGTAACTTCCCGCTGGTGGTAGGTGTGCGAGTTCAGTGTTACTCGGTTGGAATGACCAACAGATAAATGCTGTGAATCCACCGGTCTCATCTTGTAGGTCTCGCAATCGCATGAGATGTTCCACGCGTTCAGCGTAACTTTCTACGTGTCCATACATCATAGTAGCACTTGACTTTAGACCGACAAGGTGCCCTTGCCGCATTACTTCAAGCCATTCATCAGCGGTGCACTTTTTAGGACTAATGATATTGCGTGCGTGGTCAGTAAGTATTTCTGCCCCGCCACCGGGAATAGAGTCAAGACCAGCGTCTCTGAGCCTTATGAGCATTTCTCTCAAAGACATCCGATTTATTTTAGCAAACCAATCCAGTTCCGGTGGGGAAAAACCGTGGACATGTATATCGTAGTTTGTTTTTATCCACCGTAGTAAATCCTCGTACCACTCAAGTTTGAGTTTTGGATGTAATCCACCTTGCATTAGAATAAGTTCGCCACCGAGATCAAGTGTTTCTTGTATTTTTTGTCCGAGTTCTTCGCGTTCCATTACATAGGCATCAGGGTCTTTTCTGTGTCGGTAGAAGGCACAAAAGTCGCAATCAACATAACACCAATTGGTGTAGTTTATGTTTCTATCTACAATGTAAGTTATGTAGCCTTCAGGATGTTTTCTTTTTCGGATGGTATCTGCGGCGTGTCCGAGGGCAAGTAGGTCATTGCTTTTGAAAAGTGTTAATGCATCGTCAAAGTCTAAACGTTCTTCTGAGAGAACTTTATGCAAAATGTGATGAACGGTAGTATCCATTCGTATTTATCATCCTTCAATAAGTAGTGTCATGTTAATAACATATTTTACCATTTTGACAAGTGTATGTCAAAATTTAATTTGACTTCACCTTAGAAAATCAGTATAATTATATCAATGATTCTTGAATCAAATGGAGTAAAAAAATGGCGATTGTGTATCTTGAAGAGTTAGTTAAACATGTGCCAAATAAGTATCTTGCAGTTAACGTAATCGCAAAACGTGCTCGTTCGTTAAATGACGAACTATTAGGAGCAGGTTTGTCAAAAAAACAGAAGCCGGTCTCAATAGCAACAGACGAATTATCATCAGGTCAATTGTCTTATGAAATAGTTGATTCTGGAACGTCTGAATCTGAGGTTAAATCTTTGTTCTCATCTGAATCTGAAGGATATAATGCTATTGAAGGAGAGGATCATTTAGAAGAATTATATGGAGAGAAAGCACCGGATAAGGATGTAGCGGAATCCGAAGAGGACACAGAGGAGAGCGAAGACGAGTCAGAAGAAACCTCGTAATAGTGTGTTGGTTAAGAATTTTTTGACAAACGTAGTTTAAGTTTGTATACTTAAAGGGGTGAAGAATCCAATACTTCAGCGTCCGTCTGGAGTATTTTAATTTGACATATTGACATACGAGTTTATTTTAGCACATTTGTGTGCTGACGTGGCTCAATGGTAGAGCAAGTGATTTGTAATCACTAGGTTGGAGGTTCGATTCCTCTCGTCAGCTTTTATTTGTGGGGGTGTGCTTGAGCGGTCAAAAAGGGCAGACTGTAAATCTGTTGGCTATGCCTACGGCGGTTCGAATCCGTCCGCCCCCAATTCAAAATATGCGGGAGTAGCTCAGCTGGTAGAGCATTGGCCTTCCAAGCCATGCGTCGCGGGTTCGAATCCCGTCTCCCGCTTGTTTTTGTATGACTTGCCGGCGTAGCTCAGTCGGTAGAGCGCGTCCTTGGTAAGGACGAGGTCACCGGTTCAATCCCGGTCGTCGGCTCCACTAATAATTATATATGAAGGTAGGAAATTATGCCCAGAGACATTGTGACCTTAGTTTGTGATGCGTGCAAACAGCGTAATTATGTGACAACCCGCAACCGGCGGACACAACAGGATCGATATGAGCGTAAGAAGTATTGTCGTTTCTGCCGTAAACATACACTCCATAAGGAGATAAGATAAATTATAGTAGATTTTAGAATTAATTGGGCATTGTGATAGTTTTAGTTAAGAAAACGACTCTGCTGACGATTGAATGGTTCGCGATGAATTTCGCGACTACCACCACTTTAGTTTTATCTGACGATGTCTATTTCTTTTTTAATCACTATATACTACAGGCCAGTAGCTCGAACTGGTAGAGCGCCGGTCTCCAAAACCGGATGTTGGGGGTTCGAATCCCTCCTGGCCTGCCTTGTATCATGATAAAACGGATAAAAAATTACATACAGAATATTATGTTAGAATGGCAAAAGGTGACTAAACCGGATGCCGAACAAGTTCGTGGCAGTACGATTGTGGTATTAATTGCCTCTGCTATGTTAGGTGTGTTTATTTGGCTGGTTGATGGAAGTCCTGCGAATCCTGTTTGGACATGGCCTGCGAATATAATTCTTCTTGCCATCCCTATAATGGTGTTTGTTCTTGGTAAAGATTCTGAAAACCGTCGATTACACAATACTGCTATTGCTTGTGTGCCTCTTGTGGTTGTTCTCGTTAGTACCTATGTTCTGAATCTTGATGAACCGTTGAAAGGGTTTGGGATGTCCTTTTTAAGAGAGTTATTTCTCAGTGGGAATTAAGCATGAATGGTTATTGGTACATTGTTCAGGTTTACACTGGACATGAAAAGAAAATACAGTCTAATCTTGAGAGACGGCTTGCTTCTGATGCGGATTCTGATAAGGAACTTCGTGACGAAATCTTACAGATTAACGTTCCAATGTCTACTACCGTAAAGAATGTAGACGGCAATCGTAAGATTAGGAGCAGTCCTACGTACCCTGGTTATGTGTTGATCAACAGTATGCATGAAATTGGTCCACATGCAGAAAATAAGATTGGACAAAAGAGTTGGTCATTTGTACAAGAAACACCCGGTGTGATGAATTTTCTTGGCAATGCCAACCCGATTCCATTGAGTTCAGAAGATGTTGAACGGATGTTGGAAAGTGCAACCGTAGAGGAAGCAGCTCCGGTGCCAGAGATTACTTATTCTGTTGGAGATAAGGTTCGTGTGATTGAAGGACCTTTCAGTTCCTTTACAGCAGAAATTCTTGGTATTGATACCCAACGTCAACGATTAAGCCTTTCTATAACAATCTTTGGACGTTCAACCCCACTTGAATTGGGGTTCATGGGTGTTGAAAGACTATAAATATATATATGAAGATACGGAGAAGTAAATATAATGGCAAAAAAAGTAGCAGGTGAAGTCAAACTTCAATTAGTATCTGGACAGGCAACTCCACAACCGCCGGTTGGTCCGAGTCTTGCTCCTTATATGATTAACCTGCAGGAATTTATCAAAACCTTCAACGCACAAACACAACAGCAAAGTGGTATGATTGTGACGACTATTATAACTTGTTATAGTGATCGTTCATTTACCTTTACAGTGAAATCTCCACCTGCAGCAGTGTTACTCAAATCTGCAGCGAAGATTGTGAAGGGTTCTGGAGAACCCAATCGTAATAAGGTTGCTAATGTAACTAAGGATCAGATTCGCGAGATTGCACAAACGAAATTACCCGATTTGAATACGACAGATATTGAAGCAGCTATACGAATGGTTGAAGGCACAGCACGGAGTATGGGATTGAACATTACTTGATGTTTAGTTAGCAAATTTGGTAGTAATCCCGTTTAATGGAATAAGTAAGGTCTTATATTTAAACATCTTGGAGAGCAATATGGCGAAAAGAGGAAAACGTTATCGTGATATAGCAGAGCATGTTGAGAGTCTCAATTTATACACGGTTGATGATGCTATTTCACTTTTGAAGAAGACAAGCACAGCAAAGTTTGATGAAACTATAGATTTGGCATCACGTCTCGGTATAGATGCGCGTGTTGCTGAGCAGAATATCCGCGGTACTGTTTCGCTTCCACATGGTACAGGTAAATCAGTTCGTGTTGTTGTGTTTGCAGAGGGTGACAAAGCACGTGAAGCAGAAGAAGCTGGTGCAGATTTTGTTGGCACTGATGAATTAGTTGATAAAATCGTTGATGGTTGGCTTGATTTTGATGCAACGATAGCTACACCGGACCTCATGCGGAGTATCATGCCGAAGTTAGGGAGAGTCTTAGGACCGCGTGGATTGATGCCGAATCCGAAAGCAGGTACTGTGACTAATGATGTTACTGAGACACTTCAGAATATCAAGGCAGGACAGATTGAATATCGTGTTGAGCGGACATCTGGTATAGTTCATGTCCCGATTGGAAAAACTTCATTTGAAGAACCACAAATTAAGGATAACTTAAATACTGTGATGGATGCGCTTGTAAAGGCACGTCCTGCTGCGACAAAGGGTCGTTATATTCGGAGTATTGCAATATCCGCGACAATGGGTGCCAGTATCAGGATTGATCCACAACAATTTTTGTAGCAATTTTACTATACATATATGGATTCCGTCGTAAGTACGGAAAGGAATAAATAGGAATAAATGACAATTCCGTAAACATAATAGAGTTGTAGAAAGTAGGGGCTAACGGCTTAATTACCTACCGAGACTCGGATAAGGTCAGAATCATTTCCAACCATTTCGGAAAGAGTGGTTTTGACTGCCGTAGTTAGGTCAAGCCTCCAGGTATCTGGGGGTTTTTCTATTTTTGGATGGAGTTGTCAAGATGTGAAAGGAGCTAACCTATGCCGAATGAAGCTAATGTTCAGCAGGTTGGACAAATTCGTGAGTTATTTGAAAACTCAGACGTAGTTCTTTTGACAGACTTTCAAGGACTTTCTGTGGCTGAAGTGAACAATTTGCGTCAACAGTTACGTGCCGCGAATGTTCAATATAAAGTCTGTAAGAATACGTTAATTAACGTTGTTGCGCAAGAAAGAGAAATCGAAGGGCTGGCGCCATATTTGAAAGGTAATACCGCTCTTGCAGCGAGTGATGACCCCGCTGCTGTCAGTAAAATCCTTTTTGACTTTAGTGAAGAACATGAAAGTTTGCAAGTCAAAGGTGGCGTGCTTGGACAACAAGTAATTGATGCGGGTGCGGTTAAAGCCCTACAGGATATGCCTTCAAGAGAGGTATTGATCGGTCAGGCAATTGGTGGTATTGGAGCCCCATTGTATGGTCTTGTTAATGTATTGAATAACGGGTCTCCTATGACGCGTTTTGTGAATGTACTTAGTAGAACAATTGGTCAGGTAACATCTGTGCTTACACAGATTAGTGAACAGAAGAAAGCAGCCGAATAGGCGTATTAATTTGATTAAGAAAGGAATTTAAAATGGCAGATATAGAAAAAATGATAGACGAAATTAGTGAGATGTCAGTTCTGGAACTCTCCGAATTGGTAAAAGCACTTGAAGATAAGTTTGGCGTGAGTGCCTCTGCGATGCCAGCGATGGCAGTAGCCGGAGCAGTTCCTGCTGCGGGTGCAGCTGCAGAAGCAGAAGAGGGTGAAGCGGCGGAGAAAACCGAGTTTGATGTCCAACTCAAAGAAATCGGTGGACAGAAAATACCAGTTATTAAAGAGGTACGTGCCATTACAGGACTTGGTTTGAAGGAAGCTAAAGAGAAGGTCGAATCTGCACCTGTTGTCATCCAAGAGGGTGTCAGTAAAGAGGATGCAGAAAAGTCGAAAGAACAACTTGAAGCCATCGGCGCAGTCGTTGAAATACAATAGTCGGTGTAATCGTCTTCAAACTATGAAGACATCAAACAAATTAAATTTTTGCAAACCCCGTTATGGTATTAGGCTGTAATGGGGTTTCTCTTACAAATAGATGTTTAGTATTGCAGAGATATTTTATCTTGTATTCAGTCAACTTGCAGTAGGCGGGTTTGTTGTTATGCTTCTCATACCGAAAGGTGTGGTAGGTGCTAATTATTATCGGTTGATGGGTGGTATATACCTACTCGTTGCTGTTTTAGCACGTTGTGCTAATTTATATCTGAATAAGCAACGGATATCGTTTTCGAGTTTTTTTAGTTTTTGGGAGAACGTTGAATCTGTACTTGTGTTATGTTTTGTTCTCATTGTTTTTATTTATACACTGAGTTGGTGGTTCAAATCTTCTTTATTTACTGATGTACTATTTTATCTTGGAAATATCCTTGGCATCGTTTGGATTACATATAGTGCGATCAATTATATTGAGGTCGTCCAAATTCCAGGTGTAACGTATCTATTAACTTCCCAATTTTTAATATCTACAGCTCTGCTTGGTGCTGTTCATACTGGCATGTGGTTTGGTCACTGGTATCTTGTTACACCTGATTTACCTGTATCGTATTTGAGAAGGTTTAATACTGTGTTGCTTATATCACTCGTCCTATCAATTACTCTGTTTGTTGTAAATATGGTGATTAGGTCTCAGGCACAAAATACGGTGTCATTTAATTTTCATTATCAACTCATCTTTTGGATGCGGTTGGGTATTGGGTTTGCTGGAACACTTTTACTCTATTTTATTTCTTGGGATTGTTTACGACCTAAATCTGTTGAGAAGGATGAAGTAGGTGCAACGCGGGCAGCGACAGGTTTTCTCTTTATTGCAATTATAACAGTATTTTTAGGTGAGTTCTGTAGCAGGTATCTGTTTTTGTCAATGCGGTTTATATTTTGAAAACGGTCAATTTCAACATAGTTATACTTGTACATTTTGATGAGGTGAGACGATAATTCTGTTGTAAAGAATATGTATGTATGTTAAACTAATGGTATTCATTTAAGTTAAGGAGGTATGAGATGAAATCGCAAATATTTTATGAACCTGAAACAATGAGTCTTGAAGATCGTCCAGTGCCTACTGCTGGTGATAATGATCTATTAGTTCAGGTACGTTCAGTAGGTATCTGTGGATCGGATGTAGCGTACTATTTCGGTTATAGTTCTCTTGAAACAGATGATGGAAAAGGTCCACTTATCTTGGGGCATGAATTTACTGGCGAGGTCGTTGAAGTCGGTAGTGTTGCAGGGGATACTGGTGGATTTAAAGTTGGCGATAGGGTAGTAGTCAATCCTGTTCAATCGAACCCGAATTCTTTCTGGAGTCAAAAAGGGTTATCTAATTTATGTCCAGAAAAACGTATTTTAGGTGTAGGTGTTGATGGAGGTTTTGCAGAATATGCAGTCTCTGATTATCGTTGGACTGTAAAATTACCTGAAAACGTTACGTATGAACAGGGGGCACTCACAGAGCCACTTGCATGTGGGTTGTATGCTGTCAACAATCTCAACGCTGAAGAAGGACAGACTGCTGTTGTATTTGGACCAGGTCCTATTGGTTTGATGATGGTTCAAGTGCTAAAAAGTCGCGGTTTGAAAAACGTACTACTTGTTGGAACTCGCGATTATCGTTTGGAATGTGGTAAGGAACTCGGTGCAGATTTAATTGTCAATGTAAAAGAGACTGACTCACCGCATTATGTTGAAGACCTTGGAGAAACGATTCAGGAACTTAATGATGGTGAATTGGCGGATCGTGCCATTACAGCAACGAGTTCGCTTGATGCAATTCACACTGCCCTTGAAGTTACAGGTAGACATGCGACTGTTGTTATTTTTGGTCTTCCTGGGGACAAAGATGTCATGCAGGTACCCATTCTTGATACAATACTTATGGATAAAACCATAAGGTTCTCGTGGTTAGCCCCGAACACTTGGGAAGAGGCAGTTCAACTGATTTCCAGTGGTGATGTCAATATGGACAAGATCATCAGTCATGAATTTCCACTTGATTCACTTGTTGAAGGTATCACAAAGGTACGCAATCGCGAAGATAGCTGCACGAAAGGGTTGATAAAAGTATCCTCTTAATCGGTAAGTTGTATGGGCATACCATTTTTTATAGTTTTTGCCTTGTCAATCGTATTTTTATCACTTTGTATAACAGGTTGGAGTGACTTTTTATCAATAGAGTGGCCTGAACAGGATTCCTCTGGTACAACAGTTGACGATGTAAAAGTCACTCCATACCTTAGTTTTACCCTAAATTATCGTGCGATTACACAGTGTGCTGTAGGATTTCTACTGTTTTTGGTGAGTCTTTATGTAATGGGTTTTTTACTCTATCTTGAAGAGCGGGAAAGCGGTAGGATAATGAAAAATGTCAAGAGTTTTGCCAAATTAAGGCAATTTATTGAACGTCGTCAAAAGAAAAGTATATCGCATTGAATTTCACTTAATAGTATTAGGCTTGATTTTTCATGTTCGGGATGAAGGACTTGGTGTTTATGACCCGGTTGAGGGGAAATGGGTGCAGACTCCTGCTGATGCATCCACGGAGCGTGCTGAACAAGCAGAAGCTGAAAACCAACGACTTTGAGAGGAACTTGAACGTTTGAAAGTGCGGTAAAGCATTTATTCCTTGTAATATGGAACAACAATCAAAAAATGACTTACTCCTTCGTGCAGCGAAGTGCATGCCTGTTGAACGTGTACCAGTATGGATGATGCGACAGGCGGGCAGATCAGATCCTTTGTATCGACAAACCCGTGAAAAACTTAACCTTCCCTTGGAACGTCTATTCCGAACCTGCCCTATGCCAATGTCGCATACCGATGTAGAGGCTGCGGTTAAAATATCTCTTCTTCCCAAGCGTATTGGTGTGGATGCAATAATTGTCTATAAAGATATTCTCACACCACTTGCCCCGATGGGTGCACATTTCCGATTTTCACCAGGTCCTGTTTTACACACCCCAATTCGCACACAATCTCAAGTCAATGCTCTATGTCCGGTAGATGAACCACACGAACAATTAGAGTACACAGGTCATGTTATCCGTTCACTGCGTGAAACGTTGAATGGTGAACTGCCGCTTATCGGTTTTGCTGGTGCGCCATTAACGCTTGCCTTTTTTCTTATTGCAGGAGAAAGTCCGATGAAAAAAGGTGAGGGTATATCGGAAAAAGCCGTTCCTGTTTTTGAAATGATGGATAATGCCCCTGAGCTTCTATGCCAACTATTAAATAAGTTGACAGAAATGACAATTAGTTATCTGAACTACCAAATAAGTATGGGTGCTCAGATAGTGCAACTTTTTGAGTCAATCGCAGATGTGTTATCGCATGATATGTATTCCAAATTCGCACTTCCGTATCATCAGAAGATTTTTGATGAACTCAACCGTGATGCTCCGAGTATCATGTTTGCCAAGGAGTGTTCATTCATTGATTTAATGCATCAGAGTGGTGCTGATGTGTTGAGCGTTGGAAAATGTATAGATATTGGAAAAGCCAGAAAGCAAATAAGTGGATCAGTCGCTTTTCAAGGAAATGTTGATAACGATATTCTTCGTGACGGCACATTTTCAGATATTACAGATGCGGTACGTCATTGCATCGAACAAGGTGGAAAAATAGGACATATATTAAACCTGAGTCATGGACTGCATAGAGACACACCATTTGAAAATGTAAAACATTTTGTAAAAATTGCAAAGACTTATTAGGAAATTTGATGAGAAATATTCAAGAAAACCCTTTTGCTCCGCGTCAATATGGAGAACTTGTTAAAGTAACAGATAGGGTGTATCTGTTTCGGAATATCGTAAATTCTTCTATTATTATAGGGGATAGTGGGGTTGCTGTGATTGATACGCAGGTGAACCAGGTGATGGGTAAACGGTTACTGAAGGCGATTCGTTCCATCACTGATAAACCGATTCTGTATGCTATAAATACACATTATCATTGGGATCATACAAATGGTAATATCATTTTCCGCGAAGAAGGTGCAACCGTTGTTGCACGGGAGATGACGAAAGACTTTATGGTGAATAGGGCACCACGTCAAGAGGATTTTCTGCGTTCTCGTGGTTTTACCCTTGGAGATCCGCCGTTTCTACCGCAGAAGACGTTTTCACATGAGACCGAACTTGATTTAGGAAATCAACCCTTACATCTTGTTCACTTAGGAAAAGCAGAAACTGATGATGCGAGTGCGATTAGAATACCTGCGGAGGGATGTATCGTCTCTGGTGATACAGTGATGACCGGTAGTTTTCCCATCTTTGGACAACCCGTTATGAATGAAGGATTAATGGCAAACCACGATTGGATTAATACTATCCAGGAACTACAAACATATTCTCCTGAACATGTGCTTCCTGGACACGGTCCCTTAGCACACGATGCAGAAATTGACCTACTTATCAAAATAGAGTTCTATTTTCTGACCGAAGTTAGAAAACGTGTTGAAAAAGGTATGTCTTTAGCAGAATTGCTTACCGATATGGAAGGTAACATGCCGAGTTGGATTAGTGACATTGCTGAAGTATGGGGAACACCTCGTTATGCTATACTCAGAGTATATCGTGGGTTGATTGACGATCCTGAACCCGGTTGGCAACACCTGAAACCGTCTGCTATTCCATCAGCTGACGCCGATATGCTTTGTCAACGAACACAAGAACTGAAGGACTTTGAGGCGTATCTTGAAACATCGGAAGAAGTTGCAGAAGGTAACGACTTTGGTTTAGCCATCGCTATTTTGAAAACAGCGACAGAAAAATTTACTAATCTCCCGGAAGTGTGGACTGAATACGCGAACCTGCTTACCCAAGCATCTCGTAGTGTGTCAAGTGTCCTTGAGAAGGGGGATTTTTTCTTTGAGGCAAAAAATGCGCTCAATACTGCCCTTGAATTGGATCCAGATTTTGCTCCAGCACATCTATTGCATGGTTACAACCACATCCTATCGGCGTTCCGAAACGGCGATGATCCTACTTCAGGAATGGAATCAATCTATAAAGCTTTAGTGAGTGGAATTGAGGGCACACAACTGGCACAGGCATATTTTTCTATAGGACTTGCTCATCGGACAAATTCAGATGAAAAACTTGCACGCGAAGCATTCGCGCAAGCGATTGCGGTGGATCCAAGCTTTATGCCTGCGCAATTAGCTAATTTGGTATAGGAGATAAAATGAAATACGATAGTGTTTTACTCGTTGCATTTGGCGGTCCAACTCCAGGTTGCTGCAAAAAATATAACAGACAGGATTGTCCGGGAGAGGCGTACTGTTTTGTTGAAGGGATTGCTGGTGAAGCAGAATCCCAAAAGGAACGTGTAAAAGATATTTCCAGTCATTATGTTAAATTAGGAGGTTTTTCACCTTTCAACGAATTGACTTACAAACAAGCCAAAGCATTACAAACTGCATTGCATGAACGCGATTTACCATTACCTGTCTTTGCTGGATTCAGACATTGGACTCCCTATTTAAAGGAAGTAATCGCTGAAATGGTGCAAAAGGGACATCGTAAAATACTGGGAATAATTATGGCACCGCACCAATCTAAAGTTAGCTGGGAATGGTATCAACTGGAAGTTAAAAGAGGAATTGAAGCGATAGATGGTGAAAGACCTACTATAGATTATCTTGAACCGTGGTATACACATAAAGGTTATGTAGGTGCTATAGCAGAAATAATTGAGACAACTTGTGGAGACAAGTTTGAAAATGCTGAAATAGTTTTCACCGCACATGCTATCCCTCAGTCTGCTGCGAATACCTCTCCGTATACACAACAGTTTGAGATGACCGGTGAAGCGGTAGCACAAGAACTTGGAAAATCACGATTCGGTTTTGCGTATCAGAGTGAAGTAGAAACGAGCCCGATGCCGTGGACTCAACCGGATATCAATGATTGGTTAAAAGCAAAACAAGCAGAAGGAGTTGACACTGTTGTTGCTTCACCCATTGGATTCTTGTGCGATCATGTTGAAGTGCTTTATGATTTGGATATAGAAGCGAAGGAGACCGCGGATGCTTGTGGAATTGATTTTATTCGTGCGGGGACAGTAGGAGATCATCCGAAATTTATTGGTATGTTAGCGGATTTTGTCTGTGAAAAGTATTCATAATGAGATTATCCTTCTTCGGTGACAAAACCCGTTGCTTTAGGTCGGGGATGTAGACACCGCTAACAACTCTGTTAAATCCAAAAGGCTATACTTTGTAGCAGTGTTAGACAAAGCAGGAAATGTCATTTAGAGATAAAACTCTAATGTAACGTGAGTTCGATTAATGATAGTATTGTGTGCCAGTAGTAAACCCTTTGATATGATAATATTTACACTACTTACGTTGTAAAGATTCAGAGTTTTCAGAGTCAGAGGGAAATTTTCACAATTTTATCATGTGCCACGAACCTATATTCAGTATGGTTTTACAGGGCTATTATGACTTATTTAGTCAAGAATGACTCTGAAAATTCGGATGCTTCTACATAAAACAGTGACAATGGAATTTAGGATGTGGATTCAGTCGATTCCGTAAGTTATACCAATTCTAATAAATAAAACCACACTCTGAGACTTTAAATTCATCTTGTTTGCACGGGCGGGGAAACCCCGCCCCTACGATAATGTAATACCAATTCTAATAAATCCACATTTTGAAACTCTAATACTAATCTTAGTGTAAGAGGCGCAATGAATTGCGCG
>JAJEAG010000062.1 GCA_022824265.1 Candidatus Poribacteria bacterium | reverse complement strand
GCTGTCGGATAGACAGAGAGACTAAACGCCTGTGGAGTCTGAATAAGACCTCATTCGGAGGCACGAGAGACGGAAGCAGGAATCACACAGGAGAGTTGTGTGCTAAAAGAAGCACACGGCTTTAGCCGTCGTGAGTATCACGCGATTGATTGTCGGTATCACAGGGGCAAGTGCTGTCGTTTACGGAGTGCGCCTTCTGGAAGTCCTTGCGAAGCGAGAAGATTTAGAGATACATCTGACGATCTCTAAATCTGGTGCACGCGCGTTGTTTGAAGAGTTACAGATTGAGGTAGACATAGACAATTTTAAACTGCAATCACTGATAAATACAACTACAGAACACATTATCTATCATCATGAGTCTGATATTGGTGCATCTATAGCAAGCGGTTCTTTCCGCACGGAAGGGATGGTTGTTGTGCCGTGTAGTATGGGGACTGTCGCATCAATCGCAGCAGGCATATCACGCAATCTAATCCAACGGGCAGCAGACGTATGTATCAAAGAACGCCGTAAACTTGTTATTGTACCTCGTGAAACACCACTCAGTTCCATTCATCTTGAAAACATGCTAAAACTATCACGTAATGGAGTTTGTGTTTTACCAGCAATGCCTGGGTTTTACCATTTTCCGAAAACGGTTGATGACCAGATAAACTTCGTAGTGACGAAAATATTGGATCAGTTTGGGATAGACTCAGGACTGACTCAACGTTGGAAAGAATAAGTTACTAATGCGAAAACTCAAAATCATCCTTGAGATGATAAAATTTGAACATACAGTGTTCGCGCTACCGTTCGCTATCATGAGCGCGTTTATTGCTGCCGAAGGACTTCCATCGCTTGCGAAACTTGGATGGATACTTGTGGCAATGGTAGGCGCACGAAGCTGCGCAATGGCATTCAATCGCCTTGCCGATGCAGAAATTGATAGCAAAAATCCGAGAACAGTAACACGTGCAATACCTGCGGGTTTAATCACAAAAGGGGCAGTATGGGTCTTTACTATTGTATCTGCAGCTTTGTTAGTCTTTGCAGCGTGGCGGTTAAACCCACTTGCTTTTGCCTTGTCTCCGGTCGCTCTTCTTGTGATAATGGGATATTCATATACCAAACGTTTCACAGCACTCTCACATTTTTGGTTAGGGCTTGCACTATCCATTTCCCCAGTAGGGGCATGGATAGCAATTAAAGGGCAATTTGACTGGACACCAATTGTTCTCTGTTCCGTTGTGCTTCTCTGGACAGCGGGTTTTGACATCATCTATGCATGTCAGGACGTTAATTTTGATAGAAAACATGGACTCTACTCAATACCCGCACGTATCGGTATTCGTTGGGCACTATGGCTTTCCTCTGCCCTACACGTAATCGCAGTCGGACTTCTTTTTAGTATCCCGCTGCTCACAGAATTAGGTCTATTTTACTACATAGGCGTAGGAATTGTCGTGCTCATATTTATCTATGAACATGCCATCGTAAAACCGAATGACCTATCCCGCGTGAATCTGGCATTTTTCACACTGAACGGGATGATAAGCCTTGTGTTAATGGCTCTTTCAATCGCAGATATACTCTTATGATATTCTCTTTATCATAAAATATGGAGTTTTGGATAGATGAAACTTTCACTTTCTGTTCGCGTCGCAGAAAACGCATCAAAAAAAGATGCGACACACACATTTGTTCAACTTACAGAACTTGCAGCAAACCTTGGTTACGAAGCAATGTGCATGCGTGCATCTCAAGTTGGTATCCATTCACCGTTAGAGAATATCACAGCAGCACGCAAACAAGCAGAGGCACTTAACCTAAAAATATCTATGGTTACTGGAGACTTTCCAGTACCACTTAACAACGATGATGGACCTAATGGACTACGCAATATAACACCTTATCTTGATCTAACAGAACTCCTCGGTGCAGATCTCATTCGTATTGCAATGAAGGTTGAGGAGGATATACCTTGGGCACAACGCGCATCAGATGAGGCAGCAGAACGTGGTATACGTCTCGCACATCAATCGCATACACAGAGTCTGTTTGAAACGGTGGAAGGTTCAATTGATGTGCTAAAACGTGTGAATAGAAAGAACTTCGGTATAATCTATGAACCCGCTAATCTTGACCTGTGTGCACAAGATTATGGTATTGAAACGTTAAAAAGGTTTGCTCCATATCTGTTCAATGTCTATCTACAGAATCATATCCGTAGACCTGAGGGTAAGACTGTCTTATATACTTGGATTCAAGGAAATGTTCCACATGACCCAATACGACTTCAAGATGAAGGTGGGATAGACTTTCCGTTAGTGTTTCAAGGTTTAGAAGCCATTGGTTACGATGAATATGTAACGGTACATCAAGCGTTCAGAGAGATTATGGAACCAGAAGACGCAGCAGAACAGAGTTATGCCTATTTAGAGCCGTTTTGTTCGTAATCTATAATTTCACTCCAATGAAGTTAAATTGAAATTGTAGGAGGAAACACACATGGCATTTAGTGATTTCAAGACAATCTCTGAAGTTCAGGTAAAATATAATATCAAATACTCGTATAATGATTTTTTCGGAGTTAAAACAAAAGACCCATCAGAACAATTTCTGAAGGAAATAGAATTTAATCAGCAACATTTTGACCTTTTTTCTTCAGAAGGATCAAGATGTGAAATGGTTATATTTCCTGTTTTACGAGAGATTTATAAAGATTATGCTGAAAACTACGGATTATGGGTAAAGAAATCCATCGCTTATGACGATATTTTGAATGGAACACCAGATTATCTGATTGCAACAAAATCGGAATTGGGGGTTACAGTTATCGGTAAACCTTTGATAATGATGGTTGAGGCAAAAAAGAACGATTTTGAACTGGGTTGGGGGCAATGTCTGGCTGAGATGATTGCCGCACAAAAAATGAATGACAATCCTGATTATCCAGTTTATGGTATTGTTACTGATGGATTATCTTGGGAATTTGGACGGCTTGTCATCAACACATTTACGCGAAATAGAACAAATTTTACTTTAGCAAATTTACCCGATCTATTTGGTGCAGTTGATTCAGTTTTTAAAGCAATACAGAACAATTGAGTCTGTCAAAAATAAGAATATAAAATACAATGACTACACAACGTCCCAATATACTCATCATCACGACCGACCAGCAACGAACAGATAGCCTTAGTTGCTACGGTTCAACATTCACCGATACACCATATCTGGATAATTTTGCTGCTGAGGGTGTTTGTTTTGAACGTGCATATTGCACAAATCCTGTCTGTACACCTGCCAGGGCTTCTATTTTTACAGGGAAATATGTCAGTAGACACGGTGCGTGGAATGTCGGAATGAACGTTCCAGAAGACGAACCGATGATCTCACACCGACTCTCAGAAGTCGGATATCGCACACACTATATCGGTAAAGCACACTTTCAACCCTTCGGAGCATCGCCAGAACAGTCTTTAGAAACGCGAAATAACACTGATAGATATCCAGATTTTAGCGGTCCTTACTACGGGTTTGAGACGATTGAACTTGCACTTGGACATGCAACCTATGGCATCGCTGGACATTACGGTGAGTGGGTAAAATCTCAAGTTTCCCAAGAGACTTTTGAGAGTTACACGAAAGCAAGACGCCTCTCTACTGTGGGATTTGGGGGCGGTGCACACGATTGGGATATTCCCTTAAAATACCATAACAGTGTTTGGACTGCTGATAGAACAATAGATTTTCTGAATACACATTCTAACGATCAACCATTCTTATTGGCAGTTGGATTTCAAGACCCACATCACCCACATTGTGTGCCGACAGAATTTGAGGATCGTGTTGATCCTGCTGATGTGCTGCTACCAGACTTCGTTGAGGGGGAACTGGACGACAAACCACCCCACTTCATGGAAGCACGGTGCGGACAACTTAGTAAATCAAAAACTCGTGGAAAATTTGCTATGGCTGGACAAGGTGGCGGTGCAGATTTCCGTAAAGTTCCCGAACAAGATGCGCGATTAGGTAGAGCATACTACTACAATATGGTGAAGATTATTGATCAGCAGATGGGACGTATCTTAGAATGCCTTGATGAACGTGGATTACGTGATAATACTTTAGTGCTGTTCACCACCGACCACGGTGAACTACTCGGGGACCACGGACTTTGGATGAAGGGACCTTTCCATTATGAGCAACTTATCCGTGTTCCTACTTTACTTCGATATCCTGCTGTTATTCCACCCGGACAACGTTCTCACCAACTGTTTAGTCATGTTGATATTGTCCCGACTGTGCTTGCCGCCGCAGATTTACCAATCCCATCAGATACAGACGGTGTAGATGTCTTACCAATGCTCACTGGTGCAAAGGAGTCTGTACGAGATTCAGTATTAGTCGAATGTATAGATGATCCAGAAGGTTTACGCCTCAAAACAATTGTTACTGAATCCCGTAAGTTAACTTGGTATTGTGGACAATCGTATGGTGAACTTTACGATCTTGAGAATGACCCATCTGAACGTGTAAATCAATGGGACAATCCGACCTATGCAGATGACAAGGCACAACTCCTGAGTACTATCCTTCAAGGAATGGAACCTTTAGAGAAACGAGTTGAGAGAACATCGTATGCATAACCTTGCGTCCTGATATATAATTGTATTATCGTTAATCAGAAGGTGAATTAGTATAGAGGCATCATAATCGTCAATTTAAGGACGAGATGTGTTTGTAGTCGTGTAATTCATTTCACCTCTTACATTATCGTAGGTCGGAGCAAGCACAGCGACCTAAGACAACAAGCAATTCAGACAGACAAGAATCACTAAATTGACACCTATGGAGCGGTTAGGAAACCAAACCTACCGTTGGGTGTAAATAATTAGGTCTTTTACGATTAAGGAAGTAGATTAGACTATTCCTATAAGATAATATCTATCACGAACTTTTTCTTATCATTTATGTCTATTTTTATAGGTATGGTTTGTTGCCATTCCAAATTAACATCCTATTGAGACAGAACCTTTCTTACTATAGCATATCGGTTTACCTATCTGTTTTGTTTGCATAACGTGCTCATAGTAGGGTATCATATAAATGGTTAATGAAATAACATAAGCACATATCTCCGAGAAAGACCTATTTCATCCATAAATTATTTGACAACAACCGCAATATATGAAAGACATTGGAATGGATGCCCCTTATGGAAACCTTCCCAAATTCAAAGAATGAAATTCTATACCCCACAAATCCTGATATTTCTGTGAATAAACGCGTAAAAGAACTTTTTGTCGCACAATCTGAAAGACCTGCGGCTTTAAAGGATATCAATCTTACGCGATTATCGCCTTTTCAGCGTGCATTACTCATAGCAGATGGAACCGTGACACGGTTCATTGAAGCATATACGCATTCACCTATACAAGTTGTGCTGCTATACCAAGCAAGACGAATCCTACATAATCAACATAAATGGCTTGAACTGTCAACAGGTGGTAATATCATCGCACGTGAAGTTGTGCTTCAAACCCCTTGCAAAGAAAACCAAACACCCAAAATACATGCTTATGCAGTTTCTCAAATAGTCTATGAGCGTTTACCTAATAATGTGGTCAATGAATTAGATGCCGGAATTAATGGTTTAGGAGTCCTTTTGCATCACAGCCAATTGGAGACACGACGTGACCTGCTTTGGTGGGGAATTGAACGGGCAAAAGGTTTACCAAGTAGCATTGCACATTTTGAAGGCAATCCATTCCTTTGTAGGACATATAGAATAGTTGCTAATGGAAAACCGCTTATGCTAATAACAGAGAAATTCCCTCTCGAAGAATCTTAGATCAATTTTCTTGATAAGTAGACTGTTATAGAATGACGTAACCTTACCTATCAAATTGGGTTTATCTGTTAGCATGTTCCACTGAGTAAGAAGCAAGATGCGCTTGAGGAGTTCCGTGGTGATAATCACCATCACAAGCATTGAGAAGTATTTTGCTCAGACGCGAAACGATATCTGGATGATCAGTTGATATATCGTGTTCTTCAGCGTAATCCTCGTTGAGTTGATATAACTGAAAACTATCGGTCTTGTTGATACGTCTTAACTTCCAACCATCTGATGTCACTAAAGCAGGACCAAGTCTTGAAGCATATACAATCCAGTCATGCGATTGTTGTTTCTCATGCTGATCCAATAAAGTAGGAAAGAATGATACACCGTCTTTAGCTTGAGGTAAGTCAGTTTGTGTAATTTCAGCTAAGGTTGGCATCAGGTCGTAGTTCGCAAGCATGTGGTTAGACTCGGATTGGGACTCAATCGTACCCGGCATCCGCACAATAAATGGTATTCGTGTGCCACCTTCTAAACTTGATCGCTTTAAACCTGCCATGCCATCGTTTCCATTAAAAACATCGCCACCCTCCTCTGAATAATACTTCTTTGTTATGTCATCAAAAGGTTCACCTTCCAAATTCCTTCTTACACCAGAAGTCCTGCCTTCTTGTAAGTAATACACTTCATGTCCATTATCTGCACTGAAAACGATCATAGTACGATCATCAATACCGAGATGTTGAAGTTCATCCAAAATGATTCCAACTGTCTCATCAAGTTTTAGTATCATTGATGCGTATTCTTTCTCAAAAGCAGTTAGTTCCGAATTATCCTTAACTGCAGGATGTATGTCAGGTATAGAAATCGGTCCGTGTGGTAACTGTGATGGATGGTAGAGAAAGAATGGTTCGTCCTTATGGGCACGAAGATATTCTATGATTTTATCGTTGAATATATCCTGAGAATAAACTGCTTTTCCTTGACTATTACGACGTATCGCCATATTTTCCTCAGATTCGGTTCCCGGATGTTTTCCGCAATCAACATGGGTGTTTCCTTGGATTTCTCTAAGTTCTCCGTTTTCGAACAGAAATGGTGGGTAAAAGCCGTGACAACGTTGGTGATCATAATAACCGTAGTGATACTGCCAACCGTGCCGACGTATCCGATTTGCTGTAGTGGCAAAACCCCATTCAAGCTTCCCAATCTGTCCTGTGGCATATCCTGCTTCCTCAGCGATTTGTGCCAAGAACACATCATTAGGACCTGCTTGAAGTCCGGTTGTATGAATCAACTCCGAAATCTCGTCTACGGTCATTTCCCCTGTGCTAATACTCTTGTAAATTCCAGCCTTGGTATAGGTCCAAGTCCCATCATGGCAATCGTGTAGACCGGTCAGCATACTTGCACGTGAAGGCGCGCAGAACGCACAACCGTAGGCATGGTTGAATTTCATGCCTTCATTTGCAAGTCGGTCTATATTTGGCGTTTCAAAATGTTGCTGTCCATAGCAACTCAACATTCCGCGTCCAAGGTCATCTGCGAAAATAAGAATAACATTCGGGTTTTCTGTCATATATGTTTGCTCCTTCTAAATGTAGTATGTATCAACATAGACATTATACCACAAAATATAAGTCTACTATTAGAATAATGCAGCGATGACGTTTTTGATGTGAAATCTGTGTGTAATGTTGGGGATAGTGTTATTGACGGTATATGAAAAGTGTGGGCAGGTATGAAGACCTGCCCACACTACTGGATTTGAATTATTCGACTTGCATGTCATCTATATCTTCTATTGGAGGTGATTCTTTATCAATAACATTGACAGGTTTCTCCATAGAACCAGTAATAATGAAACCGTCAATAACAATTTTGGTTTCAATTGGTGGAATCTGATCATCTTCTGATAAATCATCATTTTCAAATGTGAACGGGTCATCCAGAAATGGGAAGTCAAAACCTGCATCATCGGGTGTAAGTGTAATCGTAATTATACCCAAATCTGTCTGACCATCCTCTATCTGTTTGATAAGCTCATCAAGATTCTCAGGCAGCGGTGTTTCTTCCTCATCATTCTCATCAAAACTGAAGTCAAAGAATAAATCATCAAAAGGATCTTCAGCCTTAACACTAAAACTTGCCTGACCCTTGGTAAAATTATCTGGAATATCCAGAATAACCTCTTTTTCAATCTTTCGACTACCGTTAGTTGCAGTCCAATGCGGAAGTAAAACAACTTTGAAGGTAGCACTTTCCCCAGGTGTTATTTCCTCAGGAACAACTAACTCGTGGATTTCTGCTAACATTATTTGTGGATTGTCAGTAATGTCAATTACGACCTCTGTTAATGTAGCCTTTCCAGCACTATTTGTGAATATGTTATTGAAAGAAGATATTACCCTGTCCACGTTTATGAATAATTCAATAAATGGATCTGAAGACGCGCTACGAAAAGATTCCGTATAGACGGTTTCGGTCTCTTTGAATCGGAGTGTGACTGTAAAGTCTATAGTTCCTGGACTTAACTCTTGCCGAATTGAATCCATCGTTATTGCAGCAATGACAGGTATAAATACTTCCTGACCATACGCTACTTGGTGATGTTTTTGTGTGACACCACCATCGCTTACTTGATAAGCAACCTTTACAGGGATCATAGCGGGAGGTGATCCAAGTTTGCCCACAATCGCTGGTGTAAGATCTTTGGTTATAGTTCCAATTGGATTGCCGTAAGCATAAGCAGATTTATAGGATGCTTGTAGGTTTGGAACGATCCCATTAACAACGGCTCTATAGACAGGTAAAGATGCCTTACCATCTCCATTCATTGGGTGTCCGAAAGCAACAAACGTATCGTCATCATAAACTTGTGTCACCGTGCCATATCCAATCGCATTCACAACATCTCCTGTTGCTACTGCAACTCCAATCATATCTCCAGCTTCGAGTCTTGATGTGTCAGCAGGAGGAGCAGCAGGTGATCCAGCAACAGACGAAAATAATTCCAGATATTGAAAACGTTCTTCCTTTAGGTAGGATGCAAGTTGTCCAAGTCTATGAGATTGTATACCTGTAATCATCAAAGGAGTTTTAACCGGTGTAAAATCAGTATGGATTCCTATTGATGGTGCCGCTGGTGCGCGATCAGCATCAAGTAAATCTCCAAAAGTTTGCCGCGCTATGGATGACTCCATGGCATCTATTGATGTTACCCAAAAGCGTGTAGGCGATTTCGAAAATGCATTACCATACGCAAGCGCACCCATAACACGTCCAGGTGGACCAACAGGACTTCCTGACATCCCTTGTGCAATGCCGCCTATAGCTTCAGCTGCGTTGTCCTGCAGTTCGCACTCGTAGACAGGAAAGCCGAGACCAAAATCACGCACACCTCGGTAACGAGCCTCAAGTGTTACTCTACCTGTACCTTCAAGTACAGTAACTATCTGGACGCGTGTTTTATCTATCAGATTCCGAACTTCATCTTCATACATATTTTCCAGAATGACACCATCTTTAAGTGGAGCACCGATAAACAAGTCTGTTGTGTCAATTTGGGTTGGATTGTTTAATTGATCCTGTTCCACATCAGAAGAACAACCAATGTAGAACATAACCATCAAGGCGATGCTTGTGAACGTAAAAAAGTGTTTCATTTTATTCTCCAAGGATATAGTATAGGGTGATATTTATATTTTGCATGCCCTATTATCTTGTGTTATTTCATACTTCATTGGTTTGACTTATACGTTTTCTTTTAGATCAAGGAGTATATGGTAAACTTTGTAAACAAAAGGACATATATTCTGTAGAAGCGATCTCCGAATAGCGACGAAGCACACGGATAGTCGGGAATCAGAGTTCCCTCCTACATTTCTAAACGTCCCATTAATTCTAAAGTTTACTATAAATGGTTAAGTCAAATCACCTTGGGTCTAAAAGCAAATTCCATGCCAATACCTATTCGATATACCTATTTAAATTTAAATTCGTGGCAATTTGATTTGGTTTGTTTCAAAAACACAGAACCAGACAAGGTTTGTTTAAGGTGGGTAAATATATACAGTCTTTCCAATTTTTATCTGATTAAAGAAAAAATATATGATTTCAATTTGAAGCGAATGCGGAAAGCACAAGGATTGAAGGGGTTAATACAAAAAATGCATCATACATGCAAAAAATGTATGAGGGTTTGTATCGTGAAATATGTATGTATTTCCATATACTAATTTCAACTATAGTTTGGACAATTTTTAGAGTTTTCGCTTGATAGTTTTATTTGGACACCTTTCGCCCCGCTGGGGCTTGGAATGGGGTGAGTTCCCACGTTTCTATACACCTTTCGCCCCGCTGGGGCTGAGGCTTTGCTGCACGAAAGACTTTTCTATACGTTACACCACCACACAAACCCACAGAAAACAGAATCAGCAGCCCCAGCGGGGCGAAAGGTCTATAGAACCCGGTCATTGCCACGGTCTGAAGCCCCAGCGGGGCGAAAGGTGTCCAGAACCAGACATAAGGATAAATAGTATTCCATTCAATCAATAAGGAACTGCAATAAAACTGTCCAAACTATAGTAATTTCAAAATCAAAATATGAATATGTGATATGTAATAATGAAGGTTTTTAGGGAAGGTTGTATTAAGAACTTATATTGTAAGAGAGGTTATGATTCTGGGACAGTTATCTGTTCAAAGAACAAATTAGGTAGATTCGCATGCAAGTCGGCATGTTCAATAGTTATTGCCACAGGATTCCCTTTAGAATCCAGGTCTACGTAAATGTCCTCATTGATTTCTTTTGATTCCGCTATTGGATTTGTTGACAACTCAATCAGAGCAGTGTTGGTGTCATGAAAATATCTAACGTTCATTATTGGTTATATTCAGACGATTCTTATGTTGAAATGCGCGTTGTCTATATAGGTGCTCAAATAGGTTGCCTTCATGTGGACTATCCCACGATATCTGATTCGTCGGAATTGCACCAATATTCAGTCTATCAATGAGTGGCGTATTTAAAAGATCTTCTATGAGTTGGTCATCTTCAGTTATCACTGTAGCAACTAACGTAACTCCAATAGATTTTACTAAATGCGATGATGGAACTTCAACAATACTTACAAAGGGGAATGGGAATTCGGTATTTGCTAACGGATGTTCTGCGTCCTCACACCATATAACCGTCGGTCTGAGAAAAGTGCAACCGTCTAATTCCACTACTCTATCTCCATTTGTCAATTCTATCGCACCGGGTTGTTTGAGATGCCGATCAATTAGTGATGAAATACCGTGTGCAGATTTTGGATTTGCCCACGCTGCGATTCCCGCATCTGGATGATCAAGCGGTCTCGGTTCAATACGCGCCAAACGTTCGGATAATTCCTGAGCAATATCGTTGCCGTTTTTCGTTACCCACACACCAGAAGCATTGATACAGGAACGCCCCCCATTTTTACTCACCGATTCCACGATTAGGTCAAGATATTCTTCCAACTTCCCGTTCTGTTCGTTATGTATAATAATCTTACTACGTCCAGGTCCGTGAATTTCCACACGCGGGTCATTTACCCAAGGTGCTACAGTTGAACCACCACCAAAGAGCATGGATCTCCCACATCGGAATAGGATTTCGTTTGCTCCCGGATAATCTGTTGGATAGAAACTGAAGGCTTCGGGTGGTACACCAGCAGCGATAAATGCCTGTGTGATACGATAGGGTGTCCAAGGTTCCTCACGTCCAGGTTTTAACACGAGTGGTACTTTTAATGGGAGAGCAGGTATCCAAAGAGAATGTACACCTGGGGAATTACTTGGCAACACAGCACCTAATGAATCTGTTTCACAGACATAACTCAGCACACGTTTATTCTGTATTCCCCATCCAGAGTCAAGTATCTGTAAATCAAGACCTCTTGTCAAGCCGTCTAAAACCTGTTCTATATTCTCCAAAACCCCTTGTATCTTACCCATATTCTGTTTGCATAGTGCTTCGGGTAATCCAGTTGTTCCAGACACTTGTTGTATATAATCATCGGGGGACTGAGTGCCTTCATCAAGTGGAAGGTCTGCAGATGTGAAGAACCTTGCAGCATCAATACATTTTTTTATCAAATCTGAGATAGAATGCTCTGCAAGAGTTTGCCTATGGAGAGGTAAGTCAAGTAGGTCTTTGGCAATTAAACCTCTGTTGGCTTGACTGACTTCAACTAACGGTTCACCCGTTTTGATATGTGAGACGTTAATAGTCTTTAAACTTCTATAGGTTCGACCTGCGCGTAAAATTGGAATGTGTATCACTTAATTCTACTACCTTGATATTTTTGCAATCCACCCAGAGGATGCATCACAATAAAGAAAGTCATCACCGTAAATGGATAAACCATGCGGCTCAGGATAATCCTCTGAAACTTCTATCTGATCAAGTATTGCCCCATCATTGAGATCAAGTTTGACGATGAGTCTATCAGAGGTATGGGTTACCCAGAGTCCGTCCTCTACTCTGACGGTACCATGTGCTCTACCATACGGTAATGGTAATGTATGTTGAATCGTCCAATCGGATGCTCTAACCTTGTGTATTTCCTGATTTTTTAACGTTTGGACCCAGAGATGTCCTTCATCAAAGTTATCGTATTCAACCCCGTGTGTACCACCACCTTCAGGCACAGGAAAACGTCCGAGTGTTTCACCAGTTGTAGGGTCAACCTTGAAAATTTCACCAGATTTTGCATCTGTATCTCGCACTGCACGCCAACGATCTCCTGATCCGTTTGCTGCTAACCAGAGCACACCCTCACCGTACGTCATGCCACTTGTGTTAGAAGAGTCACTGGGTATATCACGGATATGTTTCGGCACATGATATTCTGGATCACAAGTGATTTCGACTAATGCAACTCTGTCTGTGATTTGGTCGACAATCCACAGACCCTCATCTGTAACTTGTAAACCGTTTGGTACAGAATAGGGTGAACGAAAAACTTTCTCAATTCGTGTTGGCATGTTATATTCCTTTCAAGTGATTACGACTTGTTCCCAAATAAGATACTGCTGTAAATTTAATACACACCTACCACAACACTCTCTTGGAGTTCAGTAAGCAGTCGAAGGTTTTCAACACCATCCCAAGGATATTCAGGAATCGGTTCGGCGCGTTCAGCCTCATCTCGTTCAAGAAAACATGGAACGAAGAATTCTTTTGTTAATGTTGTAAGCATAACACGTCCTGTCTCCCCGTAGTCAACTTGTTCATCTGGATTATCCGGATTTACCAGTTCTATTACAGCACGCGGTTGTGGTGGATAGTAGATAATCGCATAATTATCTGATGGATCAAAAGGTTTACAGGTTGCTAACCCCATCAAGGTATTCCCGTAAGTTGGCACAAAATCAATTCCCGGGACAAGTTCTTCGCGTGCAAAGCGATGAAATTGTGCATCCATCTCTGTTCCACCACAAAAGATACCCTTTATACCCGCTTTTTTTAAGGATATTTTTTCACACAGTGCTTCAAGCAGCTTCGGTGTCGTAAACAGACATTGGACGTTATCATGTGCTTTTAAGACATTCAATGCCTGCGAAATTACATGGTTCTTGTATGCATCCATTTCCTCATTTTTTCCGTAACGGACAAGTTGGTTTACCCAACGCGGGTCAAGGTCAACGAGGAAACAGATTCCACCACGATGTTGTGCAAGGTGTTCAACAGCAAGACGTAATCGTCGTGGACCCGTTGGACCCAACATCAACCAGTCACTACCGGGTGGGAATCCCTCATCTGAGAGTGTTTTACTAAATAACTCATAATCAATTTGGAAATCGCGTATGCTAATCCGAGACTTTGGTACACCTGTGGAACCACCTGTTTCAAACACATAAATTGGTTTGTCGGCATAAGCCTTTGGTACCCATCTGCGAACGGGACCACCACGTAGCCACTCATCCTGGAAATGTCCAAGACATTTCAGATCTGCATATCCACCAATTTCTTTTCTTGGGTCAAAATCCAAACCTTCTGCGTATTCTAACCAGAAGGGGCAACCCGTTTCTGGACTGAAGTGCCAGTTGACTATTTCACGCACATGTGCATCGAGTGCTGTTCGTGCATTTTCTATTTTTGGAGTAAGGTTCATTTCTACTCTTCTATTGCAATTAACTGATTTCGCGTTACGATGTAAAGCACACCATTTTCTGCGACAGGGGTTGTGTAAACAGCACTTCCCATGTTAGTTTCAAATAACACTTCCATGGTTTTACCTGTTTTCAGAATAACAACATCTCCATCTTCATCCCCGATATATACCTTACCGTCAACAACATAAGGTGAACCCCATATCGCTGCGAAAGTATCGTAGGTCCAATAGTGATCCCCAGTATTGGCATCTAAACAATATACGAAACCACTTAAATCTGAGATATATAGGAGACCTTCATGGATCGCGGCAGTTGACATAGTCCGATTGAACTGTTCGTCACCAAAATGCCATATTGCGGCAGTATCTGTAGTATCACCTGTTTGTGATCCGTCAAGGCAATATAGGTGTCCGACCCCTTCACCGTGTTCCGGATCTTGTCCTACAGCAATATATACTTTTCCATCATAAACGACTGGTGTTGAAATAATGTTGTTTCGTGTACCGCGCCCCCCTAATACCCATTCAGAGTCTTTTGGATTACAGTCAAATTTCCAAATGATTTTTCCGGTTTCCGGTTCAAATGAATAGACCCAACCATCACCACCAGGGATGATAACCTGTGGAACACCTTTAATTACGCCATAAGCAGGATTTGACCACTGACCATGAAGTATATTTTCTCCAGGGGATGCATCCTCCCAAACAAGTTCACCAGTGTTTTTGTTAAGCGCGATAAAACTTGGTGCGAATGGAGATGGGATGTGGATATGTCCTTCATCAACACCATTACTTGTTTCCAGGAATAACAGATCACCAACAGCAAGTGGGGAACAGGTGGCAAGGTTATGTGGAAAGACATCTAACTCATCCATCATGTCATATATCCAGATGATGTCTCCGTCAATATTACTTGTTTCGGATTCATCTTTGTATGGACCATCATTTTCTCCATCCATAAACCCTTCAGTATCAATACAAACCACCTCACAACGGTTAGAGATATAATAAAGTCGGTCTCCTTCAATGTAAGGTGTAGAACAGATTCCTTGCAGGGGCCAATCGTTTACACGTCCAGCAGCGAGTTTCGTGTGTGTTATTTGCCAGAGAAATTCACCGTCAGATTCACGAAATGCCTGAATATTCCCACGGTCGCCTGTCAATTTTGGATTACGTAGTGCCTCGTTGTTTGTTCCAACAAACACCTTCCCACCGATAACAAGAGGACCAGCATAACTTTGTGAACCGAGTTCTGCTGTCCATTTGATATTTTCACCTGATGCCAAATTCCAACTTGACGCTATGTTTACCTCATCAGAAACCATGTTTCTTCCTAAGGAACCGCCCCACAATGCTATTTCCTTGTGCGAATCTGCGATGGATATAGAGGAGACAAAGAACATTCCCAACATCAACACAAAAAGGATTGGCGTATAGGATCGCAATCCATATATTTTATCTTTCTCAGATCTGATTTGACATGTATTGGAAGACACTTTTATGTTAACCTTGTTATCATATAAGGGATTACGTTTACAATATATGTCGTCATACGTAGCGATGCCATTGGCACCACTTATATTTTCTACAATCATAAATCACCATACCTTTAAATTGTCATAATATATATTAGCTGGAGAATACCCATAAATACCTGGACTCCCTTCACGATTGGGAAGCGGATCTTCGGCAGTTATTGTCCAGTCATCGGGTTCAGATTCATCAGTCCGCCACACTTTGCCGCTAATCACTGCTTTATCCTCAAGAACTTCCACCTTCATTTTCATGGTATACCAAACATCGGTTTCCCACTTGAAATCAATCGTTTTAGCCATCCGTAAGTCAGATGCCCATGACCTAATTTGCAATCGTTGATGTCGACCTTGCATATCCAATGTGTAACGATTAGCAATTAGACCCATATCAGGCACTCGGCGTTTGTCTCTTTTACCCAATAAATCGATCTGTATCTGATAGTCTTTCATCGTTGAAGGACCAATGTAAACATTGGATCGATCCAAACCACGTTGCGCAGGTGTCTTGACTAATACCTTCCTACCATCTATTTCTCTAACGAAGAATTTATTGGTCGCACCGATCCAGTGCGTGGGTATTTTTTCAAGTTTAACTGATTCAAAGTCCTCTGACCACGGAAGTGAAGGAATCACACGTATGCGGGATGTAGCATTCATCTCACCTGATTTTGCGGTGACCGTTCCTGCATGTGCTCCAGCACTTTTATCAGGAGTGAATGTACTGTTCTCCAACGATCCGGTTAATCCTGTGTGCGTCCATTCTATTGTTCCGATTGCATTTGTCTGGTTCCCGTTAGCATCATAGCCGATGATGATCAGTTCAACAGGTTCACCCATTGTTATCGTTTCTGCAGGTGTAAGTAGGAGTTCAACTGCTGGCTCATTACTCATTGGTGGAGTTGTGATCTCTTTGGTAGCACAACCCATAACAATTAGGGGGAATATCATGCATGCAAACAACAGATAACGTAATATGTATGTGTCTTTCTGTCTTGAAGTGAAACTTTTCTTCTTCATTATTTCCTCCCTATACAATAGAGACGTTCTTCTGTGGTGAAATAGATACGTCCATTAGCAATTGCAGGTGAACCGAAAATCTCAACATAATGGTCATCATCTACTCGATTTATCTCCTGAACACTGAGTGATTCACACTTATCTGCACCGGGCTGAAGTATATGGAATTTCCCATTGACTTCTGTTGCATATAATTTCCCATCCGCCCAAACCGGCGAACCTTTACCAACGGTTCCAATACTATGTTCCCATATTGCCTTTCCGGTTTCGGCATCAACACAGTGGATATTTGCAGAGTTATCAACTATATAAAGTCTTCCATTCATGAGTGTAGGGGATGCATAACCAACCCCGACGCCATCATATCGCCATACTTCGTGAGTTTTTGTGATGTCACCTGTGCCAGTCGCATCAATACAGACAACGCGTCCCATTGCTGTTGTGTCTAAATTCTCTTCGCTGTGCGTAGCGTAAACCTTATTACCAGAAACTATAACGGAGGTATTGATACCGCGTTTACTCAGTTTAAATCCCCAAACCATCTCCCCTGTTGTCTGTTTCATCGCATAAATGCTTCCGTCAGCATTTCCACCGATGATTAAGCGTTGTCCATTTATTTCTGTCACAACAGGTGTAGAGTAAGTAGTATCCAACGGTCTACCGCCAGGAGTTGAGACCCAAACCAAGTCACCGTTATATTTATTAAAAGCAAAATATCTGTGACGAGGGATAGCCTGAGATCCCCAACTGACATTCAGGTAACTGACAACAACAAGATTACCAGCAATAATTGGCGTGTGAACACGACCACCATAGCCAGAAATCCTGCCATATTCCTCAGTTAATGAACGAGACCAGACGATGTTACCGTCCATATCGTAACAGTTGAAAATACCTTGAACCCCATGTATATAGATATTCCCTGTTTCTGTGTCTCCAACTGGACTTGTCCAACCCACACGGTTGAAAGTAATTGTAGTATGGAAAACGTTGAATTTGTCATCCCACAACATGTCCCCTGTATTTGCGTCAAAACAAGCAATCCGTTCCTGTTCGGTTATATCCTTGCCAATTCGTCCAATGACGTAAACCCTATCGTTCATAACAATAGGTGTGGAACGTCCGATAAAATCTGCTTGCCAGATCAGGTTTTTCCCCTCTAAAGACCAATCAGAAACTAAATCAGTTTCTGAAGATGTGCCATCCTGATTAGGTCCGCGCCAACTTGACCAATCGTTGGCATAAACAAATGTCGACATGGCAATTAAGAGAAAAAAGATAATTATCCGATAATATATCGGTATGCATTTATGCAATGTATTATTCCTCCATTCCATTTAGATGTGATTTTGTGAAATTAAGACGTATATGAAATCTTAATGTTTAAGTTGCGTGTCTTGGTAATCAAGCAATAGTAAATTGTAAATTCTTCTAATATAACGTTATGAACAAGTTAAATTATTGATTTCAGTTTTCCCCAAATTATTGACAATTTATCAGCAGGTTCAACACTGAGTCCGACTTTGGAATTATAGTTCTGTGTCACTTCATCTGCTGTGAGGGGGCGATTGTAAATACGCACCTCATCGATCGTACCTTTGAAAAAATGTCTTACAACACCTTTATTATTTGCAGCACCCAGATAGACAGGGTTGATAAAAGATATAAATTTCGGAGAAAGTAATGCCATTAATGATCCTCTATTTACTTGCTTCGTGTTTATATAGATTCTCAGCTGCTGAAACTTACTAACTCCAAGTCTATTTCTTTCAACAATGTTAGCAGTATACGCAATGTGGTGCCATCTACCATCAGTTACTGTGGGTATAATAAGAAATTCCCCAAAACCTTGGCAAAGATCTCTTGGCAATTCTTCATCAACCTTAATAATGGTTCCAGAAATATGTTCTATACCGTCATTTTTCCCTTTGTTATTGGTAATAAAATTCAGTCCCCATTTCATACATTCATCTTGAACATCAAATAGTGTCATTGCCCCACCTTTATGTTCTACTTTAACCCAAGCTTCAAATGTAGATGTACCGACGTTTTCACCAAAATCACCAAGGTTTGTGAGATTGACATAATCGTCTGTACCATCAAATTCTAATGCATCACCTAAGTATCCAAGAACATTTTTCGGATTTCCCTCAATTGTAACATCGTTATCTCCCCATTTATCTTCAACTTTTTCCCCGATTATAGTATGCTTTTCAAATGTCCAGTAACTAACAAGACCATCTGTTACAATAGATTTTGCAGTCGCGTTTAGCGCGGATACAACTATCATTAGGGATAGTATATAGAAATAGAGTAGATTCTTCATGTTATCCACCAAATGGAAGATGTTATCTGTCAATGTACATAAAAAGGGAAAAGAATTTCTGGGTTAATATTCCTTTTTTAGTGCAGCCCAGAGAGCGGACAATTTATCTGTAGGCTCAACACCGAGTCCTACTTTGGATTTATAGTTCTGGGTTACTTCATCTGAGTTTAGTGGACGATCATAGATACGCACCTCGTCAATTACACCTGGAAAGAATCGTTCTACATTGCCACGATTATTCGCAGCACCGATATAGACTGGTTCCACAAATGGAACAAAGTTGTCTAATTCGCTTCCTTTCCCAACGATAACTTCCTGTGGTTTACCGTCCATATATATACTAATTTTAGTATCACTCGCATCCTCAATTACGAATGCAATATGATGCCATTCACCATCAGATAGTGCAAATTCGATTTCAACAGCAATATCTATACACCCCGCCACAGCCTGTTGTCGGACATAGAAATGAACTACATCTTCAGCAAGTGGAAAACCTGCTTTAGCACTTCGATTAACATCAATTGCCCAAGCCATACTACAACCTTGATCAAGGACTTTGAATAGTGTAGTCCAATCCTTTTTAAAATCTGTTTTGACCCATGCTTCAAATGTTGATGAACCAACTTCACTACCAAAATCACCAAGGTTTGTCAAATTTATATAGTCGTCTGAACCATCAAATTCTAATGCTTCACCGACCTCTCCATTGACAATCTTTGGATCCCCAACTATTGTGCCGTTGTTTTTACCCCAAACATCTTTAACTGTGTCATTAGAAATATCTGATCCGTCAAACGTCCAATAACTCACCAGACCGTCAGTCACGACATTCGCTACAATTCCATTAGGAGAGATTATAGCAATCGCGAAGGTGAGTGCAACAAAATAGAGTAGTTTTTTCATGGTAATTACCCTTTTGAAACGGGAAAGAATTCCACGCATAGAGATATAATTTAGAAGTTCATCATAACATCATTGATGGAAATACGCAATGATATTTTACTTTTTGGATAGTCTAAGTGATTTAGTGGGAGGTGGTAGGCACGGGGATATTATGTGCCTACCGAAAAGCGGAAAATTATATTTAACGTCTCGCCTTCAGTGCACCCCAGACCGTTGGTAATTTCTGAGTGGGTTCAACACTGAGTGCGCTGCCTGTTTCATAATTACTTAGGACTTCTTCATGTGTAAGAGGACGGTTGTATATACGCACCTCATCTATCAATCCTCTGAAAAAGCCCTCTGACTCACCATCTTTATTACCAGCACCAAGATATACAGGTGCTGAGAAGGGCATAAATTCTTCCAATTTTAGGTCTTGTGTTCTGGTTTTCCATTCCCAAATTCCATCTAAAACGAGAGCGGTTTCGTACCACATCTCACCGAATTCATCAATATATTCCGCACCCTTTACATACACAAGATGGTGCCATTCATTATCTGATATTTGAAATTTCCATCCACCTGCTGTAAAATTACAACCGTTTCCCCCATGTTTACGAGCAAAATATATAAGCAGATTACCTTCTTTATAAGGGTATGAATCAATTTGATCAAATCCAAGTTTCTGTTCTCCTCTTTTTTCTGGTACAAGCGTTCTATTGAGATCCATTCCCCAAATTATATTACATAATTCGTTTACTGGGTCAATGACTTTGAACAACGTCATCCAATCACCTTTAAAACTTGTTTTTATCCAAGCTTCAAATGTTGATGTTGGAAGATGTATCCCAAAATCACCGAGGTTTGTTAGGTTAACGTAATCACCGAAACCATCAAGTCTTATTGCATCTCCATCAATTCCGTGAACTATTTCGGGATTTCCCACAATTGTTGCGTCATTTTCACCCCAAACATCCTTGACTGTTCCATCATTGATATTATGTTCATCAAATGTCCAATAACTCACCAGTCCATCAGTAACAACAGTTTTCGCGTGTGAAGTTACAGTTAGCATAATGCTTACTACAGAGAAAATCATTAGATACATTAATTTTTCCATAACAGTCTCCTATGTTACCATTTAGGTTAAGGTATGATGAAAGTATATCTTGTAATGTTAATTATACACAATTTAGTGTCTTTCACAATAATAATATTCATTTAATCTTTGACATTTTTATACAAAATTGATATTATTCACTTCAATATTAAATAACTCACAATAGCAATATGCGCGCAGCTATTGTGGGCTCTAAAATGCTAAATAGAACTTAACGGTAATATTCCGTATAAAGTTTTTTCTCAACTAATTTAGTAATACATAGGAGAAAAAAGTGAAGTTTGATACAAAATTGATTTACATATTCTTCGCTGCCTTGTTAGTCATGGGTGTAAGTCTAATTTCCGCGCATGCGGATCTGTCAGATCCAACTCTATCTGTATACTACAGTTTTGATGGAGATGGTGAAACTGTCAAAGATGGTTCAGCCAGCGGCAACGATGGGAAAATCGTAGGTGATCCCATGCGAGAAGATGGTGTGTTTGACAAAGCGGTTAGATTAGAAACAGACGTTTGGGTAGATATGAATGGACCTGAATTCACAAACGGTCCAGTTGATGGATTCACACTTTCAGCATGGATTAACCATACTGGATCTACTGACCCACAAACACTACTTGATGCAATTGGCACAGACCATGGTAACGGTCTTTTCCACGTTGAAATACGTACTGGCGGTGTCAGATGGTTCCATCGAGATGGAACGAATACGACTGTTTTCAATATAAACCCAGGTCCAGTCATAGAAGCAAATAAATGGGTTCATTTTGCAGGCACTTACGACAGCGACAGTGGTGATATAAAACTCTATGTTGATGGCGAGGAAACACACTCAGGCACTGGTTCTGGAAAACTTTCAGACAACTGGGGTGTTACCGCTGGTATTGGTCACCATAAAAATAGTCGTTGGTATGCGGGGTTATTGGATGAGTATTACATTTTTGCTCGTGCATTAACGCAAGATGAAATTATGGATGTCATGAATGGTGCGCTTCTGGCAGTCGAACCAGCAGATAAACTGGCGACAACATGGGGAAATATAAAGTCTAAGAAATAATGAATTGACTAATTTTACAATTATTATGCGCGATGAATTCGGGTATTATTCCGTTTTCATCGCGCATTTTTTATATGTTTACTAAAAAGTTTGCGTCAAACGCGCAATTGCTAATCTACCTATTTCCGGTGTTCCAACAAATTGCTGGTGTTTATGATCCAGTAGATTTTGCACTGTGAAAGAAAAACGTGGTTTCGGTCCAAGCGGAATATCATAACCCGCGTTTAGATCAAGCGTATAATACGATTCCACTTCACCAATGTAGACACCTGACTGGACTGGGAATCCTTGAACATAACGAGCACGGAGACCCACTCCCAACCCGAGATCCGTGTTTGTGTATTGAACGATAGCACCATATTTATTTTTTGGTGCATTGAGTGCAATATCACCGATGCCGTCTACATTTTTAAACAGGTCTTCACTTACATACGAATAATTGGCACCTACACTCCAACTTGGATTCAGGAAAACTGTAAAATTCAGATCCAATCCGTTGAGTGAAATATCACCGAAATTACGATACGTAAGTAAGACTGCATTCGGATCTGCTACCTGTTCAGGTGTCACTGTACCATACGGAATGAAAGCAGCACCGTTATTTTCTGTTCCAGCCACAAACATCGTAACCAACTCTTCAATAGGTGAACCGTCTCCATTTCCTCCAAAATCTGGGGAATCGAACGCAAGCAAGGCTTGAGCAAGTATGATATTCTGTGGATCAGCTAATGCTGCACTGATCTGTTGTCCAAGAGACGCGCTCAATGTTGCCGCATCCAAGAACACATTCGGTGTTCTCACAGATAGAGGAGCAATGAAATTGCTTATTCTTGAGTGGTAGACATCCGCGGAGAATGATAACATATTCAGGAGAATTCCTTTATATCCTACCTCATAAGTCTGAGTAATGGTTGGCTTAAGAGGATCAACATCATGCACATCATCTACATCCACAAAACTTGATGTCTGTGGATCAAGGGATCGTAACACATTCTTCACACCTGTTACCTGTTGTGGGATAACATTTTCAAAACCTGCAGAAAGTGCTTCAATAGTTTCCGTTGGGAATCCTTGTGCAGCTAAACCTCCTTCAAGTAGAGGCTTGGCTGCATCCATGACGGCAGTTCTGGCAACGTTCCACATCACATTGGTAAATTCAGGACTATCGAGAGGGATGAAATTTGCACCTAAAGGTGAGAAGGGAGATCGAAAGTCGGGTCTACCATCAGCACTTCTTTTAAATGTAAATCCTGTTTCTGATGGTACGCCTTGCGCCCGTATGTCAATACCCACGCTAAATGGATTTTCCGATGATAGAATATCCAAGAACAGATTAGATGTTCCCGGGGTGTTAAATGCACGGTTATAGGTTAGTCTTACATTGTGATCATCATTTGGTTGTAACGCCAGTGCGACCCTTGGTGAGAGAACAATGTCATTGAGATGATTGTGGCTATCTGCTCTACCCGCAGCAAGGAGCTTAAGTTGTGGTAAGATATTGGTTTCAGACTGTATATAAGCACCTATTTCGTCAATGTCATCTTTATCTTCATTAATACCATTAATCGTACCGTCTGTATCTGGACGGGTAAGTAGGATATCTAACCCATAAGTAAACCGTTGGACATCTCCAATACCGATACTGTGTTGAACCTGTCCGACATACAGATTGGAATTGTCAGTTATATCCTCCCCGCTACGTAGAACATAAGTATCACCTGCATCACTCATATTCACAAAAACTTGTGCAAAAAGGTCTTTATAAATGAATCGAGTTTGCCCGTAGTAATAAGTCCAATCCTTAGTTTGACCGGCACCGATTCCAGTTAACTCTATTCCAGAGGCTTGTGTAGCACCGACTGCAATGATTGCTGTTGTATCATCATTCGGACTATAATCCACACGGAATTCACCCCGAGCAAGTGTAGAATCAAATAAAGGTTCCAGTTCACCTTCTACATCTTCTTTTGCACGTCCTTCTTCCCAATCATCTCCACGCGTATAGTTCGCGGTCAGTTTATAACCGAATGTGTCATTAACGACACCTGCATGTCGAAGTGAACCAGTGAGGATACTACGTTCGCCGCCACCAACACTTACGGTTGTTCCTTGTGAAGTGAAAGGTGATCGAGTGAGGATGTGAACCACGCCATTAGCACTATTGGGACCATACAATGCAGCACCAGGACCTGATACAACTTCAATCTGTTCAATGTCTTCACTGATGGTTGGAATCAGTGTATATGCGTTGACGCGTAGAGAAGGAACGCTCGCAATACGATTATCAACAAGTGATAACAAATTGCCAGAAAAAACATTGTTGAATCCACGAACGACAACATACGATGTGCCTATCCCAGAAGTTACGACATCCACTGCCCGTAGCGACTTTAAGTGTTCGGTAACACTTAATGAGACACGGTCTTTAATCTCAGACGAATCAAGCAACGCAACCGATGCAGGTGCTTCAAGAACTTTCTCTTTCCGACGTGATGCTGTAACAGAAATCCGATCAAGTTCAATTATGTCTGAAGCAAGTGCAATTTCTACCGATTTATCTTCATCTGCTGTAAGGTTGACATTTGTCACTACATTATCAGCATATCCTTGAGAAGAAGCGGTAATCGTATATATACCCGCAGCTAAATCACCAAATGAAAGCATGCCGTTAGTATCGCTAATACCTTTAGCAGTTTCACCGGTTGTAGGTTTGACGTTGATCGATACGTTGCTCAGTTTTTTACCAGTATCGGTATCTGTAACTGTAATGTTTAAGGTAGCCGCATGAACTACCACCGGCACAACTCCAAAAATAACGAATAAGGTAAACAACGTTATACTTAATAGACATAATCGTTTCATCATATATCCCCTTTTTATTGCAATCCCTCATAAATTGAAATTCTTTATTGCAACACACCAATTATGAGAACCGTATAGATGGTTCAATAATATTGTGTTGAATTGTTACGCTGCAAATAACAAATGTTTCTGCAGCGTACTTTAAACATGTAACCTAACCAAAACTAAGTATCACAAATAATAAAAAAAAAGTCAATATATTGTGTGAGATTTTTGTTCTTTTTACCCTACATTAGCGTTCGTTATACGCATGAAAATGTCTATGAATCTGCCAAAAACTGTTCAATCTCAGTTTGGGTTGGCAATGATGGAATTACTCCAACCTTTTGAGTAGCCAGGGCACCCGCAGCATTTGCATATTGCATTATTTTATCAAGTTTATCATTTGTAAGCGATGCAAGGTCAGGAAATTGCATCAATTGAGAGAGCATAGCAGCGACGAATGCATCCCCCGCACCAAGTGTATCCACAACTTCGGCAGCAAATCCATCCACGGATCCTTCAATACGTCCATTAGTATAATAGCATCCTCGCTCTCCTAATGTAACAACCAGCAACTTCACTCCGAGACCAAGTATACGTTCAATGCCACTTGCTAACTCCACATCTCCAGTAACAAATTCCCATTCTTCTTCTGAAATCTTGACAACATCTGCATAAGGCATCACTTCCCATATCCAATGCTTAGCATCATCAGCACTATCCCAAAGCATCAATCGTAAATTCGGATCGTAAGAGATGAACGCACCTGCATGCTTAGCACACTGAATCGCTTTGAGTGTTGCTTCTCGACTTGGTGAATGACTAAGACTAACAGAACCGTAATGAAAAACTTCCGATGATTGGATATAATCTTCTTCAATTTCATTCGGTGAAAGTTGAATATCTGCCCCAGGATGTCGATAGAATGTAATATCCTTCATCCCATCGGAGCGCGTAGCGACAAAGGCTAAGGTTGTTCGAGACGACTCACCTGAAATGAGATATGTAGTATCTACACTGTTCTGTTGAAGTGTATCAGTCAGGAATTCACCAAACGGATCTACCCCTACTTTTCCAATAAAACCTGTATCTACACCAAGTTTTGCTAATCCAACTGCAACATTAGCAGGGGCACCGCCAGGGGCTTTAATGAATCCTGGGGCATCCGCAAGGGTTACATCTGGAGTTGTAGATACAAAATCAATAAGAAGTTCACCAATACATATAGCTTTTGGCATAGGTTTATGTTCCTAATGTAATTATGCATTTTGATTTAGTCAAAGATTTGTGCAAGTTCCAAGACCTTGACCGCTTGATCACGGTGGACAGATGGAAAATCATTCAGAAATTCATCAAGTGTCTCTCCACCCTCTAAATAGTCAATTAGATTCTTTACGGGTACACGTGTGTTTTTAAACACTGGAGTGCCACTCAAAATCTCCGCATCACAAGTAATCAAAGTTTCGGTTGTTTGTTTATCAAGTCTCATGGTAGTTCTCCACTAAAGACTGTATATATTTATATATCTGTCATAGAGTTACATCTTGTGACAACCTGTTTCTACGGTATACCCCATATAAGCACAGTCCCATCTCCACTTGCACTCGCAACTGTGCGACCATCCGGACTGAAAGATACCTCATTGACTACTGAACCATGACCTTTATAGTTCCTTATTGGTTTGTCATCAGATGTATTCCATACAGTCACCGTTCCATCCTTATTTGCACTCGCAACTGTGTGACCGTCCGGGCTGAAACTAACATTTTTTACCCAACCACCTGTTGCCCCTTTAAGGGTTTTAGTGAATCCGAACATGCCAACTGGACGTAGATGTACCTCGTTATGTCCCCCAGTTACTATTGTTCTACCATTTGGTGCAATACTCACACCATATCCGGGGTGCTCAACAAGTGTTCGCTCAAATCTACCAATATTTACATTCCATAATTTTACCTTACTATCATTACTATCTACAATTATATTCCGACTGTTCGGTGAAAAACGGATGTTGTTAGCGAAATGGGAATAGGGTCGTGTTTTTAAGTGTTCACCGGTAGTAGCATCCCACAGACGAACTGTTTTATCCCAACTGCCGCTTGCAATTTTCCGACCATTTGGTGAAAAACGCACGGTTAATACAGTACCCTCATGTCCAATGAGTGTTCTTACAAGTCTTCCTGATTCAACATCCCAAAGGTGCACTTTCCTATCTTCACTACCACTTGCCAGTATTTTACTATCTGATGAAAAATGTACACTCTTAACTCTGGAGGTATGTCGATCAAAGATGTTGAGAAGTTTCCCAGTGGTAGCATCCCATAAGCGTGCTTTTCCGTCGTCACTGGCGGTTGCGATTTTTAAACCATCCGGAGAATAATCAACGCTTTCAATCCAAGTCGTATATCCTTTATGCGTCTTGAGTAGATTGCCGGTTGAAGGATCCCAAAAAATGATGTCTTTATGATTGGCACTGGTAATTGTTAACCCATCCGGTGAAAAACATACTCCTTTTCCATAATGAAAAATATCGTCGTCAAGTGTTCTAACGAGTTCACCAGTGTTAACATCCGATAAGAGAACCCTACCACCAGAAGATTGACTTGCGAGGACTTCACCATCTGGAGAAAAACGGACACTTTTGACCCAAGTGGTATGGTCTGAGAATGTTTTTAGGTTTTTTCCTGTGGTAGTATCCCACAAACGGACAGTTTCATCGGTGCTGCAACTTGCCAGTAATTCCCCATCAGGTGAAAAATCAACGCTGTTAACATCTCCATTATGCCCTTTAAGTGTGTTTAAAGTCGCACCTGAATGTACATCCCATAAATATATAGTTCCACCAACTTGGCTTTTTTCACCTTTGGTTGCAGTAGCAAGCATTTGTCCATCTGGTGAAAATCTGATGTCCAGAATTGCGTTCGTGTGTTTTTTTGATCCTTTTAGATGTTCACCAGTGGCAGTACTCCACAAATGTATCTTGCCATCATAACCACCAGTAGCGAGTATTGTTCCGTCAGTAGAGAAACTGACAGCAGTAACCATTAATTTATGTCCCTTCAAAGTATGCAATAATTCACCGGTAATAGTGCTCCATAAATGGACTAAGCCCTTATGAGTACCGGAGGCTGCTCTGGTGCCATCCTGCGAAATGCTTCCACTGTAGATATAATTGGTATGTTGCGTAAGCAATGACAATTCTTGAAGTTTCTCAGCATCATAAAGCCAGATTCCAACGGAACTAAATACCGCAAGTCGAGTTCCATCCGCCGAATACTCTATGCCTTGTATCGTCCCTTTGCCGAGACGTGCTTTAGCACCGTTAGGTAGACTAAACTGAGTGGTTGCGGCATAATCGGTTTCCAACGGTTCTGGAAGACGTGGGTTCAGTTGACATGCAGTGCTACCAGCAAGAATTAGGAATCCAAAAATTATATATATTCTCTTTGCATGTGTGAACATAATAAACCCTTATTTGATGAACAATTTCAAAATGTAGTACGTAAAGTTTGTGCTTGTCCTGTTTCAGCGGATCGGTAACCTGCATCAAATATCTCTATGACATGCCGTGCGTGCTCCGCAGTAACGATGGAGGGTTTGTCCTCACGTATCCAATCAACAAGCTGCATAATATCTTCATAAACGTGTGCTTCCTGTATACTGCGATGCGGACCAACAACATGCGGCAATTCCCTTTTTGGTGCATCAATCGGATTACCATTGATAGTACTGCCTTCAATCACGCCTGCTGTTCCATTAATCGCTAATCCACCCTTGATAGCGTGTCCTGCTGCTGCCCCGTAAATAAATCCGAAAAAGGCATCTCCGAAGTCAAGAAGGATAAATGTATTATCGTCCATGTCGCAAGGAAGCATCTCACCACGAAATTCACGTTCTTTAACCCGAACTCCTGAGAACGCTGTCACACGTTTGACTGGACCAAGGATACCAGTCATCGTATGTAGTCCGTAAACTGTCATATCGTAAAGCGGACCACCACCCGGTTTACGGAAATACCATGCTGGATTGATATTGGAAAGCACGTCATCACCTTGTCGGACTGATTCCGCTTCGTGGTATCTACCAAATGAGGAACCGGTCGCTGCCCATGTCAAAGTACCAATAGCACCGTCATCAATTAGTCTTTTGATTTCTACATGAATTGGACGCAGCATCTGTCCAGGGGAGGCGACTAACTTGACTCCTTTGCGTGCAGCTGATTCAATCAAATCGTCTGCCTCGTCAACGGTAGTCGTCATCGTTTTGTTGAAGTGAGCATGAAGACCGTGTTCTATTGCAAGCTTACCCTGTTCATAATGCAGACCAATCGGTGAAGCAATCGTAACAGCATCCACATGTCCATCTGCTAATAGTTCCTGATATGTTTCATACGCATAAGGAACATTGAACTTCTCGGATGCAGCTTGTGCTCTACCGGGAACAGGATCGCAGACAGCCGTTACTTGTAACCTATCTTGAACATCCTCTTGTGTAAGGTGTGGCAGAATACCACGTACAGAGATACTCCCAACACCAATAACACCGATCCTTACTCTGTCAGTTGTTGCCATATTATCTTCTCCATGAAGTTTCGTGTTGCCACCCAACAGCGTCTTTGAGTTTATCGCAATTGAGAAAAGATTGATGTCCTTTAAGTGAACGGACTTTTGGAAGAAATTCAGGTTTAAATCGTTCAACAAGTTCAAGTGAAGGTTCTAAAGCAGAGGTGTCATCTGCGTTAAGAAAATAGACATCGTGGGGTGGTAAGGTTTCTGCTTTTTCCATTATTAAACGGTGCGCGCTTGCGACATCTTCACTACCAACCCAACACCACAACCAAGGTGTCCATCCGTTTGTCGGTTTAGCGTTTTCTGCCATCTGCTTTCTACGTTCTTCAGGTGTAATACCGGCAGGACGTGTAATATAGGTCCGTATCCCGTAGGCGCGAGTATAACTTGCCAAGAGGTCTTCACCACACCGTTTTGAGAAACTATAGGAATCTTCTGGATAGCAGGGATGTTCTTCATCAATGGGTAGATAATCTATAGGAATATGAGTTTTGCTTATTCGGAATCCGTGTCCTAATGCACAATTACTGCCAGACATCACCACCGTTTTCACATCTGCTTCAATTGCAGCTTGCATAAGGTAGTAAGTTCCAAGCATATTCGTTTTGAATGTTGCATCAAAGGGGATACCTTTCTCTTCTGCACCTGCACGCATATCTGGGTGGTCAACAGGATTTGGTTGGGCACCGAGGTGTTGGATTGCATCAACACCCTCTACAGCGCGTTGACAGTCTTCAAAATTGTTGAGATCACCTTGTATGAATGGTAAATTGGCGAATTCGTCTGGAGGTTGTCTTCTGGACATGAGAACGAGTGTATGTTCTTCAGATAATTCACGAATGACATACGCACCAAGTCTGCCACTCGCACCAGTTATCAATACTTTCATGGATTACCTTTCGTGTTAAACCAACGTAAATCATAGTTTGGTTTAGTTTACTGTGTAAATGTATTGTTTTTTCTCTTTTGTGGAATTATAGCATTGATACGATTTTTGTCAAGCGAGTGGAATCTGATCGCAAGGTATTCAGCGAGTTGATATTGGTAGACTTGTAATTTTTCTTGTAAATACATCGGTTTTTTGCTCCTTCTAAAAACGTACCAAAAAAGGGTGTTTTTCGTTTCTTGGTACGTTTTGCTTTTTGGGGTTATACCAGTCTGAAACTGGGTTTATAGGGTGGTACGAAACTTTTTGAAATTTTCATTTTGGTACGTTTTTATTTGCTTGGTTTTGGGCGGATGTTTTTTGGGGTGACGGGTGCCGGCTTTTGTTGTGAATGTGGGATGTAGTCGGTTTCTGTTTTTCATAGTGGTCGTATTATAACAGGTGTTGGGAGGAATGTGAAGGGGTTGTGGGGATTGGAACAATATGTTTCATGTATGTTTGATGTGGTTTTCAATTTTCAGTTGTCTGAATCGCTGAAGGCACGGAAAACGCGGAAGACGCGGAAAGGGTTTTGGTTTTTTAGGTTTTATCAAGGATTGGTGTTCTAAGACTTAGAGAACGCGTAATCTGTGATTCAGGCAGAAAGTAATTGGGGTTAGAAACCCTGCTGTAAAAAGAATGCTACGCGACAATTGAATGTCTTTGAATCTGATAGTGAATTATCATGTCAGTATTACATCTTCAAAACATGCATCTATTATGCATTATCTTTCACGTACTTCCATCCATCAATTAGCACAGGAAATCCACGAATAAGACACATAGCAACAGCAATAATTGCAATGACGAAGGTTGTCGTTGTGAAGATATTAATGATTGAAGTATTGCGTGCTGTTACCTCAAGAGTTTCATTAAGGATAGGAATAGTTGCGAGGAAAAGGAAGGCAATAACTTTGGTGAAACCGTATAAAGATCTGGAGAAACGGGAACTTGTTAACGCTCGTGTCCAAGGTATAGTCATCATTTCAAACGCGGTTTTACCATCTGTGAGTGCAATACTCCGAATCCCATCAATCAAAAACCCGCGCGTAACTACAGCAATAGGCATCCAGACCGGGATTAAATCAATATAAGCGAAGTATATCCAGAATACGTTTTCCGCTATCCTATCAGCTGCAATATCAAAAACAGCACCGAAAGTAGAGGTTTCACCACGTTTTCGAGCAACGATACCATCTACGGTATCCAAGTTAAATATAATGAATATTGTTATGACACATGCAATATCTATATAGTAATGTTGACCATAGACCCCAAGCACAACGAAAGTCAGTAAAAGACGAAATAAAGTAATAGCGTTTGCCATCATATATTATATACTCCAGATTCTATTTCAATGTAACCTATATTTTAGCAGATAAAAGCACACATATCAATACTATTGTAGTAACCTAAGAACTGGTGATAGTATTCTGCCTGAACCATGGTTTACAGATGATACAAATTAACATGATAATATTTCATCAAGATACTTCAGAACAGTTTATATTATGAATGCACTTTGGCAGTTCAGGTCCCAATCTTGAGAATCTGTAAATCCTGTAAATCGTGATTCAGACAAATTCTAAATTGATCTTATACTGTACTTTTAGATTTTCACTTGACTTCTAACAGAAAAATAAGATAAAATCTATAGAATATATCTGTAACGAGGAGATGTCTATGAGAACAGTAAAATTAGGGTTAATTGGTGCTGGTGGTATTTCACAGGCACATTGTGGTACACTTGAAAAGATAAATGGTGCTAAAATAATTGCGGCTGCAGATTTAGTTCCAGCAAATTTAGAACGAGCAAAGGAAAAATGGGGCATAAAAAATACATTTACAGATTACAACGAAATGCTCAAAATGGATGAGATTGAAGCCGTGTATGTCTGTACCCCTACAGGTGTGCATTCAGCACCAACCGTTGCTGCCCTCAACGCAGGTAAACATGTTTTCTGTGAAAAGCCGATGGAAGCAACATTGGACGCAGCAACTGCTATGTGGCGCGCATCAGTAGAAAATGATAAAATACTGATGATCGGTCTAAAACTTCGCTACTCCCCTCAAGTCATCAAGGCAAAAGAGATTGTCGATGCTGGAACACTTGGTGATATCTACTATGTTGAAACCGTTGCAGACAGACGACGCGGAAACCCCGGTGGCAGTTTCATACGCAAGGCAACTGCTGGATTAGGAGCATCCGCAGATATTGGTGTTTACGCTTTGGATACAGCACTTTATCTTATGGGACACCCGAAACCGGTTGCTGTCTCTGGCATTACTTCAAACTATCTTAGTCTTCACAACACTTGGAATCCTGCTCTTAAAGAGACGGAAGTAGAAGATTTTGGAGTCGGGTGGGTTGTTTTTGAAGACGGTGCACGCATGGTATTTAAAACTTGTTGGTGTATGAACATGGACTCTCTCGGTGGAACTATTTTCCTCGGTAAAAAAGCAGGACTCAGAATCGGTATCGGTGAAGTCCGCGGTCCACAAGAAGGCGTTCGCGTCTATGGTGATAAGGATGGACAGATTCATGACGAAACATACACGGAATTTGAATCAGTAAGTGTCTTCCACGAAGAAGATAGTGCATTTATTGATGCAGTACGCGAAGGAAAACCTTCACCTATTGACCCTTATGGTGTTCTACTAACAAACGTTATCATTCAGGGAGTCATTGATTCTTCAGAGGCAGGCGGACGAGAAGTTGAAGTTACGGTGCCATCGATGTAACTGCTCGATTTGACTATCCTTTCAACTTTTGAAGACTCAATATAGAATATAAAATGGTTGAGAAAATCCGATCACTTGTCGTATACCATATTAACACACTTAAAAATACATCAAAACGGGTTTCGGGTTTTCTCTATAGAATGAGGACCGCCTATAATGAACTTAATTGAAATTGCTGGGAAAAAATTAAAATTAGGTTCCAGAATGGCTCGGATGTTCGCGCTCTTCTTGGATGGCATGATAACATTTTGGGCATCTGTGATTGTGGCTGCAATCTTTGGTGCTATGTTTCGTAACGTATTTGGAAGTGGATGGATACAGTTTTTACTGAGTATGGGAACATGGAGTGGGGGTCTGTTGTTTATGGATGGATTTAAAAATGGACAAGGACTTGGCAAACGTCTTCTATCTTTACAAGTTATCCGTATGAAAGATGGTAAACCTTGCACCCTTAAAGACTCATTCATTCGACGTTTAACCTGCATATTCCAACCGTTTGATATGCTCTTTTCACTTGGTGACAAAAAGCAACGGATGGGAGATAAATTTGCGGAAACGGTTGTTGTAAAATATGAACCGTATATTGAGAATGTTAATGTCCAAACAGAAGACCCAGTAAAGGTATTAGACAACGCAATTGACGAGATAACGAATAGGTTGGCGGAGGCTAGAGAAAAAGTAGATGCATCTATTGGAATCGAAAAGCAGTTCCAGAACGCTTATGAAGGGGCACTTATTCAAGCGGAAAGGTGCGAAGAACGTGCAACTATAGCAATTAAGGCAGGACGCGAAGATTTAGCGAGAGAAGATATAGCACAACGAAATGAATATAAACAACTCGCAAGTCGTTACAAAACACAGTGGGATGAACAAAAACAAATCGTAGCGGATCTTACAAACCTACTGGACACACTAAAAATGAAGACTGAGGAAGCAGAAAGAAAAAGAGATGTTCTCATTGCACAACACAGAAATGTTGATGCACAAAAACATCTACAACAGACTTTGACAGAGGTTCAAGATGGCGCGGCTTTTGAAATACTCAATCAAATGGAACAAAATGTCAGTGAAGCTGCCACATTAGCAAAAGCAGCATCTGATGTTGATAGCGAACTTTCCGATACCAAACTAAACCGTGAATTTGCTGGCTATGCTGAGGAAGCATCTATTGACAACGACTTAGCAGAACTAAAAGCAAAATTACAGTAACGCTAACCGCGTCCAGTACTCTGATTTTAACATTTCACATAACAGTGTTGTTAATTCCATTTCTGCTTACACAAACCAAACAATCCAATTTATTACCCTTTTAATCTGTACATTTCAGAGTTACATTTATGTCAATTGTTAGAATCGCTGGAGAGAAATTCAAATTAGCATCTCGTTGGGCAAGGTTCGGTGCGTTCTTGCTGGACATTGGTTTCTTGGTATTCTGCCAAGGTGTGTTATGGCTAACAGGACTTTTACAATCTGTAATGTTCACTGATTTTGACGAATATATGATGTTCGGTGATGACCCCGCAGTAGTTACATTCTTTGTTCTTAGCATTATAATGTGGAATTACGGTTATTTTCTTATGGATGGACGGGCTGATGGAGGAGGATTCGGAAAGAGATTACTATCTCTTAAAATAATTCGTTTGAAGGATGGAGAACAAGCAAACTATAAAGATTCGTTTGTTCGTCGTTTTTCCGCTATATTTCAACCTATTGACTGGCTTTTCGCATTAGGTAAAGGCAGACAACGTATGGGTGATAAACTTGCCAAAACTGTAGTGGTCAAATTAGACACACCGCAAGTTGAAATTGTAACCGAAGAAGAAGAAACGGACGATAAAGAAACAGACCTCGAAAAAGTATTAGAGGATGTAATTCTTGAAATTACAAACCGTTTCTCAGAAGCTAAGCAGAAGGTTGATGCATCAATTGGAATAGAGAAACAATTTCAAAATGCACACGATGGAGCAATAGCACAAGCAGAAAAATGTGAAGAACGTGCTGTTATCTCACTTAAGGCGGGACGTGAAGATTTGGCAAAGGAAGACCTTGCACAACGGAATGAATATAGACTTATAGCAAACCGATATAAAGAACAGTGGGAAGAACAGAAAAGGACAGTCGAACACCTAACTACACTTCTTGACACACTCCAGCAAAAAACACAGCAGACACAGAGAGAAAGGGATGTTGTAATCGCACAACACAGAAATGTTGATGCACAAGAACATTTGCAACAAACATTGTCTGAACTGCAAGACAATAAGGCTTTTGAGATGCTCAAGAAAATGGGGCAAAACGTTACTGAAGCCGCAGCACTCGCAAAAGCAGCCTCAGAAGTAGATGTCGAATTCCAGGATGTAGAACTAAATCGTGAATTTGCAAATTACGCAGAAGACGAAGCAATTAACAAAGACCTTGCCGAATTAAAGGAGACTCTAAAATAGGACGAATAAAGGCACTAATTCCTATTGTTATATGATATGGATAATCAAAAACTACCCAATATCGTTTTTATTATGGCAGACGATATGGGTTATGGTGATGTTGGCTGCTATAACCCAGATTCAAAAATTCCTACCCCTAATATGGATCAACTTGCCCAAGAAGGGATCCGCTTCACAGACGCACATTCACCCTCCGCTGTTTGCACACCAACACGATATGGTGTCTTAACAGGCAGATATTGCTGGCGAAGTCGACTCAAACGTGGTGTGCTTTACGGATATGAACCTGCTCTCATTGAACCTGACCGCTTGACAGTGCCAAGTTTGCTAAAAAAATCAGGATACAACACTGCATGTATCGGCAAGTGGCATTTAGGTATCGGGTTTTCAACAAAACCGGGTTACGATTACGATTTTGATGCACCACTACCTTGGGGCAATGCAAAACGTGAGTTAGAAGAAAATATAGATTTTCATGCACCACTGACTGGTGGTCCAACTGATATCGGATTTGATTACTTCTACGGGACTGCTGGTTGTCCAACGTGCCAACCACCTTACGGTTTTATTGAAAATGACGCTTTTGTCGAAATACCAAGTGAATACCGTGGAGAACCAGATTTTACGGGGCGTCCCGGTATGACGGCACCAAGTTGGCAACACAAAGATGCAGACCCTATAATTGCCCAAAAGGCTGTTGAATATATTGAAGCACAAGCCGAATCCGATGAACCATTTTTTCTTTACATGACACCATCAGCACCGCATGAACCGTGTGTTGAGGAGGTCGTACCAGAATTTGCACGCGGAAAGAGTAACGCTGGTCCACGTGGTGATTTAGTCTGGTTAGTAGATTGGATGGTTGGAGAGGTTATGCAAGCTTTAGACCGTACAGGAAAAACTGACGAAACACTGATTTTCGTCACAAGTGATAATGGCGCACTACCCGGTGATAGAATTAAAGGTGGTAAAGGTCCTATGCCATATAACCTTTATGACCATAAATCATGCGGGGATTGGCGTGGATATAAGGCACACATCTGGGAAGGTGGACACCGAGAACCATTGATAGCAAGATGGAACGGTGTAATTGAACCGAATACTGAATCAGATGCATTAGTCTGTCTAACAGATATTATGGAGACATGTGCAGCGGTAGTTGAAACAGATGTGCCTGATGATGCTGGACAAGACAGTTGTAACATCTTACCTGCACTATTAGGACAAAATACCATACGACCACTGCGCGAAGCAATAGTGCATCATTCAAGCAATGGTGTCTTTTCTATACGACACAATGAGTGGAAACTGGTCATAGGAACAGAAGGTTCAGGAGGATGGCCACCACCAAGTGACGGAGGTCCAAAACCAGATTCACCCGGACAGTTATACCATATATACGATGATCCGTATGAAACTGATAATCAATGGTCAAAGCGTCCACAGATAGTCCAAAGATTAACGGATTTATTGGAGAAGTTTAATCAAGAAGGACACAGCAGAATGTAAGGAATATTATTATGGAAACAGCTAAAATTGATTCACTCTTCCGCTTAGCAGGTCCATCAAAGGAAGATATCGATTCATTCCATAACGATGGATACATCGCATATCCAGATATCTTCACAGACGATGGCAGAGAAGGTTTAATTGAGGAAATAACACAACAATTTGAACCAACCCATCAATACATTGAATCGTTGAAAAACGGAGACAAACCAGATCGTTCATATTTCATTCGTCCTTGGAACGAACGACGTGAGTATAGCGACAGACTTATTGACGATCCTTTTATTACCACACTGATACGTGCAACAATTGGTGACCAATACCACTTCTGTCACTCCGCACTAAACATCGCACCTCGCGGCATCGGTCCAGTAGGGTTTCATCAAGATCACCACCACTGGAAGCATGAAAACCCTATCAATCTTACGGAACGTGACAACTACTATATTCAAATACTTTACTATCCTAACGGCTTCACACGCGGTGATCGCAATCTAAAAGTTATACCGGGCAGCCACAAGGTCGCACCGACAAATGAGGCAACACCAGAACGAATGCTTGCAGGTGAATACGATAAAGAAGCCGGACAACCATTACAAGAAAAACGGCTTGATTTACCACCAGGAAGTATGGTTTATATTGATGCCCGAATTTTCCATGCTGTGGAGGCGAAACCTGTGGATTCCCCTCAGCTATATCGTATCTTCGTCATAGACATCTTCAAAGAAGCCGGTCCACCGCATCGTTATACACAACATATCCCCTCGGAATGGATAGAACGGGCAACACCATATCGCAAGAAGTTATTTGATCGTGAAGGGTATACTGAAGGATGTTGGAACTAAAACATTATAGTAAAAACCATAATTATTTTCACACTACGGCAAGTTCGGTTGCCTAACCCAACCATAAGCGTCAATTTAAGGAAGAGATGCGTTTGTAGTCGCGCAATTCATTGCGCCTCTTACATTACATTCTGTAGGTCGGAGCGCACAAGCGACCTACGACAGACACTAAAGCATCGGAGAGGCGAAAGGTGTATAGCAAACAATGATACTAACAACAACGACAAGCCCCAGCGGGGCGGCAGGTGTATCAGATGCACAAACGTTACGCACTAAATTGACACCTATGGATTTCGCTTCGGCTCTACCCGACCTACAAAGTATCCTATTGAATTGTGAAAAATAGATCAGAAAAACCGAAAACTAAATAACCTTGGATTTAATTAGACCTTATTGACTTAAACCGCTGTTTAGGGTAAAATCATTATCAAAACAGGAGTCAGAATGAACAGAACTGATCGACCAAATATCCTTTGGATCTCATTAGAAGATACAACCCCGCGATTCGGTTGTTACGGTGATCCCATTGCACGCACCCCAAATATTGACCGACTTGCAGCAGGTGGATGTAGATTTCCAAACGCATTTTCCACTGCAGGAGTGTGTGCCCCAAGCCGTTCCGCTATCATCACAGGTATGTATCAAACTTCAATCGGAACACACCACATGCGGACAGCACATACAAACAAAAACGCACCCAACATGGCTACACCGTATTCCGCTGTCCCACCCCCTTACGTCAAAACCTTTACCGAATACCTCAGAGCAGCTGGTTACTACTGCACAAACAATAGCAAAACTGACTATCAATTTACACCTCCTATTACCGCTTGGGATGACAATAGTAACAATGGACACTGGAGGAATCGGGATGAAGGACAACCCTTCTTCTCCGTATTCAATCCAACCGTTACACACGAAAGTGGAATGTGGGATCGAGGCGATAGACCTTTGACAACGAATCCAGACGACGTAGAGTTACCACCCTATCTACCCGATACACCAAAAGCGAGAAAGGCATTGGCACGACAATACGACAACCTTGCTACATCAGATGCTCGTGTCGGAGAATTGTTAGACCAGTTGGAAGAAGATGGACTTGCAGAAAATACCATCGTCTTTCTTTGGAGTGACCACGGTGAAGGACTACCACGTGGAAAACGATGGCCCTATGATGCAGGAATAAGAATCCCACTAATTGTCCGTTGGAATGGAGAACTTACGCCAAGCAGTGATACCGATCAATTGGTCAGTTTAATTGATCTCGGTCCAACCGTTTTATCATTGTGCGGAGTTCAGATACCACAGCACATACAAGGACAACCTTTTCTTGGTCCCCAAAAAGTTGAACGAGATTACATCTTCGCAACACGAGATAGATACGATGAATCTTATGACATGATACGTGCTGTCCGCGATAAAAAGTATAAATACATTAGAAATTATTATCCTGAAAAGCCCTATCTACTCTGGATTCCTTACCGAAATCGACATCCTGTGATGCAAGAGATGTGGCGGCTTCATGCCGAAGACAAGTTAGAGGGAGACCAATTGACCATGTTCCGTTATCCACGTCCCACAGAAGAACTATACGATGTAGAAAATGACAAGTTTGAACTCAACAACTTAGCAGAAAATGCATCACATACAGATATACTTCAAAGGATGCGAAATACATTGGCTGATTGGCAGTCTGAATTCGGAGACATGGGGGACATATCAGAAGAACAGATGGTCGCAAGTTGGCACCCCAATGGAGTACAACCTCAAACAGCCTCACCAATTTTCATTCCAATCAACGCGTCAAATCCAGGCAGAGAACCTGCAAGCGAAAATGGTGAGTGGGAAGCACCACTGCTACTACAACTCCACTGCTCAACACATGGCGCATCTATTGCCTATACAATGGAACAAGGCGAAGATATTCAATGGAAATTGTATACCGAACCTTTACGTATATCAAAAGGAGAAACCACTGTTAGAACTAAAGCAATTCGAATTGGATACAAAGAAAGTGACGAAAACACGCTAATTGTCTCAGTTTCATAAATTGATTTTATACTATTTTTAGTCATATGCGGCTTAGATTATTACTGATAGGAATTCTACAATAAAGGAGAATATTAACAATGGCGAAAGAAAACAAGCAAGACTATTATGTTTACATTGGCACATACACGCATGGAGACAGCGAGGGGATATACGTCTATCGGTTAGACAGCGAAACAGGAGCATTAGAATATTCCAGCAGTATTACCGGTGTTGTGAATCCTTCCTTCTTGGATGTTCATCCCAGTGGACGCTATCTCTTTGCAGTAAATGAGATAGGTGACTATGAAGGTAAACCAAGTGGAGCAGTTACAGCATTTTACATACATGGAAGTTCAGGAGAATTAAGTTTCCTAAATCAACGACCGACAGGCGGTGGAGCACCCTGCCATCTAAGTATTGATGCTACCGGAAAATATATACTCGTCGCAAATTACGGAGGGGGAAGTGTCGCAGCATTTCCAATCGGTAAGGATGGACGACTTGGGAAAGCCTCCGATTTCGTACAGCATCAAGGATCAAGTGTCAATCAAAGTCGCCAATCTGAACCACACGCGCATGCAATTATGATAGACAATGAAAATCGATACGCCTTCGCACCTGACCTCGGATTGGATAAAATCCTTATATACCAACTCGACTTAGAAAATGGGAAATTAAATTCAAACACACAACCATGGGCACGCGTGCACCCAGGCGCAGGACCACGCCATCTCGATTTCCATCCAAACGGAAAATATGCGTATGTGATAAATGAAATAGATTCTACCTTTACCGCATTTAGATATGAAGCGGATACAGGCAACCTTACTGATATACAGACAATCTCTACCTTACCCGAAGACTTTGATGGCACCAGCCACTGTGCTGATGTTCACGTCCACCCTTCAGGAAAATTCTTATACGGGTCAAATCGCGGACATGATAGCATCGCTATCTGCACTATAGATGAAAAAACAGGAATGCTGAGTTACGTCGGTTGTGAATCAACACAAGGGAAGGCACCACGAAACTTCGCATTGAATCCGGAAGGAACTTTCCTTTTAGCTGCCAATCAATCAACAGATACGATTGTAACATTTGCAATTGATACAGACACTGGCAAACTATCTGAAACAGGAAATGTTGCAGAAGTACCAACACCGGTCTGCCTGAAAATGCTTGCATGCAGCTAAAAACACATATAAATTAACTATACTTATAATGAAATGATCACGTAAACAATACAGGCAACCTATGTGTTACCTGTATTGTTACCAAGTTTTATCGTTTAGATTCTTCCGCTAACAATTTTGTTATCTGTTCAATCTCTTTACCAAGTTCATTATATAAGAGTATTACCCGTTGAAACCGCTGAATGAGTCCAGATAATCCGTCAACTTCAGTTCCCTGACTTGCCCCTGCTACCGTACTCTTCTTTTGTTGTTGTGGTTTTTTCTTTGCTGTTGACTTTGACTGTTTTTCCTTCTCTTCATTTACTTGTCTCCATCCCGAAAAACATTTATTCATACTAAATGTATCTTCAACACCATCCGTACGTACAATACAAAATGCGCGTGCACCAGCTTGTGGATGCTTACCAACCTTAAAATACTCAGGTTGTTGATCACCCAACTTTTCTTTTGCTTCAGGATGGTGTAAGAAAAGTTCATGAATCAGTTTGTCATCTTTTTCAGATAACGGTTCGTCAAGTGGAGCATTATTTAAAAGATTATGAACATACTTCCGCATTTCTGCTATTGAAGGGAATGTCTGTCCACCTATTTCAATCATCGTTTCCTCCTATTCTAATCTATATATAAATACCAGATTGTTACCAAGTCTAAAGTTCAATCTACTATGATAGAACTTGAATCAAAATGCGTAATTCACTGGTAGAGTGAACTCCGATTTCCCAATATATGTATGTCACTGGTTACAAATCGGAGAATCGCTCATACAATTAACAGTTATTTCTGTTGACGTCGTTTTCTACGGTGTTCTTGCAGTTTATCCCAAGGATAGATGAAACACCGGTTAGCCCAATCCTGATACAAGCCATCTAATTCCTTAACCTTATCCGTATGTTTGTCAGCAATATTGTTGATCTCTGTACGTTCTTCATGCAAATCGTAGAGTTCCCAATCTCCAGGGAATCGACAAACAAGTTTCATATCTCCCTGCCGAATGGCACAATTCCCCTCGTGTTCCCAAAACAAAATTTCCTTGCCGTTATCTTTATCGTCAAAGATTGGCAATAAACTTGTCCCTTCTAACGGAAGTATCGGTTTTCCATCATGTTCTTCAGGATATGTTGCTCCAGAAACTTCAAGACATGTTGCCATAATATCAGTAAGTTGACCAGGTTGATGTCTAAGTTCACCAGCAGATTTTATAGCATCAGGCCAGTGTGCAATTAATGGAGTTGCAATCCCTCCTTCATGCACCCAATGCTTATACAAACGAAATGGTGTATTGGACAGATTTGCCCATGGAACCCCATAGCTCTGATAGGTAGTTTCAGGACCAGGCATTATGCTTGGATCATTACCTCGATATACAGGTTTGCCATCAGAGGTTAACTGGGTGCTGATATGTGTATCCCTATCGCGTATCGCCGGAGGACCACCAAGTTCCTCAGCACAGCCACCATTATCAGCTAAAAATAGGATGAGTGTGTTGTCTAATTGTCCTGTTTCTTCAAGTATATTGATAATACGTCCTATGCCAGCATCCATACGTGTGATTTGGGCAGCATATACCTCCATACGACGTTGGTTCCATTCCTTATATTCCGCTTCAGTCCAAGGTCGTTGGGAGGGATCGCGATCTGTCAATCCCCACGATTCATCTAATATATTCATCTCACGCATACGTTCCAAACGTTCTTCTCGTAGTTGATCCCAACCAGCAGCAAAACGTCCATTATACTCTGCAATATCTTCCTCATGTGCATGTAGAGGCCAATGCGGGGCAGTATATGCCACATAAGTGAAAAACGGTGTATCGGCTTGCTTATCGTGGTGTTTCTGTATAAAATTCACCGCTTCATCACTAACAGCATCCGTAAAAAAGTAATCTTCTGGTAGATCGTCACTATCAAGCCTCGTATTATTCCGGGTTAAAGTATTCGGTTTCCAAAAATTCGCTGCACCCGTTATTATTCCATAGTATTCATCAAAACCACGTTGACAAGGCCAACTATGTTTCGGACCATCTGGTCCGATGTGTCGTGAAATATGCCACTTACCACTCATATAAGTACCATATCCTTCAGAACGCACAGCATCTGCAATCGTGATACAACGGTCATTCAGATCCCCGCGATAACCTTCCAAGCCATCGTCACCCATCATGTGTCCCACACCGGTTTGATGCGGATGAAGTCCCGTAAGCATTGATGCACGGGATGGACAACACCGAGCAGTATTATAAAACTGCGTAAAACGAAGTCCTCCAGAAGCAAGACGGTCTAAATTAGGGGTATGTACCTCTCCGCCATAACACCCTAAATCCGAAAATCCCATATCATCATTTAAAATTAATACAATATTTGGGTTTGTGTTTTCTGCCATAATAATATACACCTCATTCGATATTTTATATTTTTAATACTTCTGTGAAACTAAATGATAACTTATTTACATAATCAGCGTTGTTGACGACTCAATCTACGGTGTTCTTTAAGTTTGTCCCAAGGGTAAATGAAACAGCGATTTGACCAATCTTGATAAAGACCTTCCAATTCTCGAACCTTTTGGGGATGCCTTTTAGCAATATTTTTAATTTCTGTGCGTTCCTCTTGCATGTCGTATAATTCCCAATTTCCTGGAAATCTACTAACAAGTTTACAATCACCTTGACGAATAGCACAATTTCCTTCATGTTCCCAAAACAGAATTTCTTTACCGTTTTGTTTGTTTTCAAAAATTGGAACTAAACTTGTTCCTTCTAACGGTAGAATTGGTTTCCCATCATGTTCTTCAGGATAAGTCGCACCAGATACCTCAAGGCACGTTGCCATTATATCTGGAAGTTGACCAATTTGATGGCGAAGTTCTCCTGCAGCCTTTACCACATCAGGCCAATGCACAATCAACGGTGTAGAAATTCCTCCTTCATGCACCCAATGTTTGTATAAGCGGAATGGTGTATTAGATAAATTTGCCCATGGAACACCATAACTCTGGTAGGAAGTTTCTGGACCAGGCATGATGCTTGGATCGTTACCACGATAAACAGGTTTACCATCAGAGGTCGTTTGCGTACTGATGAGTTTTTCCCTGTCACGTTTCTTGGGTGGACCACCGAGTTCTTCGGCACAAGCACCATTATCGGATAAAAAAAGAATAAGTGTATTGCCTAATTGTCCAATTTCCTCAAGTGTCTTAATTAACTCTCCTATGCCAGCATCCATACGTGTAATTTGGGCAGCATATACCTCCATACGACGTTGGTTCCATTCCTTATATTCCGCTTCAGTCCAAGGTCGTTGAGAAGAATCACGGTCTGTCAATCCCCACGATTTATCCAATATCTTCATCTCACGCATTCGTGATAACCGTTCTTCTCGAAGTTCATCCCAACCAGCAGCAAAACGTCCACAATACTTAGCAATATCCTCTTCATGTGCGTGGAGTGGCCAGTGTGGAGCACTGTAGGCAAGATATAGAAAGAATGGATTATCAGGTTTCTTTTCGGAATGATCCTTTACAAAAGTTATTGCTTCGCTACTGATAGCATCAGTATTGAAAAAACCATCAGGAAGATTGTCACTATCTAATCGAGTATTATCTTGAGTTAATGCAAATGGTTTCCAATAATTGGTCGCGCCTCTGATTGTTCCAAAAAAATTGTCAAAACCACGTTGACAGGGCCAACTGTGTTTAGGATCGTCTGCACCTATATGTCGGGTAAGATGCCATTTTCCACACATATAGGTACCATATCCTTCAGAACGCACCGCATCTGCAATCGTAATACAGCGATCATTTAGATCACCACGATATCCTTCTAATCCATCATCACTCGTCATATGTCCTACACCGGTTTGATGTGGATGGAGACCAGTAAGCAGTGAAGCACGAGAAGGACAACACCGAGCAGTATTGTAAAACTGCGTGAACCGTAGTCCTCCAAAAGCAAGACGGTCTAAATTTGGCGTATGGACCTCTCCACCATAACATCCCAAATCCGAAAATCCCATATCATCGTTTAAAATCAAAACTATATTTGGCTTTCTGCTTTCACTCATAAAATTAACCATAATTAACGTGAGTTTGATAAATCAACACTAATATTTCCGTAGGTTGGTTGAAGGACGAAACCCAACCTACCAAAGTGTCCAAGTAATTACGAATTTTACTATAATTATCAAACTCCAATACCATCGTCAAAATAAACGCTTTATATTAGACAACAGACCTTATGTATATTAACAGCCCCAGCGGGGCGACAAGTATATAGAAACACACAGAAATAAAATACATCAGCACAAACCTGAAATTATTTTTATTCAAAATATCATCCAACATTTCAGATCAATTCGTGATATTTGTTGACTAAACAATCAATACAAACTCCGAAAAATGGCGAAGGTATTGAAACTCACGTTATAATTACTAAAAACCAGAAGAAGATAAACCACTACTTGTCTTATTTAGAAGCAAACGACTTCCATCTTCACTTGCCAGCACATTAAAAAACCGTCTCGCCTCTGCATAATCTTTTACCGGGATTGTCCGTTGTTTTAACGTATAATCAAGACGATAGAAAACACTATCATCAACATTGCTGTACTGTCTTTCCATTTCAGCAAAATTTGTTGCATGTTTTATATCTTTAGGTAGTACAGCTGTAAACTCATCTGGAAAATGAATCTTGATTGTTTTCTCTATTTTCATGGGATAACTCAATTCAAGCGGATGTGTCCTTTCTTCAGCAGCTACGATTTCCGCATATTCAGCAAACTCATCTATTGGCAACGGCAGAAGGGTTTGTTGATTTAAGTGAATAACGTATTTTCCAACATGAAAATCAATCGCTATTTTGACAGGTGTGTCCGGATTATCCAACTCAGATATAGAAGCATCATCAATAGAGATATTTGGAAAAAGTTGACTCAGTTCTGTTGCAAGAGTTTCCTTCCATTTGATAGGTGAAACCTGTCCATACTTCCACCGGGCATTAAGACTATATTGTCCTGATAGAAGGATGTCAATTTTGCCACGTATACCCTCACCACTATTTAACCACAACTTTGTATTAGAAACGAGTTTATTCTTTTCTGCTGGATAAACAGGAATCTCAACAAATATCCCTTGTGTATCACCAATAAGAAATCCCACCCGACCTTGATTCATATACGGCAAGTCGCCATAACTACAAGTTGATGAAGTCGTATCTAACCAGATATACTCACCATTGTCTTTGGGAATCGCAGCAATCATATGGTTAAACTGACTCAGAGAAGGCAAATCGGTATCAACTCTCTCATTCGGTGATGTACTAACCATAACTGGATATGCTGTTATACCAACAATATCAAGCATTGAAATAAGTAACGTTGTCTTATCCTTACAATCTCCGTATTGATTCTGAATTACCTCTGAAGCAGCAGAAGGTTGGTACGCACTCTGACCTAATTCAATACCAACGTAGCGAATCTGCTTGGCAACAAAATGATATATTGCTCGGATCATTGCATCTTCAGTCAACAGATCTTTTGTGAGTTTTTCTACTGATTTCTGTATAATTTCATCAGTAGCATAACGCCCTTTCACCAAATCCTTATACCATTTGTAGACAGCATCCCATGACAAAATTGAACTATAACTCAATCGCGGAGCAATGTCATTGATATGTGGCATACCTTCTTCTAACTCCAAGGCAGGCATTTTACCAGACTGCCAAATATACAAAACCCTCTCATCTTCTTCGTAAGATATTGATGGCTCAATTTCAAAATTATCAGTCTTCCATTCAATTTCGTATTCCTTAGGTATCCTAAGAGCGAAAGCGGTTTCAAGTGTTACTTCTGAAGATTGAAAGTTGTATCCACCTGTAATCCAAGTTTTGTTACCAGGCACATTCTCTGTTTTGTCTTCAAGTGTAACTTGATATTCAATACATACACCCGGCTTTAAACCTACCATTGAGATAACCCGCCACAACTGATCAGAATAGAGATTATAGGATAGTAATCCGGGAGGAGTTACATCATTGTATGCTTCATCGGGTGGTAGATGCACATTACCATCCGGATCAATTGTACGAGCAATGTTCACACCTATATTTTGCGAATTTGGTTGATAAGGTATTGCTATATCACCATATTTTTGAATTCCTCTTTTGTTCAATAACTTAACAACTTGGTGAGTAGTGTATCGAGATTGTCCAGTCGACAAAACATCATGACTGAAGTGGTTAAATAGAATCAAGACATCTGCATCCGGATATTCACTTGCAGTGGGTGAATTAGCAATTATATGGGAAACATCAGGTTTAAGGATAGAAACAGCAGGAACATCTATAGCCAAATTCGGTGTTAGATCAAGATGCGCAAGGGCTTGCAAACGCGTCACAGCTAATAGATTATTTGGATCAACTTCCAATAGTTGTTGATACATAAGTTGTGCTTCAAAATATCTATTATTGTCTTCATAGATTGACGCAAGTTGTTGCCTAACCCAGATATCATTAGGAAACAAACGGACTGATTCCCGAAATTCAGCAATTGCCTCACCAATTTCACCACGCTGCAAATGAATCAATCCTAAGTAATTATGCAAATTTTCACAATCTGGACTCTCACATTCCGGATCAAGTTTTAATGCTCTACGAAGCACAGACTCTGCTTCATCAAGGCGATTCAACTGTTTATATGCTAAACCCAGATGGTTTAACGCATATAGGTTATCTTCAGAAATACTCAGTACTCGCTCATAGTATTGCGCCGCCTTTTCATAATTATTCAGATTCTCAAAGATATATCCAACATAATTAAGCGCGGTGATATGGCTCGGTTCAAGTTTCAAAAATGCAATAAAAGCTTCACAAGCATTCTCATATTCTTCAAGTTGTAAGTATATTTCTGCAATTTTGTATTGGGGCGCGCTTGAATTCGGACGAATTTTTATCGCTAATTGAAAAGCAGCAAGGGCATCACGTAGATGACCTTGTTCTAAGGCTGCATCACCTGCTGCAACGTGTTCACGCCAATGTTGATTACGCTCTATCAGCGGATCCACAATCTCCGGTGAACTCGGTCGAGTCTTCGAAAAAATACCACAACCAGCAAGAAAAAATACATACAATAGAACTATAGAAAATAACCATCTATGAAACATTATCCTGATCTCCACTACCTTTTTGGAGTTTCGGATTGTTGGCGTGTCGATCCTTATCGCGTTGTGTTTTCTTTAACATGGATTTCTTAAATGCGTCTTCAAGTTGAACACCAGTTTGATTTGCCAAACAGATTAGTACAAAAAGAATATCTGCCATCTCATCAGCAAGATCTAAATCTCTTTCATTTTCCTTAAAACTCTGATCCCCATAGCGACGCGACATTATTCTCGCTAACTCCCCCACCTCTTCCATGAGGATAGTTGTATTCGTTAATTCTGAAAAATAACGTACACCAACAGAATCTATCCATTCATCAACTATTTTCTGGCAATTTTCAAGAGTGTAATCCATCGTGTTGTCTATTGTCCTCTCATCGTATATTGGTATTGTAGCAGCATTCGTAATAGATGTAAACTTATTTCCTTTCAAGGCGTTGGTTATATTAGGTTCGATATGATTAAAGTTGCATTCTAATCTTGGTTCAGAAAATAGATAAATCATATATCAGAGACTCGTCCCAATGGAATACCTTGAAATTTTCGAAAATATGATGTATACTTTTCACATATTTTACTGAAAAAGAGGATCTATAAATGGGTATTTCTGATAAAGAATTACAATTTTATGAAACAAACGGTTATCTCCTAAAAAAGGGACTTGTCTCTTCTGAAGACATATCGAGTATCTTGGAAGAAGTTGATGATATACACAACCGAATGGCTGAAAATCCGACCCAAGGCATAGGGATTTCGTGGGAAGTATACGAAGATGATCCTGATCATCCGCCTCTCATAAAACAGCTAATGCACAGTGAACTGGTAAGTCCAACATTAAACCGTCTACTTCGTTCTGATGCAGTTCTTGATGTACTTGAAGGAATGATGGGACCTGACATCTCACTATATCACAGTAAATTACTCCCAAAAGCAGGCGGTGACGGTACTGCAATCCCATGGCATCAAGATTACGCCTATTGGAAAAACGACCATAACAAACCTGTGATGATTAATTGTCAATTGGCTATCAGCGAAGCAAACCTTGAAAATGGATGTATCCAATTTGTACCGGGTAGTCATAATTGGGGTTTGCAGGAGCATGAACGCAAACATCAAACTTTCGGGGTATTTCTTCCCGGACACTATCAAGAACGCGAAGACGCAGTTGCAGTGGAAATGGAAGCAGGTGATGGTGTCTTTTTTAACGCTCTTGTTATACACGGTTCCGCGCCAAACGTATCCAAAAAGGATCGGTTAATGAACACATTCGCATATAATGTTACTGGAAACGGAACAACACAGTCCCGTGAAATTCTGCGAGGCAAGGAATTCAACGCATGAGAAGGTTAAGTTGCATCTGGATTTTTCTCCTCATATTCATTTTTACAATTATTGCTGGTTGTGATAGCGATGTAACAGTAAATGGCAATTTAGCTCCTGTTATTTCTGTCTTTGAAGCAGATTCGGAGATTGTTCCTCCAGGGGCACAAGTTTCCATCAAACTACAAGCAAACGACCTTGAAAATGATATACTTACATACAAATGGTATGCATCCGATGGAGAAATAACTGGAGACGCAACAGGTGCAATATGGAACGCACCTGATACTGAAAAAAAATATAATATAAGGGTAACTGTTAGTGACGGTGAAAAAACAACAACAAGCACTATTGATATACAGGTTTGGAAGATTCGTCCCGGAAATTACTATCCATTAGCAGTTGGAAATATATGGAGATACCGTGATTCAGAAGGCACACAAATTATCTTTGAAATCATAGATACCATACAGATTCAATTAAAAGATGGAGAGACTGTTGAAAGTTATGTTCTTAAAAAAACAAATACTACAGAAGGACTGGAAAACATAGCAGACTATTCATATCTTGGCTATTCTTATGACGATGATGGAAATGTTACAGGTGTTCTACAGCATGCTACAAATATTACACCTGGATCCGAAGACACAGTAATGTTTGTGCCTTTTCTACCGTTATATAAATTTCCTCTTATTACAGGTTGGCAATGGCAAGTTAGATTTGAAGCAAAATTAGTTCCTGAACTTTTTCCATTAGATAGTGGTTTAGACGAATTTGAAGTTATCTCTGAAGAAACTGTCACTGTTCCAGCGGGAACTTTTCAGAACGTGTTTCAGGTACAAGAATCGTTCCATTGGATATATGAACTTGATGGTCCAGACTTCACCCTTGACACTACCATCACACAAAAATGGCTCGCACCAGATATAGGCATTATTAAATTTACGCAATCCCAAACACGAGGCGGTACAACAGTTGAATCGGAATTTGAACTTGAATCCTATGAACTCGTGGATAATTAAGATTGTAGGAAGGTTATGATAATTGAAAATTAACACAAACAGACCGAGAATTTTAACCACAACAGTCGGGTCTTATCCAGTTCCGGCATGGCTTCACTCAATGCCGACAGAACAAGCTTTGATTGATGCAACACGCGTGGTAGTCGATATCCAACGACAACACGGTATAGACCTACCAACCGACGGTGAATTATACCGTTTCGATGTAAACCATCCTGAAACAAACGGTATGATTGATTATTTTATCAGACCCCTTTCAGGTATCAGATCCGAAGTAGGACGACAAGAATGGACAGAATTCAGAGAGATGCACACCATGGCATTTCGCGCGAAACCTGCGGGGGTTGTTGAAAATGCCTTGGGAGAAGGCACATTAAACCTCGTTTCCGATTGTGATCGTGCTGTAAATGTTGCTGGCACTAACATCAAATTTACTGTGACAAGTCCTTATATGCTTGCAAGAACACTCCTTGATAAATATTACGATGGTTTTGACGCATTGCTCTCAGCATTATCAGAAACAATATCAGCGCAAGTATCAGAACTAAATTGCAGATGTCTTCAAATTGATGAGGCAAACATTCCAGGAAATCCTGAAGACGGACCTCGTGCAGCAAAAGCAATTAATACTGTCCTTGATGCTTTCAACGGAGAAAAGGCAGTACATTTCTGCTTCGGAAATTATGGAGGACAAGTCATACAAAAAGGTAATTGGAAAGCTTTGATTGACTTCTTAAATATGCTCAGATGTGACCATCTGGTCTTAGAACTAAAACACCGTCCAGATGCTGACCTTCAAGCACTCAAAGATGTATCTTCAAATATACTTATCGGAATCGGAGTAATTGATGTGAAAGTTAACCCCGTTGAAACACCCGATGATGTCGCAGCCAGCATAGAAAAAGCAGAAGAAGTGTTAGGAAACGGAAGAGTTGGATGGGTACATCCTGATTGCGGATTTTGGATGCTACAACGATCTGTAGTTGATAGAAAAATTGAAGCACTTGTAAAAGGTAGAAACAAGTATCTCGGTATCTCCTAAGAATAATATCACCTTAACCATGATATTCAATGCCTTATCCATCAAGATTTACAGTAATTTGCTTCTAAACCCTTGTTGGTGGTGTGTGCGTCAGACACGCACCACCTTATGTTTTATGATACAAAACACATAGATATGTTAATTTGGTAACGGTAAGTTAATTCAAAAGGAGATACATGTTTGAAATACACCTACCAAAATTAAAAAAGTATCAGAACATCGCCGGTATCGCTGGTTGCATAGGATTTGTGCTTGGGACAGTGATTCCAGGAATAGGTTTTCTTGCACTTGGTTGGAGCAACCCATTTGGTAACGGTATATTACAGACAATTGGTTTTTTAGCACTCACTGGGGCTATTTCTGCAATTATCGTTGGTAATCTCGTTGCCTTTTTATTGATAAGGATTGTAAAATCCCAACAAGCATCACAAAAAATATCGTCAGAAGAAGGAGACATTGATGGGAATTGATATTTTCGGTTTAGACTTACTGTATATCATACTACTTATGAGTGTTGGAGTGTGTGCTGGTTTTGTCAATACAGTTGCTTTTGGTGGTTCACTCCTAACGCTTCCCGCATTAGTTTTTACAATGGAAGCTATCGGTTTTTCAAACTTCCCTACAGGTACTAACATAACAAACATCGCCAATGGAACAAATAGAGTAGCGATTTTGTTTCAGAACTTTAGCGCAATTATGGGGTTTCGTCGTGAAGGTATTTCAAATTTCCGACACGCTGTAACACTTACTATCCCTGCAGTCTTCGGGGCAACTATAGGAGCACTCATCGCGACCGTAACTTCTGATGATGTCTTCAAGCCAATTCTTGCTGGTGTAATGGTTACAATGCTTCTTTTGGCACTTTTTAATCCTACTGATTGGCTACATGAGAAAATGAACCCCAGTGGGACACAGTACAAAATCATTACTACTATTGCACTCTTTCTTGTTGGAATTTATGGTGGATTTATCCAAGCAGGTGTGGGTTTACTCGTTATAGCAACCTTGCGAATTCTTGATGGAGGGGATCTGGTAATTACCAACGCACACAAGGTATTTATAATTTTCTTCTATACAATTATTGCTTTAGGTATTTTTGTTAGCAAAGGTCAAGTCAATTGGGTCTTAGGTATAACTTTAGCAGCTGGGAATGCTACTGGTGCTTGGATTGGAAGTCATTTGGCAGTGAAGATGGGTGATAAATGGATTAAAGTAGTATTAGTTATCGCTGTGATTGCCTCTGTAACAAAACTGTTATGGGATACATTTAAAGGTGTATTCGTTGCATAGGGACAGGTAGCATAAAATAGCAACCCAATATAACTGGTCAATTGAATTTACAACTGTTCTGTATAGAGATGCAAACTTTCTAAACGATCACCGATTAAAATATCTTGGTCTATATTTGATAATAATTTTATGAGATCTATTATTTGATTGGATATCTCTGAGGATGTATCTACAATTCTTAGGTTTTCCTGTTTCAATCCACTTTCTTCTGTAAATATCTCCTCATCAGGTTTCACAATAACCTTACCATCCATCCATCCCAACTCCTTGTCAACCACTGACATCCATATATGATTCTCATCAAATATTGAAATAATAGGATAAGGTATCCTTAGTAAGCACAATGTCGTGTCATGAATTGCAGTTGCCAATGTCAATGAGGTATGGTGTTGGTTTGATGTAACATTTACAATAGACAGATTCCATAAAACTATAGGCTTTTTTAATCGTTGAGCAAGGTTGATTAATCGGAGAAAACGTCTCCAATCAGCAGGCTGTATAAGACTATCAGAATTACCTTTAAGTAAGACAACCTGTATATCTTGAAGTTCGGCTAAACCCGCAAAGTTAAAGTTGCCTTGTCCACCTGCTCTATCACCGTAAAGTTGAATTGTCTTTTCAAATGGAGGATGTTGATAATTAAAATTGAGTGATTGCATTGCCTCTATAAAAAAAGCAGGTAGGTGCAAAATCACACCTGACCTGCCTAAAAGAATGCGTGAATTGACTTATTCGCCGCTACGTCCACCAATGATGTTAAGAGCAAACCAACCGATACCTGCTGCAACTGTAGTAATAACGACTAAAGCGCGTTTGGTTGATGACACTTCTTCGTGTACACCTTTCGCATCCTCAATCATCTTCTTCAGTTCCATGATACCTTTCTGATTTGTCTCAATCTGAGTCAATGCAGTTTTAACATCACCTTGAATAGAATTTATACTATCCTGCACAGCCTTCAGATCTTTCTGCAGACCAGACAACATTTCATTGGAAGAGGCTTGGTGTTTTTGTACATCTTCCAATTGCTTTTGAAGCGCATTTTTGTTTGATCTAACTGCTCTTTTGACATCGTTAGCTGCGTCATTACTTGTTTTATTTATTGCATCAAGCAATGCTTTCTGTGCTTTCTGGTTACTTTCAAGTGCTTTAATTTGACTCTCTAACTTTGCAGTGCTTGCATTTAAAGCCTTAATTTCAGCCATTAGCTTTTCACGTGTTGCTTCAGACTCTTCCAGTTCAGAACGTAATCTTTCTAACTCAGCATTTTTTTCTGCCATATCTTCTTCAGCTTCGTCAACTACCTCTTTAGCCATTGATAAAGGGATACGCAGTTTTTCACCGGGGAAAATCAAATGCGGATTAGTAAAATCGTTATATTTACTAAGTTCTCTCCATCGGAGAGGATCTTTCAAATGTTCTTGACACAGATCCCAGAGGGTATCACCCTTTACAATGGTGATAAGCTTAGTTTCATCATCCCCTTCATGCGGTGTGATTCTTGCCGAGGCGGATAAGACATATACACCACTGAGTGCCACACAAAGATAAAGAATCAACGTTAATTTAAGTGTGGATTTTATCATTTTCATCAGTATTCTCCTCTTAGGTGTTAATATCCATAGGATAGGGAAAGATAATGTGTGATTCCAACACCATGGATTGCATTTAAACCATCTTGGATAGCATAGTCAACTTGCAGACCAGCGATGTTAACACCAAACCCACCGAAAATGTCCTGTACATCCCGTGATGCTCTAACACCAGCGCGTATAGAAAATTCGGTTGATTTGTTAGTGACTATTGAATATTCAACACCGGTGCGCATGCTAAAGGCACTCTCATCGAGATTGACAAACTCTTGTTCAATATCGGCTGAGAATGTGACAACATTACCCATATATAGGTCATAAGCAACGCCTACATCAACAATCATAGGAACAACACCACCGTCATAAGAAGCACCGAGGTGTTTAGCAACAATACCATAATGGAAAGTTGGTACTTGTGCCTCGTCTACATCAATATGTAGTGCATGTCCCATGAAACCAAGATCAACACCACCGAAACCACTCTGGTCTTCATCACTCTCTATACCAAAACTATCACTCATCATCCTACCAGTAAGACCGATATTGAAGTTTCCGAAGCCTATACCGTAAGAAAGTGAGTATGTATTTGCTCCATAATCAGCTTTCCCTTCGTAGTCCCCAGAGGCACTATAGATAGGATAATCAGCTACACCAAAATTAGTAGCAGCAATCCCAACAGCTCCATAATTTCCGAGTGCTTTCGTCAGAGCAATAAAGTGTTTAGTTTGTCCAAGCATACCATTGTCAGAAATTTGCTGTGTTGATAAATTCAAACTCAGATCTGCCGCAGAACCAAGTCCAGCTGGATTCCAGACAGTAGCAGTGGCATCATGTGTAATTGCTGTGACAGCACCACCTAAACCAATTGATCGAGCACCCGCACCGAGGCGCAGATGAGGCATAGCATTTACATAGTCCCCATCCTGAGCAAAACTTACAGGCGTCACAGCAAGGATAAGAAATAAAACGGATATTACACCGTATAGCAATCTTTGCTTTGTGATATACATTTATATCCTCCTTCGTAGACCGCATCATCGGAAATAGGTATTATACCCATTTCCGACTTGCGTTTCTACTGTTTACTTAGCGCGTCAGAGCGAGCTTAAGAATGGCATATTCTGGCTCGAAACCACCTGTTACAATGATTTGGCAATAATAGATGCCACGAGCTAATTCTTCGCCATTACTGGATTTTCCATCCCAACCAATTCCGTTCTGACCAGTGTAATTTCCTGCAGACATTATCGCATTGTCCCTAAGTGTCCGAACAGGACGTTGAGTACTGTCATAAATCACAATACTCACAGTGGACATCTGGTTAAGTCCGAAGGATATACGCGTGTTAGCCTCAAATGGGTTGGGGAAGTTAAATACCGTTTTTAACACAGGTGCATCCATATGTTCTACTGAGAAAGTGAACTTATAGACAGCCATGTTAGACGTACGAGCACCATCACTCTCATCGGAAACATTGCCTTCCTGATGCGCATTATCGGAAACTTCAAGTGTTACCGTATACTGACCTGCAACATCAAATCCTCTTGGGAATGCAGGTGCAGCAGGTGTGTATATCACCTGAGTCGCAGACATTTGCTCATCTGTTAGGTTAATCGGTTGTGCTTGACTTCCACCACCTGCCTGCGGATATTCAATCACGAGTCGAATCGAATCGGGATTGATACCGGATTCAGCATCGGCAAATGTCACAGAAATAACCGGTCTTGCTTCCTCGTCATGATTATACATCAGACGTGCACCGTTCTGTGGTGATGACGATGTGATAATCGGGGCAGCCGTATCAAAATCAATTGTAAAGCCACCTTTGGAAGTAGACGAATTTCCGAATGTATCTGTCGCACGAACTTCAATCGAGTAAGTTCCTTCTGAGAGTGGAGCTTCAGGATGGAAGTCTAAACGAGTAATACCTTCATTTGTTCTATCTTCAGCGTCATCGCTGGTATCACCATTTACCGCTTCACCATTGCTATCCATAACAGCAATTGTTATTTCCTGCACACCAGAGTCATCCGTAGCACTCGCCGATATTGTCGGGAGTCCAGCGTGGATAGTTCCAGTAGGTGTGATAGAAGAAATAATCGGTGCGGTTTTATCAACTTCCAGTACGAATTGCCAACTGTGCACCCTTGTTCCACCTTCGCTTGACACACTCAAAGTGATGCTGTGTGGACCCGGTGAGAAACTTTCAGTTATTTCAAACTTATTGGCAGCACGTTCAACAGGATAAGTACTGCGTGGACCATCATCAATACTATATTCCACATTAGTTATTGAAGATTGCTCCTCAACAATAACAGCGGAGATAGTTATTGCCATATTCTCTGCTAGTACATCCGCTTGATTGAGTTTAACCAATCCAGATGGAGACACTTCTGAAATAATAGGTGCAGTAGAATCTTTCGGTATTGCTACTAAAAAGACTACCACATCTCTCGCTGTTTTGCCATTCGCATCTGTAACTTCAACAACGACAGTGTGCTCACCATCTACTAATGCTGTAGCAGGTGTATATGCAAGTTGATTATCTTCTACTGCATCTTCACCTAATTCAACATCTTCACCGTTAATCGTGAAGGTGGATACCTCAACATCAGTCATACCAGCAAATTCAGCTCTGATAACTGGTTCACCATGTTCATAAGTTTGACCATGAGCAGGTGATAGGATAGCAACTGATGGACCAGGAATGTCAACTACGAACTCTGAAGATGTCATTGCTGACTCACCATTAGCATCCGTTACTTCAACAGCAACTGTATGATTACCATGACCTAATGCAGGATCAGGTGTATAGGTGAATCCATTACCGTTTATCTCAGGATCAACTTCATCACCATCTACGGTAAGTTTCACTGTGACTTCGCCTACACCTGTAAACTCACCACTAACAATAGGTGTCCCATTGCTATATGTGTGACCAGCCGTAGGTGATAACAGTGTTACAGATGCCATCGGAAATTCTACTGAGAAGATAGCAGTTGCTTGTGCCATTTTACCATTAGCGTCTGTCGCAGTAGCAACAACAGTGTGTTCACCTTCACCAATTCCATCTTCAGGTGTATAACTAACTGCACCATCGGCTAATTCTACTGCATCACCATTTAAGGTAAGTGATACAGAAACAGGTTCTGCCATACCAGATACTTCCCAAGATATATTTGGCATATCATGGTTATACATTTGACCTGGGGCTGGTGAATGTATCGCTATAGATGGTCCTGGTATCAACACTGAGAAAATAACTGTTGCCTCAGCAGTCTTACCATTTGCATCTGTCGCAGTAGCAACAACTGTATGTTCACCATCACCTAAAGCAGATGCTGGTGAATAAGTGCCATCGTCATTCATTGTTGCAGCTTCGCCATTAACCATAACTGATTCAGAGATAGGTTCTGCTACGCCAGAAGATTCAACTGTAATAACTGGCATACCATGATCATACATCTGACCCGATGCCGGTGAATGTATCGCTATAGATGGTCCTGGTATCTCTACTGAGAATGTTAATGCTGTTTGTGCGGTTAATCCGCTACCATCAGTCACCTCAACAGAGACGGTATGGTCATCTTCACTGAAGCCATCAGCTGGCATATAAGTGAAGTTGTTGCCATCTACCATTACTGATTCTGAAACATCTACATCATTTACGGTAAACTTGGAAATGTTTACTTCACCACCACCAGCAAAGAAACCAGTGACACTTGCAGGACTTGCGTCAAATTCTTGTCCTGAAGCAGGTGCGGTGATAACGACCGTCGGGTTGAGACCTTCAACAGCAAAATTAACTGATGTTTCACCAACATTACCGAGTATATCAGAAACTTGCACTGTGAACATATATGCACCACCAGCAAGTTTGTCTATGCGGGTATAGACAACAGAGTCCATATCCTGCTCAACCATACTCTGATCAACATCAATCGGAACTGCATCCATATCAACTTCTTCAGGTCGAAGTCGTGCTAAACTAACAACTGCGGTGTTATCAGCACTAACACCACTACCCAAATCACCATCTCCAAAACCTGCAAGTAATGTCGGTAAGTCATTGACTGTATGACCTTCAGCAGGTGTTTCAACAGTGATCATTGGACCTGTGTTATCCAAGTTAATCATTGCTAATGGGAAGTCCACAAAACGTTCACGTATTGTGACACGTCCATGTGGAGTATACCATCCATCAGTTACTGACATAAGGTCACTGGCTGCAAGTGAGAAAGAATTACCTTCACCATCAGCCATAAATGTAACGCCATGTCCATCAAGATAGACACCGGTAAGGTCACCAACAAACAGTGTACCGTTGTTGACGTTGAAACTTACTGCAATAGACTCTCGGAGAGGAATTCTCTCTGGGAGTTCACCATCAACAGCAACACCATCAACTGATGTTACCATTAGTTCCATTATGTCACTGACTCGGAAGTTTAGGACGTGAACGGTAACTATCGGTGATGGCATATCTGCTTCACCTTGTACCTGAACATTACCAAATTCATCAGCAACGAGTGCATGATACATATACATACCATTCGCAAGTTGTCCGATATCAACCGTAATTGATCCATCGGCAAGACTACCGTCGGTTTCAGTTACTGTTCCATCTGGAGCAGTTTGAACCAGAACGGTATTACCACCGTGATAAGTTTTCGGATCTGCAGTTGGTTCAATCGTAAATGTAACCTTCGTTGACTCAACGCTCGGATCAACAATTCCACGTGCTGTGAAACTGCCGTCTTCGTTTGCTACAAGTGAACCAACATGGTCGGCAACATCTGTAATGTTTGTCGGACCAAGTGGCGGCACATCATCAACATTATCTAATGAGAAGGATGCTTCCACACCATCTCTCTGATGATATTCATTTTGTGCTGGATTTTTCGGTGTGAGTGAAATCGCACGCACTACATATTGGTTATCATCCAAAGAGGCATCGCGTTCAGCAGCATCGCCACGCTCAATAGTATCATCTAATTTGATGGTATCTTCTGGAGCATCAGTGCCTTCAAGTGCCAAGTCGCGAGTGTCCACCATAAACTGCCATTTCATGTATTGTGTTGGGATTCCAACTTCAGATTCCCCACCCGAAACAGCTCCTGCTTGGGTTATACCTATAAGACCACCAGTTATATCATCTAAATCGGCGACACCTTCTAATTCAGATATATCCACGCCAACAGGATCAATAGCAGTTCCAGTAATACGTTCCCACGTTTCATCAACAGGACGCATCACCTCAACACGAATACCATCAGTCGGTGCTGAAGTAATGTAATACGTATATACATTGAAAGTAAGGACACCTTGCCATGCACCACTATCAGGATTTACCATGCCGTCAGAATTTTCAACGGTAATTGCTATTACACCCGGATCGGGTCTGTAGGAATTTTGGACAGTTACAGTTACTTCGTCATCTTCATATTCATCTGCTTGAATGTTTCCATATTTAAGAAACACTTCGTCAGCAGCAGTAACATCGTCATACGGATCCGCTTTATCATAAGCCAGGGCGTGGACAGTAAACATAAAGGCTTCACCCTTCGGATTATAGATAAATTCCATCGGATTTTCATGATAACTGTCTTCAAGATAACGATCATTGTAAGGATTAGCAGGATCATCGTCATCCATCAATGTACCAACATCAATAGTTACTGTAAAGACACCGCTACCTTCTGCCATCTCGGTAATGTCACCGATGATTGCATCTTCAGGAAGGGTTGTTAGTAACTTCACTGAATCGTAAGTTTTACGTGCAGCTGCCGGGGTAAGAGTCAAAGTTATAACTGGAGAGTTTACTTCCATATCATACTTGTCTACTAATCCACCAACTGTAACACTTCCATCATCGTTTGACATAAACACAGAATCAATTGCGTCAATGCTTGTTACTTCAACATTGGTCGGACCAAGTGGAGCAACATCGTCATCATTGTCTACAGAGAACATCTCTGTATAAGTCTCACCTTCAGCAACTGGATTCTCATTTGGATTTTCAGGTAAGGATCCTTCAACAACAGGTGTAGCACGAACCATGTATCGATTGTCATCCATTTCCACATTTCGTGCACCAGGACTATCCTTAGTAATGGTATCTGTCAACATCGTTGTATCCACAGAAATCAACCATTTCAGATAACTACTGGTCGTATCAACGTGGATCATTGAAGTATCGGAAGGATAGATTTCGCCTAATGTTTTACCTTTAAACATTATAGCAGCTGTCGCATCACCACCCATACCATTAGGATCACTCACTTCTGCTGTGTCAATCGTTGTCCATTCGTCATCGCTTGCCCGTTGAACTTCAATCTGAATTGAAGTAGTTTTAGGATAAGTTACGCGTGGTGTGTATGCAATAAGTGTGATATTACCTTGCGGAGCACCACTATCTGGATTGGTCATCACGATTGATGTTTCATCAACATCAACAACCAAGACCTTCGGATCAACAGGATGAACATCATCAACAAGTTCAAGGGTAAATACCTCTGATTCGTCAACAAGTTGCAGACCGTTTGCTGTTACAGTACGAAGTGCTAAAGTTCCTGATTCCATCACTAAATCAGTGAAGTCATGAGTAATTGAAGCAGGAGTTGTAATCGTATCTGCACCTTCAGCTATTTCAAGTTCACCGTCAATAGTCTGCCAGTCACCATTCGCATCCTGATACTGAATCATGATTGTAGCAGGATGTTTTTCGTTTGAACGACCATCATCATTAATCGCAACAGAGAGTGTAACCTCGGTAGCATTCTTATAAAGCTTACCACTTTCATAAGGTTCGTCAGCATCACCATCACCATTAAGGTCACCCAGACTTGCATGCGTGATACTCGTTCTATCCCATTCAGGCATAACAACTCTAATTCTCGTCGGAGGAACATGAGAACCGACATTAAAGAGAGTATCAATACCCATCGCACGTACGCCAATGTCACCTAATAATAGTGGCAACTGATCACCTTGGATAGGAATCGACATAACCCGTGTAGGATCAGAAGTTAGCGGTATCATGTTAATATCATCAATCACAGCACCTAATAGTTCATGGATCTTAGCACTTTGTTCTTCACTAAACGTTATGCCTAAACCCATGAAAAACGGACTTGCTAACTGATGAATCAAGGCTGGATTAATAATACCAAGAACTGCTTCCAAATCTAAACCAGCAGCTAACTCAAGAGCAGCTTTTATAGCTGGATCGGCTTGTGTTGCTGCTAATCCAGGCAACTGTGCTTTGGCAATATCCCAAATATCAGATGCAAGCATTGAGTTCTCTACTGTCAACGGAAGCCATGTAGTTTCTGGGTTTCCATCACTGTCTAATCCGATTATCTGGTATATTAGATAACCGTCTTGACCCATGAGATCAAATCCGGATGCTAACTTGCTATCCGCTGTGAGCGTGCTTGTTATGTTCAGTATTGAGGCACCCTCACTCGGAGCTGTCGCAACAAAGATACTATCTTTGTTCCAGTAACCTGTTGTGTTAGCGTTTGCAGGTCCAACATTGATTATCGCTTCAGGAGCAGTAGTGTCTGTAGTGAAATCTACCGAAATTAAATCAACTGCATCTCCATTTGCATTGTAGACAACAGCTTCAAGGTTGTGACCACCATCTACAATGGAACCAATATCAGTATACCAGAGTGAATGCGTTGCAATATCTACTTGTGGCACACTAAACACAGAAGCCAACAAAGGATCAAAATTTTGCTCAAAATCACTGGTCAATTTGTTTGCGTTGCGCAACAAAAGACTCTGTAATTTTATGAGGTCACTCCCATCAACTTGGATACCCGTGGTTTCACCAGACTGAATACCTACAATTAAGGGTGCAGCTATTCTAATAATTTCAGCTACTACATCCGGTGTAAATAACGCATCAAATATACCTCGTTGAGCAAGTTGTAGGTTACGAGGATCTGGCATTGACCAGCTATTGATGATATATTCTCTTGTGGCTGGTGACGTTGTAGTCCCATCTGGAGAAGCCAAGATTTCAGCAAGCGCATCACGATTGATTATCTCTAACTTCACGGGTTCAGCAAGTGTAACTTCAAAATAGTAATAGGTACTACCTTTCGGTAAAATGCCAATTTCACTTTCCCAAACTACACCATTATTACCTGGAACTGGATCCATATCAACAGCGATATAATCACCATCCAATCCAGTTTGTGAATAACGAAGCACAACACCTGAGAATAGTTGGTTACCTATATCTGGCCATGCGGGTAGATTAGTAGCAGCAAGTCTTTCCTCCAAACGGAAGGTGTAGGGAATAGTATCAGCTTGGAATTCAGCAGGGGTAATCCTCTGCCCATCAGATATTGGGCTGCTATTAAGTCTAAATTTAACACTGCCATTTTCAAGCGCGGATGGAACGCGCACATATACGTTCATACTATCGCTTGCAAGGTATTTTGTAACGTTAGGCACGTTAGTATAGATAAATTCAGCAAGATCTGGAGCAATAGCGTTACCAAAGTTTTCAGGATCTATCTGTGACTCATCACTTTGGAAAATTGGTGACGCATTTGTTGCAGTTAAAATCTGTCTAATTTGTGCCTTTGGGAGAATTCCTTGTGGAACTTGTGCCAAAAGAAAGTCAACAACAGGTTCAACAAATGCATCTGAAGATGCTGCATCAAGTCCAGCTGAAGCAATCAGATCTCGGATAAATGCTCTACCATGAACCGGATTGAGTGAAAGTCCACCAAGTCTTGATGTGCCATTTAGGTTTGAAGGAACAACCGTAATTGGATCACCTGGTTTTACTGGTGGAGTCGGGTCCACTGGTGGAGTCGGATCAACCGGTGGTGTTGGGTCCACTGGTGGAGTCGGATCTACTGGCGGTGTCGGATCAACCGGTGGAGTCGGATCCACTGGCGGTGTCGGATCAACCGGTGGAGTCGGATCCGTCGGATCAATTACCTCTGCCTCATTAATCAACCTCAATAGTTCATCAAGTGCCTCTGCAAGGGGATCACCAGTAAGGCTTAGTAAAGCGTTAGTGGTGTCATCTTGGAGTACCATTTGAACATCTTTGTCCGCAATAAGTGCAATATGATCGTCCGTTAATGTGAGACCAGCTGCAGCAGCAATCGCCTTTAAACTTGTTCCAGTCGGATCGGTGGTTACCGAATTGATTGCCGTAGATATGATAACAGGAATCGGTAAAGGTAAAGTCGGACTCTTGAGACCTTCAATAATCTCCGGCAGGAATTGTTTGACATTCGCACGCCGAAGTATCTGATTGTGTTCATCAAACACCTGTTGGGCGAGTTCTGTAGGAGTCGGATCCGCATCCTGCCCAAACACAGTGTCTGGTAATGAACTATGAAAAACACACAATAAAAAAATCAAAAAACAAACAAGTGTTCGTTTTTTCATTAACTCTTCCTCCTCGTTAAGTCTACGCGAAAACGAGACTAAATACTGAAGTTTTAGATGGGCAAGCGGGAAACACGACAAAAACGACCGGAGGTAGGTGTTTGCCCATCCAAAGTTAACATCCTACAACCAAGTAGTAAAATTTTCTCCATAAGTACGTAAATCAACCTTCACATCGTGTCAGTCCATCCACAATGAAGGTTAAAGGAAACCAAAATCGGGCACCGAAATTTTGTATTTGACCAACGCGCACCTATATGAACGTTTAACATAACAGATTCTGGTGATTACGTTTATAATATATTATTGAACTAAAGATGCCTAATAGAAAAGAACATCTGCCATTTTAACACAATGTGACAAAATTAAGCAAGCATTTTAATCTTCACGCGGCGTTTAAATATAGAAATTCGTTTAAAATTCCCCGCCTATTTGTATTTAAGGATTAAATTGCAATCATTATCAAATATAATACCATAAATAATAAAATATGTCAAATCAAAATTCCGAAATTTTCCTCTAAAAAACAAGCAATTTTGGACTAATTCTTATTACACAATTGACATACTAATAAAAAAGAGATAAATTGTCAACAGAATATTTCGTTTGAGGAAAATAACTTATGTTGACAACTACTGATAAATTGCAACTTGACCAGAAAGGATATATACTTCTGGAGAAGGTAATTGATTTAAATAAAACGCTTCAACTCCGAGAACGATCTTTACAACTTGCCACAGATGAGCAAAAAGCAGGTAAAGGACAAACTTATCTGCAAAACGATACCGCACAACGTGTATGGAACCTGATTGACAAAGGCGAGATTTTTGAGGAAGCTATACAACACCCCAAAATGCTCGCTGCGATGGAATATCTACTCGGGGCAGACTGCACGCTAAGTTCGTTCACAGTGAACATCCTTTATCCCGATGCCCCAGACGCAGGTCTCCATATTGACTATCCGTTGTCAGCACTTCCAACGCCGCGTCCAAGTTTCCCTATGGTTGCTAACAGTGTTTGGTTTTTAGATGACTTTACACTTGAAAACGGTGCAACAAGCTGTGTCCCTGGAAGTCATAAACGACTTAAAGCATTACCAGAATCCGGTGTCGAATATACAGATAAACAACAAATATGTGGACCTCGCGGTTCTGTCCTCATTGTCAACGGCTCAGTATGGCACGGGTCTTCAGAAAATAGAACCAATTCTCCAAGAGTTGCTTTGCTCGGGTTCTTCTGCCGGTCCATTTTAAAACCACAACAAGATCATCTGAAAATAGTATCAGATAAGGTTATTGAACGTGCAACACCAACATTAAAGCGGTTACTCGGACTGAATTCGTTACCAAATCTGAATACATAGATCAACTTTCAATTAGGAATACTAAATTAGCCGTATTGATTTAACCCAACTATCACGGCACTAATTCTATTACCTCCTCCATTAGAACCCATTCAGATTCTGGTGTTTCTGGTGTCAGTTGATATTTTAATTGTGCCTTAAGCGTCTGACCTACGTCAACATCAAAAGTATACGTTCGCTTCTCATCTGGTAAAAGACGGTTCTCTGTTTTTTCAGATATTAATACTTGTTTTTTCTTAAGTTGAGTCCCATCAGGTGCAAGATGTGTCACTTCAAGGACAATCACACGTAACGTCCCGCCAGGTAACAGATGTCCCGCTCTATTTTTTATAACGACAGAAACTTTCTTTCCAGCAAACTCAATATTAAGAGATGCAGCATTTTTAAGCTGTGCAACGCTACGACTCCCTCGCCAAGTATGTTTTCTTCCTTTGATACTCTCATAACTTGCCGTGCTTTGTAGACGATTTACAATTGGCATGTGGCATGTAGCACAACTCTTTTTTTCTTCCGCGAATCTACTCTCAAGAAAACTGGATACTTGATCGTGTTCTGGTACTTTAGGTTGTCCATGGCATGTAGCACACAACTTTGTTGGATCATTATAAATTGAATTAGTCACATTTACATGAAAATTTGTCTCAGCACTCGCTTGTGGTCCATGCATCGCACCGTCCTTGTCAAGGTGACATACAAGACATGATACACCTGAGTTACGTTGGTCGTTCCGCAATTTTGGCATTTTCCCAATACCGGTCACAAGGATCGGTTCTGGCGCATGGCATGGATCACAACTCTTTTCTCTATCAGGAATCAGTTTTGCAGCATCTTGATAAATCTTATCTACCCATGCTTGTGCATGCATTGACTTCTCCCACTCACGCCAGATTGCTGGATGACAACTCTTACATTTTCCTTCTTCAAATCCGAGAAACATATCCTCATACTTATTCTCATCACTTTCCACACTGGATACAAAGTTACCAACAAATACAAAAATGCTTAATCCAGATAATAACATACACGTGCCGAGGAGACATTGCCGGAGTGTTACACCATTACGCATATCTGTACCTCTAAATGTTGTTAAGAAGTGATATTGCTGCTCGATCCCCGCTGTTAATACAGTCTGGAATCCCAATGCCGTGGTACGCATTCCCTGCTAATGCCAGACCATGTAACCCTTTTGCAAGGTCATCAATTTCACCGACAAGTCTTTCATGACCAACTTGATACTGTGCCATAGATTGTGTATGTTGACTTACTATTGAAAAAATAGGTGGGTTAGTTATGCCAAGTAAATTCGATACATCTATTAACGCAGACGATGTAATATCTTCCAATTTTGTGTCACTGTTTGCAGCACCTTTAAAATTAGTAGCACTTTCACTTACAAATGCGCGTAGTAATACATGATTCGATGGGGCACGGTTCTCAAACTTAACACTGCTGAATGAACACCCTATCAGATTGAGTTGTTCCTTAATAGGCACGACAAACCCCATGCCATTCAGTGGATGCGGAACATCCTCACGAGGGAAAGCAAAATTTACCGTTGCAGATGATGTGTAAGGTATATTGGAGAGTTTTTCTGATAGGTAGGGACAGACTTCTGACAAAATATTACTTGTTTGTGGTGCGGGTAACGCAATGCAAAGTAGGTCTGTTTCCAGCACTTCCTCGTTATCAAGGCAAACACGCCATCCCATTGCATCTTCTTTTTCCTGAATCGTGGAAACACTACAACCCAAACGGATACATTCAAATAGGTTTTCAGCAAGAGTGTCAACTAAAGTCTGCATGCCATCAGCAAAAGACAGAAACAGACTATAGCGCGGTCCACTTGTATCACGACTTGTTTCGGCAGCCTTCCGTTTTTGCGTTAATAAGGCTTTGATAATACTACCATGTTCTTGTTCCATCTCCAAAAATCTTGGAAATGTGGATTTCAGGCTTAGATTTTCTGCATCTGATGTATAGATACCGCCAATCATCGGTTGTGCCATCCGATCAAACGCCTCAGTACCGAGCCTGCGTCTAACAAAACCTGCTACCGATTCATCGTCTATATCGCTTCGACGTTTGATAAATAGGTCAAGGGCAATACGGAATTTACCACGCAAACTGAAAATAGGACTCTTCAAAAAAGGTCCGATAGACCCTGGTGCCATCATGTAGAATCCTTCAGGGACTGCTACCAGTTTGCCTTCTCGTATAACAAAACTGCGTCTCACCTTCGGTTTCGTCCCTATCAACTTATCGTCAATACCGAGTTCCTCACACAATGCCTTCGCCCACGGCTTCGTAGAAATAAAGGCATCCGGACCGTGCTCAATAGTAAACCCGTCTCGGTGTTCAGTTTGAATAACCCCTCCTACCCTATTGCTTGCTTCCAACAGCGTAATATCAAGTGGAATTTCCCTTTTCTTTGCTTCACGTTTCAAGCGATAAGCTGCAGCTAAACCGGTAATTCCTCCACCAACTACAATTGCACGTTTCTGTTCCTGCTCCATCACAGTAGTCCTTAATTGCCTAAATATGTGAGGAATTGACACCTGACATACTCCCCAAGCTAAAGCATGGAGGTTCTTTTGTTCTTACATTCAACATGGATTCGGAATAAGTAATACCATTTCTAAATAATAACATCTCATTAAGAAAAAACGCGTTCGTAGTCGCGCAATTCATTGCGCCTCTTACACTAAGATTAGTATTAGAGTTTCAAAATGTGGATTTATTAGAATTGGTATTACATTATCGTAGGG
>JAJEAG010000018.1 GCA_022824265.1 Candidatus Poribacteria bacterium | reverse complement strand
CTGCATTACGAAATACCGCATTAGCAGTATTCCGCTTGGCAGGGGTTACGCGGATAGCTGATACGATGAAATACTATGCTTCAAAACCTAAACTCGCAGTTAACCTCATAAATTGAGAATCCTTAAAACTAAATAACCCTGTCCAGTCCCCATAACCCCTTTACACCATATCCCACTACCTGTTATAATACGACCACCATGAAATACAAAAACCGACTACACCCGCATTCTCAACAAAAACCATCACCTGTCACCCCAAAAATATTCACTCAAAAACCGACCATAACCAAGCAGATAAAAAACGTACACAAATGAAAATTTCAAAAAGTTTCGTACACACTGATAAACCCAGTTCCAGACTGGCATAACCCCAAAAATCAAAACGTACACAGAAACGAAAAACAGCCGTTTTTGGTACGTTTTTAGAAGGAGCAATTTTATGCAATTCATAACTCCATCGTAGGGGGCGAGGTCCCTCGTACGTCTTGTAGGGACGTTCTCCGAATAGCGAACTCTTATCCTGTAAATCCTGAAAATCTTGGTTCAGACTGAAAATTCCACAATTGAATGTCTATGCAACAATTGAAATAGCATTGACTTTCAAAATATAATAGGTTAAACTAAATATCAAGTCAAACAAACGAATATTAAGGATAATACTTATAATGGAACGACTTAAATTGAGTTCACATAAAATGATCTTCTGTTTATGTTGTATATTTGTTTTCTGCTGGACAATATTACCAGTACAAGCAGCAAAAAGATCAAACGGTCTTGCTATCACGTTGTTGATTTCAGGGGTAGGTCTACAAGTCGGTAGTACATTCCTGAATACCTCAGCTGAAAGTCGATATGAAGATTATCTATCTGCTTCTCTCCAAGCTGACATTGAAACATATAAAAATGACACAATTACACGAAAAAATGCCAGTGTAATAATGTCTCGTGTTGGTTATGGGTGTGTAGGTTTGGCAGTACTGCTCTCCATATTTAATCAACTGGACAATGCAGCAACTGAAACGACTTCAATAACATATAATCCAAATAAAACTAATCGAATCACACCAAATCCATTAAGTTTAGTTTCATCAAGAAACTTATTGAACAATAGGATTTTTGGTAATTCGCAAAAGTTCAGTTTTAATCCATATTACGATTTCCAAAGAAATAGAGCAAGTATACAAATACTACACCGTTTCTAATGCTTCTAATCTTATCACAGTTTAGGAATCTTGATATATCGTTACCATAAAATTAGACAGTACTATTTGTTTAGGAGAAAATAGATGTATTCATTTTGTAAAATAAAAGCATCTTCAAGACATACTGTACTTGTAAATGCAGGTATGTTAATAATACCTATGTGCATAATAATGACTATATTTGTCGCCTGTACCAACAGTGAAGATTATGCCAACCCGTTGGACTCAGCAAACTTACGGACAGCTGGTGCTCCTGATGGACTAACACTTTTTCCTGGTGATAGACAAATTCGTGTGACATGGAATGATACCGGACAAGAAGGTATTAAAGCATACCGAATCTATCGACGTTCATCTGCCAATTCGGAGGAACCTTTTGAATTAATTGCTACGGTTGATGCTCCTGCTAACGAGTATATAGATTCACAAAATATTGAAAATGATCGCAAAGGTCCATCTGGTGAAAATATCGCGTATGAATATAGAATTTCGTATGTTGATATGAATGACGTTGAATCACCTGATCCAACAAATCCACCAAATACGACTGAGGAACCATTCCAACTTTGGCAAACAGCAACGGTTACACCAAGCGTAGCTCCGCCACCTCCAGTTGTTGTACTTGGAGATCCAACTGATCTCAGGGTAAATCTGTTTTGGGAAAATTACAATTACCCTTCTGACTTTAAACTTTTTCGGTTGTATATTGCAATAGATGAGGGTGATGAAGAACCTTTGGACTTCAGTAATGTTAAGGAATTACCATCGGATCAATTCTTCTTCATTGATGATAACTTCCGTCAGGATGGAATATCAAAAGTATATCGCTTAGCAGCAGTTGATGAATTTGGTGTTGAAGGAATAACAACTATAGAGGCTACATCTCCAAACTTGCCGCCTGCTCCACCAAAAGGCTTTCAGGCATTTTATGCATTTCGCTCCTTATTTAACAATAAATACGATGTTAGATTTGTTTGGGATGAAAATAAAGAGAGAGACCTTGACGGGTACCAGATATATGCAAGAGATGCTCAGGACAACTATATTCAACGTCGTAAACTAAAACCGAATGAGACAAGTGTAATAATAGCAAGTGAGGATCCAATTGTAATCGGTCAAGACTTTTTCTTTAAAACTTATTTTATCACCGCTTTTGATGACACCCCAAATGCTGATGGTAAGCGAGATGAAAGTGAATATGTGGAAGCAGAAGCTTTCTACCCATAAAATAGATGTCATAAGAGATAGAAAAGGAAAAAACATGCAGTTTAAAAACCGAATAGCAATTCTAATACTTTTTATATTCATCGGAATTAATGCTCCAATTTTCGCACAATCACCACCTGTTTCACAACTTACTACTATACAAACCGCTGAACCGATAGGTAAAGGTGGTTCTACAACTTCTATTGGTCTGTTCCAGTATTCCAAAAAGGAATTAACTCCAGAAGAGAGTCAAAATGTTGTTATCGGTGGATTTGAGGAACAACATATTACATCACTTGAGATCGAGACTTTCATCATACCCGTCCGATTTACTTATGGGTTAAGTGATAAACTTGACCTACAATTGGGTACAACTCTATCTGTTGGTAATGTACATAAAGTGGTTGATGATTATTACAACACAGGAAACCCTGACATCAGTTCTGATCGTGTTTATGACCAACCCCTGTATGATGGTTTGGTCGGATTAAAATATAACATGATTCCACCCAGAAATGACGGGTTTCCGAGTATCTCCATTGGAGGACATTTTTCATCAGGTTTCACCGCAGATGACCGTCTTAATTCTGAAGATGAATTCCTTGACCACGACCCAATTAATGGATTTCCTTATGTTGGAATGAATGTCTTTTTTGTTGGTTCACAACAGGTCGGAGCATTTCTAAGGTTTCACGCTGGAGCAGGTGTATCACTATCATCAAAATCAATCAGAACCACTGATTCCTTTTCGTTTAATTGGCAGGGAGGTGGTGAAATTGCATTAGCAGATAACATGTGGTTTGCTGCCGATTTTTCACGTGAACTCCTATATTCGGGTATAAGTTTATCAAATATTATTGGACTTGCATTCCGATATGAAGTGTCCCGGACTCTGGCATTTCAGTTAGGATTCAACCTGAGAGATAGCCGTCCCGGTTTTCAGTTTAATCTAATGCTTGGTGGAGAAAAGGCACAGGAAACTGAAGAGAATCAGTTGCTATTCTAAATTAAACATTTTAATCAGATAGCAAACGTCGGTGATGTATGCTTCGGTACCTAACAAGAACAACACATGAGAGCAGTTATCCAACGCGTCAAATCAGCAAGTGTGACTGTAGACGGTGAACTTGTATCAGAAATAGATACGGGTCTACTTATTTTTATCGGTATTGCACACGATGATACGGAAGCAGAGATAGAATATATAGCGAACAAAGCTGCGAATCTACGTATCTTTGAAGATACTGATGGTAAAATGAATTGTTCGTTGCTGGATATTGGTGGTTCGGCATTGGTTGTATCGCAATTCACGCTTTACGGTGACTGCCGTAAGGGCAGACGACCAAGTTTTATTGGTGCAGCACGTCCAGAAATTGCAAACGAATTGTATGAAAAGTTCATATCTGTTTTAGAAGAGTTGAACATTCCAACAAAAGGCGGCACTTTCCAAGCAATGATGGATGTGCACTTGGTCAACGATGGACCTGTAACTATTTTGCTGGATAGTGATAAACAGTTTTAATATAAGTGATTTACTCGTGATGTGAATTTATCACATTGAAACCATACTCTACACTGCATCAATCTTCTCTTGCAAAAACTTTGTACAGAAAGGCACTTGTTCTTCAGTTAACCCATGCAATACCACCGCACCCTCATAACCACTTTTCTTCAACAAGTCGATATATTGATCGTAATCTAACAATCCCGTCCCTGCCGCAAGGTTTCCTGCATGTCCATCCCGATCCAAATCCTTTGCATGTGCAAGTGCAATATCATTACCTAACAGATCAAAAGCCTCGTCAAGCATTTCACGCATCTTTGGTAATTCCCCTTTATGAAAGATGTTCGCACCATCCATTACAACCTTCAAGTAAGGTGATTTCATCTCATCAAGCAGATTGCGTGCTTTCTGTGCTGTATCAACCACATTAGACACCTCCGGTTCAAATGCCAAGGTCACTCGGTATTCCTCTGCAATCTCCAAAGCTTCTTCCATTGAGACAATCAAGTCTTTCCATGCGGAAATTGAGTTATTGCCTGGGTGAGCGCGCCACATGCTATGTGGATCGCGAGAACCGGTGCAGAGTGTAATCACTGATGTGCCAAGTGTTTCACACTGTTGAGCAACATAGCGTAACTTCTGCAATCCATCGTGACGTTTCTGAATATCAGGATCAATCATATTGTAAGTGCCTGATAGAGCAACTATATTGATATTGTGGACATCCATCTCCTTACGAATGTTTGTTATGGATGTTGAAAAAGGCACATGATACTGCAAATGATAAATTCCGTGTTCCACAACTGCATTGAGACTCTCAGTAAGTGTTTTTCGGTGAATTGTTCCTTCCATAAGTCCAACGTGCATATACATCTCCTATAAATAAATCTGTATAATATGATTATATAAAACAATGAATAAGACAGCAATATAAATAAGTAGAACTGTTTTTATTTCATATTAGATGTTGGAAACATCTAATATGAAACCCAGCGCGATGTCATATAGACCTTGACATCCATACCTCTTTGTAATATACTAAAATAAAAATATATACGTATATAAAATTGATACTGGGAGATAATACGATGCAGAACAAAATACAATCTGCGCCGACAATAATCTATCCGGAATCGGATGGGAAACCGATGGCAGAAACTGATGTACACAGAAAATTGATGATGGATTTCATTCAGATGCTGGAAGACCATTTTCAGTATGAGAATGATGTTTATGTTTCAGGCAACCTCCTCATGTATTATCAGGAAGGGGATCCGAGGAAATCCATTTCCCCTGATGTGTTTGTTGTCTTTGGAGTTAAAAAGAAACTTCGGAACACTTTTCTTACATGGGAAGAAGCAAATACACCCGATTTTGTATTGGAAGTTGCAAGTCCAAGCACCTATCGGCATGATATTGGTAGAAAAAAAGAACTCTATGCTACTGTCCTCGGAGTCAAAGAATATTATATCTACGATCCACTTGGACAGGTTGTGCCAAGTTTTAGTGGATATAGGTTAATTGATGGCGAATACCAAGATATTGAATTAGTAGATGATCGACTCCCATCGGTTGTATTAGGATTGGAGTTAGGAGAATGCGAAGGTAAGTTGCGTCTCTATAACCCTAATATCGGACAGTGGATGCAATCACTACAAGAGGAAGTAAGAACGGTTCGAGAACGCGCAGAAGAGGAAGCAAACGCACGAAAATCTGCTGAAGAACTCGCTGAAAAGGAAGCAAACGCACGAAAATCTGCAGAAGCAGAACTTGCGAAGGCGTTAGCGGAGATAGAACGGCTTCAATCAGAGAGTACTGACTAAGGTTATCCATATAATATACGATTCCTTTTACATTTATTTTCTGTAATCACTAATCTTGTCTCCAAACGCTCCTACTATAAACATCAACATAAGGATTCAGCAGATGGCACGTCAACTTAGAATGGTACGACCCAATCTTGATGATTTACCAAAGTTAGAGCTTCCTGATGAATACGGTCTGCGGACATACCAAGAAGGTGATGAGGCGCATTGGGCAAATATCATTAGTGATTCATTTGGTGGTAGGAAACGCACACCTCAAGATACACATAATGAAATAATCAGTCGTGATGTATTTGTTCCAGAGGGGCTCTTCTTTGTAACACATCAGGATAGACCTGTCGGTACTGCTTGTGCATGGCGGCAATCCGTTGATGAAACAGATGTTGGATATGTCCACATGGTCGGGGTTTTAGGTGAACACACTGGGCAGAAACTTGGAAAGTGGGTATCCCTTGCAGTTTTATATTATTTTTACGATCATGGATTCACTTGTTCCATGCTTGATACAGACGACTTTCGCATGCCAGCGATTAAGACCTATCTTAATTTAGGATTTGTTCCTGTTTATGTTGAGGATTCCCAGCATGAACGTTGGAAAACTATATTTACACAATTTGAAATTCCTCACATGACAATGCAAATCACACAAGTAGCAGCAATACTTCCTTCCGAATTGTGGGCAAAGGTTTCACAATAATGTCAGTATGAAATTCCTGACCACGTTAAGACATCAACCCTATGTTCCTAACTCCATTCTAATTACTGCTATCATTGTTTTCGGTTTCGTCATACGCCTTCTTGGCATAGGTGTTGGTTTACCCGATACTCCTGATCCTCGCGAAATGCTTATTTCTCAGGATGTCCTTAATCTTATCAATCTTACCGCAGCTCCATCAATCTATAATTGGCCCGGCACAGCATGGTTCTACCTTATTGCTCTGATTGGTAAAATCCTTTCAATCTTCGGATTGGAAATGACTGAATCAAGTGTGATATGGATTGCTCGTTTCATTAACCTTCTCCTGTCAACAGGTACAATCTGGTTAACCTATTGTCTCGGTCTAAGATGTTACAACCGACGTGTTGGATTAATTGCTGCTGCTTTTTTAACTGTTGCAATGTTACATGCTACCAACGAATCCCGTTTTGCCCTTGTAGATATACCTGCCACCTTTTGTGTAACACTCTTCCTCTGGTTAGTTACTAAAGACACTAACCTAACATTTCGAACCTGTTTACAGTTAGGTATTGTTGCGGGGATAGGAATTGCAGTTAAGTACACAACCGTTTTTGTCGTTCTTCCTATTATTTTCCTATACGACACAAGATACTTTTACCGAAAATTAGCAGCGATTTTGGGTGTATGTGCAATTACCTTTACATTGATCTGTCCATATTGGTTAATTGATATGTTCTCACAAGAATGGAATCATTTCTTTGATGATTTCTGGTATGAGACCATGCACTACCATCGTGGTCATTTCGGGCTTTTTTCTACTGGAGATACAGGTTGGTTAGAACGTTTTCTGTATTTAGGAGTACTTTTCAAATGGGGGTTGGGATTACCACTTGCTATACTTGTAGGTATTGGTGTTGTATATACACTTTTTAAGACGGGGCAATCTATAAGAAAACACTACACAGAACATTTATCAATTCAAGAACACCGACAAGAATTATTTTTACTATTTTTTATTATTCCGTATCTTCTGTTTATTGGTTCATACAAAGTTTCATTCACGCGTCATTTACTGATTCTCTACCCCGCACTGATTGTAATTGCTGCATCGTTTTTACTTTCACTTAATAAACATATTGGAATAGTTTTTGGGGTAGTGGTCTGGATATATTCATTTATTTATACTGGAGCATTTGTTGCTGTAATGATCTCTCAACCTACAGGTATGGAAGCAACAAATTGGATTACGGAGAACATTCCTCAAGAGGAGACAATTTCGCGTTCACCTATAATCTTATTTGATTGGCTAATACCTAATGTTGATCTTGAATTGGCTGATGAGGATACTGAGTGGGTAATAATCATCTATCCTAACATGGAGGTGTTCCTTAAATACGCACAGAATCCTCAAGACTATAAAAATGATGATTGGTACCCAATTGAAGATATAACATTTGAAGAAACGTTACAATTTTACAAATGGATAATTGGAGAAGACAGTCGTTATAAACTACGCAAGGTATTCCGCCGCACACCACGGTTCATTGGTATCAGAATATCTGATAACCGTGCCCCTTTTCCAATACGAGCACTAATACATCCTGAGATCCATCTCTATCAACGTACCGATTAATTGTAATGTGAGTTTGATAATAGATATATGAACTTCATTTTGCATAAAACCTTATTCCCATAATCCGGTAGGAGCGGTTTCCTAACCGCTCTGAGTTATGGTAAAATTCGTAATTACTTATACACTCAGTAGATTCGGTTTCCTAACTGAACCATAGGCATCAATTTAGTGTTGATTTAAAGGTAGTAGGCACACGCCGTGTGCCGTCTAACATACATTCTTTTAGTATATACCATATCAAATCCGCGTTGAATACCCTTATTGTATACGGCACACGGAGTGTGCCTACTACTTTGCATCGTCTGAATTTCCTTAAATTGACGCTTATGGTTCGGTTTCCTAACTGAACCTGTGTAAATAGTGCGGTTAGAAACCGCACCTACCAAGGAGTGTGAATATATTTTTGGATTTTACTATAAAATATTATGATTTATCAAACTCACGTTAATTGTAGATTTAGAATGGGTTAAGAAACAGACACAGGTATTAAAAATTGGGAGGAGAAAAACATCTTTTCTGTAAAGGGACAATTACGGCTAATATCTGATGTAATACATCAGCTGGAATATTATCTGCATCAATTATCCTAACCAATTCTTGAGGATAGTGATCTATAAGGGGTTCTGTATCTCTCTTATATAGATCCCATCGGTACCGAGCAACCAATTCATCAGCATCGTCTTGTCGTTTTTCTTTTACTGCTCTACCACGTATTCGTTTAAACATCACTTCTCTATCCTCGCAGACCAAAAAGAGAACTTTAAGAATATTCACATAAGGACATAATAAATCTGCTTGTGTGATGTTTCGCGGGATACCGTCAAGAACAAGTAAATCGGTTTCAGGATTATATTTATTTAATTCCACTTTCGTCCTGATGTATTTTTCCCACGTTTTTATCGTAATATCATCAGGAACGAATTCACCGTGTGTTGCATATTGATGAAAGAGTTGACCTAATTCAGACTCTTCATCAAGTTCACGAAACATATCCCCGCTAGAAAGGTGAAAAAGACCCGGAATATGTGATAGTAACTTTCCTTGTGTTCCCTTACCAACGCCTGGTGGACCAACCAAAACGACTGATCTATAACTAGGTCCATCCTCCATACATATAGGTTTGTCAGGAAATAGTAACTTCTTATCCGTTGTCATGCGTCTTTATCCTCATTTTTCTATATGTCTTACTGAAAAGGGGATTGAGTTTATACAAGGTAGGGTAGTATTTATATGTATATAGTAAATTATAGTGTTCCAAGTAAGTGTTCCAGTATGTAAAAATCTAAACCTTCGTAATCTCTCGCGGCAATATATTCCTGTTCGATTTTTTTATCTAATGTCCGGACTTTTTCAAGTAAATTTAGAAAAGTTTTACGGCTACTCAACAGATGTTTTGTAGAGATTTCACGTGGTTGTGTCCGCATAACTTTAACATCTAATCCCACAAATTCTCCGTTTTTACCATACCCATTCTCTTCAAGTACACGAACCTGATTGAAGGCACGTCGTATATTCGCTGATCCGAATGCTTTATCTTGATCAAATTTTAGACCGTTCTGGTCATTAAGATGGACACTCCAAAGTTTCTTATGATGCAATGCATAACCCATTTCATCGGACGGTTCTAAACCAGCAAGAATAGCATGCGCACTTTCTATTAAACCACCAACACGGTCAGGGTCAGTGCTTCTATATGCTAATCCGATTGCATGACCAATTGTTGGGATATAGGCAATATCCATAGGTTCATTCGGCTTTGGTTCAATCAAGATCCGGATCTCAGGATCATAGTCAAGTAGGACATTAATTGCATCCAAAATCTGTCCTACGGCACCAGCAGAACTCTTAGATTCACGAATATATGTACCTTCCCGTGCGAGCCATAATACAAAATTTCTACACTCAAGTTCATTTGCTATATCAATACAACGTTTTGAACGTTCAATAGCATATTGTCTTTCATCTGCAGAATTTGACGTGAAAGCACCATCAATTGTCAATGGTGACTCCCAAAGTCGTGGTGCTACTACCTCTGTGACTAAACCGTGGTTATCAAGTTGTGACTTAACACTTCGTGTCTGCGAAATGATTTCTGAATGTGTTTTGTTGTCAATATCAGGGACTACATCGTCATCATGAAATTGAATGCCTACAAATCCGAGATCACGATAGAAATCAACTTTTTCATCAAAACTAAATGATTCCCGAACAAGAGGACCAAAAGGGTCTGCACCCTCATGTATATTCCAGGGTCCGAAAGAAAAACGGTATTCTGTAAGCGAATTGGACATTAAATGCTCCGAGAAAACAATCTTGAGGACGGTAACGCTTTAGTGCCTTTAATCTATCTGTACATTAACGTCTCTATCCAAGAATAAGTTACTTTACACTAACAAACTCCTTGACATATTAAATAAGTATAAAGTATTATTTATATAGTGTCAAGTCTATTTTCTTTCAGTATGAATTAGTGAGGTATTTTGATGTTGTCTGCAACTGAAATGATGAAAAAAAATAACAGTTCATTAAAAATTGCAGTTTCACCATCATTTGCAATTACCTATCTGATTTATTTCATTAGAGCTGTTGTCAAGTTGAGTCATTGTCAATTGTCAATATATTTAGTGTTGTTTGTCATAGTTCTATTTCCAAACATAGTTTTTGCGTTTGAGGATCAATCGGAAGATGCTAAATTAAGAAGGTTTTTAAAGCCACAAACGGGAATAGACCAAACACAAAACTCCATCCCTACCTCCTCCCAGCATTTTAATTATCATGATGTCTTACAGGTAGAATTAATAACAGATATCCCCGGAAACATTAGAATCGTCGCGATAGACAATAATGCAAAAAACGATGAGAAAATTACTGTAACACTTGAAAAACGTGTGCGGGATAATCTTGACATCTTTACAGATACTTTTCTAAAAGACGTATCTATAACTGGGAAAAATACTGACGGTATACTTCAATTAACTACTCAAATACCAGATGATTATTCAAATGTGATATTAGAAGAACAAAAATCAACTGATGTAACACAACATCTCCAATTGGACTACGAAATAAAAACTCCTCCAGATATCTCAGTTAAACTAAATGTAAAGAATGGTAATGTATATATACATCGTATTCGCGGTAAGGTAGTAATCCTAAATGATATAGGTAACGTACATTTAGATGAGACAATAGGAAACTATAATGTAGAAGTCAAGAAAGGTCGTATTCACGGGTCAATATTGATGATTCCTGGTGAAAATCACATTAAGACTGACAACGGTTCAATTGATATATCAATACTTGATGCGCTGGCAGCACAACTTGAAATAACAGCAATTGGAGGTAATATAAGTTTACTTCTACCCGAAGACTATCCAGCTGATATAAAATTCAAAAATGACAAACAACATTATATCCTAAACTTACCTTCTGAAATGGACAATAACACAATTGCTATAAATGGTGGTGGTCCCTTATTGGAAATGTCCTCTTCTGGTACTATTTCCATCCTACAAAACACAAAATTACGAAGTCTCTCTGAAAATACGAAGAACAATAGTTCCCAAGACGAAGCAGCTATTGAATATGTACAACCAATTTATCATACTCCAATTCCACCCGCAATTGACGGTAATTTATCTGAAACAGCGTGGTTAGATGCAACAGCACTCCATGATTTTCAGAATCCTATGGGAACTAAAACATCAAAAAATCCAACTGATGTTTATTTATTGTGGGATAACCGCTATTTATACATTGGTGTAAGAGCACATATACAAGAAAAGCAAATACCAAGGATATCACAGACACAACATGATTCGCCTATTTGGGAGGATGAGTCAGTTGAGATTCTACTTGATATGACTCCAGAATCCTTCAACTATTCACACCTAATAATTAACCCAATTGGCGGAATGTTCGACCAACGAGTAAATAAAGAAGGTTTCCCGAATTTCAGATTTGCTCCACCTGATGTAAAGCGAGAAAAAGTCGATGAGTCAGTAGTACGTTTTATAGGGAACAGTTCATGGGATTCGAACGCAGTTGTTGCAACTAAAATAACGGCTAATTACTGGAGTTTAGAAGTTGCTATACCTCGGGAATCAAAGGAAAAAAGCGGTACTGAAACATGGTTATTCAACGTTCACCGAAAATCACAAGTTAAGCATATAAATGGAGACGAATTGCACCCAGTTGTACAACGAGAGTATAGTTATTGGTTACCGATATATGATGAGAAATATCCGTGGTGGCCCCATTGGAAAGAGGGTATGGGGAAATTAAGGTTAGTTCAAAAACAAGCAGATTCCCCCGCATCATATCAGGTGTCAGAAAAGTTCATAGTTGATTCGGTTGAAATAGATGGAAATAAGAATATTCCAACTGAAGAATTGCTAAAAAAGATACCAATTGTGGTTGGGAATACAATTACAAATGAACAACTTTCTCGTGTTTTTATTGAATTAGAAAACAGTGATTTGTTTCAGGAAGTTCAGTTAAAGACAGTGATTATGGAGACAAAAGAACTCAACCGTCAATCTGTCGATCCAGTAGAAAAATCGAAAAATCCAGTTAATATTAAGGTTGTAGGAAGTGCTTTATCAGAGAATAATTCAAATATCGATCCATTGAGGGTTATCTTGCAAATCAGTATTAAAGAAACACCTGTGGATTTTGTAAGACTGGTATCAATCAACGGAAATAAGAGTTTTCCTAACAAATTCATAAAAGATTGGTATGATATATTGCCTGGATATACTTCTGTCGCGAGTATAAAGTTGAAACAGTGGATGATTAACGACTTTTATCTCAACCGCGGTTTTCCTTTTGCAGATGTTACCCATGGAATTTCTAACGATGTATTACAGTATAACATAAGTGAGGGTTATTTAAATGAGATACGTTTTACTGGTAATAGGAAAATCTCGCGTGCAGAACTCATTTCTGCACTTGATATAGATACAGATGGTGTGTATTTCCATTCACTTGGACAAGCAAAAGTCAATAATTTGCACAAAAAATTAAGCAACACCAATGACCTATTCAAATCGGTAGGTGATTGGCAGGTGCAAAGCGAAGGTGGAAAAAACATACTGATTGTTGAAATTCAAGAACGATCACTGATTAAACCGGGTTGGTTCCCCATAGTTGGTTACAACCGGGTTCATGGTGTGGCACTTGGAGCAGGTGGAACACTCAACACCCGATATATTAATTCTGAAAAATTATTTGGTTCTGTAAGCATTGGTGTCTCAAGTAAAATATTGAATTATCATGTTGGAGTTGAAAATAGTTTCTTTAGACGTATTCCATTGACTTTAGGTGTCGGATTATTCAAACTGACTGATTATAGTTTTGGTGACTTACGTCTACGACCTGCTGAAATAAGTTTAAGTGATTCATTTTACGGTACTTCTGCTGATAATTACTTTCAACGTCAAGGTCAACATTTTTGGATAGCAAATAAGTTTGGACAATACTCACAGCTACGTCTTGAATATACACTTGATAACCATTCTAATTTGTTTAAATCCACGAACTGGAGTTATTTACAAAGCAGTCTGATAAAACTCGGTAATCCTCGGATTGATACTGGATCACTTAGAATGATTTCCTTTAGATATACTTTTGATACGAGAGATCATAAATCGCGCCTTGATAGTGCTGAAAATCTGGCAAGCCAAATGATCTTGAGACCAAATGAACGAACACGTCGTGGTTGGAGAGGCAATTTCGGTGTTGAAATAGCTGGTAGATTTCTTGGTGGAGATCTTACATATAATGTCTACAATTTTGAGTTGGCGCGGTATAATCCGTTGATTGGACTACACAACCTAAATTTACGTATAGTTGGTGATTTCGCTGATGCACCATTACCCAGACAAAGACTACTCTACCTTGGTGGATCAAAATCTCTACGTGGATACAGTTTCAACTCATTTGCTGGAGATAGCAGAATAATGCTCAATGTAGAACATCGAATTGCAGATGAAATCCAAATTGACACAGGAACAGATGCTTATATCGGATGGGCTCTAAGTACTTTTATGGATATTGGACGGATTTGGGAGTATGATGATAATATCTATGCTGACTTTACATTCAATGAGATAAAATCATCTGTTGGGATCGGTTTTACAATTTATGTCAGCCCATTGGGTAGTCCATATCCAATTACTAATGTGTTTGACTTTTCCATCCCTATTACCAGTGATTCTACGTTACGTAAACCTAAACTATTCTGGCGTTTGGAACGGATGTTCTGATTCTGTTAAATTAGATAGGAAAATAATGAAAAATACACAGCTTTATGAATTACATCAAAAACTTGGTGCAACCTTTGATGGAAGACACGGTGATTGGAATTTAGCAGTTCAATTCACCAACCCTATTGAGGAACACAATGCGGTCAGAAATAGTGTTGGTATTTCTGATATTTCATTCCTTGGAACACTATGTCTGACAGGAGAGGACCGGTCTATATTTTTGCACCGTCTCATCTCTAATGATGTAGAAAACCTATCAACTGGGGAAGGGAATTATGCTACATTATTAACAAATCGTGGTAAAATAATAGCGGATCTGAAGGTTTATATCTTTGAAGATACAATCTATATCAGCACTGCTCCTGAATGCATAGATCAAGCTTTTACAGAATTAGACAAGTACATTATTGCAGATGATGTAGAACTTTCGGTGGTATCTGACAAAGTGGGGGCTATTGCAGTATACGGACCCGAATCTCCAGAACTTGTCGAATCAGTATTGGGATTGAAAGAACTCAGAACCTTACCAGAACATCATTCACTATCCTGTGATATAGATAACCAATGGATTGGTTGTGTCAGGTCAAATACAGTAGGAGAATATGGGTATCATCTGTATACTGCTACTGACAATTTGGAATGGTTATGGAATAAGATGATAACAGCAAGATCTGATGTTGTACCAGTCGGGTGGGACGCACTTGAGTCGCTAAGGATTGAAGCAGGTACACCGCGATACGGAACAGAATTATCAGATGCAATTTTCCCACTTGAAGCGGAATTAGAACACGCAATTGATTTTGAAAAAGGCTGCTACATTGGACAAGAGATCGTCGCACGAATGAAGTATCGTGGACATCCGAACCGTCTCTTACGCGGCATTAGAATACATGATGAAAATCCTGTACAACCAAATTTACCCATAGTAGATGACGACACAGAAATAGGATGGGTTACAAGTTCAGTCTATTCCCCGACACTTGGAGTACCGATTGCCATAGGTTATGTTCGTATGGCGCACATTGAAAAAGGCAGCAGAATTCAGATTGAGACTCCAACGGATAACATTTGCGGCACTGTCGTTAATCTACCTTTTATTTCCAATATAAGCTGACATTATGCTATAGTATCCATTCATCAACTTTACAATAATTGACAAAAAACTTTCAGGTTTCTTATGAAGATATGGTATCTAACCGAACCTTGTAATCAAAAACGGAATCCTTGATGCAGTGATAAAAGCCTATATTGCCGAGGATAATATTGACCTACTGGTTATGGGTGCTTATGGGAAAATGTGTGTCAGAGAATCCTTCCTCAAAAGCGTGACACAGCAATTTATTCACGATACCGATATACCACTCTTTCTTTATCATTAGAGAAAGAGTGTCTGGTATAAACAATGTAATCCAATAATGTTTCCATTAGGAAACTGAACTGACAGGAGGTAATTTCTACACAAATGATTAGCAATAAGTTCATTATTCAGATAGCAATTTTATTTTTTGTATCTATACTCGTTAGTGGTTGTGGACTAAGTAAACTCTCCAAAATTCAAGAGGAAGGCGACTTAGTTGTTGTAGAAACCACACTTGAGAAAAACCTTAAGACACTTGACCGATTATCTAAGTTAGGGAATAAATCACTGATTGTTAAGACTTCAAGGGCACATGCATCTTATAGTGGATTTCTTGAAGACAAAATGGAAGATGCGGAAATTTCAGGAGACACTGATACTGCCAATGAGATGCGTGAAAAAGCGATAGAGCATTATACCCAGTCTGAAATGTATGCGTTCAAGGCATTGGCAAAGTCTGATAAAACCTTCAAGAAGGGGAGATCTATAGATTCTGCATCTTTTGAAAGTGCCCTGCAAAAGTTGAAAAAGAAGGATGTAGAACCACTTTTTTGGGCTGCTTATTCTGTAGGACGCGGTATTAGTCTACAAAAAGATGACCCAATGCAAGTTATTGATCTGGCTCGTGTGGAGTTAATGATGCGGCGTGTCCTTGAGTTAGATGAAACTTTCTACTTTGGTAGTGCACATTTGTTCTACGCTGTCTATTACGGTGACAGGTCCCCAGCAATTGGGGGTGATCCTGAAAAGGCAAAGGAACATATTGATAAAGTTGATGAAATAAACAGTGGTAAATTCCTAATGAGTAAATTTTATCTTGCGCGATATTATGCCTATCCAAAACTGGATGTTGAACTATATAAGAATTCATTACAGGCAGTAATTAATGCCCCAAACGACATTTATCCTGGACAAGAAGCTGCAACATCAATAGCGAAGTCTCGCGCAAAACGTTGGCTCTCTCAAACTGATGAGCTTTTTGGTGCGGAAATGGAAGAAGGAGAAACAGAATAATGGCAAATATGAAATTAAGATGTAAGAATCAACTTGTAAGTATTATTAGTGTAATTATATTTATTTTTGGGATGTTATGCTTACCAACAGCCCTTCTGGCTGTTGAGTCTATTAAGTTCGCTACTTATGCCCCGAAAGGTTCAACATGGATGAACAATTTTGATGCGATGGCAAAAGAAATATTCAAAAATACTGATGGTCAGATCAAATTCCAATTCTTTGCTAATGGAATACAGGGTGACGAACTGGATGTTATCCGTAAGATGCGAACAGGTTTGATTCATGCTGGGGCGATGACTGCTACTGGTCTTGGAGAAATAAACGAAGAGGTCTTGATATTCCAACTTCCTCGCTTGTTTAAAAACTACGAAGAACTTGACTATGTTCGTGACTATCTACTTGATGATTTAGACAAGGTATTTCTTGAAAAGGGTTATGTTCTTATTGGTATGGGAGATATTGGGTTTTATTACATTTTTAGCAATCAACCGATAAAGACTATTGCAGACCTTCAATCTACAAATGTGAAAATGTGGGTTAGAACAAGCGATAAGATTGGGATTGAATTTTTCAAAAGAGCGAATATTGCAACTGTTCCCAGAGAAGTTAATCAGGTCTTACCTGCACTGCACTCAGGACAACTCAATACGTTAACTGCATCACCTTATGTCACGATTGCCCTACAATGGCACGACAAATTCAAATACATGACGATGTTACCGGTAAATGCTGGTGTGGGTGCATTGGTGATTACAAAGGAAAAGTTCGATAAATTTACTGCTGATCAACAGAAGGTAATACGTGAAGCTGGAAAAAAATATATGAGTATGTTAATTCAGGATATCCGTAAAGACAATGACAGGGCTGTTGAAGCTCTGACAAAGAAAGCGGGTATTAAGGTTGTTGAGTTTGAGGACGATGCAATAATGGCTTGGGACACAATTGCTACTGAAACTCACAAAGCATTAATTGGGGATATATACTCTCAAGAGTTTCTTGATAAAATCAATGAATTGTTGAAAGACTATAGAGCGAAAAAGTAGGCTTTTCACAATGCGATAGGCGGGTTTGCATGAAGATTAATTTATTCTTTCGGTAATATGAATGTCCTCAAAACCTGTAAGCGCGCTGGACTTCAATAGTAAATTACCGAATTTATTTCTTAATCTTAATCTTCATCTAAATCCGCCTATTTTTTTGTATTATTGGAAAGAGAGTTATTCGTTGATAATTTGAAACTACCAATATTCTGTCTGTAGAGTGTCAATTCCATCAAAATGTGTGTCCCGTGTGACGAGGATTAATTCGTGTTGAATAGCAATTGCTGCGATCCAGATATCGTTGTTCGGAATAGGACGACCTTTGCTTTGCAGCTGGTTTTTGATGATTCCGTACCACCGAGCGGTTTCTAAATCACAAGAAAGAAAAAGACTTTGTTCTACTAATATGTCAATTTTCTGCAGATTTTCTGATACTTTATTAGATTTCTGGGCACCAAAACAAAGTTCACCAATAATTGGAGTTGCTACAACTATATTGTCAGATTCTCTTACTTTTTCTTGTATTATGGGGTCACCCGCAAACAATGCAATTGCAATATTGGTATCAAGCAGATATCTACCACTCTGATTCATCAATCTGATCACACCCATCTTTAATTGTCTGTTTCATGATTTCCAAGTCTTCTTTTGAAATTGTACCGACAAGTTGCAGAAGGTTTTTACCAGGATATTGTTTTGGTTGTTCGTCTGACAGCTCTAACATAAAATTTAATACTTGTCTCTGTTGTTCAAGAGATAGCATTTTAAGTTGTGTTACAATTTCTTGTATAGTCGTTGAATTTTCCATTATTTCCCCTCCTTTAAGGTCTCATAACGATAAAGGATACATTACCACCAGATTATGGTATAGGAAGTTTACCATGTATTTTAACAAATTATCAACTTATTCCTCTAACCACGATCAAAACTAACATAATCAGCAATTTCAAGGTTTTCCTTCCTGACCCACCGCATTAGCATGTTTTTTTCTTTTTGTGTTGGTAATCGATTCGCTCTCCCTCTAACTTGACGGATTAGTTTTTCTCCCAATAATAGTTCAATAGTCAGATACTTTTTTCGTTTACCTTCATCTTCAGTCTCCAACGACCAAATAGATGTTTTACCACTAACACAGGAATCCGCATAAGTATAAACGCAGTGTTTCAATGCCCTACCTTCGTCGATGAGCTCCTCTGTGCTTAAAAGCTCTCTAATGTGCCAGTTAATGGTTCTATTCTTATCCACACTCCGTTCTCTCAGATGCAATTCTCCAATATTTGAATGTTCCCACAGTAAATTCCCTTGCCTTCTTTTTTTACCAAGTGTCTTATGCCATTCATTAACTTGTCGGAGTAATGTTTCAGGTGTCCTACCTTTCATATTAAAGTTTGGTTGTGGCGGATCAATTTCCTCAACCACGCCTCTTTCAACAAAGACACGTCGATTCTGAAATTTCTGATTCCAGATGAAATCAATAATCGGGTTAACATGACTCACATCCAACATTGGATTCGCAATAAAAAACCGAACTACATTCAACCAGAATTCATCGTTGCTAAAATTATTTATAAATCGTGTGCCTCGAAGTGCATCAAATAGTCGTCTATCCCCACCCAGTGCCTGAATTTGTCCCCATCTTAGTGCTTCCTCGACAGTGTATTGCTTGGGAGCACTCAGAAAATGGTGTGCCATCTTTTTCGTCAGTGATACAGGTAATTCAGGCGCGGTTCGGATATTGTTTCCAACACCTATATGTTTATACCATTCTTGGTGTGTCTCGTTATCAGCGAACCAAACACGATCCATGAAAGATGGCACATCATAAGCCACGAATAAATGTCGAAGTAGTTCTGCAAACTGACGGTCACGGTTATGTCTTTTCACATGCCACGTTTCCAAGGGGCGTATCCAACTTTCTGAATGATTTGCAATCGCTTCAATCCCCTTAATATAAAAAGTGTCTTTTAACAGGTCAGAATTTTCACCAATATATAACAATAATCGTTGAAGTACATCGCGACAATTACTTCTGTTAAAAGCAAGGGCAATTTCTTTCGCAATTGGATTTCTTAGTTCTTCACCATCAAGTTCTTCTACATAAATCTTAGGAATTATATCCTGTAAGTTGCGCCCCTTTTTTTCCTTCGCCATTATTTTAGATATTTCTATTGACTTCGCAGCAGTTATTTCGTTTCGACGTTGAAGTGAATTTTTATTCAACCCGCTGCTGAAAGTGTGCTGACGACACCAGCGTTTATATTGATCAACCGAAGAAAATCCTAATAACTTAATATGCTCTTGCATTTTCCATGTAAGTTGATCAAAACCGATTTTAGCTTGTGGTGACTTTTTCTTTTTTGCCATCTATTTCCTCCAAATTAACTTCATTTTGGATGCACTTTTTTGATTATAAAGCAAAATAAATAGACAATTTTCTGCCGATACGAATGTAAATGTACATTCAGTTCAGTTTGGATATTTCTAATGTTGAATGGGTTTGAATATAATGCAATTAAAATACAGTTCATAGCGTGTTTTATATGAACAGTATTTAATGATAGCACAGAATTTTAACTGACGCAAGTCGTGTCAATTATTTCTTAACAGCACCAAACGTTACACCGCGCAATAAATGGCTTCGCATAATGAATGTGAAGATAGCAACAGGCAGTAAAAAAACAAACGTGGATGCAGCGATTTTACCCCAGTCCATTCCTGCAGAGCCTGTAGCACTTTGAATGGATGGTGGTGCAGTTACTGCTCTACCACCGGTTTCCGTTAGAACCAGTGCAAATGCAAATTCATTCCATGCAGTTATCAAGCAGAACACTGCAGTCGCTGCAATTCCTGTAACAGATTGAGGTAACACAACTTTCATGAATGTTTGAAAACGTGTGTATCCATCAACGAGGGCAGCGTCTTCGTATTCCTTTGGGATTTCATCAATGAATCCTTTCATGAGCCAAACTGCAAAAGAAACGTTAAAGGTCGTGTAAAGGAGTATCAAACCAAAATGTGTATCCTTTAACTTCAGTGCAATATACATCAGATAAATCGGTATTACGACCACAACAGGTGGTAACATACGCGTACTGAGGATAAAGAATAGCAGATCATCCTTACCAGCAATATTGAATCGTGAAAATGCATACGCAGAAATAGTGCCTAAGCCAACTGCAAGCACTGTGCTACCACCACCGATGATAATACTATTGAAAAGCTGATAGAAATACTTTGACCCACCATTTGCGAGTGCAATACAGATACCGATTGTCGCGAAGATAACTGGTATAATAAATGCCAGTTTCTCCTTTTTGTTTGGGATTGCATCTCCATTGGAGTCAGTAAATACAGAATATATTTTTTTCTTCCAAGGGATAACCAGTAAATATGCCCCTACTGAACAAAGGATTAACGTGAAAAAATGATAACGGACATCCACTTTTAAACGAGGATGTGGTGAAGTACTTAAGAATCCATAGATACATGTGATTATAAATAAAACATTCCAGAGGATACCAAGGGCACGAAGCGACACACGAGAGGTAAGTTTAATATTAGGTAAGGAGAAAATGGCAAATATAATTAGTCCTGCAATTACTTGCCCTATGAAAAGATAAGTAACTATAGATATATTCCCTTCAGGCATCAACTTTTGATAGTTCTCCAACGAGAGAATAAAGAGAAACTTTGGAACTTTCGTGTTGATGTCTGCGGGGGCTTTTAGTGATGTAACTACAATCCAATAAATTGGCAGAATATAGGCAATCACTGAAAGGATAATTAATACCATGATTATGGTAAATACAAAAGAATTCCTGTTTGGATGATTTGCCATTTATTCTTCTCCCTTAACACGATTTAGGTATTTCACATAGATGTTACTTAATGCAACAATAATAATAAGTAGAATATATGCCATAGCACAAGCTTTACCTGTATCATAATTCCGAAATGCAATTCTATATAGATTCATAGAGACGGTTTCGGTTACTCTCCCTGGACCACCTTCACGCGTGAGCACATACACAATGTCAAACATCTTAAATGCATCCATAGTCCGGAATAAAAGGGCAATAAGTAGGAGTGGCGACACCAAAGGTAATGTAATCCAACGAAACTTGAACCAAGTTGATGCTCTGTCCACATCGGCTGCTTCATAGAGTGATTTTGGGACAGCACTTAGACCTGCTAAGGAAATCAACATCATAAATGGTGACCACATCCATGTATCAACGATTACCACAGCCAACATAGCAATCTTTGGATCAGTAGTCCACTCAATTGGAGGGGCAAAAATAGTATTAATTACAGGTAAGTTAAGAATAGGACTTAATAGATAGTTCAGCAATCCCGAATTGTCTGAAGCAAGAATAAACCGCCAAAATATACCGACAACAACAGGAGACAACATCATTGGGAGTAGGAGTAACGTCGTGACCAACCCTTTGGATGGAAAACTACGGTTAAGCAATAGTGCTAAACCAAATCCTATCAGGAATTGTGCACTGACTGCTACAACTACAAAATACGCTGTCGTACGAAAATAACCCCATATATCAGGATCCGTAAGTACGTCTACGTAGTTCTTTGCGCCAATAAATACGGGTGGTTTTTGCATGGATGCTTCGTAGTCATGGAAACTCAAATAGAGAGACCACAAAAGCGGAAAGATATTCATCAAAATGAGCAAAATCATCGTCGGCATAATGAATGCCATCTTCAACTGATAATCACTCATTCCACGCGAAAAACGGTTGGTCTGCATATTGTTTATGTAGTATCTTAAATGGGATTTCGTGCTAACACATTAGGTGTAATATAGTCAATAAGGAAAAGCGCGCTTATACAGCGCGCCTAATACACAGAATTCAGGCAATGTGATTACAGATTCCTTGTCAACATATACAACCCTAAGGATTTATAATAGCACGAACTTATTCTGTATCAGTGCTATCCTTCATTGCTTCAGTGAAGATTTCCTCATGTTTCTGTGCTATGGTATCAAGTGCTTCCTTTGAGGTTTTGATTCCTGTTATTGCTTCACTCCAATTGGTTTGGCATTCGGCTAAGAGTTCTGCGTATTGAGGAACAGCCCAGAAATCACGTAGATATGGGAAACTTGCAGCAAACGCTTCGTTATATGGAGTAGCATTCTTAAACGTATCCGATTCCAAAACCTCTTTCAAAGGTGTGAAGCCCCCAAGTTTTGCCCACTTTTCTTGAACCGGTTTCTGCATAAACCATTTCAGATATTGCTTTGCAATGTCCTTATTTTTTGAATATTCTGAAATTGACATACCTTGTCCACCGATACTTATATAATGTCCCTTCGGTCCCTTAGGTGCAACAAAGAAACCACTCTTGTCGTGTGAAGTAGGGTTTTTCTCAGGATCAAGAACACCTGGGAAAAAAGCAAAGTAGTTCATTGCCATTGCAACCTTACCTGCGTTATATGCATCAAGTGTCTCTGACCAATAATAGTTCGGAGCATCCGGAGGTGCAAATTTTAGCAAATCTTTGTAATAATCAAGTGCCTTAACAGCATCTTCAGAATTAATATGACCATCAACCTTGTATGTATCTGGATCACCGTAAGATGCACCATAACTCCACATTACCTGTTGGAAGCCCATTGTAATGCCATCATATTCCTTACTATACCACGTCGCGATCCCGTATAATTCGTCGTCAGGACGGGTAAAGAATTCTGCTATATCACGAAGTTCTGAGTATGTTGTCGGCGGTGCAAGCGCATAACCATATTTCTTTTGGAATGCTTCCATTTCTTTTGGGTCTTCAAAAAGGTCTTTCCGAAAAACATATCCCGCAGCATCTACTTCTGCGGGTAATGCCCAATACTTTTTACTGCCTTTCGGATATTCGGCAAATGCTGTCATCGCGGGAGCATAAATAGATGCAACATCAATGTTTTCATTAATCCATTCAGTCATATCAATGTAGTGTCCACCAACAGAGTTTCTACCAAGCCATTGACTGTCACCAATCACAATGTCGTATATGTCACCTTTGGCAACAAAGGTGTTAAAGACTTTATCTTGGAAAGTAGGCCACGGAATTTGTACTACATCAACTGCGATTCCTGTCTCTGTAGTAAAATCCTTGGATAGTTCTTGTAAATAGTTCGCTGGGTCCCATTCTGCCCAAACTATCGTTAATGTCTTTTGTGATTCTTCTGGTGCGGGTTCTGCATCATCTTTCTGATTGTTACATCCCACAACAACTATCATCATTAGAAGGACAAAACATATAAACAAACGTTTCATTACTGTTACTCCTTTTGATTCTGTAACACTTATAACAGGTACAGGACGTATATACTCGGACGTACCGCACCATCAAACGATCCTAATTTTACCATGATTATAGCAGAATTAGAGAATATAAACAAATGAAATCAGTTATATTTGTTTTAGGAATCACTACAACAAATCTCATAAATGTGGTAATTTAGCATCATTGAGTCTACTGTTTCCCTCTAAACCTGTTAAATCGGAAAATCTTGGTTCAAAAATCAGGTTATCTTTCTCATGATTCATTCAAAGACTTTAGATTAATATCTCCACCTATACTGCGAAGTTTAAGAAGTGGTCCATCACCATTAATAATCCCTTGTATTTGCCAAGTAGACTCGAAATCTTTGTCAAATAATTCCACAGGAAGTTCTGATGTTACCTCACCCCCATTACATTTCGCATCTATTTTAACAAGAATGTCAGATAACATAGAGACAGTGATGTCACCGCCAGGTGACTCAAGGATTGAATCCTCTTGCAGTTGTCCAGTTATATCTGCATTAATGGAACCACCAAAAGTCTTTGCAGTGATTGGTCCATCATTTTCCAAGTCTATACTACCACCGGCAGTTTCAGCGGTTACACCACCTTTACAGTTCTCAATTTTGATGTTTCCACCAGATGTTTCGGTTGTGATTGCACCGATAACATTGTTAGCGCGAATATTACCGCCAAATGATGTTGTGTTAACCCGACCTACAATATCGTTTATTTCAATGTTTCCGCGTAACGTATCAACACGGACATCTCCATCACACTTTGTTAACCTGATATTACCATTGTCTGTATGACCCAAAATAGGTCCTGCTATATTTTCAAAGTTAAGTTGTCCACTATTAGTTCGGCATTGAATAGATCCGTTTAAGTTCTGTACAGTGACATCTCCTCCAGCAGATTTTACAACGATACTGCGAAAGGTTTTTGGAACTGTAATGAAAAAAAGAATATCCAAACGAATATTTGCTATTGTCCAGTATCGTTTTCCATCACTAAACTTTGCCTCAATGTGAAGTTCTGTATCCTCTTGGTTAAAGTTAACGTTAAAGGCTTTGATGAATTCAGCAGCATGTCTATCTGTCTTCATCTGTGCTGCGCGGTGGACTACTACATTTACATCTTCAGTATCTGCTCCTTGTACATAAATATTTCCTAAGTCTGTGTCAAGTAATAAGGAACCATCTGACGATGCTTTGAAAGACCTATTGATGTCATCTAAGACAGTCTCAGTCAAGAAATCAGGCATTGCACTACGAATTAATTCACCAATTCCACTCTCTTTAAACTCTTCATTTATAGTATCAATAATGTTTTTACCAAGAATATTTGTCATCATGGACTTCAAATCTGATGTTATTCCCAACCCCTCGCTAAGGTAAGCTGCAAGGTGATTGCATGCTATACTAATTTCACTAAAAGTGGCATTTTCTTCCAATGGATCGAAAAGACCTTCAGGGACAGTATTGATCTCATTCAGTCGATGCAAAACTTTATTAAATTGAGAAATGCATCGACTTTCACTGTCTTTATAGTTTTCTGTCAATATTGAGTCTTCTGCGATTTTTGAAGTTTGTTCGAGTATCTGAAAGAGTCCGCGAATTTCTTGATGTCGTTCCTGTTCCATGAGAAACCTCTTCGTAAATGCTATTTTTAATATAACGTGAGTTTGATAAATCTGAACTTTGGACTTATAGCAAAATATGCATTTATATTTTGCATTGGTTTGAAAACCGAATCTAACAGGAATATGAGAACTTGATTTACAGCAAATCTCCGTATCCTCGTTTTTCTAATAGTGATTTTAGCAAATCTTTTGCTTTGTGAAGTCTCCATTTTACTGTCGTTATGGGTAGAGACAAAGTATCTGCAATTCGTTTCTGTGGCATCTCTGCCCAATAATATAGCGTAATCACTTCTTGAAAGTCAGTTGGTAATGAATTTATTGATTCTCTGACAGCCTGATGCGTAGATTCCTGAACTAATATCTGTGCTGGATCAGTTGAAGTAGGGTCTGCTTCAATTTGTAATTCTGCATCTTCATCCTCATGAAGTTGGAATTTGCTGGATCGTTTCATGAATCGTAGTGCGCGATTACGGGTAATTGAATAGAGCCAAGATCCGAATCTATTTAGATTATCAAGTTGAGGTAATGCTTCAAAAGCAAGTAGGAAAGCATCTTGAACGATATCTTCTGCTTCAATTGGGTTTTTGACAACTTGCTGGGCAACCGTTAGCATTGCGCGTTGATAGCGAGAGACTAATTCATCAAAAGCTTTAAGATTACCTGCTAATACAGCAATTATCAGTTCTGCATCCTCAGCATCTTTCAACTCATCCACGCTCATGAAACAATTACTCCTTTCCTATTCAAATAGAGACAGTACTTCTTGAAAAGGATAGAAATTTACAACTTATGTTGTAAGATGCTTCGGTTCATAAATCATCAGCAGGATAAACATGACATCTTCAAATCCTACTCACCTGTTTTTGCTCCAATCCCTTACAGTTGTATTTTGTACAGATATCGTGTAAAGACTTTGAAAACTTGTAAAATATAAAACTAAGTACCTGGTCTGAAAAACGTAACGAGACATCCACCTGCTGCAGCGAGAAAAATACCGAGTACAAACTGCCAACGGATAGCTCCCCACCCACCAGGTGGAGGGTGGGATAACGTCGCAACAACAGCGTTCACAATTGGTGCACCCGCAAAGACAATGGACATGACGACTGCAGGTCTGCCTTTTGCACCGAATGCTAAAAGTACTCCAAATGCACCGACAGCACCAACAACGCCAGCAAGAAAGGACCAAGATACGCCTTTGGAAGCAAAATTCCATTCAGCACCATTTATTATCAGCATAAATGCGGAACCTATGACAGCTACAAGGAGATAAGCAAGCCCTACAAACAGGAATGCTTTGTATCGTCCATGCACTGCATCTTCCATAGTTAATTGACCTTTGTGAAGAAAAACACCGTAGAGTCCCCATGATGCTACTGTCAGGACAACAAAAATAAGCCATGTTCTAACCATTCTTTATCTCCTTTTTCCAGATTGGTTCAGAATGTAGTTGAATTCTATTACTCAATAAAATGAATTAAGGAGGGTATTAAATGCAACTACTAATTTTAAATATACTTTTCAAATACATTCATCAGCTGCTGTGCAATGATTTCGTCGCTAAAATTTCTATGAACATTCAATTTTCCAGTTCTACCTAATTGTCTTCTCCTCTCAGAATCTCGGTAGAGTTGAAAAATACCTTCAGTGAGGGCTTCTGCTGATTCTGGTTCAACTAATATCCCACCCTCGGTTGCCTTGACCATTTCTGGGAATGATCCGTGTTTGGGTTGAACAACCGGAACACCATTTGCAAGTGCTTCTAAAATAGATAGTCCTTTCGACTCTCTATAAACAGTGGGCACAGAGAAGACATGAAGACGATTGAGAAAATCTATCTTTTCTGAGCGAGAGACCTCCCCATGATGTACAAAACTATCTTGTAAACCCCACGCATGAATCTGATTAACCAACTCCTCAAAATACGGTTCATCCTTTTTACCAAGATAACCCGCAACATGAAGTGCAACATTGTCAGCACCTAACTCTTTTGTCAGTGTGTAAAATGCACTAACCAATATGTGTAACCCTTTTTCGGGGCAAATACGTGCCAAATAACCGATGATAAAAGGTGGTGGTCCTGCTTTATCAACTTTCTCCCCGTGTCCCTCCAGGTTCAAACCGAGAGGCACAACATGAATCTTATCAATTGCAACTTTAAGATATTCCTCTGCCATAAATTGAGCATAGTAGTTGCAAGGAGCGACAAATCCATCAGCATCTTTAGCACGTTCAGCTAATAACGATAATGCTTTTGTCTTATATGGGTCAATCAGATCTCTTAGAAAGATGTCTTCACCTTGGAGGGCACAGACGACAGGTACATCCAATGCTTTCTTTATTTCTTTTGCCATTCCGATAAGCATGGAGTTAGTCAGATAGACAATATCAGGTCTGTTCTCTTCTTGAAGCCATTTGACTAATTTTGCCAATTCTTTCTTTTGGTAACCTTGTTCGGCACTTAACATTGAAATAGTCAACTTCCCTAAATCTCGTGCATCTGTGGAAGCACTAAAACGCGCCAAACTATTTAATAACGTTGGACTGTCCAACATCCTATCTAACACCCAAGGTGTATGTCGGAATATCGATAACTTTTGTTGGAGATATACGTTTATACCTCCATAAAAGATGCGATCTAAACTAACATTTTCTTCATCAGTTCTGGTTGGCGTATAAGTTGGGATCAACGCAACGTTATGTCCCTGTTTTTTTAACACGGATGCAACGGTATTGTCATGGATGCATGTTCCACAATACATACCTGCTGCACCTGCAGTAATGTAAGCAACTTTCATATTTTGATTTGCATCAAGAATAGTATTGTTACTTGGCAAATTTCCTTTCAATTATTCTATAAGTTGATAAATTTATCGACTGTTTCTGAAGAAGGCGGTTTAGTCAAAAGAGAAACAATAATCAAAGTGATTGAAGAAACAACGATGATTACTGCTACAGGCATAATTCCTGTTCCGCCAACTGTATACCCAGGAGTTTTCCAATAACTTAGAAAATAATATAACCACAAAACGATAACACTGAAAACTGAACTGAAAACACCATACTTTGTACTGCCCTTCCAGAACAACGCAGCAACCACAACAGGAAAGAGTCCTGTGAAACCTGTGAAAGACCAAATTGCAAGCTTAAAAATACTTGGCGTGGCAATTAATGAAATTATATATGTTATACTAATGATACCAACAACAAATAGTCGTCCAATCCATACTTGCTGTTTTTCAGACATCTGTTCTTGTCCTCTGTTTCTAAGATAAGGACGAACGATGTCGTTTGTGAACATACTACCAAGAGACAGAGATTGAGAGTCTAATGAGGACATAATTGCAGCAAAGACACCTGCTCCCAATAAACCCGATAATACTCCTGGTGCATAATGACGAATCATTTGAATAAGCACAGAATTAGCTTCTGGTCCCTTCAAACCGGGGAAATCCACATTACCCAATACACCAAGTAACACACTTGGAATCCACACTATCGCGATACATACCGGATATAAAATAATAGGATATTTGAACGTACTCACATCTTTCGCGGTCAAGAAATGTGAAAATATATGTGGAAACATGCCGACTGAAATTGGAATGCATGTATAGGTCAACAACTCTAACGGTTTGATATGATCAGACTGCATCAACAGACTTGAGTCGACTTGTGATATTGCGGTGGAAAATCCTCCCATTCTATAAAGGATAACGACAAAGGTAACTGCACCAAGAATCATGAAAATAAGGGTTTGAAAAGTATTCACCCATGCAGTACCACGCATTCCACTATATGTTACATAGCAAAGGACTACTGCACAAATCAGTAACCCACCAATCCACTTTGGTATTGTATTTTGAGTTATCTTATTCAGTGTGTCACCACCACCCATTACACCAATAAGAAGATACGGTATGAGTAACAACACTAAAACCACAAAAATGAGTAATCCTAATCCATGCGATTCCCATCTGTCACGAAAATACTGAACTTGTGTCATATATCCAAACTTTTTACCCAATCTCCATAAACGTGTCCCTATAAATAGAAAAATACAAGGCACAACAATAGCAGATGAAGATGCCATCAAAGCAAATACACCAATTCCTCTATGATACGCTTCTCCAGATGCCCCAAGAATCGAAAATGCTGTCATGTTCGTACCAAAAAGGGACATTAACAACATAAACCAATTAATGTTTCGACTTGCTACAAAATAGTCTTCTCCGGTATTGCGAAAGAATTTGTGGCTTAGTATACCGAGACTAAGCACCAATCCCAGATATAGAATGATGATAGTAAGGATCATTTATCTCTCCAGGTATACTTGACTAAAGAGAACATAATCAGTGATGCGACAAAGCAATACATGATGTGGTAGAGAATGCCAATAGGGAGTCCTAACACCATTTGAGGTGTTTGCCAGAACCAGTAGTCGTTGTGCAAAATAAATAGTATTGCCAGCAAACTATATAGAACCCACCTAAGTGAATTTTTCATGACTAATCTCCTCTTTATGCCAATTATAGTAAAAGATAAAAACACTTGCAAGTAGTGTTAATCCATGTATCCACATCAGATGCATATCTGTAGGTGCAAAGAAAAGGATCGCAACTGCAATAAACATCACACAACGTTCCCATAAGGAAACTTCCTTAAAAGCAAAACCCGCGATACCTGCTGCAAATATTATTGTTGCGACCAAAGTCCAAAAAAGGTTAATGATAACAACCCATAATTCTGGGCTTCCTCCATTTGTACTTAGCCATAACAATTCTGGTCGCAACACAAAAGCATAAGGTAATGCAAAACCAACAAGTGCAAACCGAAATGCAGCAAACGCAGTCTGCATGATGCCAGAATCAGCAATAGCGGCAGCAGTATAAGCCGCCAGGGCAACCGGTGGTGTGACCATTGACATCATGCCAAAATAAAAAATAAAAAAATGAGCTGCCAGCGGAACTACACCTAAGTCAAGAAGAACAGGTCCAACCAAGATTGCCATCAAGAGATAACAGACTGACGAGGGAAGTCCCATTCCTAATATTATGGTAGAAATCATAAGCAGGAAGAGTGCTAAAATCAAATTAGTTTCTGCAAGTGGTAATAGGACTCTCGGTAATTTAGAACCAACACCTGTAAGTGTAACCACCCCAAGAATAATCCCTACACATGAAGCAGCCGCAATTAGGGATACACCACTATGCCCCGCGTTTTCCATTGCTTTTGAAATGCCAGTGGGACCGACCCGAGTTTTTGAATGAAATACACTTACTATTAAAACAGCCAGCAAACTCCAACTTACTGCTCGGAAGGGTGTTGCTCCCATTAGCAAAAACACAATAAGGGTAACAAACGCAGATAAAAACACAAGCCCTTGCATTTTTGGCATTTCTTCTGATGTTAGATTTTCTGCATCAGTAGTTGTTGATGTGTGTACCGTATTCTCGTCTGTACTAAGGGTGCGTTTTGCGTGAAAATGGACAATGAGCAAAAGAGCAGTATAGTAAAGTATCGCTGGAAGCAAAGCTGCTTTTATAATCTCCAAATATGTGACTGAAGGTTCAACGATTTCTAACATCATATAGGCAGCTGCACCCATAATTGGTGGAACTAATGCCCCTCCTGAACTTGCTGCTGCCTCAATACCACCCGCAATTTCTGGTCTAAATCCCATGCTACGCATCAATGGAATTGTAAATGTACCAGTTGTAGCAGTGTTAGCAACAGCTGAACCAGATAGTGAGCCCATCATACCACTTCCAATTACTGCTACCTTTGCAGGACTACCTGTACTGGATCCAAATATCCGTTTGGCTAAGTTCAATATATAACCTGTTGCCCCTGTACGTTCCAGAAAAGCTCCAAACAGTACAAAGAGAAACACATAGGTGAACATGACTCTTAGCGCAACACCAAACACACCGCCGTGCAAAAAGGTTTGACTGATAATACGTTGAATGGAATACCCACGATGTGGAAATAACCATCCGGGTAAATATTTACCGAAGAATGCATATAGGAGAAATACGATAGCGAGTATAGGTAGAGTTAAGCCGATGGAACGACGTGTTGCCTCTAAAATTAATATCAGACCAAACCCACCAATATAAAAATCCAAAATGTGTTCTGCTGATGCACGCTCACCGAGAAAGACGTCATTTAACCAAAATCGTTTAAATATCGGTTCTGTTTGAACGACAACGTAACCAAAACAGACAATTACACCGCATACAAGAACAATATCAATATATTGACAGATCCGGTTTTTAGAAAGATTGGGATGGAGAGGATATTTCAGAAAAACAACTATGAGTCCTAACATCGCGAAGAATGCTAACGCTGATTGCGGTTTGAGTAAAGGATAGTTGACTTCCGCGAGTATAAAGAGACTAAGTATTACAGAGACAGGTAGAATTAAGGTGAGGTTTTTCTGTTTCAATGGATGTAGCGAACCTGTCCTTTCGCTGATGAGTTTCGTTAGATTGCACCAGACAAATACAATAAGTTCGTGAGGTTGTTACACTTGCAAAATCAAGTCCTACTTCCTATTCTGAACTTACTTAATAGTTTAGCAAATAATAGCATAGTGTGTCAAATAAAAATGAAACGAGTATGTAAATAAAGTTTTCTGCTTATCTTATGTTTTTGGCACAGTATTTGCTTATATGCAGTATAGGATGTAGGTAGATTTTCAAATGAAATATGTGGTAACTAAGTTATATGGGGATTTTAGAGGAATAAGAATTCGAACCAAGTGATATGGTGTAAACAAAATGAACAGCATTGTTCAAATTATAAACAAATTATTATTATTTTCTGGACAGAATCGTATGAATAGTACACATAAAGTTCCTGGCATTATTAAACCTATTACGCGATTCTTCTCTGGTAGTTTGTTATCAAATACCTCGCTTATCTTATCGGTTAGCATACATCTGATAGGTGTGTCAATTATTGGTCTTTCGTCAATTGAAACGACTGATATACAATCCAATTCAATGCATGTAGATTTTATTTCAAGTCCATCACAGAAACGTTTTCTCACTGTTTTACCTAAAGAGAAAAGTAAGCGTCAAATTGTTCCTCCAAAAACTGTGAATTTACATCGTCTTTCACGACCGAAAGTTGATCCTGTGCCTTCAGTGGTAAAAACAGATATCCAACCAGCATCAGCAACCACGACAGATACATACATAGTTGGCACATTTGGTTTGCACGAACCTAATAGTTCTTTATCTGATATCCATGTTCCGTATCAGACCAATATAGAGAAATGCCAAAAATATGTCTCTTCAGTCAATATAGTACTGCAAAGAGCAAAACGTAAATCTGAGTTTAGTTCACCCGAATTATTCCAGATTCAATTATCACCTATACCTCTTAATGTCCCGAATGTATCTAAACCCACCCAAAATGCTACATTCATAAAAAAGATTGAACCGGTATATCCTGATTCTGCCAGATTGACGCATAAACAAGGATTGGTTGTTCTTGAAGCAACAATTGGCGTTGATGGAAAAGCCCATGACATCCGAGTGATTGAAGTCATTGAAATTAGTGGTCTCGGTTGTGAAGAGGCTGCAATTCAAGCACTCAAATCCTCACAATTTACGCCTGCAATGCAGGGAAAAGTTGCGATCTCACAACGGATCCGTATTCCCTATAGGTTTAATTTGAATGGATAACCATAAGCGTCAATTTAAGGACGAGATGCGTTTGTAGTCGCGCAATTCATTGCGCCTCTTACACTAACGTAGGGCGAGGTTTCCTCGCCCGTCTTCACTTCTTACATTCTCGTAGGTCGGAGCGAGCAAAGCGACCTACGACAAGTATTGTGTCTGAACCAAGATTTACAAAATAAGAGATTTGTATGCCAATGTTCCTATGCAAAAGTTAGCCCTTCATCCTGGACAACGGAATATATACTACAAATTCCTAATCCTGGAAATCCTGGTTCAGACAATAAGCGATGCAGACAAGCAAGAATCACTAAATTGACGCCTATGGTTTAATTTGAATGGATAACCCATTCAAACCTATTTGCTGAACCTACCCTCCTATTAGTACATTCCATAACATACCATATACAAAACACTTGTCTTCTAAATGGATATATTTTATACTTTCAGAAATCATTATCTATGGAGATTTACAAGTGAATATTCAACTTACTGATAAGGTCGCTGTAATTACTGGTGGATCCACTGGAATCGGTGCTGCAACTGCTCTTTTATATGCAGAGGCTGGTGCAAAAGTAGTAATTGGAGATATAAACGAACTTGATGGAAGAGAAACTGTCAATGTGATTGAAAAACAAGGCGGGGAAGCAATATTCTGTGCCACCAATGTCACCTCTGAAGACGATGTTACAACTCTAATGCGTACTGCCGAAGAAACTTATGGTGGAATTCATATCTTAGTAACATGTGCAGGTATTTTAGAAGGGGCAAGTGTCCATATTTCAGACTTTGATGCTGCTACTTTTAATTCAGTAATTGATGTGAACCTAAACGGTACGTTCTATGCTCTCAAGCATGCTGTACCGATAATGAGAGAGAGCGGTGGCGGAGTAATCCTGTGCATTGCATCCGGTGCTGGAATTCGTGGTGGAAGTTCTTCAGTTGCTTATGCGTCAAGTAAAGGTGGTGTTAATGGACTTTTGATGACAGTAGAGAACCAAGTTGGATCGGGCATAAGAATGCATACGATTTGTCCAGGTGGACTTGCTACTCCTCTAAAACTTGGTCAAATAGCACAATCTGCCAAACGAGATGGACAGGATCCAGATGCAGCAGTCGCTAATGCATTAAAATCACTTGCTGATCCGATAGGGGTTGCAAGAGTTCTGACATTTCTTGCATCCGAAGAAGGTTCTTATGTACGTGGGATAATATCTACAAGGTAATTTCATCGGAATAAATAAAAGATGGGATTGAACTAAGAATTTGGGTTTAGTATGAAGTCAAAACTGAGCCAAAAACTTTTTGAATAACGATAGAAAAAAACAGGAAATATCGCAGAAACTACACCCCAAACACAAAAATTAAACCAGAAAGGAGTATTAATAATTAGATCTGTAACAAAGTACCCGGGAAAGACGAGGAATACAGTTGCACCATAGTTGATATACATTGCACCGATAAAATAACCTTGCTCCCGTTCATACTTCAACTCACATTCGGGACAATGTGAAAACATAGAAAACCGTTTTTTGAAGAGCGAACCTTTACAACACCGAGGACACTTAAGTCCAATACTGCATTGTAGAATTTTCTTTATGTTTCTAAGAGTTAATCGCATAAACACCTTATAAACATTAACACTCCCCGTCAAATCCCCATGCTTTAGCTTGTGGGATGTAGACGGCTTTTATATTTATCTATCAAAACAACTTGACATATTCTAATATATTTGCTATACTTTTTTTAGCAGTCGGCATTGGTTATAGTTGATGTTGTGGTAGACAACTGGGCAGTGAAACAACTATGTAAAAGCCTTGCGATT
>JAJEAG010000026.1 GCA_022824265.1 Candidatus Poribacteria bacterium | reverse complement strand
GCAAGATACTTACAGGAAACTTGCCATTAGCTACGATAAACTCAAAGAAACCCGTTTAGGGTTTCGGTATTTGGCATATTCAATGATAAACTTACGAGTGACTTTCAACGATGTTTAGTTCGTACTCGCTATGAGTTCATTTATAGAAAGGGTATAAGGGATTAATTTGCTATGACAAACAATACATGCTAAAATAACAACAGAAATGCATGACATATAGAGAAGAATAATGACAAACAATGAACTATCACTTCCACAACATCAGAGAGAAGAAATTCATCAATTATTAACCAGTGCATCCGATAAATATGGATACCTAAACTCTGAATCTATACTGCGAAGTATACAAGAACTCTCCACCGACGATGTGGAAATACAAATATGCTTTGCTGACATCGTTGTCCCGTTGTTTAAATCCTGCCTAAACACACCTAATCCTGAAGCAGCAATAACTAATTTTTCTCGCTTTGCTCATGTGGCTTTCAATCGTAAATGGATCTATCAACTCTTGAATGATGCACCCTTCCTGACGGATACAGTCATACTCAGTTTTGGCACCTCTTCATATCTATCAGAAATACTTATTCGTAATCCTATCTATTTTTACGACATCATTGATGCAAATGTGATGGATTGTACAAAGACAAGCGACACGATGTACAACGAACTTGCAAATTCTCTTGGTAGATACCGAGATATTGATCAGAAACTTCGTATCATTCGGAGATACAAACGACGTGAAAGTCTACGCATAGCATTACGCGACCTACTTCAAGTGGAACAAGTTGAAACAACTACGTTGGAAATGAGTAACTTAGCTGAAGCCACGTTGCAACATTGTTATGAAATTGGCAGAGACCAAATCATGAAACCAAAGTACGGGGTTCCACTCAATGAGGAAGGCGATGCTCCATGCCAATTCGCAATAATCGGTATGGGGAAATTTGGTGGTTATGAACTGAACTTCAGCTCTGATATTGACCTAATTTTTGTTTATTCAGACGAAGGACAAACCGACAAAGGAGTTGACAACAGTGAATACTATTCAAGGTTATGTGAGTTCATCATTAATTCAATGAGTGAGGTAACCGCAGATGGTTATGTTTTTCGTGTGGATATTCGTTTACGACCAGAAAGCAGTGCAGGCGTGATTATTCGTTCTATGGAAAGTTACGAAAGTTACTACGAAGGATGGGGAGATTTATGGGAACGTCAAGCGTTGATTAAGGCGCGTCCAGTCGCAGGGGATATAGCTTTTGGTGATAAATTTATCCGTATGATCCAACCGTTTGTTTATCAACGTTACTTAGATGGTGTCACACTCAACGAGATAAAGGCAGACATTCGCAATACAAAAGCACGTATAGAAGAACGGCTTGTAGGAGAAAGAGTAGATCTTGACAAACACGTTAAACTCGGTCCTGGTGCCATTCGTGATATTGAGTTTACGGTACAATGTCTTCAGATGATACATGGTGGTCAACGAAAGTCTCTCTGCTCACAAAACACTTTGGAAACACTTGCTGCATTGAAGGAAAACGCACTGTTACACGCGGAAGACGCAGATGCCTTATCGGATGCCTATCGATTTCTAAGAAGATTAGAAAACTGTATCCAGATTGAGGCTGACCAACAACGATACTCAGTGCCAGCAAAAGAAAATGAGGAACTTCAACTTGCCAGACGATTAAGATATTGCGATGAACCACTTGAAAAATTTAGGCAAGATTATCAAACCCATAAATCACGCGTCCGGGATATTTTTGAAAAAATAATGGATATCAGTGATCCAGATCAATTAGATATAGCGGTCCTGATTAGCCAAGATAATCCTGAAGAAATTGAGAAGAAATTGGGAAAGTATGGTTTTGAGAATGTCCGCGAGGCACACCGTCTACTTCGTCAACTCGCTAACGGCACAGACGGACAGCAGTTTTCCCCTGCAGTCAGACACACTTTCTTTAAACTCGCACCGACTCTATTAAAACATTTGAGTGCAGCTCCCGATCCAGACATGGCACTAAGGTACTTTGATGCATTTGCCGCGAAAGTCGGTGCAAGGAGCAGCTACTACACAATGTTCATGGAAAGACAAGGTGCTCTTGAAGCACTTACAAGTATCTGTGGTTCAAGCCTTTATTTAGCAGATCTACTGATCACAAGTCCAGAACTGTTTGATCTATTGACAGTACCAACTTTTACCGAATTCCCCAAGACACTTAAAGAAAAACAGGACGAGGTGATACAGATCCTTGCGAATACTCCTGACCAGCATGTTCTAAGGGCAATTAGACGATATAAGAACGATGAGGTATGGCGTATTGCTTTGCGAAATATCATCGGTAATGCTGATCTACCAACTACCACCGAAGAACTCTCTGATTTAGCAGAGGCAATATTACATGCAATCTATCAACAGATTGATACTCAGTTACGAGAAGAACACGGAACTCCCCTAAGTGAAGACGGAACCCCAGTGACTTTTGCAGTCATAGCAATGGGCAAATTTGGTGGACGTGATCTTAACTTCAGTTCAGATTTAGATGTTATGTATGTCTATACAACCGATGGAAAGACATCACAAGGAATGCCTAATTCAGAATTTTTCTCAACACTTGGATTAGAGTTAGTGAATCAACTTAGTGGAAATCACGGAATGAGTATATATGAACTGGACCTACGACTCCGACCTTATGGAACTGGTGGAGCAATAGCATTACCACTTGAAGGATATCAGAATTACTACGACAATTCTGCAGAAATTTGGGAACGGCAAGCACTTACACGCGCACGGGTAATAGCAGGAGATATAGAAAACTTGGGGAATCAATATATGAAAATTGCTCATGCCTATTGCTATTCAGAACCACTTACTTCTGAGGGTATAGCTGAAATAGTACATACACGACAACGCAAGGAAGCACAAGCAATAAGAAAACCTAAATCACGACGGAGACGTAGTGGTAGAAGCCAAAAATCTACGGCAAATGTAAAATCTGGATATGGCGGACTTGTTGATATTGAATTTGCGGTCCAAACGCTTCAACTTATCCATGGAACAGAAATATCATCTGTCCGAGTCCCAAATACACTTCTCGCAATTGATAGACTACATTCAATTGGAGTTCTCACAGAAAAGCAGTGCAACGGTTTATCCGAGGCGTATCAATTCCTTCGTCGCGTTGAAAATGCTTTACGGATTGTGCATGATCGTGCATTGGATGCCTTGCCTACAAATCGTACGGAATTGGCACATTTGGCAAAAAGACTCGGATACGAGGATACTGAAAAAACACCTATCGTTGAGGCGTTTTTACAGGATTATGGAAAGTGGACAGAGACAACTCGCGCTCTTTTCAATGAAATTTTGGTAAAATGAATGTTTTGTCGTCTTTTACATTCATCGGTAGTAGGCGAGGTTTCCTAACCTCGCTTGAGTATGTCAGTATTTCTAAAATCCACTATAAATACTGTTTCACTCAGCAGTATTTGAATTTGTTACGTATATCATGGAGGGATTGATGGTTTCAGATTCCTCATCTTTAGTTACCTGTATTCCGAAGAATATTGTCATCTGTGTTGGGGATGGAATGGGTTTTGAAGCGGTTAAAGCAGCAGGATACTATGCCTATGGTGAAGCAGGCACCTTGAGCTTTGAAAAGTTTCCATACCATGCGGAAATAGCAACCTATGCTGCGAACACACCAATGACTGACTCAGCAGCTGCTGCAACTGCAATAGCAACAGGACATAAAGTTAACAACGGTGTAATTAGTATGGAGATTCCTGGCAGTGGAACACCATTAAAAACGCTCTTAGAAATTGCGAAAGACCTGAACAAAAAAACTGGACTTGTCTCTACAACTTACATTACCCACGCTACACCTGCCTGCTTCGGAGCACATAATCCCCAACGAAATAATCTCGGTGAGATTGCACATGATTACCTCCATTTAACTCGTCCAAACGTCCTATTGGGTGGCGGTGGCAACGGAATCACTGAAAATAGTGCTGAATCTGTCGGTTATACTGTTGTAACTAATCGCGAGGAATTATTAGAACTGAATACTAAAACAGAAACCTATGTTTCAGGACAGTTTGGACAAACCAACATACCGTATGTGTTTGACGGATCTGACAATCTACCACAATTGTCGGAGATGGTGACCATAGCATTGGATATACTCACTAAGAACGAAGACGGGTTTTTCTTACTTTTAGAAGGTGGTCGCATTGATCATGCTGGTCATTCCAACGATATTGAACGCCAACTATTAGAGACGATGGAGTTTTCTAAGGCTGTTCAAACCGTATATGAACGGATTTCAGATGATGAAGACACCATTATTCTTGTCACTGCAGACCATGAAACAGGCGGGCTGCAAGTACAGAAAAACAACGGACAGGGAGAAATACCCACAATTAATTGGACAACCGGTGGACATACCGTCAATAACGTTCCACTATACGGTTGGGGAAAGAAGGCGGAACACGTTGAAGGGGTACTAAGTAATACTGACTTGATTAAAATAGTGTTAGGTAATAGTGATTTCACTGGGGTGCAGCTAAGCCTTTTGTAATCTATATTCCTACTATTATCAATCGCGTTGTGTTCAAGAATTAATAATCTTATTTTGGTAACATCTACCAATCCAATCAAACTATATATAAACAATATAAGGAGATTCTAATGAAAAAAAACATTTTTATATTTGTTAATCTATCAATTTCACTATTGTCTGTTTTACTGTTTTTACAACTTACCTGTATAACCTACGCAGAGGAAGAACCAAACGAAAGAAAAGAGGCAGAAACTGAAACCGAATCCGCACCAACAAAGAATATATATGAACTTGATAAAATCTTAATCGAAGGTGAAAGAGTCTATTCTACAGCATCATCAAGGATAATACGAGATTTTGACCTTAACGTGCGTCCAGTCAGCACAGCACAAGATATGCTACAATTCGCTCCTGGACTTGTAATTGCACAGCATGCCGGCGGAGGTAAAGCCGAACAGATATTTATACGTGGGTTTGATGCTGACCATGGCACAGATGTCGCCATATCATCTGACGGTATTCCCGTGAATATGGTCTCACATGGACACGGACAAGGATATGCTGACCTTCATTTTACCATACCTGAATTAGTAGATTCAATTGATGTGTTTAAAGGTCCCTATTTCGCCAGACATGGTAATTTCTCAACAGCTGGTTCTGTTATGTACCGTACTAAAGACCGCATTGATGGAAACCTAATGAAAGTCGAAGGAGGCGCGTTTAACACACAAAGATTTACCGGAATGTTCCAAATTCCCACTATCAGTGAAAGTCAAAATGCTTATTTTGCAGGTCAGTATTATACTACGGATGGGGCTGTTGAAAGCGAACAAGATTTTCAACGATTTAATCTATTCGGTAAATTCAATATCCGTCTGAATGAAATTAGCAAACTCTCATTTTCTGCAAGTTCATTTAGTTCTGCATGGGACGCATCCGGACAGATTCCACAACGTGCCATTGATAACGATCTTATTACACGATTCGGTTCTATTGATGACCTTGAGGGAGGACAAACTGGAAGACAAAATCTCAATCTAACTTATACTTTAATTGGTCAAGACAATAGTCTTTTTTTGCTTCGACCCTATTTCAGTCGTTATAATTTCAAACTTTTCTCAAACTTTACTTTTTTTCTTTCAGATCCTGAAAATGGTGATATGATTGAGCAAACTGATGATCGTACTATTCTTGGACTGAACTCTGAATATCAATACAAACGAACCATCTTTTCTATACAATCCACCACATCTGTAGGAGGTGGTTTCCGATCCGACGACATTGCAGTCAGTCTCTGGCACAGTCCAAACCGCAGAAGGTTAACACAAAGTGTAAATTCCGGAATAATTGAACGTAACCTGTATCTTTGGGCACAAGAAGAACTAATCATAAACCCAAAACTAAGATTTCAAATCGGTTTGCGCGGAGATTACTTCACATTTAATGTTGAAGACCATCTTGATACTGTTATGAACGAAACAAACATCTTACCGCATGCATCAGGATATGCTCAGGAAGCAATGCTAAATCCCAAATTTAACATAGTCTATAGTCCTTTTGCATCGTCAGATGTGTTTCTGAATTTCGGAACTGGTTTCCACTCTAACGATGCTCGAGATGTTGTAATTGAGAAAACCATTTCAGACTTGGAACGAACATATAATCGTCAAGGATTGGATAGCGGTCAAATTTCTGAACAGTTGAGTCAAATGAACTTCAACCTTGAGCATGCTGGAATTAGCACGTTGCCGCGTGCCATCGGATCAGAAATAGGCACACGACACAGTTTTTGGAATAGATTAAGTTTTGGGGTTGCTTTCTGGTGGTTAGAATTAGATGAAGAATTAGTTTTCGTTGGAGATGCAGGGGAAACAGAAATTAGCGGTAAATCACAGCGGGTTGGAATTGATATTGAAGGACGGGGACAGATTCTATCATGGCTATGGGCAGATGTAGACGTAAACCTTTCAAGAGGGACATTTGTCGATGAACCCTCTGATGCAAATCAAATTCCTCTTGCACCCCGTGTTACCTCAACCGGTGGATTGACTGCAAACCATCCTTCTGGTTTCAGCACCAGTATACGTTATCGTCATATCGGGGATCGTCCCGCTAATGAAGACAACAGTGTAACAGCAGAAGGTTACACCGTTGTGAATCTTGGTCTTTCCTACACGAACGGTAATAACAAGTATTTCATAAATTTAGAAAACCTGTTTAATGTCGACTGGAATGAAGCACAATTTGACACGGAATCACGTTTAAGGGATGAGGCAGAACCTGTATCTGAGATACACTTTACTCCAGGTAATCCATTGAATATACAAGTAGGATTTAGTAATCAGTTTTAATGCAGAACAAACTACCTTAACCTAAGTTGCTACCTACATATTACTTTTAAACCGACGAGGTTATTTCCATAATGTTTTCGCAACATATATTACTACTCTTCGGTCAAAAATAGCAACTTAGGTTATAGTGAAATCCGATATGTTCACACTCCCTGGTACGTGCGGTTTCTAACCGCGCTATTTACACAGGTTCGGTTAGGAAACCGAACCTACCAAAGTGTCCAAGGAATTACGAATTTTACTATAAATTTCACCAGTTAACTGAAACCTATCGAATATGTGTCGAATGGGTTCTATTAGATAGATTAACTTGCTTCAAATACCCCCACAGAGTTGTCACTTTATCCAATGGAGACACCGCAAGTGAACTCTCAACCCAATGTGGGTCGTAAGCATGTCCGAGCAGCAAATCCGTTAGTTTCGTCATCTTCCGACTATTCAGATCATACCGATAAATATTATACACTCCATCCGGATCCTTATAGGCAATTAGTACTGTGTAATCATTTCCCATCCATGCCAAACCACCCAAAAACACCGATGTATGGGGGAAATTGTGCGCTACACGGTGACCAGTGAACACACTCTGAATGAGAATCTGGTGCCTAACAGTTTTTCCCTCAGGTATATACTCTACTTCATCATACATAATGTATTTACCGGAAGAGGACCAACGCGGAGGACCACGATCAAGAATAGTGTCTCCCTGATGAATTGGCGTGATCCGTTTTTTCCTGCCCCCATCTGCATCCATTATCCAAATATTGTCTCCTATCCCTCTTTCAGTATTCTGATAGACAATCTGTTTGCCATCAGGAGACCAACTCTGGCTTTGTGTGAACCCATCTTCTAATTTGTTATTTGTCAGCTGGTTTAATTCTTCACGTTCTAAGTCGAAGGTATAAATATCTAATTCTCCCTCACGGCTACTATGAAAGGCAATATACCTCCTATCAGGAGACACGACGGGGTTCATATCTCTTGGGTGATTGTCCATAAAACTATGTTCATTCATGCCCGTAGCATCTATGATGAAGAACTCTCTAAGCATCGTAGCACCCGTGTTCCATTTTCCTTCTCCCCAGTCCCTTTCAAATACAATCCGTTTGCCATCAGGAAACCAATGAGGGTTAACATCATAATGATTTGGATCTGTTATCCTCCTGAGATTGCTGCCGTCATCTTCCATTGCATAGACATGATAGAGATTTTTTTCCAAGTGTTTTTGTCTTGCTGAAAAAACTATTTTTGTATCAACAGGCAACACACAAAGCAGTAAAATACCAAGACTCACACAAACATGCAAAAGCAGCAGTTGACGTTTCATTCTCATGGCATGCCTCCTCCAAAAAAGAGTCTGCGGGGTTTTGATGATAAATCCCGTAGACAATAGAACAACAAAAGATTGATATTCTATTTTAGCATACCGTTCCACCAGATTTCAAACATTGTCTTACGATATAGACCGAAATGGAGTGAATATCAAAATGTATAATTCATCCCAACAAACTTAAATACTCTTTTGCCAGTTTTGCTGCATCTGTCGGAGACATAATACCAGACATCACTGCAACACCAGACGTACCCGCTTCTAAACATTCAGGAACACGTTCCGGTGTTATCCCTCCCAGTGCAAATACAGGTATCTTCACCTGTTTTACTAACGCTTCAAGGTTTGCTAAACCAACTGCTGGTCCATAGTTAGGTTTGCTTGCTGTTTGATAGATAGGACTATATGTTAGAAAATCAGCACCTTCATTCCCCCGTTTTTTGGCAGTATCAACTCCGTGTATTGAACAACCAACACACAAATTGGTATCTACATAGGATCTTATATCTAATATGGAAGTTTCGTTATCTGGCAGGTGTAGTCCTGCAGCACCAACATCAGCCGCTACTTTGACATTAGTATTAATAAACAAATGTGCTTTGTATGAATTACATAATTCCGATATAGGTATCGCTAATCGATACAATGCCTCATCATCTAAATCCTTTTCTCGCAACTGAATTGCTGTGATTCCAGCATCTAATAGTTCTGATATAACTAAATATAAAGGTTTAGGGGAACAAAGATGTCTGTTGGTAATGACATAGAGGTTGAAATCTATCATTATCTCAGATTATATGCGACGAAGTCTTGCTGCAAAAGCACCATCAATCCCGTGTTCATGAGGAAATGTTTGAAGATAACCTTCAGGAGTAATTGCATTGTTAGGAATTTCTGGAAGACAATCTCCTGCATTTTCAACTATAAACATTGGGAAATTCTTCAAAAAACGACTTACTATACCTTGATTCTCTGCTTGTTCAACAGTACAGGTGCTGTAAACTAAAATACCACCAGATTTGATGTGTTTGGCAGCATTTTTTAATAGTTTGTATTGTAAATCATTTAGGGCAATAAGTTGTTTAGCTGTCTTATTCCAACGAACATCTGGATGTCTTCGAAGTGTGCCGAAACCTGAACATGGAACATCAATCAGTACAGCATCAGCGGCTTTGACAAAACTGAGATCAGCAATTGTGGCATTGATAGTTAGGGTTTCTACGTTTTTCACACCAAGTCGACTGCAATTCTCTCTTAACAAAGCAAGTTTTTTCTCAGTAATATCAACTGCAATCACTTTTCCTGTATTACCTATCATAGACGCAATGTGTGAGGTCTTTCCACCCGGTGCTGCACATAAGTCTACAACCAACTTTGGAGCATCTTTCATGAGAAGGTATGTAACTAACATCGCACTCTCGTCTTGGACATAGACATCATCACGAGCAATTATGTCTTTTAGATTATTTTCTTTGTCCAAAGTTGTTTCTTTATCTTTATCCAAAATTGCCATGTTTTCTAACACAATTCCGTCAGGTGCGAACCTTGCAACTTTAGGAGATAGTCCTATAGACCTTAGATATTCACAGAATTCATCACGATCTGTTTTGTTGATATCTATACGAAGTGTTAATGGAGCGATATTGTTGCTTGCTTCGCAGAAAGCTAATGTCCAAGGTAGACCACGCGATTGAATCCAACTCTTTACCAACCATTTGGGATATGACATTGAGTACGCTATATGGTCTACGGGATGGGTATCAAGCGAGGGGTATACTAATTCTGCTTCCTTACGTTGTACTGAGCGTAAAACAGCATTGATAAAACCTGCTGTCTTTCTATTCTTTTTTGCCAGTTGGACGGTTTCATAGATTGCAGCGTGGGGAGGAATACCATCTAAATGTAACAGTTGAAATGCTCCAAGTCTTAGGATAGCACGATGCTTGGAATCTAACCGAAAGTTAGGATTGACAAATTGACCAAGAACCCAATCGAGTTGTTGTTTCCAACGGATAACCCCATAGACTAAAGCATTTACGAACCGACGGTCACGACTATTGAGTGTGTATCGGTTAAATGCATCATCCACGACAGACGAAATTGACACGTCTTCCTTTGATAGTTGTATAAGACATGTCAATGCGACTTCGCGAGGGTTCATTTTTGTCACCCAGAAACCTAATAAGTTACAGGGATCTCACCCTACATTTTGATAAGGCGGGGTAAAAGTTATGGTATGAATTAGGCGGATTGTGCTGTAAGCGCGTGTAATTTGCGAGCAATCCGTGATTTTTGTCGGTTCGCGGTACCTTTTTTGATAACACCTTTGCCTGCAGCTCTATCAAGCAAACTCGACGTTGTTTTGCACAATGCTTGTGCAGTTTCTAAATCACCTTCTTGCAATGCTAATTCTGTATTCTTGAGCGATGTTCTTAGTGATGCTTTGCGGTGTCTGTTTCTATTCCGTTTTTTTAGATCCGCGCGTACATGTTTCCTTGCAGATTGTCTGTTCAACTCTTAATACTCCTCAATCATAATTCAGTATTTTATCTGCCTTAATGATACCACAAAAAAAGGTCTTTGTCCACTTTATTACAATTTGCCATATTTTTCACACATTCACCGTATGATAGCCAACTTTTTGACGATAGTGTATGTTTCACCTTTCGAAACAACTGAAATGTAGCAAATATAAATCCCCGCTGATACCGCTAATCCGTAAACGGTCTGTTGATTCCACCATGTTCTCCAAAGCTGCTTGTTAAGTCTGTCGTCAACCCCTTCAATTCTCTGAATTAGACTTCCGTGCACGTCGTAGACATTAACATGCATACCGGTGATTTCCAAATTTCCCTCAACCCGGAATTCTGTACGTGCGTTGAATCTGACAGGATTGGGAGAAATAATCACATCTTTCCAAATGAATCCTTCTTCTAACACTACATTTCGCTTGACTGAAACAGCTCCGAGTGGATACTGTGCGACTACCATGAGTGTATTGTTACCAGGAGACAATGGGATGGTAGCCTCATAAGTTTGGTTTTCTCTGTCCAAGTTTGCCTCAATATTGCTTGGATGAACCACTATATCAATCGGATAATTTGAGTGAAATGTACCAGAGATATGTAGTGGATTCTGTTTAACGGTTTGGGGTAGTTCAAGTGTAATCTTTGGAATCTCACGTTCAGAATTAAACATATCTGTAATTAAACTATCCACTGTCACTAACACTAATTGTGTAACTTTAGTAACTAAACGAAAGTTTATCTTGTCTACTGTATCGTTGAATGTATGATAAAAAGGATTGGCATCATAGTTCTGCGAATCACGCCATGGTGTTGAACTCTCAATTAGAGTTACTGCTGAATAACCTGACTCCCAGAACGGTTTGTGTGATGAAATATCTATAAACTCGTCTTGAGTGCGTCGTATTTTCAATCCAATGTTGTGCCATGTGTTAGAAATAGCAAGCGCGCGACTTATCCACACTGACTCTCGGTTGGCAATCACTTCAACGAGATCACTTTTCCAGTTGAATCCAATCATATCTAAATTGAAAACAGCAGTTATTTTTTCGGATTCTGATGTGCGTTTCGTTGATGGGTTAGAACTAAGAGATTGTTTATTGTTTACCGCTGTTTGGATATAGTTTCTACTCCCAAGAAATCCGATTTCCTCTCCTCCTAATGCGATGAATTTTATTTCATGGTCATATTCATACTGACTTAAGATACTTGCTATCTCAAGCATCGCTGCTACACCTGTCCCATTTTTATTTGCTCCAGGGGCACTTGATGCTAACGGATTCCAATCAGGTTCACGATCTGCTTTGGTATCGTAATGTGCACAAATAATAAAAACGCGTTTACTGGATGAATTCTCTTTGGGTGGAAGAACTGCAATTACGCTTTTAACTCCACCATTGTTCTGTTCGTACACTTCTAACCTTCTAATACTATGAAATTTGGTTGTAATGTAATGTACAACATTTTCTGTTGCTTTATGATGATGCATGTTGCGTGTTCTAAATCTCTGTTCATTCGTATAATATGAGGTGTTTTCTTGCAGATCAGATACATAAGACATTAATGATTCGGTTTGGACCTTTTCTATAAGTTCGGTGCCTCTGTCTGCTGATACCGTAATGATAGTGAATAACACAAATAGGCATGCTACTGTAAAATGTTTTATCTGTAGCATATATTTTCCTCTTTTTGCTTATCTATTTTACTTTTATGGAAATCTTATAATGTAATAATAACAACATAAACATATCGGTATGTCAAGTTAAATGTGATCATTTTGTATATGAGGAAACTTTACCCCTACGATAATATAATAAACGCAACGAATTGTCCGACCACAAACGTATTTCTTCCTCAAATTGACACCTATGGGTTGCGATAACGCTCTACACGGCATACAAGATAAACGCTTAGTAACACTTATCTACTTACAAATCTTAAAACTAAATAGCCCCGGGTATAACAATCAATACCTTTACTTTATTTCTATTAAATGTTATAATTGTATTCAGCACTATAAATTATATATGAAATGGAGGGCTATCGTCGTAATGGAAATGTTGAAAGAGGTTAAACAGTTGAAAAGATCATTTAAAAGAAAACCAAATATAGTGCTTGTAGGTTTTATGGGAACTGGGAAAACCTCAGTTGGCAAAAGACTTTCTACACAGTTAAGGATGCGTTATATTGATACTGATAATGTAATTGAGAGGGATAGTCAACGACGTATTAGCGACATTTTCGAAGAAGATGGTGAGGACGTTTTTCGGAATCTTGAAAGCGAAGCTGTTAACAGAGTTTCAAAATTATACAATTATGTTATTTCTACCGGTGGTGGCGTAGTTTTGAGAGAGGAAAACGTCACAAGACTGAAAGAAAACGGTGTTGTTTTCTGTTTATCCGCAACAGCAGAGGAAATCTATCAACGAGTAGGTCACCAAACACACCGTCCTTTGCTCCAAACCCCTGATGCAATGGAAACGATCCGTACAATGTTAGCAGACCGTGCCCCCTATTATGCTCAAGCAGATTATACGGTGGATACAACTGGTAAATCCTTTGGGGAAGTCATGGCAAAAATTTCTAATACCTTTTTCAAGGCAACAGTGCCACGAAAAACTACCAAAAAACAATATGATAAAGACTATAGAAGTCGATCTTAAAGAAGACAGTTATCCTATCATTGTTGGTACTGGTATAATCAATCGGATTGGAGCATATATAAAAAGTCATATCCAACCTACAAGTGTGTTGATTGTTGCAGACACTGTTGTAAAATATCATTTTGCTCCACCGGTTGTAGATAGTTTGAAAAGAAGTGGTTATGATGTTTCAATAGTTGATATTCCTGGCGGAGAAGGAAGTAAATCAGTAGATCAATTATTTCAAGTTCTGGATAGTTTGGTTGATAACCAACTTGATAGAGGTTCAACGCTCATTGCACTTGGTGGTGGAGTTATTGGGGATTTAGTTGGATTTGCTGCAGCAGTTTATATGCGGGGGATTGCTTATGTCCAAATCCCAACCACCTTGCAGGCACAAGTTGACGCAAGTGTCGGTGGTAAAACTGCAATTAATCACCCGAAAGGTAAAAACCTTATCGGTGCGTTCCATCAACCTAAATTGGTATTGATTGATGTGGATACACTCAAAACATTACCGCAACGGGATATACATGCGGGTTTGATTGAGGTTATCAAAATGGGTGTTATCCGGGATGAATCTATGTTTGCAATGGTTGAAGATAATCTTGACGGTGTATTGAATTTAGATGCAAAGACGTTAATAGAAATGATCGCTTGTGCTTGTGCTAACAAGGCAGACATAGTCGCAAAAGATGAGAAAGAGAGTGGGTTACGGATGGTGCTGAATTATGGACATACCTTTGGACATGCACTTGAAGCGTTGACAGACTATAAAGTCTACCGTCATGGTGAAGCAGTTTCTGTTGGACTGAATTGTGCAGCACGTTTAGCTGTAAACTTAGGACTGTTTTCTGAAGCAGACTTTGAACGTCAGAGAACTCTACTAAATCGCTCGAAACTCCCACTCACATTTCCGACAGATTTATCTCCAGAAACGATCTATGATGCCATGTCACTTGACAAAAAAACTGTGGGTGGTAAACTACGACTTATATTACCAACTCGGATTGGAGCGGTAGTTATCCGAGACGATGTACCAGAAACAAAGATAATTGAAGCAATTTCACAATGTTATTAGTTTATAATTCCAACTCATTTCTAAGGAAATAAATGACATATAATAAAACAATTTTATATATAGTCGCGTGTACTATTTTGTTCTTATATGGCACTATTGCATTCAGTCAAGAATCTGAGACTTCTCCTCCATCAAACGTCACCGCAATGGATACCCCAAACGACGATGGTTCGAGTATTACTGTTACATGGGATACTGTTGCCGAAGATAGCGGAATCGTGGGATACAAAATCTTACGTAATACTGATGCAGGAGAATTTGAGGAAATTGGCGAACAGTTAGAGGCAAACGTGTCAGAATATAAGGACAAAGACATTATTAAAGGCAAGGAACACGCCTATATTGTACGTGCTATTACCGAGACTGAAGCGTCAGTAGATTCACTACAGACAGGAGCAGTCCGAGCGACAGGTCAGTGGTTTCACAGTGGTAAGATACAACTATTTATTGCGATGATTATTTTTTGCGGAGCAATTCTTGGCAGTATATACCTATCCCGTAATAATCAAGAAGTGTTTGTTCGTCGCATTCCAGGACTTGAAGCAGTAGATGAAGCAATCGGTAGAGCAACTGAAATGGGACGTTCAATCTTATACGTGTTAGGGTTAGGCGGTGTCAGCGGACCTGCAACTATTGCAAGTATGACAATACTTGGACAGGTTGCACGTCGTACTGCAGACTATGAAACGACTCTCCGCGTCCCGTGTAATGATCCGATTGTCCTGAATGTGGTGCGTGAAATGGTAAAAGCCTCGTATCTTGATGAGGGTCGTCCCGATGCATATAGTGAGGAGGATATCTTCTTTCTCACTGACAGTCAATTCGCTTACGCCGCTGGTGTCGATGGTATGATGCTGCGTGAAAAACCCGCTGCTATATTTTTACAAGGCACATTCTATGCAGAATCCCTTATCCTTGCTGAAACCGGTAATTCCATCGGGGCAATCCAGATTGCTGGAACGGATTCTGAACACCAACTCCCATTTTTAATAACTGCATGTGATTATACTTTGATTGGTGAAGAACTATATGCTGCGAGTGCCTATCTATCTAAAGAACCGATGCAACTCGGAAGTCTTAGAGGACAGGATTGGGGAAAAGTACTCATTTTTCTAACAATTGTTTTTGGTGTGTTCCTTGAACTTATCGGTGTCAACTGGATCACTACCTTTTTGCAACGGGTTAGTTAGGGGGTATTATGAAAAGACAAATTCCATTGATACTCTGTTTCTCATTTGGAGTCGTAATGCTCTTAACACAGTTCAGTCCACATTCATTATCTCAAGGCATTTATGAGGAAGTATTGAATTGGGCACGAATTATAACCCCCTTTGCGTTAGTGTTCAGTACAATAACATTGCTGCAAACTCACATAACCCGTATACGTCGTCAAACCGAACACTGGCAATACAGTTTTCTTGTTTTCGCTGGAATTGCTATTATGGTAGTTGTTGGGATCCCTTTTGGTCCACAAAATCCTGTTTTTGAATGGTTATTCAACAATGTACAGCTACCCATGGATGCGACTATGTTTTCTCTACTCGCATTCTTCATTGCTTCCGCAGCATACCGCGCTTTCCGCGCACGAAACCTTGAGGCATCACTACTCCTTATAACCGCTGTAATAGTAATGTTAGGAAATGTACCTGTCGGAGATTTAATCTGGAATAAACTTATTTCCCTAACACCTTGGGCGGATACCTATCCTGACGGTTCCTCATGGATGAAACAGTGGATTTTAGATAATCCAAATCTCTCGGCAAGACGGGGGATTATCCTTGGGGTAAGTTTAGGTGTTATTTCGCAATCCATTCGCATCATCTTAGGAATTGAACGTTCATATCTTGGGGGAGGAGATTAACACATGCTAACAAAATTGGTAAGTATGGATCGACGAATTGTGTTCATTTTAGTGGCATTAGCAGTTATAATCCCGATGTTGTTTCCTATCAGTTTACCGGTATCCATTTCAGAACCCACCCAGAACCTTTATGACTTTATTGATGAACTTCCCGCAGATTCTGCGGTTATGCTTGTTTTTGACTACGGTCCTTCTTCTTTAGCGGAACTCAACCCAATGGCTAAAGCGATACTGAAACAGTGCTTTGATAAAGATGTTAAAGTTGTCGGACTTACGCTTTATGCTGTAGGAACGACTATGGGTAGTGACTTGATGCAGGAAATTGCAGAAGAAAAAGGTGCAGTCAACGGAGAAGATTATGTTTTTCTCGGATATAGACCAGGAATTGAATTAGTGATTCTCGGTATGGGAACTAACATTGCGGAAATCTATGAAACAGATTTTTATGGAACACCTACTACCGAATTGCCGATGATGGAGAACATTACAAACTACGATCAGATTGAATTGGTAATTGATCTTTCTTCAGGTAATTTAACAGAGGCATGGATTACTTTTGCGAATGTTCAATTCAATCAACAAATTGCTGCAGGGGTCACAGGTGTTATTATTTCGCAGATGTACCCCTACTTACAAACAGGACAATTAATTGGCTTGATATCTGGCATTGCGGGTGCTGCTGAATATGAAAAATTAATTCAATCGCATGCCAAGGGGACGTTGTGGATAAATGTAGAATCGTTTGTCCATTTATTGATAATTATTTTAGTTATAATCGGTAACATCGCCTTCTTTGTTCAGCGTAAGCAAGAGGAGTAAATAAATGGAACTTTTTGGCATCTGGATTGCCGCATTTTTAACACTTTGTATATATAGTTTTCTTTATAAAGACAATCCATTTTATCGATTTGCAGAATATCTCTTCGTAGGGATGTCAGTCGGGTACGGTATTGTCCTATCATACCATCAAGGTTTCATACCTTTTGCTTGGGAGCCTTTTACGGATGTATTCACAGGGGAATCACTATTTGGTCTAATCAAACTCATTCCGATTGGAATTGGTTTATTATTCTTTTCTGGGTTGTCATCACGTCATACGTGGTTAATTCGGTTCCCAAGTGCAATCTTAATCGGTGTGGGTTGTGGACTTGCAATTCCAAATGTGTTACGTGCCAATATATTTGAACAAACCCGCGGGACAATAGAACCTTTTGCAGCAATCAATGCAGGCACGTTATCAGGAATGGAGATTTTTGGTGCGATCCTCATGGTTATTGGAGTAATATGTACTCTCACTTACTTTTTCTTCTCTGTTGAACATCGAGGTCCTGTCAAATGGGTATCAAAGGTTGGTATTGCTTTCCTCATGATAGGGTTCGGTTCTGCATTTGGCAATACTGTGATGGGTCGTGTGGCATTGCTGATTCAGCGCGTTGATTTTCTCATAAATGATTGGCTTGGTTCATTCGGTGCGTTATTCTGACAAGGTGTAACCGTCAATGCGGATTGTTATTCAGAGATCGCTCCTACAAGACGAGGATACTTTCTCAACATATAAGGAAATTACAACATGAAACTCGGATATAGTACTTGGGGTATGCCAACTGTTCCAGTTGATGCTGCAATATCACACTTAGCATTCCTCGGATTCGATGGTATTGAATTAACTATAATTCAACGTTTTACCACAGAACTAAGTACACTTGATGCAGCAGAACGTAAACGTATTGCTGGTTTACTAAAACAGCACAACTTAGCATTGCCAGCAATTGCAGCGCATTCCAACTTGATGGATGTTGATCCAGAATCACACAAAAGAAATATGTGGAGACTTAAGGGTGGAGTCGACTTGGCTATTGATCTTGCACAAGGAGATGAACTGCCAGCAGTTAACACGACAACTGGTGGAAAACCGGATGAATGGGAAAGAAAAAAAGACTTTCTCGTAGAACGGATTGGTGAATTAGTTGAATATGCAGCTTCTCGTGGGGTAACTATTGCTATGGAACCACACATCGGAGCTATCATTGATACCCCCGACAAAGTGCTTGAACTGCTTGAGATTATCAATTCTCCATATCTTAAAGTGAATTTTGACATTAGTCATTTTGAAATAGTTGGATTGCCAACTGAAGATACAGTATCAGCGTTAGCAGATGTCTCGGTTCATACACACGTCAAGGATCAACGCGGTATCGCACCAGACTTTGAGTTCCTTATCCCTGGTGAAGGTCCTTTTGATTATGTTAATTACTTGAAACTGATGCAGAAACAAGGATATAACGGGTTCATAACAGCAGAAGTAAGTTTTATGGTACAAGCACGTAAAGACTATGATCCGCTTGCAGCTGCGACTATGACTTATGAAACGTTGTCTAAGGCATTTGTTGAAGCGGGAATTGAACGCGATTAATTACGGATGGAAATTATGAAACCCAATATACTTCTTCTTATGACAGACCAGCAGCGGTGGGATGCAATGGGGTGTAGCGGTGGATGGGTGCAAACGCCAAATTTAGATCGGATTGCTGGTGAAGGTGTCAGATTTAATAACTGCGTTACGACTTCACCTGTTTGTGTGCCAACACGACTTAGCTTAGCAACTGGATTATATCCTCATAATACCGGCGTTTGGAATAATATGGGGCACACGATGTCTGCAGAAACACCAACATGGATGCAAGCAGTTCGTAATGCAGGTTATCGTACAAGTTTATTCGGAAAAACACATCTTCATCCACATGGCAACAGCGATTTACGTGAACGTGAAGATTTGTTGAGTGCATACGGTTTAGACGATGTAAATGAGATTGGGGGACCTCGGGCGAGTACAAGTGTCAAGTCACACATGACTGCGATGTGGGAAGAAAAAGGGTTGTGGGACGCTTACCGCGCTGATTATCGAGAACGATTCAGCACAAAACCTTATATGGTTCGCCCCTCACCACTTGGACTTGAAAACTATGCAGACGTCTATGTAGGACAGCAAACGAAACAGTATCTACAAAACTATGACCGTAAAGAACCTTGGTGCTGCTGGGTTAGTTTTGGTGGACCACATGAACCTTGGGATACACCTGAACCGTATGCAAGTATGTATGATCCTAATGAAATGCCGTCCCCAATTCCACGACAACAGGCTGGAGACCGTCCTCGTGGTAATTTGGACAACATGATGAATCGCATGAATCCACAATTTGAAGATGGAGAAATAGGTAGACTTCGTGCAGACTACGCAGGTAATGTCACGCTCATTGATGCACAGATAGGTGAAATTCTTGATACAATTTCTGATCGTGGTGAATTGGAAAATACGGTGATTATACACTGTTCTGATCATGGAGAAATGAATGGTGATTATGGACTGATTTACAAAAGCAATTTTCTCAACGGTGCTGTCCGAATTCCCTTCCTTGTTCGTACCCCTGACACCTTAAAACTTGATATATCAGATCGAATCTGTGATAGTCCTGTTGAATGGATAGACATTGGTCCCACACTTGTTGAAATGGCAGGTGGAAAAATGAAACATCGTCAATTCGGTAAATCATTATGTCCAGTCCTTGCGAACACAGAATCAACCCACCGTGAATATGCCATCTCTGAAATATCGAGTGAAATAATGCTCTTGAATCAGGAATGGAAAATAGCGTTAAATTCTGATAGTGAACCGTATCTCTTATTTGACGTGCAGAACGATCCTGATGAGATAAATAATCTTGCAGGATTGCCTGAAATGAGAGAAATAGAGACAAAATTGCGGCTACAAATATTGGAGTTCCTATTTCATACTCAGACGAAAAAGTGATATAAATACGGAATTATAAATCTTATGACACCTAAATCCGATAAGATTAACCGCAGAACATTCATCAAAGAACTCAGTGTAGCAAGTGCAGGTGCCTATTCACTTCTTGGGACTAACACTTGGGCACAGAGTCCAAATGTCAACCCAGAGCTCAGTATTGAATCGAAGAAACCTAACATACTTCTTCTGATGACAGACCAACAGCGATGGGATGCGATGAGTTGCAGTGGAGATTGGGTGCGAACACCTAACTTGGATAGGATCGCAAGTGAAGGTGTTCGATTTACGAACTGTGTCACTACCTCACCAGTATGTGTTCCAGCACGTCTAAGTTTAGCAACAGGTTTGTATCCACACAACACTGGTGTTTGGAATAACGGAAAACACAAGTTAGCACCTGAAACACCTACATGGATGCAGGTAGTACGTGATGCTGGATATCGCACAAGTCTATTTGGTAAAACACATCTCCACACAAATAACGGTGATCTACGTAAACGTGAACACTTGATGCACGCTTATGGATTAGATGATGTGAACGAAATTGGCGGTCCACGAGCGAGTATGAAGTGCCTATCCTATATGACCGAAATGTGGGAAGAGAAGGAATTATGGAAAGAATATCGTGATGATTATCAAGATCGTTTCAAAACGAAACCGCACGTCGTACGTCCTACCCCACTCGGTCTGGAAAATGATGCGGATGTTTACGTCGGACAGCAAGCAAAGCATTATCTCAAAAACTATAACCGCCAAGAACCTTGGTGTTGTTGGGTCAGTTTCGGTGGACCTCACGAACCGTGGGATACTCCTGAACCCTATGCCAGTACGTACAACCCAAATGAGATGCCAAAACCTGTGAATCGTCCCGCTACAGGCAAACGTCCTCTCGGAAGTTTGGACAACCTTATGAAAAACAAAAAGAAAAGTCCAAAATTTGATGAGGGTGATGTCGCAAAAATGCGTGCGGACTATGCTGGTAATGTTACTTTGATTGATGATCAGATTGGTGAAATCCTTGACACTATTGAGGAACGTGGTGAACTTGACAATACTGTGATCGTTTTCTGTTCTGACCATGGGGAAATGAACGGGGATTACGGATTAATATATAAAAGCAATTTCCTCAACGGTGCTGTCCGTATTCCATTCCTTGTGCGGACGCCTGACACCTTAAAATTGGATGCATCAGATCGAATCTGTGATAATCCTGTTGAATGGATTGATATTGGTCCCACGCTTGTTGAACTTGTTGGTGGTGAGATGCAACATCGTCAATTCGGTAAATCGTTGTGTCCTGTTCTTGATGATACAGAAACAACACACCGTGAATTTGCTATTTCTGAAATATCACGCGAAATAATGCTGCTAAATCAAGAGTGGAAAGTAGCTATAAATAGAGAGAAAGAACCGTATCTTTTATTTAATGTTCAAGATGATCCTGATGAAGTTAATAATCTCGCGGGGTTACCGAAAATGCAGCAGGTAGAAAAACAGTTAACACAGCAAATATCAGAATACTTATTACAAACACAAACAAAAAACTAAAAATTAATGTCCATTTTTGTGCAGCATTGTATAGAAAATGCACAGTATGGTGCATTTTTCTGATTATTCTACTAAAAAACGCATAATTTGTGCTTCTGGAATTGGCACGCATATTGCTCTAATACTCCCATAATACTTGTAAGTTTTCTTGGAGGAATCAGCAATGCGTATCAAAAGAGTTTCAGGAGCGTTTTTTATTTCCATCGTTCTCCTCACACTTGGTGTGCTATTCATCGGAAATCCTATACATATACAAGAACAATCTACGCACAAAGACATAATTGATGTAGATACGTACTCTGCACATGAAGCATTGAAAGTGAAGCAGCGCAAACCTGTAGCTAAACTATCAGCTGCAGCAAGGGGAGTAGTAGCATATAACAGAGCCACATCCTCCCAACATGCTCAACGATTAAATCCCCCAAACGGTGCTGTTTATGATGATGTATTCTATAAAAGTCATGGCACGAATCCATTCATTGATACAGAAGACGACAATTTTTCTACATTTGCCATGGATGTAGATACTGCCTCTTATTCTGTGATGCGGCGTTATTTTCGGGATGGGAATTTACCACCAACAGCAGCTGTGCGCGTGGAAGAATATATCAATGCATTTGATTACAATTATATTCCTCCAACTGATGAGGCATTCGCTGTCCATATTGAGGGTGCATCATCAAAATTTGGTGAAGGTAAAAGACTTCAACTGCTTCGCATTGGCATTCAAGGACGCGTCATTCCAGATGATGACCGTAAAGATGCAATCCTCACATTTGTAGTCGACATCTCTGGCTCAATGAGTATGGAAAATCGATTAGGTTTGGTAAAACGAGCATTAACCCTCCTTGTTGATCAACTGCGTCCTATGGATAAGGTTGGTATAGTTGTGTATGGATCCAATGCCCGTGTCGTCCTGTCTCACACAGGACTTGAGAATCGAGATTACATTTTAGAAACGATTAATAGTCTTCAAACAGATGGGTCCACGAATGCAGAGGAAGGACTACGAGTTGGATATAAACTTGCACTTAAAAATTCAAAATCCGATTGCATAAACCGAGTCATTCTATGTTCAGATGGTGTTGCAAATGTTGGACAGACAGGACCAGAAGCTATCCTAAAAGAGATTAGCAATTATGTAAAGGAAGGTGTAACACTCACAACAGTTGGGTTCGGGATGGGCAACTATAACGATGTTCTCATGGAACAACTTGCCAATAAAGGAAATGGGAGTTATGCCTATGTTGATACACTTAAAGAAGCAGAACGTATATTTAAGGAAAATCTGACAGGAACATTACAAGTTATCGCCAAAGATGCTAAAATTCAGGTTGAGTTTAATCCAGAAACTGTCAGCCGTTTTCGCCTACTTGGCTATGAAAACCGATCTCTCGCTCATGAAGATTTCCGTAAAGATGATGTGGATGCGGGGGAAGTTGGTTCAGGACATAGCGTAACTGCTCTTTATGAGGTTAAACTACACGAAAATGCTGATGGTAAACTTGCGACCGTTTTTATCCGACATGAAGACCCTGATACACAACAAGTAACAGAGATAAACGAGACTATTTCTACCACTCAGTTGAAAAAGTCTTATGAAGATACATCTCCAGAGTACCAGCTTGTCACTGCTATTGCTGAGTTTGCTGAAATCCTACACGAAAGTTATTGGGCGAAGCAGGGAAGTTTGGCAGCAGTGCAACAGACGATTGAAAGTGTTCTTCCACATATAGATTCAAAAACACCTCAGCACAAAGAGCGAAATGAAGAACTGCTAAAACTTGTGCAAAAGGCACGTAGTTTGAAGGAACAGACGGAAGGCTAATCTTTCTAACGTGAGTTCGATTAATGAATAGTGTTGTGTGCCAGAAATCAATCCTTTTTATATGATGATATTTACACTACTTTCATTCTAAAGATTCAGAGTTTTCAGAGTCAAGCAGAAAATTGGACAATTTATTCATGTGTCGT
>JAJEAG010000016.1 GCA_022824265.1 Candidatus Poribacteria bacterium | reverse complement strand
CTCGAAGACGATAGTTCGCTCGAACAACTTCCGAAGTCGGAAGTGTCTGAGGTTCTGTATCGTGGGTCGCTGGGACCCCTCGGTGGCATACAGGTAAAGTTACGAGCCAAGACCGAAGAACATCAAGTCTGGCAGAGGATTGAACAATCCCATGCCTTCAGGCTTGGGTACCTGAAATAAGAATACCTAACTAATACCATTTCTAAGATATAATATCTCTTTTTTGTAGCACAAACTTTTAGTTTGTGTCCCGAAGGACTACAACCACAATAACTGTAAATGAGACAATAATTTATAGAAATGGTATAAGATATTCCTCAAAATAAAATGTAGCATATTTCATTATTAGTTTTCATGATTTACGTGAACCGCCAGTTGTCTTAGCAAATTGAATACTGGCATGGATCAATGATTCGGATGCATGAAAAGTCAACTGATATATTGGTTTGTTCCAACTATATTGATATTCTCCGCCAAATGCAGATACACTAATAGGAATAAAACTCTCAGGCACATGCAGGAATAATGAACCTACAGACTGACGTAGTGGTTGGCAAATAATGAGATAACTTTGACTATCATTATCCCATCCCGCAGATAGAATCTCAACGCTTCCTTGTGTATAATGAATATCGGTGGAAAGCAACTGAGGAGTTTGTTGTTCCTCTCTGAAACATAACAACTTTGCTGACCGCGGAGCAATGTTAATTAGTGTCACATTTTTTGATACCACACCTACGTATTGACGCATCCAAAAATCGTGGACATGGTAGGTTTTTTCAGGTTGAAGACCAATAGCTTCTATATCAATATGAACATCATCTTGTTGGTCTTTCCAATTAAATACACCAAGTATATCCCATGATTCTCGTGATGTCTCAATTGGTAAATGCCAGATTCGTGGGAAAGGTTCGTCATATCGATCAATAGATCTTGCCCCATCACCTGAAAGTGGAAATAACTTCGCCATCAATTCTGCCCTATGTACAGATAAGGATGATGGCGTATTCACACATAAAATGGAGTTACCACTCAATGCTGCTGCTGTCATCTCAACGATTGCCTCATTAACAGGACGAGGTTCATCAATACACAAATCTCCAAATATTTGATTCCACACAGTGGTTGGGGTGTTTAAATATTCAGTATAACGACATATTCTATGCTTTGTTCCATTTTGGTGGTGCCAGGAATCACTGTTTTCTACATATTTCTGACGTAACAATGGGTAATTTAGTAGAAAACTTCCCATGCTGACACACTCTATAATGTTATATCCTGCAAGAAGAATATCTCTATCTGTACTATCAACTATCTCTTTCAATAAACAGACAGCTTTACGATATAATTCAGTTGATGTAAGTGAGTTTTCGTGCCACTCTGCTTTTTGTGCGATTGACATCATCCCACTCGTATAACTGGATAAATCAACCTTGATAAAGTCATATTTCCATTCATCAATAATCTGTTTAAATACTTTTCTAACATGTTTTTGCGATTTCGGATGGGATACATCTAATATCGCGAGGGCAGAATCTCTACCCGGAAGATGGACTTCAAGCGGTTGTTTACGCTTAGAATCGGATGATTTTTCACCCTTTGATTTTGTTTTTTCACCACTTTTATTGCGGAGACACACTTCTGGATATTTTTGTACCAAATCAGTAGTGGAATCAATTGCAAATGGATCTATACATATACCAGCTCTAAATCCACTCTTGTGTATCTGATCAACAACAGGGAACATGCCTACAGGGAAACTATCTTTATTTAATGTCAAGTTACCAGGAATTGATTGCCAACCATTTTCCAGATGTATGTAATCCATTCCATTATCAGAAGTTTGTTTCAATAGATGGCTTTTTGATATCGCAGTAATTTGTTCATTGATAGTTTTTTCACCAAGCTTACCATTTATATTCTGTGATGTAAAACTCCATCCGCTAAAAACAGGCTGTTGAGATGATGTGTTTGTATTTATATCTTGTGACAGGTTGAGTTGATTCTCAGCAAGAACATTAGCAGCAAGACGTTCAGTATAACGTTTATAGGTTGAGTATGCATCTTCAGAAAAATCAAGATAACCTATCTCAGATGTAATTTCTTCACCTGTTTGACATTCTATGTCTTCACAATCATGATATAGTGACCATGCTGTCAAACCTTGTTGCGATTTCCGTTTTGACACCTGATATCCTAATTGAATCCGAGGCCACAATTTATCAGCAGTAATAAATCCAAACATGAATGATTTATTACTATCAGCATCATGTAAAATTCCATCTTGACAAGGCTGTATCGTTTTTTCTCCATCCAAACTGAATCCATCATAGATTTTATGACGTACACTTGTATTCGGAGATATTGGAGGCATATTGAGAAGTAGATTGTATTGTGTCGGATGACTGCCTAACTGTAGTGATCCATGTTGTGATGATATATCTATAAGTGTGATGTTTGATAGACAAATCGGTATATGTCCTTTATTTTCAACACCCACTTTTAATAGTATATACGGATGATCCGCATAACAGGTGAGATATGTATGTACACGGATACCAGGTCCTCTGCTAACACCATTATTGCTTTTAACGCTGTTATGCTGAGAATCATCGGAATCATGCACATCTGAACGGTTATTAGATAATTCCTGTTTTGAATTACTTGCTTTCTTAGATTTATGCTGTTGCTTGTTAGTCTCTACGGTTTCATAAGTAAACTTTAAGGTATAGAAACTTCCAAATTCGTCAGTTTGTATAGCTTCATTATGAAATTCGCGATAACCAGAATTAAGAGTTTTTAATATGGTGCCATCTGCAAGACTAATTTGTGTGAAACCATTTTTGATTATTGCCTTCCCAGTTTTATCATTATAGTTCCACGTTCCTTTTCCTAAATTATATTCAATTTGATATTGTTGATGGTTTAGAACGACATTTTTTCCTCGCCGCGAAATGGCTAAATCGTCAAGTTTCATTCACCTATTCCTTATGTTTCCTTCTACAGGTATATTCACATCTATCTGCAATGCAAAACATAATTTAAATCCTAATGTTATAATTACACATGTACAAAATAATACAAATAAAGATGGTACATCAGCAATCTCATAGTAAGAATCATTATACAAGATTGATTCTTCAACACTATGCTTACTTGCTCACTAAACAATTATACCTGTATCTGAATGTCTTGCTATTGATTAGCAATAACTACAGACATTCTAATTTAAATGTAATTCAATATCTTTGTTGAAAACACACATCTTAAACCACATTCAAATTTGTTATTAGTTCTCATGACGAAAAAAGGTTACATGTGTGTTTCCATATTGCTTTTGTCTATCCCGGATAAGCATTCCGACATTATTTGGTAAATCGCTACTCTTATCGTGTTCTACTATAATTAACCCTGTCGGTTCAAGTAAACTCGCATCCGAGATAAAAGAGAGACCTTGTGTGTAAAGTCCAGCATCATAGGGTGGATCAAAATAAATGAGATCATATAACTCTAAAGACTTTTTAAGAATTTCTATACCTTGCGTGATACTACTGTGAATCAGCTTCATTTGTGGACTTTTTTTTTCTAAACCACACTTCGCAAGATTCATTTCAATCAATCTGTGGCATTTTCTATTATGATCCAAAAAGGTAACCTTATCTGCACCTCTACTAAGTGCTTCAATACCAATGCTACCTGTACCAGAACAAAGGTCAAAAAAATTGGATTTCTGAACTTTATGATTTATTATACTAAAAACAGACTCTTTGACACGATCACTTGTTGGTCGTACAGACATGTCTTTTGGTGCCACCAAACTTCTACCCTTATATTTGCCAGAAATGACCCGCATTATGACAACCTAAATAGGTAACTGTACTTCTATTATACTCTTCACAAAGAACTCAAACAAGAAACCGAATCATATTAACCATTTGAATCAAAATCTGCAATGAATTCTCAAAAAAACTTCAAATAAAATGGTTGTTAAACAAACAGTTCTTCAATTATATTGCCATCATTGACAACACGTATGGGACGTCCAGAACGAGATATATTCTCTTCTTGATAGTCAATTCCCAAAGCAAAGCATAGAGATGCGAACAGATCAGGTACTCCAACTGGCGCAGAAACAACTTTACTTCCATCCTCATTGGTACTACCTATCACCTGTCCACCGCGGATTCCACCTCCTGCAATTACAGCAGACCACCCGTTCGGATGATGATCCCGACCATCATTCTGATTAATTTTCGGTGTTCTACCAAATTCACCAAGCCATAAAACGATAGTTTCATCAAGAAGATCACGGTCACTTAAGTCTTTTAACAACATTGCATAGGCTGGATCAACAACATCAAGAAGTTCTTTTGTTCTTTCAAAGTTATTTTCGTGAGTATCCCATCCATCAAGTGTAATTTCAACGAATTTAACACCAGACTCAATAAGTCTTCTCGCCATTAAACACCCTTGTCCAAACCTATTCATACCATAAGCTTTTTTAACTTCTTCAGGTTCTTCATCAAGTTCAAATGCTTTAATCTTGGGAGAATTGATTAGTTCATCAGCTTTTTTGTATATGGCTTCATGGGTTTCTGTGCCTAACCCTGAGCGATTGGAAATAAAGTCTTTTTCAAGGTTTTTTAGCATTTTCAGACGTTCACGAAATCGGCGGGTGTCCATTTGTGCTGGATAGGATATGTCATCTACCGGTTTCATCGGATTATTTACCATAAACGGATCATGAGCAGCTCCAAGAAAACCAGCAGAATATGTCGGAGAATTAATATTAACACAACTCGGTAGTTTAGATTCATCATCGTCAAGATAATATGATGTCAATGATCCTATCGTTGGGTGTCTTACAGCACCACCTGGCGCATAACCAGTATGTAATAAATAACGTGCACGTTCATGATTACCTTCACGAGATACCATTGAACGAATAATGGAAAGATGATGCGCTTGTTCCGCTACATTTGGTAGGTGTTCTGATATCTGAATTCCATTAACACTTGTAGGTATTGGAAGGAATGGACCGCTGTTTTTTTCGGATTGATCTTTGGGATCAAATGTATCTAACTGACTCGGACCGCCACTCATAAACATAACGATACAACGTTTGGCACTTGGGATTACATTTTCTAACTGAGCATTACCAGTCGTCCCAAAGTGCTGCATTGCAACAAGACCCAGAAAACTACCGACTCCATATTTGAAAAAACTACGTCTGGAAATCTCTTTATGCCATAATTCAGGTGTATCGTATTCGGGTACCCATATTCCTGATCTCATTTTAGTTTACAGCAAATAAACGGAAGCCCGTAGGCTAACGAATGCCTCTCCTTAATATAGTCCCGCTGAAAGCATCGGTATAATACACACCTGCGGGATAGATGTCACCGGTTGACGATGCATATACAATGTCCTTGATACAATATCTATATAATATCATACATAGAAATTAAAAAACAAGTAAAAATTCAGAAACAAGTATGTTAAGTTATTTTATATCTCCATAACATTTGTAGGTCGGAGCGAGCAAAATGTCTCTTTTTTGTAGGACAAACTTTTAGTTTGTGTCCTGATGGATTACATCCATAAAAACCGTAAATGAGACAATAATTTATAGAAATGGTATAAAATGACGCTTAAATGACATTTTTAAGAAATCACAAAACGTTAATCCTATGAATACCACATTGAAATATCAGAAACCCTTCAGTGTCTTCCGCGTTTTCCGTGTCTTCAGTGATTCAGACAGTTCAAACGATACAGAAAAAAATGCAAAATAAAAAATCAAAATTCGCGTCATATTCCTTATCTTGACTGGATTCAAAACGTCACTGTGAGTGCAAAAAGTCACATAAATATAACACAAATTATTTCAGTTTTCGTCAATACGTAGGTATTTGTCGTAAAGATCGTGACCAGAAAGTCGATCCTACAGAGGAAGGAGTAATATTGATAACTGAAGGGTTCTGCTACCAAATATAAACTATCTTGTCAATTTACCTACCCTGTGCTAATATATCAGAAAAGTAACTAAGGAGACACTCAAATATGTTTAAAATCGGTAATATGTTTAAAATCGGTGTAATAGGTGATGAAGTATCACAAGACTTTGCCACCGTCGTCAATTTTGTCAATGAATATAATCTGGATTCAATAGAGATTCGTTCAGTATGGGACAAACTCCCACACCAACTTACTAATGATGACATAGATGAAATGAAACGGCTACTTGATGGAACAGACATTGAGATAATCGGTGTTGCATCTCCGTTCTTCAAATGTGATATGGACAACGCACAAGAACGGAAGGAACATCTTGATATACTAAAAGGATGTATCCGGACTGCAAAAGCATTTGATACGAATCTCATACGAACATTTGTATTTTGGGATACTGGTGAGACAGTGGAACGTTGGGACGAAATAATAGCTTCTTATAATGAACCACGTAAGATAATAGATGGTGAAGGTATAATTCTTGGGATGGAAAATGAATCTACAACATCTCTAAGCACAGCAAAACTCACTGCACAATTCATTGAAGAAATAGATTCACCAAATATTCGCGGTATATGGGACCCAGCAAATGAAGCGCACGCAAAGGATGGAATTACACCATATCCAGATGCATACAATCAGATGAAACCAACTATGATTCATGCACATCTGAAGGATGCTGCGCCTAACCCTGATAGTGGTGAAATGGAATCTGTTCCAGTGGGTGACGGTGTAATCAATTGGCAAGGTCAGCTACAGGCTTTCGTAGACGATGGATATGAAGGTCATCTATGTCTTGAAACACATTGGAGACCTACTCTCAAAATTGATGATGACTTACTCAATAGACCCGGTGGAAAAGCATTCTCAGAAGCTGGTGAAGAAGCATCGCGCATCTGTATTCAGAAATTACAGGGAATGATTGACAATTTAAAATAATGGACATTTAGTATGAAAATTAAATCTGTCCATACATCATTATACGACATTCCTCCACAGGTTCAACGAACTGATGCAATTCAAGCATTTGTCTCTATGGAGTTTCCATTCATTGAAATTGAAGATGCAGATGGTGTAATAGGTACAGGATTCTCCTATACCATCGGTAAAGGTGGAGAAGCAATCAAACAGATTATGGATGCCTATCTTACCCCTATCCTTCTTGAGGAGGATGCTGCGAACATTGACCGTATCTGGAATCGGATGTGGATGGAGACACATTGGGTAGGTAGAGGTGGAATTGTCGGATTGGGCATGGCAGCTGTAGATATTGCATTATGGGACCTTATGGCAAAACGTGCAGCATTACCACTCTATCAACTACTCGGTGGTGCGCGATCATCAGTACCAGTTTATAACACTGACGGAGGTTGGCTACACCTTTCAGAAGATGAGCTTGTTAGACAATCAGTGGAATATGTTGAACAAGGTTATAAAGGAATCAAGATTAAAGTCGGAAGAGAAAGTCTACATGAAGATGTGGCGCGCATATTTGCCGTGAGAAAAGCCATTGGACAAGAACCGTACCTGATGATTGATGCGAACATGAAGTGGAATGCGCGTGAAGCAATTCAACTTGCTTGTCGTATCGAAGAGGCAGACATATTTTGGTTTGAAGAACCTATAGAAGCAGACGATGTAGATAGTCATGTAACGCTACGGGAGAAAACAACCATACCCATTGCAATCGGTGAGACAATATATAATAAATATGTGTTTAAGGAATATATCGCTCAAGGCGCAGTTGATATATTACAACCTGATGCAGTAAGAGTCGGTGGAATATCCGAATGGATGAAGGTTGCACATACTGCCGAATGCTTCGGTTTATCTGTCTCCCCTCACTTCTTGATGGACTTGCATGTACATCTCTCTGCAGCTGTACCCCATTCGCTTTTTGTTGAATATATTCCTTCACTTGATCCTGTGCTAAGTGATACCTTAACACTAATAGATGGACACTTTTCTCCACCGAATCGTCCAGGTCACGGTATCCTATTTGACAAGAAGAAGTTAGCACAGTATCAAATATCATAGACTATATCTCAATCAGTGAACATACTTCTTGCTATCTCAATATTTTAGGAGTAACATTTGAAACTTGAAAACCGAATCGCAATAATCACTGGTGCAGGACGCGGTATTGGTCGTGCATCAGCATTAGCATTTGCCAAAGAGGGTGCTGATATTGTTCTTGCTGCACGTACAGAAGCTGAAATAGAAACCGTTGCGAATGAGATTGAACACCTTGGCAGAAAAGCATTACCCGTCAAAACAGATGTCCAACATAAAACAGATGTTGAAACAATGGTTACTCAAACAATTCAGACATTCGGCAAGGTAGACATCCTTGTTAACAATGCTGGTGTTGCAATACATAACCCAATCGAAAAGATACGAGAAGAGGATTGGGATTTGACTATGGCAGTAAACCTTAAAGGTGTATTTCTTTGCACACAAGCAGTATTAAGCCACATGTATGACCAGAATTATGGTCATATCGTAAATGTCTCTTCAGTTTCAGGTAAATACGGTCATGTCAACGGCGGTTCTTATTGTGCCTCTAAATTCGCTGTGATCGGTTTTACAGAAACGACAAATAACGAAGGCAGACGTCACGGAGTGAAAGCATCAGTTGTTTGTCCAGGTCCTGTTGATACCAAAATGCGACGAGACAATCATCCCGATGATGTGATCGAAAATCTCACGCAACCAGAGGATGTTGCTGACCTGATTCTTTTCCTTGTATCACAATCACCACGTGCCCATACACTTGAGACTGTAATTCGAACGCCTCTAATGTAGTTCCATACAATAATCCATGCTAATCGATTCACACACACATCTACAAGTATCTCAATATGACAAAGACCGTGACGCTGTCCTAAAACGTGCATTGGACGCAGGAGTTACCACAATCCTCATAATAGGAATTGATTTGGAAACCAGTCTTAGCGCGATTGAACTGGCAGACAAACACGAAAATCTATATGCAACAGTTGGCATGCACCCACATGATGCAAAGAAACTGACACCTGATGTTTTGAAGACATTTCGTGAACTATTACAGCACCCCAAAGTGATTGCCCTCGGTGAAATTGGGTTAGATTACTATCGGAACCTATCTCCACCTGATGTCCAAAAAGATGCTTTTCAAAAACAATTAGATATTGCAGAAGAGATGGAAATGCCAATTATTATTCATAACCGAGATGCGTATATGGATATTCTCCCGATTTTGGAATCACGACAAGGACAAATCCAAGGTGTCCTTCACTGTTTTACCGGTGATATTGAACTCATGGAAAGAAGCGTTGAAATCGGTTTTCATATTGGAATTGGAGGAATTGTCACATATCCTAATGCAGAAGAAATGCAAGCCGTTGCCAGTAAAGTCCCCTCAGATCGATTATTAATAGAGACAGATTGTCCATGGTTGACACCCCAATTCCGCAGGGGTAAACGTAATGAACCCTCATACGTTCGTGCAGTTGCAGAAAAAATCGCAGAACTTCGCAATACATCCATAGAAACAATAGGAGAAATTACGACAAATAATTTCAAAACGTTGTTTGGTACTGAATAACTAAAGGATTGCACACTCAAATATGAAGCAATTGAATCTTCGGATGTATGCGATGGTAATTGCCCTCGTCTGTATCTGGATCATTTTCTCAATACTCACCAATGGCAAGTTTCTCACATATCGTAATTTATTTAACCTCTCTCGTCAAGGTGCTGTAATTGCTATCCTTTCCATAGGAATGGTATTTGTCATCATTTCTGCGAACATTGACCTTTCAGTAGGATTTGGCGCGGGTTTGATGGGAGCAATAACTGCAATCCTACACGTTTGGTGGAAATTGCCAATTGTCTTGACACTTTTTATTGTTCTCAGTATTGGAATTATCATTGGGATGTTACACGGATATCTCGTGGCATATCAACGTATTCCTGCTTTTATTGTTACCCTCGGTGGTTTCTTAGTATATCGCGGTTTAATGTTAGCATTTACTAAGGGCAAAACAATTGCTTTACCAGACAACTGGTTGCAATCAATTGGAACAGCCTATCTTCCACCTATTCTTGGATGGACACTCATGTGTGTAGGTCTCGTGGTCAGTGGATATATTTTACTTAATCAACTAATACATTTACAACATCCCCGTACATACAAGACATACCTTCCAATTGTAGTAAAAATGATCGCTATTTGGGGATGTCTTATTGCATTCGTTGTTGTAATGAACGCATATAGCGGTATTCCGATTCAAGCTTGTATCCTATTCGGATTGGCTTTCATTTTTCATTTCACATCAAATCATACGCGATTCGGTAGATATGTATATGCTGTTGGTAGTAATGAGGATGCAGCATATCTATCGGGAGTTAATGTGCGGAGTATAAAGTTACGTGTTTTCGCTATTATGGGCGTATTAATGTCAATTGCGGGTATAGTCATGACAGCCCGTCTCGGTAGTGCTGGTCCTGGAGCAGGAAAATTGCTTGAATTAGATGCTATCGCAGCCTGTGTTATCGGTGGGGCAAGTTTAATGGGTGGACGAGGGACAGTATTTGGCGCAATTTTAGGTGCATTCGTCATGGAAAGTCTTACTAATGGAATGAGTCTTGCAGGTATGGGACCAGCATGGCAGGATATTGTCAAAGGTATTATTCTTGTTGCAGCCGTTGGTTTCGATGTAACCTCAAGAAAAAATTAACCCTAATTCTACAATATATCTCATAAATCATATTCTTGATCTCTCGCAGAAAATCATATCTTCATCGTAGGGGCGAGGTTTCCTCGCCCGTGCAAACAAGACGAATCAGGTTAATTTAGTATGATTTCCAAGATACGCCCTACATAAACCAACTGCTAAACCGCGAAAACAATCTCCTATAACTTTTTCTCATTTTTTTAAACCAACCCTATAATAATCTTCCTCTTTAAACCAAATTCTAAATGGGAACTATTTATGAACTTCAATTTTGTAAGTCCAAACAACCTGTCAGACATAGAACTGGTACATCTTGTCCAATGTCGTGATGAAGCGGCATTCACTGAGTTAGTAGCGCGATATAGTCCACGCATTTGGCATATTGTAATGGATAATTCAAGACAAAGACGCGATGCAGAAGAAATTATGATGGATATCTGGTTGGCAGTTTGGCAAAACATCATCGGTTTACGAAAGGCAGAAAGTTTTGGTGCATGGTTGCGACGTGTTACAATAACCGCCTGTAATAGATACTATGCATCTAATCTGCATCGGAACAATGAAATAATTATGGATTACGAAGATTTAGCTAAACAGATTGATAAGGATGCTGAACAACGTTTCCATGATGAAAGACTCCATGCAGATGCAAAAGAGGCAGTATATCAGTTACCACAGCGAGTAAGTTCTATCGCAAAAATGTACTACCTTGATTTATGCAGTATCAAAGAAATTGCTGAGGAATTCAATTTAGCACTTGGTACTGTAAAGACAAGACTTAGTGAAATCAGGTCACTTCTGCGTAAACAGTTTGAAATAGAACCTATTATAAGGGGGAAGGCTATGACAGAGATAAAAGCACAATCAGATAGCAAAAAATCGAAGTTAAAGATTATTGGTGTTGGTGGAGCCGGATGTATAGTTGTGGCGAATATGATTAAAGAAGGCAACAAAGGAATTGACTATTACTGTATAGATACAGATAGCGAATCTCTCAGTTCATGTCAAGGTGTAACAACAGTACAAATTGGTAAAAAAACTGTGCAAGGCACAGGAACTGATGGCAGTCTGGCACTTGGTAAAAAAGCTGCTGCTGAAAACATAGATCAAATCCGAACTATAGTTTCTGATGCAAAATTGGTTATGATTACCGCAGGAATGGGAGGCGGAACAGGTACATCTGTAGCTCCTCTAATAGCATCTCTTGCAAGAGAACAAGGGGCATTAACAATCTGTTTTGTAACACGTCCCTTTGATTCTGAAGGATTGCACCGGAATGAACAAGCAGAACGTGGAATACGGGAACTACAAAACACTTCTCAGCCTCGTGCAGATGCACTTATCGTTATACCAAATCAACGAGTCCTTGATTTATTTGACAATGAATTACAGATGAGTGAAGCATTCCAAAAATGCAATCAAATACTCCTCCAAGGCATCAATTCTATAACTGATATTCTTACTATAGGCGGTAAAATCAATATTGATTTTAATGATATAGAAGAAACGTTACGAGACCAAGGGACTGTTTTGATGGGAATTGGAAAAGCAAGCGGAAAAAACCGTGCCAGAATCGCTGCTGAAATGGCTATAAATTCTCCTCTCCTTGAAGAGAATACCCTTGCGGAATCTGTTGGAATGATGGTAAATATCTGTTCACCACCAGACTTTACAATGTATGAATTAGATGATTGTATGAAAGTGATCGCCGAAAATTCACAAAATACACAACCTATTTTCGGCATGATATATAAAGAAGATTTAGAAAGAACGGATGAAGCAATTGTAACTTTACTTGCAACTGGGTCAGAATCGCAAAAAGCACCTTCCCTCCCATCCACACAGACAGATCGTGTGGCATCACATGAACAAGACAACATTATTTCTCACTCAAACTCTTCAGAATTTGTTCACCTACATAACCATAGTGAATATAGTTTATTGGATAGTACCTGTAGGATTCCTGAAATGATACAGTGGGCAGTTGAAAACAGTTCACCAGCAGTTGCACTCACTGACCATGCAAACATGTTTGGTGCATGGGAATTTTACAACACTGCAAAATCAGCAGGTGTAAACCCAATTGTCGGATGTGAGGTAAATGTCACTACAGATAGCAAAAAGACAGAAAGTAGCAATAATACGCTATATCATCTCACACTGTTAGCAGAGGATGCAGTTGGATACCGGAATCTTTTAGAACTAACATCAATAGGGTATACCAAAGGGTTTCATAGAAAACCCAGTATAGACTTGGATATACTCCGAGAATATCACGGTGGTATTATTGCATTGACAGGTTGCATCAATGGATTGATTCCGAAATCAATCAGTTCTAACCAAAGGGACAAAGCAGTTCGTAATCTATCACAACTGAATGACATTATGGGTGAGGACAATCTTTATGTTGAAGTCCAAAACCACTATCTTGAACAAGAGTTAACTACATATCCACAAGTTATTGATCTGGCAAATGAATTCAATCTGGATATTGTTGGGACTAACGATTGTCATTACCTAAATAAGTCCGATCACCGTATGCATGACATTCTTCAATGTATCAAATCTAAAAAGACTGTTCATGATCCTAAACGAACACGATTTAACGAACATTTCTATTTTAAAAATCTTGACGAAATGCAAGATGCTTTTAAAGATTATCCTCCTGAAACGATACTCAATACCACAGAAATTGCTAACCGATGTAATCTAATACTGGATTACGACAGAAATGTGATTCCTAAATTTGATGTTCCTGAAGGTTTTACGCAAGATAGTTACTTAGAAAAGTTATGCTATGATGGATTGAAACAGAAAATAGGTGGACATCTTTCCGATCCGATAAGTAAACAACTGGAATATGAACTGAATGTAATTAGACAAACAGGATATACAGACTATTTTTTACTTGTCGCTGATTATGTCGCCTATGCAATAAATCAAGGATATCTGCTTTCTGCACGTGGATCAGCTGCCAGTAGTCTTGTCTGCTACGCGCTTGATATCATCAGTTTCAATCCAATGGCACACGGATGTATGTTCGATCGCTTTATAAATCCTGAAAAATTAAATCCACCAGACATTGATATAGACTTAGCTGATAACGCTCGTGACGACATGATAAATTACCTGATGAATAAATATGGTCATGATTCTGTGGGGAAAATTGCTACTTTTGCAACATTCGGTGCAAATTCTTCAATAAAGGATGTCGGTCGTGTTCTTGAAGTTCCTAATGAAAATATTAATAAGTTAACTGAACTTATACCACCTTTACCGGGTATCACTTTAGATGAGATAATGGATACAGTACCAGAATTTAAAGCACTTGCGGGGCAGGATGAATATAGTGATTTAGTTGTAATAAGTAAAGGGCTTGAAGGTATGAAACGTCACGTATCCTGTCATGCATCCGCTGTAGCAATATCAAAAGAACAACTTACTGAATACACCCCTCTATTCAAGGATAGACATGGTGAAGTTGCTACTCAGTTTGAAGGAAAAACTGTTGAAAATATTGGCATTTATAAATTTGATACACTTGGTGTGGGAGCTTTCTCGGATATTGCGGATTGCTTAAAAAGGATACACGAAAATCATGGTCACATGATAGCACTCGAAGACATACCGCTTGAGGACAATATGACCTATTCACTGATCAGTGAGGGATTGACTGTAGGTTTATTCCAACTCGAAACTTCACCTGAGATGTATGATGTTGTTACACAGCTCAAACCAGATAATTTTGAAGTGTTTTCAGCAATTGTAGCACTCTATCGTCCAGGTCCCATAAGAAGTGGAATGATGCAGCAGTTCATTGATCGGAAAAATGGACGACAACCGATAGTATATTTACATCCATCACTTGAAAGTGCTCTTAAATCTACCTTCGGTCTATGTATATATCAGGAGCAGATAATGCAGATCGCATGTGATACGGCTGGATACACGCTTGGAGAAGCAGATATTCTCCGTGAGGCGTTTGGTAAAAAGAAAGAAGATATAATCAATCAACACCAATCTAAATTCATTGATGGTGCATTGGAAAATGAAATAACCAAGATTGATGCTGAGAAGATATTTGACTACCTGAAATCCGTTGGAAGTTATGCTTTCCTCAAATCCCATTCAGTTACATACTCTTTGTTATCATACAGAATGGCGTATTTGAAAACTCATTATCCACACGAATTTATAGCATCTCAGATAAATGGAGAGACACATGACTCAAGCAGAATTGTTCGATTCCAAGATGAATATGCTAAACTCGCTGACTTCCTGAATGTAGATATCAACATATAATCGGAAGATAAATAATACCAATTCGAATAATTATCATCCCATTACTGGATTCAACTATTGTTGTTGATTGGTAATCTTTCTTCTGTAGGTGTGACCTCTTATCCTGTAAATCCCATAATCCTGGTTCAGACAACATCGTAGGGGCGAGGTCTCCTCGCCCGTCTTCACCCCATACCTTCTTCTGTAGGACCGACCCGCCGAATGCCGGACGCGCATTAGACGTTGATTTGAGGGAATGCCCATAAGCATTCATACCGTTGATTTCTTGATTTGACGTGCTGTCCACTTATTGTCTGAATCATAGAAACACCACGGACATATCGATAACCCTTAGCGTCTTCCGCGCATTTAGTACCTACCGTGATTTTGACAAAAAACTGAAAACAATCAATTAAAAACCCAAACCTACATAAAACCTATTGGATATATATTGTTCCATTTCTTTGATTAATTTCACTACATATTACACCATCTGTTAAACTATAATACCATTTCTAAATAATGACTTCTCATTAACAAAAAACGCGTTCGTAGTCGCGCAATTCACGTGCCTCGGACATTAAGATTAGTATTTGACTTTCAAAATGTCGATTTATTTATTAGAATTGGTATTAGTCAACAGACCTTATGTATCTTAACAGCCCCAGCGGGGCGAAAGGTGTATAGAAAACGGCTATCCTACAGACGATAAGCCCCAACGGGCGACAGGTATATAGAAACACACAGAAATAAAATACATCAGCACAAACTGAAGGTATTTTCATTCAAAATATCATCCAACATTTCAGATCAATTCGTGATATTTGTTGACTAAACAATGAATACAAACTCCGAAAAATGGCGAAGGTATTGAACGGTAATTCAAATAATATTTTACAAATTTGACGATAAAACTGAAATAAATTCAAAAAAAACTGAAAAATGTAATTTTTTACTTGACATCCGTTATTTATCTATGTTATAGTATATGTCACATATAATCTTTGATTATGGGTGCCCCAATTATGTTAACATTTTACGATACCAACATTCTTATGAAATTAGAAAAAATATACGAAATGGTAGTCAAAAAACTCGTAAATTTCCAGAGGATGCAAAAGATACCAAAATTTAATTATTTTCTCCTGAAAAAACCGATGCAAATAACCAATAAACCCAGACTGGTACTATACGCAGACCAATTACACCAAAAGATACCGTTATGTAAAAAAAGGATACCGTACGGTAACCTTTTAAAGGCAGAAAATCCGCTAAATTTTATAAGAAAAACTATTCGGCAAATTGCAGATTTCACACATAAACAGAATCATCGCCTTCAATTTTCCATACAGGAAGGTAACACGAAAAAAACAGTCAATCATACAAAACCCAAACCGTACCAAAAATGCCAAATAATAAAATGCAAAAATCCATACAAAAACCCCAGTAAACCCAGATAGGGACTGGAAAAACATCACCGTCCCAAAACCGTCCCAAAAGACGAAAACTGGGACGGTTTGAAGGAAACAAAATTCAGAGAATTGGAGATAAAAAACGAGGTATATAACAGTATCTTACAGTGACAATTGAATGCCTCTGAGACATTGACATTATCATCTG
>JAJEAG010000095.1 GCA_022824265.1 Candidatus Poribacteria bacterium | reverse complement strand
GGGCAGCTTCGGCTTTTTTCCCGCCAGCTTCAATAAAATCTAAAACGCGTTTACGTAAATCTGTTGAATATGCCATAATAGATACATTCTATAACAAAATACAAAAAATGTCTCTTTAATTCTGATGGTCACTATAGTTTTAAGAATGCTTTGCTTATTTTGAAAGAAATGTGAATGGACAAACTCTTATCCTGAAAATTTTGTAATCTTGAAAATTCTGATTCAGACAACACATCAGTATACACGTTTGTGCCAAATCCCTTAGGAAAACCGAAACTAAATAAGCCTATATTATGACACAATAATACTTTCAACCTGACAATTCTTAGAAATTGTGCTATACTGCACACATAAAATCTAATGAACTGGAGTTTATATTTGATGAATAATGAATGGGTTGTATATGATGGAAATCATGGAGTCGGCAACGGCAAACATATTGTATTAGTCAGCGGGGACGAAGAATATCGTTCCGAAGAAGCATGTCCGATGTTAGGAAAGATTTTAGCAGTACACCACGGTTTCCGATGTACCGTGCTATTTGCAATTAATCCCGATACCGGTGAAATTGATCCGACAAACCAAACAAACATACCGGGATTACAGAACCTTGAAGAAGCGGATATGATGGTGCTGTTCACACGATTCCGAGAGCTGCCAGATGAACAGATGAAGTATATTGTAGACTATACCAACGCTGGCAAACCTGTGATGGGTTTACGCACTGCCACACACGCATTCAACTATACACGAAATCAGGATAGTCCTTATGCAAAATATAGTTTCAACAATAAAGATTTTGAAGGTGGATACGGTAGGCAAGTGCTCGGAGAAACGTGGATAAATCATCACGGACACCACGGCAAAGAAAGTGCACGTGGCGTTATTGACGAGGAAAACAAAGGTCACCCTATTCTTAAAGGCGTTACAGATATATGGGGACCTTCAGATGTTTACGGTATAAAGGAACTAACGGGAGACTCTCAGGTATTAGTGCACGGACAGGTCCTCGTTGGAATGGAACCCACAGATCCACCCAAACCGGATACTGTCACAATGCCGATGGCATGGATCAAAACCTATACTGGTGATACGGGGAACACCTCACGTGTCTTTAATACTACGATGGGTGCATCAGTTGATTTAGAGAGCGAAGGACTTCGCCGTCTGCTTGTTAACGGATGTTTTTGGGGCATGGAGATGGAAGATCTTATTCCTGATGAAAGTAATGTTGATTATGTCGGCAATTATGATCCAACCTTCTTCGGTTTTGGCACATATAAGAAGGGTCTCAAACCCTCTGATCATGCCCTGTAGATAAAATATTGTTTGTAGGAGGTGTGTTTGTAGTCGCGCAATTCACGCGCCTCTTACATCCGTTTATACAAGCAAAATACATAGTCTCTTACATCCATTTGTAGTTGGGCAATCCACGTGCCTTTTATATCCGTTTATATAAGCACAATCCATATTCTCTTACATTCGTTTGTAGTCGCGCAATGAATTGCGCCTCTTACATTATATTTTTAGTTCATACACCACATATACTAAATACCTTAATCCTACAAACCTATCAATCCCAACCCTTACCATAATCGAGTACAGGGTATTTTTGCCACAGATCCCGTAACCAATCTATTCCAAAATGCTTTTCGTACCAATGTAAACTTGAACATTTCCAGTTTAATGGTTTTTCAACATAACCATGTTTTGTCGGATTGTAGTGAAGATAGTTTAGCGTTGTGTAATAATGAGATTCATTGCGAATTTGCCGATCGCTGAAAAGATACCAAACTTTACGACCAGACACTCCATCGCGACGATTCAATTCACGCGCACTACGGGCATGAACGCTCCGCAATGGTAGACTAATTGATAAAAGTGGATTACATTCTACTAACAAGTGGTAATGATTCGGTAATACCACCCATCCACTAATAGGAATTTGGGCATTCTGTAATTCTCTTTGTAGTTCATTGTATAACCATGTTCGCTTTTCAACGTTGTTAAAATATGATTTATGTTCATAAGTAGACGCGGTTATCAGGAAAAATCCGCTGAAGTTTCCAAAACGCGGTGGTCTATGGTTTGGCATACCTCTCAAATGTCTCTGTCTAATAGTTTCTGTTTTTTAATAGGGGTAAGTTTACGATAACGATACATCTTCATTCATTTTGTTTACGAATGTAAGAGGCGCAATGAATTGCGCCTCTTACATTGACAATATCCCACCCTCAACAAGCATCGGTGCACCCGTCATATACCGAGACTCATCAGATGCCAAATAAACCGCCGCCCAAGCAATATCAACCGGTTCACCGATACCTAACGGATGCATCTCATCAATCTCTCTATTCACTGCTTCCGGATCCGCTTGTTGTGCAATAAATTCCTGATACAGTTCGGTATTAATCGTACCCGGACACAGACTATTTACACGGATATTATCCTCAGCATAACGAACAGCCATGCTCCGAGTGAGATGAACCACTGCTGCCTTGGAGGAGGTATAGGCAGGATGCATGGGAAAACCAACAAATGCTGATTCACTTCCCATATTGATAATTGAACCGCCACCCGCAGTACGCATCAACGGAATAATTGACCGTGAGACGAGATAGATGCTCTTTACGTTCACAGCATACTGTCGATCCCAATCCGCTTCAGAAATATGTTCCAATTCTCCAACGACAGCGATACCAGCATTATTAAACAGCACATTCGGAGTTCCAAGTTCTGATGTAACCCGTTGTGTTGCTTTTTCTATCTGCTCTGAATCCGTAACATCGCACTTACAGAAAATCGCAGTGCCGCCTTTGTCTTGTATCTGTTGAGCGGTCTGTTTGCCGCGTTCCTCGTTCAAGTCCCAGATAGCAACAGATGCACCTTCTGCCGCAAAGAGTTCAGCACTTTTCGCACCAATCCCTCGCGCGGCACCAGTAACAATTGCAATCTTATCTTTTAGTCGGTTTGCCATGTGTGTTCCCTGTTTATAGTTCACCTAAAAGCTTAATCCACCGTTCCCACGCCGATTTGACAGCAGCTTTCTGTGTATCACTTGCATCATCCGCCATACCTCTCCGTAAAAACCCGTGTCCTACCTCTTCATAAATAACAGGTTGATATGTAACCTCAGCGGCATCCGCGGCTTCTTTGGTAGCATCAATTGTCGCATTAATCCGATTATCGTTTTCACCATAGAACCCGTAGACAGGCACAGAAATTTTAGGTATATCATCTACTGAAGGTGCCGAACCGTAAAACACAAATGCACCAACGATCTCATCAGAATGAACAGCATATTGAAATGTCCGAGCACCACCCCAACAGAAACCAGATACCGCAACCTTATCATTCGTTGATGGTAAATCACTGACATATTTGCGGACTGCATCAAGGTCAGTATTCACGCGTTCTTTGGATAGATTACGGATTGCACGTCGCACATCATCGCCAGAGGCGAAACTCTCCGTTCCACCACCATCAGGACCCAAACCAGTCAAAAGGTCTGGACAAATAGCAACAAACCCGTCCGCAGCAAGTCTATCTGCAACAAGACGAATCCAATCGGTCAAGCCAAAAATCTCGTGTATAACAATGATAGCCGTTGCAGGTTCTTTCACTTCAGGAAATACAATAAAAGCATTGATAGCATGCTCATCCGCAGCTGTGATTTTAACCCACTCACCATGTCGCGGTGATTTTTCAAGTTCGTCTTTAATACTATCAGCATATACATTCCCTATAAAAAGTAGTCCAATTATTAGTAAATTAACATACTTCATTATTATCTCCTATAAATTTTGAGTTAATTCCAGCATACCGTTCTATAACAAAAAAGGTCGGGCTTACACAACGTACAACCCAACCTACAAAACATCAATTATTCTATATTTAAAACTACTTCGAATCTTTTTTGACAATGATAGACTCCACCACTTTCTGCAATTCGTCAACGGGTATCGGACCGGATAAAAAGAAATTGATGCCATCACTTGACCAACCAAATGCATTGTCCGGTCCACGTTGATATTTACGCACTGAAATATCACCAATTTTAAGCACAGGTCTGTTTCTATTTCTATCCCCACGATTATCTGGTCTGTTTGATTCTTCAGATCGGACCTCTTCTGTAGTCTCATATAAATTGAAATCCAACAAACCATCTGAATATTTCAATCGAATCGGATGATTCCCTCTAAATTGAAGTTTATACAAACCTTGGAGTTGAAAGCCCGGGGGTAAGTACTTCGGTTGAATTGGCTTTTTCTTAAGTACTTTTGCAGCTTCAGCAATTGTAATAACAGGACTGTTATTCCTCGGTTCCGGTTTAATTTCCTTTTTTAAACTTTCCCACTTGTTATTCACTACTTTGGTATCAAAACTAATGCGGTTATAAACGGACATATCCCTCAAGATACCAGCAGAATCTAAATCTTCCACCCGCAAAATCACCCCTTTCTCGCGAGAAAAGTAGATATGTTTTGTAGATCTACCAGTATATTTAGGTTGAATGATTAGTAGATCTGTTTCATGACCAGCAATCTTTTCTCCCCAATGTCTTAGTTCCAATTCATAGTTTTGGGCAATCAATTCAATTTCTTTTATTGAAAATTGGCTTCGGTGACGCATCCATCTAAATTCTCTACTTCTCCTACGGTCATTTCTGTTTCTGTTGTTGTCGTTCCCTTGCTTCTCAGGCTTGTTCTCTTCGGTAATTGACTTTGGTCCTCCGACAATGGATACAACCTTACGATAAGAGTCTTCTACGGTTTTATGAATGACCATCTCTTCCATTGTCCGTGAACCGTTTGATGTGCTAAATGTCTTGAGACGGAGACCAACATAAGCAACATCACTTTCTGCTTCCGCGATACGTTTTAACGTGTCAACATCAGCAAAAAGGGAACTGGATGTCAAGATAAGAACAAATAACGTCAAACAGTAAAACACAAATAGCGGTTTCATTCGCATAGGATCACCAAATGTTTGATTCAACCAGATGAGACCTTAATCCTCAAAATATAAATCAAGTAACGTCTCTGTCTCTTCACTAAAATCCGTAGTGTCCGTTTCAGGAGTACTAAGCGGAGTTACAACATTCGACTTCAACGGATTATTCGCCACCTCTTCCGTGTGAACCCCAAAATAGAAATCAACAAGTTCATCATATTGCGGAACAGGTGAATATGTGAAATAGTACAACGCAACAACCAGGCAGACCGTTGAAAAGGCTGTTGCACCAACAGTAATAGGACGAAAAATCCAACGTCTTAAGGTTGAAATAATATTTTCACCTGCACTTTCTGTTTCACGAATTTTTGCCAAAACAGCGTCCTTCATAGACGGCGCAGGTTGTACAAGTTCTGCAATCAGCTCTCGGTTTACCTTGAAATCTGCAAGCATGTCCTTACATTCTTGACAGACACGGACATGGTCATCCACCTTCTTTTGCAGAACAGATGTTAATTCATTGTCTAAATACGCAGATAAATGTTTTTGGATACGATGATGTTTCATTTTATTAACCAATTAAGTTATTATACCCAATTAACGAGATTTATCTTGTTTTTCAACGGTAGGTGCGGTTTCCTAACCGCACTTGGACCAAAGAACTGCCAGTAGGGGCGAGGTTTCCTCGCCCGTGAAAACATGACGAATCAGGTTAATTTGGCATTAGCAGTTAAAGTCTTCAAATACACCTCATAGTCGTTAGAGTAATATTCATATCTACCATTATTATCAAACCAACATTTTACCAATCAATACGTTCAAGTTCTGTTCGTAATGCTTTCCGCGCCTCATGCAGTCGAGATTTGACACGACCAAGCGTGCAATTCAGCACTTCAGCAATCTCTTCATAAGAGAGTTCGCGCAATTCACGCAAAATCAAAATCGTTCTATAACTTTCCTTTAACCTATCAAGTGCAGCATGAAGTATCTCATTCTGTTCGGTACGGAGTGTTTCATGTTCAGGTGTCACATTATCAAGTGGCACCCAAGGCTGCGAGTCGTCTATCTCCATCGGATCGGTCTTTCTACGTTTGCGCTGGTCAATGACATTAAGACACTTGTTTCTGACTATTCGATAAAGCCAAGTGGAGAATCTGGATCTGAACTGAAAACTATCAATATTCTGCCAAACCGATAAAAATGCATCTTGCGCTGCATCCTGAGCATCTTCATGGTGACCAAGTAGACCGAAAGCAATGTTATAAACCCAATGTTGGTATTGCACAACTAAGGTTCCCATCGCAGCAGTATCTCTCTCTTGACATCGCAAGATTAATTCACGTTCCTGTTGGGAGTCAAATTCTTCCACTTGGGCAATTTCCGAATAAGTTTCCATATCAGCAGTAAGCGAAGTAACGGACATTATCTCCTCCAGAGGTCAATTGCGTCTCACGAATTCTATTCGTTTTGGGTTTTAAATGATGCTTTTAACCCGTTAGACATTGCACTCACAAAATGGTTCGTTTTTCTTTTGGAGATCCGTTAATATTCTTTTGTTTTTTGGTTTTGTGTCCCAGGTGTCATCTGAATAACTTGAAATGATCCAGTAGCGTTAGGTAATCTTCCAATAGCAGTATCTTTCTTCTGCTGTTCGAATGTAATCTCATCTATCACTTGATTACCGCGCGCATCGGTATCCACAAGCATAACTGTTTCACCATTTTGGGATAATTTAAAATTTGCATGCAGCCCTTCCGCTGCCTTACCATCTTCATCTAACCACACAATTAAGTACCCACGCGGGGGAATCGTAGTATTTTTAGGAAACTTCCATTTTTTCAGGTTATCTACTTTATCCGTAAGATACATTCCAGTTAGTAGAACCGGTTTATCAGTGATATTATGCAGTTCAAGCCAGTCCTCGTACTGTCCCTGTGGATCAGCAATACTATCAGTATTGGCTGCCATCAGTTCGTTAATTACAACTGCTACCTCTTTAGCACGTGGTGCTGGAACTTGGTAATCAGATGCACCGAATTCCGCACGGGCAGGTGAAAATGTTGTTGTGCCGTGTGTTTTCACAGCGTTTGCTTCTACGTAATAATAAACCTTTGTTCCAACTGGAAAAGCAGGGATATTACCAACAAATTCGTTCCCACGCTTTGACATCACCGTGCGACTAAAGACTGAATGCCGGTCAGTACCATAGTACAATAGAACCGAATCTGCTGCAATAGTATTATCCAATTCAACTGTAATTTCAACGGGTTGATCAGGTAAAACATCTTGTGGTTCAGAAACGGCAGTAATCTTCGGAGTGGGTTTATTCAATTCTGGATGATTAAGCAGATTTTCGCGTCTTTGGAAAACAAATCGTTTATAACTCGGTGTGCGTCCTCCACGGTCCCCATCAACACTTCCTAAAAATCCGTTGTAGTCGTAAAGTTTTTTGTTGTCTTGCTGTACCTCTGAATCAATGAGTGAATGGTATTCTTTGATAATCGGCTCCAACTTTCCCCAATCAAGCCATTCATCTACGACAGTCTTTACATGTGCGATATACCTTGCTTTCCATTCCGGAATACCGAGAAGACGGCTAATAACTGGACGCATAGCATTGTCTGCATGTGTAACTGGAGATACCATCCCTACTGACAGTTCACCCCATGACCAACCGCCTGGACCTCTGCCACCTGGACCGCCACCACCACGATTAGCACCAAACATGAAACTTTCGTTGTTATCGTGCGAAATGAGATGAAATCTTTCGTTGACATCCTGATAAATTGAAAAATCTCCTCCTTTATGTATATACCCATCGTCATCCATAAAGACATTGGAGACAGCAAGCTGCCACAAGGCGCGGTCAACGTTAAATATAGAAAGCAGATCTGTTTCCAACTTCTCATTAGGTGTTTTAGCATCAAGCATTTCACAGAGCTCAATTAATTTTTCCCACGGATTTTCAACATTAGAGGTCTTGAGTTGATAAGTCTGTTGATACGATCCAATATCGTTTCCTGGTACGATTAGCGCACCTCCACCAGGACCCACTTTCCATCGTATTCCGTTCCTTGTATCAAACCACTCATCCAGAAAATCTTTGTTATACTGCTGTAGGTTGATATAAACTCCCCAATTTTCACCGTTGATAACCAATTTAACAAGATTCGTTTTCATGGCTGGAATATAGTCTCGTGCTATACGATTGTATAACACCTCTCGCAAGAAGGAAGCATCTCTATGTCCATTCAACAAATTGAGTGTTTTGTACCCGTAAAGTCGTTGGTTGTCAACCCCGTAGTCTATTGCAATATTAAAGGACTTCTTCGCAGATTCAACAGTAAAGTAGGACGATGTGCCGCGTGCGCGGACACCTATTTCAGAATAGATCTTTCCATCAACGACAAGTTCAGCAGGCACTTCAACATCTGTACGATAAAATGCGTTCAGTTGTGCATACCAATCCTCATCGTGGAAACGAAGATATAAGGTGCGGAGAGTTCCTGCATCATAGAATGCAGGGGAATCTTTTGGGGTAGATGCCTGACTCGATTTTATATCGTCTTGAATATCACCGACTACTGTGCCAGCACGTTGTGAGGGATTATATGCTTCCCCGCGTGATTCAAGGGCAGCCTTTCTTTCATCACCAGTTAATTTCCCATCTTTGTCGGTATCAAAATGCACCACTAATTTTTCTGCTGGTCGTGGTCCGCGTCTCGTTCTACCGGCACCGGGCTGTGGTCCTCCTCCAATACCAGGAGGTGGTCCCCCACCAAAAAAACCTTGAGGATTATTGCCACGCATCTGTGCAATTTGTTCACGTGTATATTTGCCACCACTAATAGCCTCTATACCTGTGATTCGAACCATCAGTGAGTTTTCTTCAGAACTAAGTTCACCGTTTCCATCAAGGTCAAAACGCGCCTGATCTTCTGTGAGTGTTGGTGCTTTTTCATCTTGTAGGGCAAAAGAATAAGTTGCCAGTGCTAATATAAGTCCTATGAGTGCGATGACTCTGATTGGCTTCATTTAATTCTCCTTATTATGATTTCCGATTTAGATATATACATAACTTAATATACCTATTTTACTCCTTATCTATTTTTACTTCTGTGATGTCATTATGCTCTGAAAGTTCATTATAAAACGCAACCCATGCATCCGGATTTGCCAATTTGACACGAAAATTTAACTCAATCACCTGCGACTTTTTTATACGTTTATCAATTAATCGATGTTTAACAACGTGCCTATCAAAAATACGTCGATATACCGTTTCGGATTGTTGATCAGGCAGCACGCATATTTCAAGAGCAAATTCGTTATCTTTAGCAAAATACTTATGCCAATGGTACATACAGAGGATAATGATACCGATAGTGAACGTTGCAAGTATTGCAATAGCAGGACTTCCAGCACCTACAGCCATCCCAACAGCCAACGCATAAAACACAAAGCCGATGTCACGCGGGTCTTGGATTGCTGTGCGAAAACGAATAATTGACAGAGCACCGACAAGACTGAAGGCACGCGCAATGCTATCACCGATTACAACCATCACCACAGCAATTAACATACATAGAATAATGAGGGTATCAGTAAATGATTTTTGTGGTGCTTTTGCGTGTGTCCACTGATAGATAAACACAATAAACACACTCAGTGTAAATGCAAGAAGTAATCTGAGAACATTCACACCCAGCGTGTCTAACGTAGGTATTGTAATAAATTCTAACAAATTCTATATTCCAATATTAAAAATTCAGATATCAGTAAACTGTCTTCCGTTGCAATCAACACACGCAACTGATTACAGAATATCATAATCCCGCATTATATCAAAATTAGACATATATGTCCAAGAATTGTTGGAAAATTGTCTCACGTATCCTCTTTACGGATGAGAAGACCCACAAATAGAGCAGAAAAAAGTAGGATGAGGAAGGCATAAGGAGCTGCTTGCGCATACATTGCTTCGCTTGTGTAATCCCATACATTTATTGCTAACGTTTCATATTCGGCAGGACGTAAAAGGAAGGCTAACGGCAACTCTTTCATTGTTGCGAGGAACACAAGTGCTGTAGCTGTTAGCATTCCACGTATGATAAGTGGAAATACCGCTCTGAAAAATGCACCTACAGGTGAAGAGCCGAGTGACCGTGCTGCTTCTTCTAAATTAGGTGAGGCTTGGTAAAGTGAACTACGAACCGGTCCTATCGCTTCTGCAAGAAAATGTAGAATACACGCGCAAATTAAAACAATTACCGTTTGAGGACTACCCAGAAAAAGAATGATGGCTAAAGCAAATGCAAGAGGTGGAATAGCATAAATGACATACGGGATGCGCGCTAACATATTTGAGAAACGCGTTGAATTACGTACGCCAATATATGCAAACGGAACAACTAAAATTGCACAACATAATGCGGATGGTATAGCAATACCTACAGAACCGATAAGTGCTTCTAATAGTCCATCTAATGCAGATACTTCAAATGCTCTGAACATCCAAAGAAATACTGTAATTGCAGGTATGGCAACAGTCGCAATAAACAGCAAAATCAAGAAGGTATAACCCGCGCTTTTCCATTTACCAAGTGGTATCGGTGACCGATGCCGAGAAACACCGTGACCAGCACGATGTAAAGTTATAGAACGTAATAAACGTGTTTCAAGAAAAAGCAAACATCCGGTAAAGGTAAGGAGTATCAGTGCAAGCCATGAAGCGTAGTTATGACCATCAAATGCAATCTCATATTCAACGTAAAGCGCATAACTAAATGTTTCAAAACGCATCAACGAGACAACACCGAAATCCCCAAGAACATGTAAACAGATAAGCAATCCCGATGCATAGAATGCAGGACGAAGTTGAGGAAGGATGACGCGAATGAATATGCTCCACTGCTTATGACCAAGACTCCGCGCAGACTCCTCAAGATTTGGATCAAGTCCCAAGAGTGCTGACCGTAAATTTAAGAAAAGATATGGACTGGTGTAGAAGGAAAGCGCGATTAAAGCCCCCCAGTAACCACTTAGACGTGAGAGGCTTTTACCGAAAAATGAAGCAAATATTCCGTTGTTACCACCGAGACCTAAGAGTGCATAAGCCATCACGTAGCCTGGAATTGCTAACGGCAACGTGCAAAGGACACTAAAAATCCGTTTCCCTCGCAGATTTGCATGTGTAGTCAACCATGCCGCCGGTGTTGCCAAGAGTATATCAAGGATTAAAACACCAATCGTCAACAATACTGTGTTGAGAAAAAGTCTCGCGTTGCGAGACCGAAACAGGTTTTCAACGAGGACGACACTCTCAACCTCTATTGCTTTTGCAACTAAATATACTAACGGAAAAAGTCCGCATATACAGACAATTAGTGCGGGGATGAAGAAGAACTTTCTTTGTTCAATGTAAAAAATGGCGTGTTTCTGGATAACTACTCACCTCAATATCTCACAAAACAATAAAACGTCAATTTATGAACGAGATGCGTTCGTAGGTCGCGTAGTTGATTACACTTCTTATAGCATATCTAAATAATAGTTTCTCATTAACAAAGGACGCGTTCGTAGTCGCGCAATTCATTGCGCCTCGGACATTCCGTAGGGGCGAGGTCTCCTCGCCCGCATGCTCATACCATTTCTATATGATAACAGGACATTATTTCGTAGGTCGGGTAGAAGCGGTAGCGAAACCCGACTTTTTATAGTGTCTTGTCGGATTTCATTCCTCAACTCGACCTACAATACATTATGACAATTTGTCAATTAGAAATGGTATCACATACAGTCTTGTAGGTCGGAGCGAGCGGTAACGACCTACAACAGGCATACTAAAGCCCCAGAGGGGCGAAAGGTGTATAGTAAACGTTGATCCTTCTAATAGCAAGCCCCAGAGGGGCGAAAGGTGTATCAGATGCCCTAACGGAACACTAAATTGACGCTTATGGTGCGGTTTCCTAACCAATGCAGAATGCCAAACGCGCATTCTGCCATAAGCGTCAATTTAAGGGGGAAACGCGTTCGTAGTTACGCAATGCATTCCGCCTCGGACATTCCGTAGGGGCGCGGTCTCCTCGCACGCATGCTCGCATATAGTCCTGTAGGTCGGAGCGAGCGAAGCGACCTTTGACATGCACACTAAAGCCCCCAGCAGGGCGAAAGGTGTATCAGATGCACAAATGTTCCTCACTAAATTGACACCTATGTTCTTACCTATATTATCCCAACGCGGCGCAAAAGTTTGATAGTCCCTTCTAAATCATCCATCTCATTTAAGTCAAAAGTAGGCACTATCTTAAGCAATTCATCTAACGGCAATAAATTCGCATTCGGGATCACACCTTCAGTCACAGGATATTCAAATACCTCGCTAACGAAATACTGTTGTGCCTTAGCGGAAAGAAGGTAATCAATGAACTTTAACGCAGTTTCTTGGTTATCACTACTTTTTAGCAATCCAATACCAGCAACATTCACAAGATTACCCGCATCGTTCGCTTTAAAGAAAGTCTGTGCAACCGGGAATTTAGAATTACCCTTTTTAAAACGAAATAGATAATAATGGTTTGGTAAACCGAGGTCAATCTCACCTGCAGCGAGTGCTTCTATGATAGGTGTATTTTTAGGATAGGTTTTTGCACCATTTGTTTTCATATCACTTAGCCATTTTTCGGTACGTTCCTCACCAACTTGAGCACGCATGGCAGTAACAAACGCTTGAAACGATGCATTAAGCGGTGCCCATCCAACTTTGTCTTTCCACTTCGGCTGCGTCAAATCAAATACACTCTTAGGTAATGCATCCATCGAGACGCGTTCTGGTGAATAGGCAATAACCCGTGCCCTACCACTTGTTGCGACCCACATGCCATCACTGTGTCGGAATGTCTTCGGAACTTTTGTAAGAACTGATTCCGGTAGTTTAGCAAATAATCCTTTTTTACTCACTGCACCAAGTGCCCCTGCATCCTGTGCCCAAAATAAGGACGCTGAGGTCTTCTCACCTTCGGTCAGGAGTTTATTTGCCAACTGGGTTGTATTTGCGTAACTTACCTTTACTTCAATACCAGTATCTTTTTCGAATTGCTGAATAATCGGATCAACCAGACTTTTACTACGACCAGAATAGAGTGTTAACGTCTCTGCATGCACAACTCCAACGAGAGTGAACAACAGGAGGATTGGTATTAAATATTTGATCATTATGAAACGATCGTTAAACATAGACATCTCCTTTTTATTAAAATTAAAACCATAGATACCATAGAAGAAATTATGGATTTTGGGTAACTCATTTTCATAGTTAAGCTCTTCAAATTTTCCCCTTTAATTGTAAAACTACAACGATAGCAAAATATTCAGAACTGTCGCTCGTGTCATGCTAACGTTTTGGCAAAACACGCCAACGTGTATTCATTCCCGCAGTAATATGGTCAGCAACATGACAGTGGTAAAGCCAGTTTCCCGGAGTTCTGGCAACCATATCTACAGTAACCATACTACCCGGCAACAGGTCCACAACATCTGTGCGCTTACCTGCATTCAAGACGGTTTGTCCATGCCAGTGTGCTGTGTGCATATCTACTTCAGTACCCAACCCCACAAGATGCCAACGGAGTCTGTCGTCCTGTTGAACTTCTAAACCTTTCAAATTACCGAAGATTAATCCGTTGATAGCATGCTTCAGATTGCCTTCCTCTTCCTCTTCAGGTGATTCATAGGCTTCATGCGGCACATTTTCGGCTATTTCACGGTCATTTTCGTTGAAGATGAGGAACAACGTGGTAAACGATTTATCAACATCTTTTGGACGTGGATCGTCATCAGAACGTTCCATTCCTTTCTTCGTGACAATTATTGACCCGATCAGTCCATCATATACTTCTGTCACAGCATCAACATGCGAATGATATAACCAGACAATTGATGATGGATCGTTCGGTCCAGGTGCAGCGTCCTCGTTCACTTCCCATTGATAAGTAAATTTACCACCCGGTGGCACAGCACCACCTGGTCCTTTCATATCCGCACCTTCATTTGCTTCATCGTATTGCAATCCGTGAACATGAATGCTGAGTGGTTTATCAGCACGATTCAGAAAATGCACCTTAATACTATCACCTTCCACAGCACGGATTTGTGGTCCAAGAATACCCATCCATTCAGGTTGTTCAACCTGTGTAGTATAGGTGTCATCGGTATATTGAATATAACGATACTTGTGATAAGCAAGGACCTTACCCCAAACATCCAAACCCAATTTTGGACGAATAAGGTTTTTACCACTCGGTGCATAATTCCAGACAACCTTTTCTGCAGCAATCCAGTATTCACGCGTTGCCGCATCAACAAACGATACACACATAAACAATAGTATGCTAACAAAAAATAACACTGTAGATAATCTTTTTATGATATTGAGACTCATATTCACAATAATATAAATTTATCCTTATCCTCTATTATGTATTTGATTATGTATATTAGCACGGTCAATGTGTTTTGTCAAATAAAATTTTAAATAAAACAGAGGTATTCAATTATCCCGTATTATAGTAAAGCCATAATTATTCCATTTCTAATATATAGCATACCCTTTAAGAGATATTCCGTGGTTCAGACAACAAACTGACAACTAAAAATAAAACCCACATAAAACATATTGGATATATATTGTTCCACCTCCTTGATAACCTACTTACCACAAACTACAGTCCGTTAAACTATAACATCATTTCGAAATGAAACTTTTATTAACTCAAAAACGCGTTCGTAGTCGCGCAACTCATTGCGACTATTTGCATTTGTCACCTCATGCCCATCGTAGGGGTGGGGTTTCCCCGCCCGTATTGACACAATGCATATCGGATGCGTTCGTAGTCGCGCAATTCATTGCGCCTCGGACATTACATTCTGTAGGAGCGATCTCCGAAACGCGACCCTACCACAAGGACACCAAGCCTCAGAGAGGCAACAGGTGTATTGCAAACTAACGACTAAATATGAAAAAATACCGAAAAGGAAAAACGCACAAAAATGAAAATATCAAAAAAATCGTACCACCCTATAAACTCAGTTTCAGACTGGCATAAACCCGAATTCCAAAACGCACTAATGTACGAAAAACACCCTTTTTTAGTGCGTTTTTTTCGAAGCAATTCTATTCATAACAGGACATCTTCCAACTCTTGCAGGTCGGAACAACCACTCAGCGAAAAAAATCAACAATTGAATGACTCCGTAAGAAACAACTATATGCTAAATTCTGATTGCTACATACTCTTCATATTTATCTTGATATTTTGTAAGAAAAAGTGTATATTTATTGGAAACATAACGTTAAGGTATAATGGTAAATAACGTCTGAACAAAATAACTTACCAACAATTCTTTCAGGTTAAAATATAAAATATGAATATAGATAAAAAACGGGCAAATGGACGCTACTATACATGTGGTAATCCTTTTCAGTTAGAGCCATTCCAAAGATGGGCGAAAGAATCTGACTTAGAACAACAGATTGTATTAGAACCTTTTGCAGGTGCTAAGAACATTCCCCAATTGATAGATGCAACGCAATTGGAATGCCAGGATTGGAAGTTTTACGACATAGAACCAGGTGCGAAAGGTATCGTACAACGTGATACACTTGCAGACTTTCCTAAAGGGTTTAATGTGTGTATTACCAATCCACCATGGCTTGCTCGGAACTCCGCAACACGTAGGGGACTACCTTATCCAGAGTCGACTAATTACGACGATCTGTACAAATATGCACTTGAACAATGTTTGATAAATTGTCTATGGGTCGCAGCAATTATCCCTGAAGCATTCATCAGGAGTGGTCTGTTTCAGAAACGATTATGCGATTTTATTTCCTTAGTGCCACAGAAACAACAGTCAACAAACTTAGAAAATAAAAAAAGGGAAACATCAAGTATGTTTGAAGACACAGAACATCCTGTAGGTTTAGCACTGTTTGCCCCATCTTATACATCAGACGTAAGAATATGGCGAAATAACAAACTACTTGGAAAACTTAGTGAGCTGCGACAACACCTTCCGCTGCCATCCAGTAACCGTAGCATTGTGTTTAATGATCCAAAAGGAAATTTGGGACTATTTGCTATAGATAATACTGTTACTGCCTCCATTCGATTTTGTCCACCAGCAGAATTAGGTGAGTATCAGGTGAAGACTCAATGCCGTTCAATTACAAAAATCGGTGTACCATGGAATGTAGATATAGACATACTAAACACTCGTTTAACAACAATTCGAGAAAATACCTACGATGTTTTTTTGACTGCTTTCAAAGGTTTACGTCGTGATGGATGCTACCGACGCAGATTAGATTGGGCTTTAGCCAGATCAATTATCGATGTAGAGAATTTACAACTTACAATGAGACTGGAGTAGAAAATGGGTATTCATCCACCTGACTATGACAAAGTAGAAAGAGAATTATGGAAAAAACATGGTTCTGAAGTTGTAATTCTATTAGATAGACAAGACCTTGGACTAATGCGACGGATTCGTACGTTTTGCGAACGATTCGGTTTTGATGAAAGAGAAGTATGTAAAAAAATAGAAAATGATTTCATGTTCGCTTGTTGTTTTGCAAAAGATGCAAAAAAGACAGGTTTTGAAGAAAAAGAAGCGGAAAAATATCTCAGGATGTTTCCGAATATAATGCGATTATTTAAAACCTTGCCAAAAAGCGGTAAAAACGCGAAATATTTAGATGAAAACGGTAGCATAATTACTGGAAAGAAACCAACAGGAATTAAGTCATTAGATTTTACTTGGATAGTAGGTAATACTCATATTAGATGTTTTGCTGCCCATAAAGTTACGCGTGAATCAGGTGGAGCACAAGACCATCAACGCAACGAACTTCTTAGGCTTCTACAATCGTTTAACAGAAGTACAGATACAAAAATAGCCCTTTTTGCTATATGTGATGGACCTTATTACAACGAACAGAACTTATCCATGTTGCGTGAATGTACACGAAAAGAACCACCCTATAGTTTTGCATGTCCCATCGGGGATGTCCCTCAAATTGTTGAGAAACTTCTTTTGCAATAATTTATTCAAGATAATATCAGATAATATCTTTAAATGTTTCTACAACTAAACAGACAGTAATTCACCAGTGGATAAATAATCCAGTACCCAAAATACATGTGTATACTACTATTTATTAATTTTATTTCGTAGGTCTTGGCTTCGTTCACACAGTACCCGACTTTCACACGAATTAACACCCGCAGAAATAAAGTTAATTGAAAAGGAAACTAACCAATGAAAGTCTTAGTTATCGGTGGGACGGGAAATATCAGTCGTGGAATCGTCGCAGCACTACTTGACAGAAACCACGAAGTTGTTCTTTTTAACCGTGGACAGCATGTTGACCCACCACCGACATATATTCGTGTGATTCACGGTGACCGACAACATCGCGACGATTTTGAGTCAAAAGTTAGCGCGGAAGACTGGGACGCTGTCATTGATATGATTAGTTTCAATGCTGAAGATGCTGCGTCTGCACTGTGGGCATGTCAGGGAAACATCGGACACTTTATCCAATGCTCAACCGTAATGACTTATGGACCACCTTTCAGCGGAATAAATCTGCCCGAAACAGCACCTTTACAAGGCATATCCGGATATGGACTTAACAAAGTTGCAGCAGATAACTTATTATTAGAAGCACATGCGCGCGATGGATTCCCTGTAACTATTTTCAAACCCTCCTATACGCACGGTCCCGGTATGAATCTACTACGCCAAGTAGGTGGAGATGGGAGTTGGATTGATCGGCTACGAAAAGGGAAACCAATTCTCTCTGCTGGTGATGGATTGAACTATTTTCAATTCCTTGCATCGCGGGATGCGGGAGATGCGTTTGCAGGAATACTCGGTAAACCTGAATGTTTTGGTGAAATATACAATATCGTCCATCCGCAAGCACGCACTTGGGATGAGTGGCACCGTGCTGCTGCCGAAGCACTCGGTGTTGAGATAGAAATTGTCCACGTATCCCAAGAGACACTGATAGCGATGGCACCTGAACGGTTCAGCGGTTTACGAGGAAATTTCGGACATACACAGATTTTTAGCCACGAAAAACTTGCAACAGCTATACCTGAATTCAGTCCACAAATTCCAGTAACCCAAAGTGTTGCAGAAAACATTGCTTGGATGGATAAACACAATCGTGTACCGGATAGTGATGCTGATGATTTGGAAGATAAGATTATAGAAACAATCCGCAACCTACCACGCATGCGTTAACTGAGAGGTAAAGAGATAATGCAAATAAAATCAGCGTTAAACTCAGAAAGACTGGATCTTGTTGAACATGATTTACGCGAAATCGGGTTCCATATCATTGAGAATGTGATTTCTCCTGAAGAAGCAGACGAAGCACGCGAAGCAATATGGAAAATGGTTGATGAAGACATTGCTAACGGATATGACCACAGTTATGGTAATGGTAAAATACGACGCGTCTGGGCAATTGTTGGAAAATCACCAATCTTCAGAAAACTTATTCAACATCCAACGGTAGTTGCAGTATGGAAACGGATGCTTGGCGAGGATATGATTGCCTCAACGTTTACCGCGAATATCGTAGGACCGGGTGCCCCTGCGGGTGGTTGGCACATTGATTACCCATATTGGGCAATGCAATCGCCGTTTCCATCAGGTTCTCTAACTGGACAAACAGTGTGGATGTTAGATGAATTCACGTCAGAAAACGGGGCAACTGCATGCATTGCGGAGTCACACAAAACCCTCCGCCGTCCTGAATTAGGAGAAGCGGAAGGACTTGAGATGAGTGTCGCAATCGCTCCGAAAGGCTCTATTCTGTTTACAAACGGAGCAATTTGGCATCAATGTCTTCCGAATACTACCGATTCCCCGCGTGTCGGGTTACTTGGTATGTATAACCGTTCTGTTATCTATCCACAAGAGGATATGCCTCGGCAGTTGGCAGACGATGTGTTAGTTGATGAAAGTGATATTCTGAAACAGTTATTAGGTAGAAATATACCGTTTCGGCACCCTGACCAAGGACAGAATTGGCATCGCACAGAAACAGGTTTTCGTCTATGACGGCATTCAGTTTAGCACTTCATAGGTCACAACGCGCTCCGAACTACGATACAACCCCTTGTAACAATAAACACAGAATGCTTAAACTAAATTATCCTGAATTTTACATGTCTAATCTTGACAATTAACAATACTCATAATAAAATGAAAGTTATACTTTATTGAATAATTCATCCTTGACCCGGAATTCTTAGAACAACATATCCCATTCTTCATACCGATTTCTACTGTTATGCAAAACTTGGAAAATCTTATTGAACATTGCCACTATCGTCACCAGAATTCACTTCGGCAGCGTAAAACAAAAGCAACACCCGCACTGTATAAAGGTATCTCTTATCATTTTACTGTCCAGTGTGCGTATAAATACCCGATAAGACTCTATGAACTTGAACAAGCGGGTATTTCCTTTATGCCGATAGGACGTGCACCATATCACGATCGCGGTCCCCGGCATTTTACAGGTGAACGGTTATTGAAACGTCAAAGTACATCAGACTGGAGAGGATCAATATGGCACAAATCATGGGGGATACAAATATATACCGGTAAACCTTCAGAACGCAATGGCGCGCTTTGGCACGATGTTGAGATTACTTATGACACTATTTGTACTGCCCCAGACGCTGTATATACATGCATTAAGGCACTCACCAATGCTGTTGCTAACCCCTTATTGACCATATCAAAATCGGGAGGAATCCGCTTTTCCTGCAGAGTACCGAATTATCTCCATCCGAATGCTAAGGACACAAGACAATACATCTATAAGCATAATCCTACCTCAGAAAATCCATACCATCGTGATGTATACCTTGAAATCATTGCGGAAGAAGGATACAGCAAATGGGATGCACGCTATGAGATATTAATTGGAAACCTGTTAAATCCCCCTATCATATCAAAAGAGGTACTTTTCGCTGCAATTGATCCTCTTCGTGATTTACTTCACATGCCAACTCCATTGGGAGAAGATATATCGGAAACATCCACTCAAAATAATCTTATTGTAACTGCATTCAATCGATCATTAAATCTTAATCTGGCGATACAGGCGTTTCTTAAGAAAGATTTTATATATTTACGAGAAGAAAACAATGTACACTACTGGATTCATCAAAAAAGCAAGGTCGCTGTTAATCATGTGTCATTATGGGAGGATGAAGGTACTGTATGGGTAGAAGCATCTACTCCTGAATATGGAATGCCGATGGAAGCAACACCAATAACAGATGTATGGGACGATACCGGTATCTTACCGACTTTGGGTAGTAAAGAAATACCTGTAGCAGACAAGGTGTTAGCTATCCGTGAAGGAAATCTTAGTCCGTTAGCATTAAAACGACCATCTCCTGTTCTACACAAGCCAGATCCTGCCAACAAAACCTACAACACACTTGAAGAGACATCCAGACAGATGAATCGCGTATTTAAACAGAATGCACGTATTATTGGTCTTTTTGCTGAAACAGGAGCAGGGAAGAGTTATGCAGTAAGTTCCTATATTCTCAACGATGGCACGGTTAGTCTTACAAGTAACCTCGAAACTCTGAAAGAAATTGAACGAGACTTTGAGAAACGAGGTGTTCAAATGGTTGTTAGGAAACCTCGGAGTTACTTGTGGGAACAGGTAAGAAATATACCTGTTGCGGAACGAATGGCGACACCATTTCAACGCGGCAATGTTTGTGAGGATATGGAACGTTGTTCTGCACTTGAAATAAAAGGTGGGAATCCAGACGAAAGTATATGTCCGAAGTGTCCGGTCTTCACTGAGTGTCAGCATAAAGGATATTTGTCTCAGAAAGACGCATTAATTAATGCTAAAGCACAAATAGCACATCCAGCAAGGATATTTTTGGACCCAGAACGGTCTGAAATTGCGGAAGAATTACTTGATCAGGTAGATGGTACAGATAGATTATGTATCATTGATGAAGCAAAAGCTCAGCAACTTCACATTAAATGTAATATATCAAAACACTCTTTAGAAGTTTGGGGAAAGAGATGGAAAGGGAAGGCATTAGGAAGTTTTTCGGATGCATTAATAAATGCACTACAAACTAGTGATGTGCCAAATCGCAATGCTATAAGGTGTATGCGTGCAATTATTCAGGCATTTGAACCGCAGGAAGATGATCTTATCCAACAGATGTGCTTAGTCAATATATCTGGTAAAGTTGTACCACGTGAGTTAATTGATGATGAAACAGGGAATACATTAGCACATTTCTCCATAGAGTTCGAAGGTGGAACTTCTGCTTATATTCCACTTGACGAAAACGCAACAACCAGACTTATTGAACAAAAAGTCAAGGTTTTTCCACTTGAAGACTTTGTCCCTAACAAGGATATAAAAATTTCAATGTCAATCACACAAGCCATTGAATTAGGTATCTTGGATATATCCACCATAGAAAAAATCAGAGAATTACCAAAAGTCTATCGTAATCCAGATTGGACATTTTGGCATCAGATCAAACGTTTCTTCACATATTACAAGAGGGATGCTGATACACCGATGATATGGGATAACGAAATGCTGGAGTTCTGGGTGCCACCAGTTCTGCATCCGAAAGTCAAACGGTTACTAATCATGTCGTCAACTCTTAACGACAGAGACTTACACAGAATATTCCCAGATGAGGAAATAAAAACACAACAGATCAAACCCACTACATGGGTACCAGGGAATCGTGTATATCAGATCCGATCTGGTATCTATCCACGTCAAACGATTTTAAACTATGATACGGATTGGGACGTACTTGGTATGTCTGAAATTGGGCAACGCTTTTTTCTCGGTATCCAAGCAGAAATTGAGAGTAATCCAAACGTTAAGCACGCCATTATCTCAGGAGCACCAACAGGTAGACATTTGGAGAATATCGCATCAATTGAGAATGTATGTGTCGTGAAAAATTACAAACAGTTAGACGACATAGATTCCATACTTGAAACAGCAGACGTAATTTGGTTAGTTGGCGTACCGTATTTATCACCTGGGGTCACTTTAAGGAATGCACAGATTATGTATGGAAACAGTGAAACACCCCTCAGTTATGAGGGAGAATCGGAATTTGGAAACTATAAAGACGAACGTGTCCAGTCTGTTTATAAACGAAATGTAGACGGATTACTCAAACATATTATTGGTCAAGTAGGATTAAACCGTTTACCGAACAAAACAGTCGTTTTACTGACAGGAACACCACTGTCCAACATAACTGATAGACCTGAAACGTTGCTATTTGATTGGGAAGACTTTGAGATTGCTGGTGGATTAGACAAACTGGATGAAACCATTGCTACACGCCAGCACTACGAAACAGAAAGAGACAATTTAACTGCTGAATCTGGAAGAGATAAGGTACAACAAGTTTTGGGATGTTCGAAAGTTCATGCAAACCGTATATTGAACAAACTCAGAGGTGGTAGAATTATACGCATTCCATTCCGTGAGCAAATTCTATCTCTCCTTGCCGATGGTGATAAAAAGACTGCTGAGTTGGTTGCTGCGATTGAAGGACATCCAACCTCCGTTAGAAACGAACTCAAACGTCTTATAGAACTTGGCGATATTGTAAAAGTTCGGAGAGGGGTGTACACACTTCCTAATGCTTAGAAATATAACCTGTTTGACAATTATCCGAACAATTCAAAGACACACGCATTCAGTCCATAGTTGGGATTGATTGTTCAATCTCATAGGTATCGCTTCGTTTTAACCAACTTATGACAGGACTTACGCAAAAGTGGTAGGCGCGCTTTGTAAGCGCGCTGGAAACTCAGAATACTGCTAAAAAACACACCATTTTAGTCATAATTATTGAAAAATCGCGAAAAGTGCGTAAGTCCTATTATGATATATATTCCTTGTAGTATCCTTCAATGTATATTCTAACAAAATAATCCTGCAACACGAACTGTAAAACTTGACTGACATCATTGCAACGTGTTAGAATATCCAAAAAACAGGAGAGGAGACAAGATGACACTAATATCTCTGTTTGAGCAGGCAATTCAAGATTACGGTAATAAACCCGCATTGGCACATAAACCGAAAGGTGGAACCTATCAAGATATATCTTACACCGAATTCGGAGAATCGGTAGATGTTTTCAGCAAAGGACTAAATGCGTTAGGGGTACAAAAAGGTGATAGGGTAGCCATTCTATCCGAAAACCGTCCAGAATGGGCAATTACAGACTTCGGTATCCTTAAAATTGGTGCAGTTAATGTACCGATGTTTTCTACATTGACCGCAGCACAAGTCGGATATATACTCAAAGATTCTGGTGCTAAGGTTATCTGTGTATCTACCAAAGATCAATTGAAGAAGGTAATATCTATTCGCGATGAAGTGCCATCACTTGAGCACGTCATTATCTATAATGAACTTGATGATGAAGTTCCAGCAGATGTAAGCCAATTTGTAGATGTATGTAGTAAAGGTTCGGAGACAGACAGATCTATAGAAACTGATATAGATGAAAACGATCTTGCGACGATAATCTATACCTCTGGAACGACAGGCAACCCTAAAGGTGTTATGCTAACACATGCGAATTTTATTTCCAACTACAATGCTGCTAAATCACTGATTGATGTCACTGAAACTGACGTGTTGTTATCCTTCCTTCCGTTATCGCATGTATTTGAACGTCTTGGTGGACACTATGTTCCTCTGTTTTCTGGTGCAAAGGTTGCGTATGCTGAAAGCACATTCACCGTCGCACAAAATATGCAAGATGTTTCACCGACAGTAATGCTCAGTGTGCCAAGATTGTATGAAACAATGCACGATAGGGTATTACGGGCTGTACAGGCGGGGTCATCCCTCAAACAGAAGATCTTCCACTGGGGTGTTTCAGTCGGATCAGCGGTGAGTTCAAGAATACAACACGGAGAAAAACCTTCTGCATTATTACAATTGAAACAGAGCATAGCGGATAAACTTGTTTTCGCAAAATTAAAGGCTGCAACTGGTGGAAAGCTTAGATTCTTCGTATCTGGTGGAGCAGCATTACCAAAATCAATTGCAGAGTTCTTCCATGCAGCCGGGATTCTGATTCTGGAAGGATACGGTCTAACAGAGACTTCACCTATCATCAGTATGAACCACCCCGACAAATGGAAATTTGGTACTGTCGGAGCACCTATCCCTGGAATTGAAGTGAAAATCGCTGAAGATGGTGAGATAATAACTCGTGGACCTCATGTAATGAAAGGATATTTCAATAATGAAGAAGCTACCACAGAGTCTATTGATTCAGATGGATGGTTCCACACTGGAGACATAGGCATTTTTGATGAAGATGGATTTATCAAGATTACTGATCGTAAGAAGAATATTATTGTCCTATCCAATGGTAAGAATGTCGCGCCACAGCCGTTAGAAAGCCAATTGGTACAAAGTCCTTTTATCAATCAAATAATGTTGGTGGGAAATGAACGAAAGAATATTGCTGCGCTGATTGTACCGAATTTTGATGCGCTCAAATCGTGGGCATCAGAGAACGGTGTCGACACAAGCGACCTCCCAGAATTACTGAAAACACGCGAGGTGCAACAACTTATTCAGAGTGAAATTCGTGAACGTCTGACAGATTTTGCTGACTTTGAACAGGTCAGACGGTTTGCTTTGCTTGAAAAGGAATTCTCACAGGAAGAAGACGAAATGACTCCAACATTGAAACTGAAACGAAACGTTATTATAGAAAAATACAATGATGTGATAGAGGGTATGTATCCTGACGAGTCGTAATCTTTTGGTTTCAACTGCTATTTCTGCACAGGTGTTAAAATTGCTATGATGTCTTCTGGTAGTTTCGCATTATGTTGTTCCGCGATAGTAATATGTGTGGGCATAGTCCGACAGGTTTTCTATTATCATCTAATCGCATCTACCGGTTGAATTGATGTTTCTATCGGAGCGTCGTCAACAATCTCAATATGTGTTTCTACATTTTCTAATGGTGCAATTGAAAGACAGCATCCTAAAGCATTGAGTACGGTTCTGAGTGTGTCAATCCGTGGTGCTTGGGTGCTCGTTAACACATCTGAGAGAACATCGGTATCAATGTCGAATTTCTTTGCAACTTCCGTAATACCTCCCTTTGCTGTAACAATACTCTCTAATGCTGTTTGAATAACAGCTGCATTCCCATGGGATTGGTATTCTTCCATTATAGCCGAGAGGTAACCACTCATATCTTCCTCTTCGGCAAGTTGTTCAATCATGAACTCTCGCCATGTTCCATATATCTTAGTCATTTAACTTTTCCCTTGTCCTGTATTCTGTCCAATAACTTTTTGCGCGTTTAATATCCCTATTCTGTGAAAACTTGTCACCACCACAAAGCAGGAGAACGATTCTATTGTCCACTTCACCATAATAGATGCGATAACCTGGACCGAAGTCAAGCTTTAGTTCCATAACCCCGTCACCTACAGATTTATAGACACCGAGGTTGCCAGTTTCAACAGAATCTATACGTGCTTGAATCCGATTTTTTGTCCTCGTATCCCGAATTGAATTAAACCATTCTATGAAAGGTTGGGAACCGTCTGGAATTTGATAAAAAATTATTGTTCGCGGATGAACATCACGCATTGATGATTTTTCACATGTAAATAAGCAACAAGTTCTATACTGAGTTATGCTGATTAAAACTTACACAGACTTTGACATATAGTATCATGTTTACCCTGATAAGTCAAGGTGTGTGTAAAACGAATTATACGATTCAGTGGTCTCACATTGTCTAATCCAATCTACGACTTTTCCATAGGAAAACACCTAAGACGGCACAAGAACAGTAAGTCCATGCTTGATAATCTCAATTGTGGCAGGTGTTTCGCACATCGGTTCACCATCAGCATATAGGGTAACTGGTGGGTCGGTTTGTATCTTTAGACTGCGAGTCTGATGTATATTCACAGCAGGGTGAAATAGGTGTCCTCCCCAGAAAAGCGTAACCATAAGCAACAACACCGTAGAAGATGCAACCTCCCGAATGATACAGACATCAAAGATACCATCATCATATTGTGCGTTTGGTACAATCTTAAATCCACCTCCATAGCTGTTTGTGCTTCCCGTTGCAGCAAGTAGTATTGTCCCTTCATAGACACCAAAATCACCTTCAATCCGAACAGATGGACACTTGTATTGGGATAGTGTTGCAATAGCAGCGTAGACATAGGATGCTGTTCCTGAAAATGGAGTAGTGCGCGCTGCAGCGCGACGACTAACCTCTGTGTCGTAACCACAGGTGGTAATCGTTGTGAAATAACGTTCTGTGCCATTTTCTGAATGGACATATCCTAAATCAATTTGCTTGGGTGTACCGGTCAATAGTGTTTGGATTGCAGGCTGGGGCTTTCGCGGTATTTTTAGAGCGGTAGCCAAATCATTACCTCTACCGCATGGAAGTATGCTTAACGTCACATCTGGAACTTTGGCAATACCGTTGACAATTTCGTGTAGTGTACCATCTCCTCCACAGGAGATAACCCACTTAATTCCATTTGATACCGCTTCTTGTGCAAAACGTTTCGCATCTCCTGCCCCAGTTGTTAATTGGATCTGACCTTTATGGTTGGCTGCCGTCAACTCGGTCAATGCTTGTTCAGCAACTAATTTTGCTCTGCCTTTGCCGGATATTGGATTTGCGATTAGGATGAAATTGTCCATATTGGTTTTGTGTTTATTTCAAATTCATATTTGAATATAAGAAATGCGTTTATTATACGCCTAAATTGTGTTTCTTTAAAGATGTTTGTTAGGATACAGTGTTAGACCATAATCATTTTATTACAGCAATCTTACCCACCTTTTTCTGTGTCTCAAATTCCAACATATAGATATAGATACCGGTTGTTACATCTCCGACACTGCCGTTTGTCAACCACCACTCTTTAGTATTTCCATCGCTTTCGGTAACATCCATTTTTTCAAGTAATTCTCCCTTTGGTGTGAATAGTTGGATGCGTGTTCCAATGGGAACTTTATCAAATGTAATTGTTCCTTTGTCTGTGTGGTGAGGACGAACAGGATTCGGATAGACCCGTAACTGCGTGAAGTCCTTTATTTCAGATTTAAACACATCCTTATGGATTTCAACCGGAGTCGTAGAGACTTGAATAGCGTTATCATCAATATCTGTAACATTAGATACTACAATCTCATATTGGATAGTCGGAATAGAAAACAGTGAATCCAGTTTCTCTCTATCAAATGCTAATAATACCCGTCTACCCATTCTATCACGGATTGCAGACATTGGCAACAACCCACTAAGTTCGTTCGGTTTACGCAACAAATATTGACGTTCATTGCCAATTGTTGAGTTCATTTGCCTATCAAAGGTGACAATAATCCAATTAGGTGACCGGTAGATTGCACCCACAATTTTTGGAGAAGTACGTGGTGTTACTGATACCGGTTCACTGTGTTCTGTTTCAATACCTTTTTCGTCCTTCGCTGTAACACTATACCAATAGGTCGTATCTTTTTCAACGGTTCTATCTAAGTATCTGGTGGACGTAAGGTTACGAGCAATGATTTCAAACTTAGTATTATCAGGTGTTTTACTTTTTGCTCCTTTTGCGCGATAGAGTGTAAAATTTGCTTGCGATTGCGTATTTTTCACTGTCTCCCAAGTAACTTGAACAACCTTTGCTGTTATCGGAGTAGCGGAAACGTCCCAAGGTATAAGTACATCTACAGAATCGCTATCTGATGCAAAAGCAGATTCAATATAACTCATACCTCTATCAACATTAATGTAAAGTTCTTGGAAACTGTTATTGTTCAGATCCGCCGCAAAGAGTGTGGGGGTTTCGGCAACTTTCTGATGATAGACAGGTATAAATGTTCCGCCATCCCACTTCATGATATATAGGTTCGGTTGCGTGAGGACTACAAGTTCGTTGATATTATCTCCATCAAGTTCTCCTATTGCGATGCTATTTCCATCAAGTCGATACGGGGCAATTGCTTGTTCCCACAACTTCCGATAGTTTCCTGATGTGTAGGTTAAGATTATGAATTTCCATATAGGTGAAACAGACGGTACATCTGGAGGTGAAAAGGTTCCACCGACAACCAATTCTGGGGTGCCATCTCCTGTCAAATCTCCAGAGACTAATAACTCAACATCATCCATCTTTAGGTTATTTTGCCATGTAAGATTGATAGTGTCGTTTGCATTATTGGAATATATAAAAAGTTCACCTTCACTATCACCAAAAACAATATCAATGTTTCCGTCAACATTGAGGTCATCAATCACAAAGTTCTGAGCAAAATTGTTTTTCCCATCAGTTTCATTGACTAATACTACAGTTCTGTCATATAGGTTATTTCCTCTATTCTCAAAAATGAGAATTCGGTTGTTGTTATTATCAATCCCAACGATTTCCTTTCTACCATCTCTATCAAGGTCAGCACTTTTACCTACCGAAATAAATTCGGTCTCCCAGACAATTTGGGTTGGGTAACCATTAGGTTTTACGCTCTCTATTAGAAATGTTCTTTCTTTGTCAGTCGCGAGTATTTCCAGTAGACCGTCGTTATCAGTGTCATCAATCGACCACGGTGTAAATGTATCTAAATCAATCTCTGAATTCAGACTTTCAGCAGAATCTACAATCATTGCCTGATCTGATAGGGAGTGTATAAGTTTATATTGACCTGTTGGTGCACGTTCATAAATAACGAGGCTATCGGGTGTTGTAAGTCCACCTTTAGCTGGCTTAGATAGGGATGCACCCACAAGTTCAGGCAAACCATCCTGATCAAAGTCTGCAGCAACACTTGCGAAGTGATGTGAGGAAAGACCGAGATCTTTTTCAACAAACCCATTTGGTGATATTACATTACTGTCAACATCTATTGTGTAGTATTTCCCGTTGTTATCATTGACAGATTTTAAACCGACGGTGTTCTGTGCTGCAATGTAAAACTGGTATGTACCCGTCTCTAATCCTAAAGAGAAAAAGTGCTCTTTACCGAGTGCTCTCTCCTCAATAGAAGAAAAAGGGGTGATTCTACCTATATGTCTATAATAGAAGGTGCTTCGGGTTACATCATCAGTTGTCCACGTGAAAAGAGTAGTTGATTCATTTCCATATAAGGTTTCAATAGCAGTGATAGAAGTAATATCGGGTGGGGTTCGGTCTACTGTTAATACAACCTGATCATGTGTTTGTGCACCATCTCTGCTCGTGACAACGAGACGGACAGTATATACATCCTCTGGTACATTCGTTGTATCCCATATAACTAACTGTTCAGTGACTTTCTGTACCGTTATGGCATCAGTAATCGGTTCAAATGAGGTAGGGACATTAGAACTACCATAAAATAGCTGCCACTGCTGAAATTTATACCCACCTGCTGTACCGATTAAGGTGATTGAATTTGATCCGCCACTGTTTGTTTGCGGTGCATGAATACGTGCTTGCAAGACACCACTACCTAACAAAGCGCGTTCTGCGTTGACAGTTCCTGCTCCAGCAAGTTTCGGATCAGGTTCTCCGGTATCCTTGTCTAAAACAATATCGGTAGTATTGATAAGAATCTGTCGGGTCTCTTCATTGGTAAGGTCGGGTCGTTTTGATTGCATCAATGCAGCAATACCGGCAACGTGTGGAGATGCCATAGAAGTGCCAGTAAGAATACGATAATTATTGCGGATTTGCGTGCTAAGAATGACATTTCCGGGTGCAGCGATGTCAACAGATGCTCCGAAGTTTGATCGGTTGAAAAGTTGTTTGTGTTGGTTTGTTGAAGCCACGGACACGACTTTTTTATATGCAGCTGGAAAAAAACTATCTGGATCCTTTGAATTGCCGGCTGCTCCTATTAACAGAACCCCACGTGAATGGGCATAATCAATAGCATCTTCAATAACAAACGAATGTTGTGAACTCCCCCAACTCATATTGATGATATTCGCACCATTGTCTGCAGCATAGACAATTGCAGCTGCGGAGTCATCATCTTGCATTCTGGAACTACCTCCGAGTGACAACCCCGCACGCACCGCCATCAGCGGACAATTCCATGCAATTCCTGCAATACCGATACCGTTGTCTGGCATTGCTCCTGCGATACCAGCGACATGCGTCCCATGTCCCGTTTCATCTACAGGTTCATTGTCGCCATCTGTGAAGTCACCTTCTGCTTGTAAATTGGGAGCATCTGTGAAATCCCACCCGTGCATATCATCAATATAACCGTTCCCATCATCGTCTACGCCATTATCGGCAATTTCACCAGGATTTATCCATATTTTTGGTGCAAGGTCATCGTGTCTATAATCAATACCAGAATCGATGATGGCGATGATAACATCCTTATTTCCTTTCTCAATACCCCATGCTTGTGGCATTCTAATCAGAGGAAGACTCCACTGTTCCGAATATTTTGGGTCGTTAGGTATAACTTGATCTGATAAGGTTGGACGGAGGTAATTATACGCAACTTCCTCAATCAGACCACTCTCCTTAAACGCTGCTTTAAGAGCAGGAAGGTTGGTATCTAATGAAAACCGAAGGAGATATGTACGTTGTAGAGTAGGAGAGTTGATGGAAGATGGGAAAATAGGTTTTAAGGATTCTACTTTGTGCTTTGAATAAAGGGAGACAATATTTGATTTAGCATTTAAATCGTGTGAATCCTTTGATGCTTCTGGTGTTAGTCGAATTAATAGTTCACCAGGAGTAATCTTAGGTACAGGAATATCTCCAAAGGTAGAACTGAAACTAATCAACCAAACGATCAGTAGCAAAAGCGATAGAGTTTTAGATGTAGTCTGTTGATTCATAATGTGCTAATCCACAAGTTCGAGTTTATCAGTTTCGTGTTCACTTTTTAGAATGTCTAAAACTTTTCCTGTTTGGTCGTCTACTATGACAATTGCAAGATTGCCCCAACCGTGATTATAGAAACTGACTGTCCATGCGAATCCCTGAAACCAAGCATATTCACGCACACCTTTCTGATTTGCCAACACAGTTTTGATACGCAGATCAGATTTTGCAGTGTGAAGGATTATGTCAGCATTTTTCTTAGGTGATATTTTCGGATCTGGTTTCAGATTTTTGATCTGTTCACCAAATTTCACATCGGACGGTAATCTCTCTGGGGATTGTTTCGCAAGTGTTCGGAGTAAGGTGGCACGTTTTAGATAAGCGTCTCGAATTTTTGTATAACTTTCCAATCCATAAGCAATTGGTATTTTTTCATATTGTGCTGCACACATCTCTGCTGCTTCTGCTTCCAGTTGAAGAACTTTCGCATAGTCTTTTCGTTGTTCTGCACGTTCCAGTTGTTCCCTGAAAAAGACGGCATAGATTCCAAATTTATAGAACCTGTCGGGATAGTGAGGCAACCACGTTTTAATGAATTTAGCAATCTTTTCGCGTTCTGCTTTTAGCACATTTTCAGTAGTTTTTGACTTTTTCCACGCATCTTCGGCACGTTTGAGATGAAACTGACGTTGTTCCTGTATTTCAAGTGCCTCTTTTTCTGTCCGTGCAACCGACTTCTCATATCCGTTGTTTTTATAGTATTTGTATAAAATCTCGTTCATCGGGACAGAAATAAGGTTGAGGCATTCGGCTGCTGCTTCGTGCCAAAGGGCAAGTCTACCGAAGTCATCGCGTTGTTTATAGAGATTGATAAAGATGTTGGCATTAGCAGTGCCTTCAAAGATAGCATCGCACGGTATCGTAAGTACGATTAGCATAAAAAAGAGCGGTAATGCAAATGATCTCATTTTCATTATTATTGACGTTTCCTATTGTGGGATAATAGCCTGAATACGCACGGTTGCGGAAAAGGTCTCATCGGGATCCAGAACAATCACTCCTGCAGGAATACCTTTAGACTCCAAATTAATCGCATCAGTCGGACATGTATATGGTTCAAAACATATAGCATCTCTTTCCGGTGGTGTGTAGACAACCAGTTCTCTAAATATTGCATCCGATTCCATGACCATGCCGTATCCTGTATCTTTATTTTCTATTAGACACTGACTGACACCGTCAACGAATTGGACATCTGTGAAAACATGATCAAGTTTTAGTTTCTCAAATGGTTGTCCATTACGTAAATCAAGTGTTCCATCAACATCAAGTTGTTTTCCTGTTGGAACAAGCACATCATCCAATTCCCAATACTTATTAGCAGGAACAGTTATTACAGCTTTTGATGCATCCGCTTTAGCAGAAATGTCTACCCTAAAATAAGGATGTATACCAAATCCCATCGGCATATTGTTCTTTCCTGTGTTCTTAATCATAACATCCATTGATAATATAGCATCTCTGATTGTATAGGTAATCTCAATTTTGAATGGAAAAGGATATTGTCGGATAATTTCGGGAAAATCTTGTGAATTTAGTGAACATACCAACGTCGCTCCGTTTTCACCCACTACATGTTCCTCAACCTTGTAGGGGCAGTTCAACAGTAGACCGTGTATTGTCGTTGGTGATTCTGGTTGTTTATCAAACTGATAGGTTTTACCTTCAAATTCCCAATTGCCATTCCGAATTCGATTTGGAAAAGGAAAGAGTATCGGATTACCAAATGCTGTCGGACGTTGCTGCAATGTGTCTAAATCAGGTGGTGAGTCTATCAAGTGGAACCAATGATTTCCATCGCTGACTCTGAAGGCATAGCAGTTATTGCCAAGTTCTGGAACAATTTCTGCAATAGCTTTACCTTTCTGTTCTATGGAGTAGACATCATAACCTTGTGATTGTGTAGATTTACCTGCTATATAGTATGTTTGCGCCATCGTTTTCCCTTTATCAGTGTTGACATATATATTTGAAAGTAATAGAAGAACACAGATTATCCCAACAGAGAGAATACATAGAAAAGAGAAAGTGTTAAATTTCATTGTTCTCTCTCAGCTATTGACATTTTATAGTGAAACCTAAAATAAAGGCATACTCCATGGTAGATGCGGTTTCTTAACCGCTTTTATGAGACTGAATAAACATCGGTTCGGTTAGGAAACCGAACCTACCGTAGTGAAAATAATTATGGTTTTACTATAATACTCGTTGTAATGAAGGGAGCACCTCATTATTTTACCAATATCCTACTTGATTTATCATCCGACGTTTAGGTAGTTTAATTCAAAATTCTACGAAGGAAGGATGCGAACGAATTTCCTTTTTTGTCAACGATCATAAATTTTCTGTTTCCAAGTTTATCCATAACATGTATTTCGACCATATTGTCAGCAAATTTCGGATAATCCAATTCAACTATTGCCTTCTTCTCACCATCCATTGTCAGGACATCATGCAAAACGTTATTTTTTCTCTTAAATTTCTTTTTCCATTCTGTTTTGTTTTCGGTTAGATCTTTTTTCCATTGAAAACTTTGAGGAGGATTTTCGCTGGTTGGTGTAACTAATAGCCGAACCTGATGAATTCCATCAGCATCTTCCACCTTAAATCTTGCTTTTTTTCTTGATGGTGAGAGTTTCTCAATTATCGTTTTATCATCAAAATAGGTCTTTATAGAATTAAAAAACCGATACTTATTTAACCAAGCGGCACTACTTTTAGATAAATGTTTAGATTGATTGCTGTCCGACATTAGATAAGTTGGACTTCTGTAATCACGGTTTAAACCAAAGGCATGTGCAAATTTAGATGTAATGTCATCCTTTGAATATCTGTCAAGGGAGCTATGTAAAATAATCTCGCCGCCTTGTTCCTTGAAAACAATATTTTGTAACCGAATAGAAAGGCGTTTTAGTTCAGCAGAAAGTCTCTTGTTTTCATTAGAAAGGCGTTTTAGTTCAGCAGAAGCAAGTATATTTGCATCAGGTTTCTTTTCGTTGCTTTTTTCCACGACGATAAAAAAGAATTTGTTGTCTGTCTCAAAATGATGTTTAATTTCATTTATCACTCTTGAATTAGTAGATTTACGGTAGTATTCATCCGTTGTCTTACCCTCAAACAGATATACCTTTGCAGTACCATTACTATTCTTTTCGTACTTGAAAGACTTTCTTCCATACCCGTGTCGTTCCATTTCATCTGCAAAAAAAGTTTGTGCTTCTCTTAATATTTTATCTATTTGCTCCTGTATATCTGTCTGAGGTAGAAGGTCAGTCGGTAAGAAGTAAATTGGGACAACGACATTTGGGATATTACTTTGTCTTGAGGGCAAAAAGTGTGATATATCCCAAATACGGATGATACCATCGTTACCACCCCCAGCGACATACCTTGAATCTGCAGAGACATCAACACATTTAACCCAACCGGAATATCCTTCGATTGATGCATAATGATTCCCGTTGTCCACAGACCAAAATTCCAGTTCATTGGATCCACCACTGACAATGGTGTTTCCATCTTTCGTAAATACAAAATCTTTGATATTTCCAGCAGGAATTACGTTATAGTTTTGCCAATTTGGTGGATGATATAATCTGATATCTTCATCATCATCTGCAATTGCAAGTATAGGATTCTGTGGATCGGGTAAGAACTTTATAGCCTCAATCCATCCTACTTCTTCGTCTATTACATCAATACTTTCTCGCTTGATGACCTGATTTTCATTAATTTCCCAGATGTTAACGATATCCTTTCTTGAATCTATCGTTGCCATTAGTTTTCCATCTACAGAAAATGTATGGTTTTTTTCCATGTTATTTCCTTTCAATTTGAATGCTACTACTGGCATTGTTGGGTTACTAACATCCCAAAGTTCTAAACCCTTAGTCACAACCGCCAAGTGAATTCCATTTGGCGAAAAAGCTGCACTAAATCCTAGAGCCTGGAGATGACTGATAAACTTTCCTTCTGAAATATTCCATAAATTCACACCATGAGGAATACTACCCAATTCAGAAATAGCAAGTATTTTTCCATCTGGAGAAAATGAAACTGAATCTCCACTGAATTCTGCTAATGGAGTCGTAGGATTGTTGATATCCCACAATTTGATATTTTTCTCATTATTTTTATCAAAGGTATTACTTACAACTAAATTGTGGTTAGTAGGTGAAAATTTAACAGACTGTAAGGAACCACCTTGTACGAATTCTGCAATAAGTTCAGGTATTTCAGGAACAGTAGCGAATTTCTGTCGAATGTCATCTGGTATTTCAACAGTTCGTGGGATAAGTGGAGGGGGTTGATCTGCTTTGGAAATATACTCGTCATTTGCTTGCTGGCTGACAACAATCGGTATTAAGTATTTTATCAAAAAAATTACACTGAAGAAAATACCAAATCCAATCAATAATAGTGATAAGAAAACTTTGAATTTCATATTGTTACCCTTACTATACTGCGTCAAACTTGTTCATCTACTCGGTGATGTATTTGTATTCTCGTATAATGTTGTGAGATATTATACAAACTGAAGTTTGTGTTACAGAAGTGTCAAAGTACCAGTAAATATGCAAAGTCGGTTGCACTTTCCAAGTGCGCTGGAATCTCAATATTCTACAGAAAATCACTCATTTTTATAATCGTTGAATATATCTGAATTTTGCGTAAGTTCTACTATTGTTTAGCACACCATTGAATACCGCGCTGCAATACCTCACGAAAGTTTGGATTTGAATAGGTAACATTGTCATGTCCGCTCTGGAGACAAAAAATACGTGAATTGCCATATTCACGCGCCCAACCTAACACGTCCATACTATCGGCATGATCAGTTATTAGTAGGATTGTACTGTCATCACCAGCAGATTTCATCGTATAGGTTTCATCACCCATTTCCCAGTTTGAAAGTCCTTCGGTAATTGGGTGCGTAGAATCAGCCACTTGCACTTGAAACGTCTGTTTCGGAAAGTAGTCAAAATCAGAACGTTCATCAATACCACACATATCGGAAAAAGCATCCCACTCAGGAAATGCAAGAATGGCGTGGTGTAGTATGACTATACCTTGTCCGCGTTTAGTCAGACCGAGAATCGTCTCCGCTTGTTTATCTGTTGGATACGGTCTGTGGAAATTATAAAAGACAACGGTATTGTATTCTTTCTGGTTTTGGTTATCTACAAAGACATCAAGATCCTCTCTAACAAACTCAATGTCTTCCATACTTTTAAAAACCTTATCAAAATCCTTTTCGCGAAACCCGTGTTCCCCGGTTACGACTGCAATTTGCATTATATTTTTTCTCCTTACTGTGAACGAATCTAAGCTTTATTGGATTCCTTGTCTACCTAAAGATGTCATGAACATTTAATACCTGCTCCACTGCCATAATTCTCTTAACGTTGGACGTTTACCGTACATTAGAATGCCAACCCGATAGATTTTTCCGCTGATAAATGTGACAAGTAAGACAGTCGCACACATCAACAAGACATTCAGTGCAATTTCCCAAAAAGGTGGCATCAGTACGTTGATACGCATGAACATAAGTATCGGAGAGAAAAACGGGATGTGTGAGAGCACTATAGTTATTGTCGAATCGGGAATCCTGAATAAATGAAACATCAGGATAAACGGTATAATGATGAGTAGTATGAGCGGTCCCATTACTTGTTGTGCTTCCTCTTCACTGTTGCAAATCGCACCAACAACTGCAAACATTGTTGAATACATAAAGAAGCCGGCGATGAAATAGATGAAAAAGTATGAAAGCACTCCAACGCTACTCTCTTTGACGGTTTCAATCACACCGATAAACTGCTGTGGAATACCCTCAATACCTATGATTCCGAGCAGTGGATCTATGTTTATCACAAGTAAAACACCAAACAGCACCCAGATAGCGAACATTGTTAGACAAACAGAACAGACCCCAACAAGTTTACCGAGTAGAAGTTGATGCGGTTTTACTGAGGAAATGATTACTTCGACAATTCGAGTTGTTTTTTCTTCTAATACACTCCGCATGATGGAACTTGCATAGATCATCACAAAAAGGTATAGTACAAATACGAGGACATATCCAAGTCCAATTCGCGCCCCCGTTTCTACGGCACTTTCAACATCTGTGCCATCAGTATTTCCTTTGCTACTTTTAATAGCATAAGCATTGAATCTGACAGAGCGCATGAGTCGGCTGACTTCTTGCTGAGAATAACCACTCTCAGCGAATCGTTTGTCACGTACGATATTTGAGATGATACTTCGGAACGCACTTTGCACTTCAAAATTCGTGTTTGTTCTGGCATAGAATCTGACCTCACCGTTTTCAAAAACATTCTTTGGAATTACAATGTATGCATAGAGGTCTTTTTTATCGACCTGCTTCCTGAGTGTGGTTATTGCATCTTCAGTCGTAGAAGTCTCCTCTTGCAGTTGATAGACGAGTTCTCCCTTATGTTTAAATGTCCTATGCTCCGAGATAGCTGCTTGCATCGGTGCAAAGATTTGTCCTGTTTCGTCAATAACTACGACTTCTCTCGTCTCTTTGGTTTTGGACTGCATGGTTGTGAGGAAAACCGATAGAAACACCATCACACACATTGACAATGGCATAAGGAATAGAGAAGCAATAAATCCCTTAGATTTAACACGCGTCATGTATTCACGTTTGATGACAGTAAGGACTTTATTCGACATCGGGCACCGTCCCTCCGTGTGCTTCTACACTACGGACAAAAATATCATGCAGTGTCGGTTCCATTAATTCAAACCGCGTCACGTCAACCTTTTTATCAACAAGTTCGCGTAGAAATGGACGATAGTCCTCTGGAGTCTTTAGTTTAATCTCAGCGTACTGTCCGAAGTCATTGCAGTCTTGTATCCATTGTGAATCTCGAATAGGATCAATGCTGCCGATGTATTCAATTTCCACTGAACTTTTCCCGAATCTCTGCTTAATAGTACGGAGTTCACCCTCAAGCAAAATACTACCTTGATGAATAAGACAGATGCTATCACATAATTTTTCGACTTGTTCCATCACGTGAGTTGAGAAGATAATTGTGGCACCGTTGTCTCGGAGTTCAAGCATCATATCTTTGAGTAGCGTCATGTTGATTGGATCAAGCCCAGAAAAAGGTTCGTCCAGAATGATTAATTCTGGGTTATGTATTACGGTTGTGATGAACTGGATTTTCTGTGCCATCCCTTTTGAGAGTTGATCAACCCGCTTGTCTATCCATTCGTTTAGTTGCATTTGTACAATCCATTTTTCTATCTCAACCATAGCATCACTTTTACGCATACCTTTTAATTCTGCGATAAAAAGGACAACATCCCGCACTTTCATTTTTCGGTAAAGACCGCGTTCTTCCGGTAGATACCCGATACGGTCCAAGAAGTTTCTTATCTGTCGGTTCTCACTAAACGTAATCTTACCGGAATCTGGAGCGATAATGTCCATTATCATGCGGAGTGTCGTCGTTTTACCTGCCCCGTTAGGACCGAGCAATCCGTATATACAACTTTTCTCTATGCTAAATGAGATGTCGTCAACAGCGGTGAAATTGCCAAATTGTTTGCGGACATTTTCTAACTGAATAAGGTTCATAGTTTTATCCAAATTTGCATGGAAATCGGTTGGAATAATTTACTATCATCGAATGGAGAACTCTCTTTAATCAATAATTGATTGATAGGTCAGTACACGGAATTGGGGATGGAAGGGGGAATCACCGATTAATTGTGTCATCATAATAGCGATCAAATCTTCCACAGGATCAATCCAAAATGTAGTACTTGCCAAACCTCCCCAACTGTAAGTGCCTAAAGAGCCGAGCGTATGTGTTTCAGCGACATCGGTGACAACAGCAAAGCCTAAACCGAAACCGGACCCAGTTCTCCATAGGGGTTGCCAATCGTCAGGAATATGACTCATCGTCATCAGTTCAACCGTTTTTCTTCCGAGTAAGCGGACACCGTGAAGTTCACCTTCGTTGAGCATCATTTGGCAAAACCGCAGATAGTCTGCCGCAGTTGACTGTAGTCCCGCACCACCTGCATGGAAAAAACTAAGTGGTCCACTCGCAACAGGTATATTTTCCATCACCTGAATACCACCATCTTCAGTCGGTTCATATAATGTTGCGTATCGGTCAGCCTTATCTTCTGGCACAGAGAAGTCAGTATCTACCATTCCCAAGGGTTCGAGAATACGCTTTTGCAGGAACTCGGAAAACGGCATACCTGAAACCACTTCAACAAGATAACCGAGAACATCCGTAGACATCCCGTAATTCCATGAGTCACCCGGTTGGTGTAAGAGTGGGATTTTACCGAGTTCATTTACCATTTGCGAGAGATCACCAGAGAAAAAATTTGCCTCTCTATATCTATCGTTAATCGGGTGCACCCAGTCACCCCCATAGATGATTCCCGCAGTATGTGTGAGTAAATGTTTAACGGTAACCTCTCGTTCCGCGTCAACAATTGCATCACCATGGTTGGCGTATACCTTCATGTCTTTGAAGGCAGGAATGAATTCGGATACGGGTGTATTGAGTTGAAAATGTCCCTCTTCATAGAGCATCATCACGGCAACGCTGGTAATCGGTTTTGTCATTGAATATATGCGGAAGATAGTATCAAATTCAATCGGTGTTGACGATGCAACATCCTGCATACCGACTTTTTCAAAATGAACGAGTTTACCCTCACGTGCGATCATTGTTAGTGCACAAGGTATTTTACCGTCGTCTACCCAACGTTGCATTGCGGGGGCAATTCGTTCTAACCGCGCTGCTGACATACCAACTTCTTCGGGGACAGCGCGCGGAATTCCATAGTCCATAAATCCATTCTCCTTATGTATATATGGGAAAATTAATTATCTGCTTGTTCTGTGTTAGTCAAAGCCTGATAGGTTAGTCTCTCAAAATCTCTTCCGAAATTGTAAGGATTGTTCATCAACTGCGTCATCAGAACTGCGACAAGTTCGTTTTCCGGATCTATCCAAAAAATAGTAGCGGCTGCTCCACCCCAACTGTATGAACCTTTAGCCCTTCTTGCTTCACCATCGTTCTCACCGGTGGCAATGCCGAATCCAAGTCCAAACGCACCTCTACCACGTTGAAAATGTGGATAATGCATTAGTTTTACATTTTTTTCAGATAAAATCCTAACACCATCCAGTTCACCACCATTGAGTAACATCTGGCAGAAACGTAAGTAATCCGCAGTAGTAGAGACAAGTCCGCCACCACCGGATGGGAAGAAAGAAAGATCGTCATTTGCCAGCGGGGCATTTCTCGCCAGTCGAAGTCCGCCCTCTTCAGTAGGTCTATACAATGCCGCAAACTTTTCTACTTTTTCCTTCGGCACTGAAAATGCTGTATCTACCATACCAAGAGGAACAAAGAGTCGATTCTGAAGGAAATCTTCAAACGGCATACCTGATACCACCTCTACAAGGTAACCGAGAACATCAGTGGATACACCATAAGTCCACCTTTGTCCCGGTTCGTGTAGGAGAGGGATCTTTGCCAGTTTTTGAGCCATTTTTTCTAAAGTTGATCCCCGTTGGAATATCCTTAATTCCGCGTAAAGCTTATCAATTGGTTTGTCACCCCAGCCGTATACCAATCCAGAAGTGTGAGTGAGTAGATGCTTGATTGTCATCTTGGTTTTAGCATCATGGGTCTCAGTCTGTTCTTCGTTAAAGACCTTCATATCTTTAAATTCAGGTATATATTTTTCAACTGGGTCATCAAGTTGAAAATGCCCGTCCTGATAGAGAATCATCACAGCGACACTTGTGATCGGTTTTGACATGGAATAAATGCGGAAAATCGTGTCTGCCTCAACCGGTTTTTCATTCTCTACATCTCGCATCCCAACGGTTTCAAAATGGACAACTTTCCCTTTCCTTGCAACAACAGTAAGGAAACCAGGTGTCTGTCCCTTATCAACATAACCTTGCAGAGTCGGTGCGATTTCATCAAGTTTTTCTGCGGAAAAACCAAGGTCCGCTGGTCCTACCATCGGTAGACCATGTTCCGGGACGACTGTAGTACCACCACAAGCGAGTAAGCAGATACAAAATATCAGTAAATGCAAATATGTTAATCGTTTCAATATATTCCCCTTTCTATACGTTAAAATATAAAAATATAAAACATTTCAACATCCTTTGATTGTAAGGTCAATTATAGTTTTCAAATTAGTCAGTTTATTGCCACTGATTACGCTATTACTCGGAATCAATTAATGCCTGATAGGCTAACTTCCTGAATTCCCCTTGAAAAGGATAACGGTTATTCATTAACTGTGTCATCAGAATCCCTATGAGTTCTCTTTCAGGGTCAATCCAAAAGTTAGTTGCAGCTAAACCACCTCCACTGAATGATCCCGGAGACCGTCCATTTTTTCCGTAATTCTTACGTGTAACAACATGGAATCCAAATCCGTAAGACCATCCCTCTCTATGATATTCTTGATGTGGATAACGCATCAGTTTAGCGGTTTTTTCCCTTAATATACGCACACCATCCAACTCACCATTATTGAGTAGCATCTGACAGAAACGGAGATAATCCGCAGCAGTTGAAACAAAACCACCGCCACCAGAAGGAAAGAAAGTAACGTTATCGGTCGCAAGGGGAGGTTTGCCGACAAGTTTTAGTTCTCCTGTTTCAGTTGATCTATATATAGCCGCAAATCGATCTACTTTTGTTTGTGGCACTGAAAACCCAGTATCTACCATACCGAGTGGTTTGAAAATTTTCTTCTGTAAAAATTCTTCAAACGGCATTTCAGATACAACTTCCACAAGATAACCGAGAACATCCGTAGAAACACCATATTTCCATCTTCTACCGGGCTCAAAAACAAGAGGGAGATTGCTAAGTTTCTCTACTTTTTCTGCTAACGTTGAATCAGGTTCAAATACTTTCAATTTTGTATAAAGCTTATCAATAGGTCTATCACCCCACCCATAAGTCAATCCAGAAGTATGTGTGAGAAGATGCTTGATCGTCATCTTATTCTTCGCGATATGGGTTTGTGTTTGTTGATTGTTAAAAACCTTCATGTCTTTGAATGAGGAAATATAGTTCTCAACAGGGTCGTCAAGCTTAATACGTCCCTCGTCATAGAGGATCATCACAGCAACGGTGGTAATCGGTTTTGACATGGAATAGATACGGAAAATCGTGTTCGATTCAACCGGTTTTTCATTCTCTATATCTCCCATACCTATGGTCTCAAAATGGACAACTTTCCCTTTCCTTGCAATGGCAGTAAGGAAGCCTGGTGTCTGTCCTTTATCAACATATCCTTGCAGAGTCGGTGCGATTTCATCAAGTTTTTCAGAGGAAATGCCAACATCCTCTGGAGCTGCCATCGGAAGTCCGTATTCCGGTACGTCTGTCTCAGCACCGCGAGCGAATAAGCCAACACAGAATATCAATAATATCGTATATTTTAATCTTCTCAAATGTGTCTCCTATTGGATTATGGTGCTTGTTTGATATAACCCCAACGTGTTGTTAATTTTGACTTTGGGTCCACACTAAGAATTTGAGCTAACCCAACATCCATTGCTTCTTTAATCTCTTCTTCAGATCGCGCGATGTTTGAAATACGGATTTCTTCAATGATACCGAGCAAACCGTTTGTATTGTCCTTATTTGGCACACCAATATAAATTGGATCGTTACTCTGAAAAGTAACCTCAGTTGCTTTCTCGGTTTCTAATTTACCATCAACGTAAAGCCGTCCCATTTTTCCATCATAGGTAAATGCGAGGTGATGCCACTTGTCGTCTGTGATATTCGAAGTCGCATTCATATTAAAAGCACATCCACCATCTGCTCCAATTTGGGCATGTAAGACATTCGCATTATTATGTACCCAAATGCCGTAGTTACGGTTGGTACATCCTGCCTGTTGTTTAACGACAATACCTTGCCATCTACCAGTCGCTGCTTCTACCTTAACCCACGCTTCAATACTGAGTGTTTCTAACTCCAGTTTATTGGTTGAATCAACAACGATGTACCCGGTGCCATCACCAGGAAATTCCAAACCTCCCCCAATTTTTGCCTTAACCCAATTGAGTTTACCGACGAATTCCCCATCGTGCCCATTTCCAGAAGCGTCTCTGATAATTTTGCCGTTTCCTTCCTCAAATAGCCATACCGCTACGGTGTGTCTATCAACAACTGCATGTGCTGCCATAACACTAAACAGTAATAAAATCGTAATTACACTATACTTTGTAATCTTGTAGAACTTTGGATGGATTCGCTGCATGTTTCGTTCTCCTTTTATTTAATAGATAGCAATCATGAAACTGCTTTCCTGAACGATAGAACTAAGTGAGTCTATCCTATCAAAAAAAGGATTTTTAGTCAATGGAATGATTGGGAGTGGTGGATATGAAAATTGTAAAATCTGTGAGATTTTTAGTAGGAGGGAATAAGAGAACTTTATTAAGACTTCTGCATCAAAAAACGAAGGCTTTCATCCGCAGCAACCAATTTTTCCATTAGTTCCGGAATGTCCACCCATTTAAGTTGATTCGTAATTGTATGTTGTCGACTTAACACCCAACCCAGAACCAAACTCACATCAAACGCATTTTTCACTGGGGCAAATTTTTCCGGTGCGCGATCTGTCCATACAAAATAATGTGGATCGGGGAAATATTCTGTTAGTTCTGAGGGTGGAATCTTTTCTCTTTTTTTAGTTTCAATATCTAAATCTATTATCTTTTCTGAATTTTTAACTTGTATATCATATCCGTTAATAGCGATGTTGTATACGCTTGCTGCCATCTGGTAATTCCATTTATCTTCAACAGCAGTATTTATCCAACGCGCCAATGTGTTTTGGCTTACCTCAGCTGTTATCCAACGTCTATAGAACTCGCGTTCTCTTGAAATTTGTTCCAGATGTTTAAGTAAAAATGCCTCTATATCTGTAGTAAATGTATCAGAGTCCAATTCATTAACCTTTTTACGATGTTCTTTTTTGAAGTTTACCTCCTGTGAGGACAACATCCCGTAAGGAAATCGAGTTTTGTATGTAGGCTCATACCAGCTTAACCGAATATCTAAGGCTTTACCTGCTCCGATTGTGTTTAATCCACTAACTTCCAGCATAAAGGGAAATCGTTCCGCTTCATTTAATTGATAGTTTGCTAAGGTAAAACTGACCCACATTGATTCACCATAATCTTTAATCTTCAACGTTGCATCCTGAGAATGTATATCTGCAACATACAAATCTAATACATTAACCAATGCTTTGAATACATCGTGATGTTGAAAGAGACGGTATTGTTTCGTAGCGGTACACACTGGTATATCCTGACGGTCTTTAACAAATTCCCCATCAGTGCTGAGAGCTTGACGAATTATATTGTCAAGGTATTTGTTGGTACCACCATTATGTAGTTTAAACGGGACTCTTTTGAAGTGCGGAATCCACTCATTTAACTCATTGACTGGTTTTGTGTGAACAAATGCCTCTCTCCCTTCCCATTTTAGTTTCATATCACTCTCCTATATCAGTACACTTTACAATGGTATTTTCTTCATTTCAGAATCGCGGATTACACGGATTGCACGGATTACGCTGATTGATTATTTGTAACCTCAGGAAATCCTCAATGGTAATATTGGCTCTATAACCCTACATGGTATCTACCTCTAAGTAAAACAGATGAAATAAGCACACCCACAATTTGCGTTGATTATCAATTGTTTTCGAAGGAAGTTCTTCATGGAGGGCGTTTTCTGTTGCATCACTATGGTTGTGGAGGTGTGATCATTGCAAGGATGTTTTTTAGGTCTTATATTAAAATACATGCCTCAAAAAAATCCATATCAATTAGAAAAATAGGCAATTGCACCCACAAAAAGAACTTCTATCAGATAAAAAATGATTAGCGTGACCGAAAAAATAGCGGATATCCAACTACTCTTCGATTTGTCTTTGTGCCTGCCGAGATCCATCTTAAAATCGGTGTCAGTTTGTTCTCTGATATCATCGTAGACATATCGGAATAGACGTTCCTGCCAGAGAAAGTAACCATCTAAAATCCAAAATCCCACGATAGGCAGGAAAAGTGCCAAGACAAAATATGAATTTTGCAGGTTTTCTCTGGCGATTAAGACCATTGCTGCAACAAGTACTGTCATACTCCAGCTTTTTAAGAGAAAACTGTTACGTCCCAAGCGGTTAATAACGGCTTGTGTCATCTCCAAATGCTTTACAACTTTTTCGATGCCATTCATAGATCTTTCCTCCTTCACCATATCTTGCAATCTGATTGTTCATAGTTAATTAAACTCTACAAGTTATAGGTGAATTTGTCAATATCATTTTGAGAGCAAATTGACTCATAATTTAATCTTTCACTATTTTTGTGATGTTGTAATCATCTTTATTATCTCTAATTTCTTCTACTTTTTCAAGATAAGTATCTATACCATCTATAAAATCAATCCATTTCACAGAATGGATGTAACAGGAGTTTCCGGTGTACACAGGATTAGTGAGCAGATGATTTGAACAATCATTATATTCTGGTTCCTTGATGTTGAACATATTATCTCGTAATATCTGGAACAATTTATTGGTATGTAAGGTTGTGCAGTGACACAAAGAACAGGTGTCTTCTTCAAGATAATAACTATATGATGAATTTGAGTCTGGTAAAACAACTGCTAACAGACCATTTGTTTGGCTTGTACGCTCATTCCGGGTGATTTCTTTTAGGGAATATGAAATTTCCCAAGGAATCCATTGATCAGATTCGTTTTCAAAATTATTTTTCATATTAGGTGAAATTAGAACAAGCGTTATACTACTGTCGTATATCTTATCTTTTAGATGAGTTTCAATAGTTTCATCCTTGAATTCACTCAAATCTTCATCGCCCTCTCCTTTATAGATTTCATCATCTTCAAATAGTTCAATTAACTCATCAACGTAAGCACGGGCAGTAGTTTCGTCGTTAATGGGTTCAACGCTATCATCACTATGTTTATAGGAAACAAAAATTTTTCTAGCCATTTGGTAATTACTCCGTGTTAATTCTTAGGTAAATCTTCATCATTTACATAATACCTGATTCAGGGATTATACCTTCAATCACTCCATGTATTCAATGCATTAGTTCTACAAACCAGTCATAGTTTTCTGAAGAGTTATCTTTAACTGGAAAATATTCACAGAGCTTCTCTATTGTTATTTCTAATTCCTCCAAATAATCTGGCTTTCTGCATTCATTCGTAGATTTGGACAATCGCTCAGATAGTGAGCGGATTTAATATTTAAAGTTATTGATATGTATTTACGTTGTTTCCGCAAAACTTTATTCCACTTAACATAGACAATACTAAGGCAATTTTCGTGCCGATGGAAAACCATCTAAATACAAGTATTATATAGTTTTATCAACGTTTTAGTCTGCCAATTTGACCTACTCTGCCAAGCTAGCAAGGTTAGCATTATTAGAGAAGTTAATAGGGAGTATTTTTTAGAACTGAGGTTTGTTAGGGAGGGAACATATCCAAAAATCCGAGAAACCCGAGATTTAGACAACCCGCGATACGAAAACATAATCCCTAAAACCACATAACCCACTAAATACCAAACGCTCATTCTACCACATTCAAAATTGATATAGATTACTTCTCAAACATAAAATATTAGCGTTTGCATATATGGTACGCATACTTTAAAGAAAAAATATTGACATCTAATCATAGATTCTATACAATTCCACATAGAAATAAGAAATTTTGACAGGAGTGGATGGATCACATCCTAAATGTAAGTGGAAGTGCCGAAGGAGGTATACATGGCAGAAGGAATTAAAATGGGTTTAGTCGGATGTGGAGGTATGTCCGGTGCCCATATGAACGGTTATCGTGAAATGTGGTCGAAAGAGTTGAGAGATTATGATATTGTCGCTGCGTGTGATTTAGATAAAGGAAGAGCCGAGGCACGTGCGAATCAGGCACACGAATTCCAAGGTGGCACTAAGCCTGCTGTCTATACAGACCTTGACGAAATGCTTACGAAACACCCCGATTTAGAGGCTGTTGATATTTGTGCACTACATAGTGCACATCACGTCCTTGCCGTACCAGCATTGGAAGCAGGTAAACATGTTATCTTAGAGAAGCCTTTTGGTATTACAATGCGTGCATGTAAACTGATGATGGATGCAGCAGAAGAAAATGATAGAATCATCTCCGTAGCAGAAAACTATCGTTTGGCACGTATACAACGCACACGTAGTTGGGTAATTGCTCAAGGACGTATCGGTGAACCACGTATGTTCTTCTGGATTGAGGTAGGCGAGGCTTTAGGAAAATGGGGATGGCGTAACTTCAAAATGGATGCTGGTGGAGGTTGGGCATTAGATGGCGGCGTACATTTCACCGATCTCATGCGATACATACTCGGCTTGGAAGCTGAAGAAGTTTATGCCATAAACAAAGCTTATGAACCTTTCCGCTATGACAATGTAGGTGAACGTGAAGGAGGCTATTCCGTTGATGTGGAAGATGCCATGATCGCAACAATCAAGTTTGAACAAGGCGTTACGGCTCAATGGACATGGGTCGGATCTGCACCTGGACACGGCTTCGGTCAACACACTGTCTACGGAAGTGAAGGCGCACTTGATTGGGGAAGAGGTTTAGTGCCACGTGGCGGCGAAGCAATTGCAAATGGTGATTTGGAAAAAGAATTCATGGATAGTCTCAGCGAGGACGAGAAGGAATACTACTTCCCCGCAGGAATGGGTGATACGGTTGCTATTGAATTGAAATACTTCGCAGATGCCATCCGCAACGGAGGAAAACCCGAAGTGGACGCTGTTGAAGGAATGAAATCCGAAGCAATCTGTATGGCTGTCTATGAATCCGGATATTGGGGTCGACCAGTAACAATCGCTGAAATAGAGAATTGTGAACTGGAAGGCTACCAGAAGGAAATCAACGACCACATAGGTATATAATAGAAGTTTCATAAGGTGTCAATTTAAGGTAAGGTATTTTGCTACATATCTCGAAAATAATAACGGTAGATGCGGCTTTTGTATTCTGCATCTACCGTTTGAAATCTCATTAAATTGACAGAGATGGTTATAGTATACAAACGATTTCTTCATTTACTTTAGAGCGAGGTCTCTGTGCCTCGCTATTCTTTTGGTACCACACATAAATTACTCACTAAAAGGTCAGGTGAGTGGCGTATTCATCAAATTGATGGATCAAAATACTTTACTGACCCAAAATATAAGGCACCTTAACGCCAACCTAATCAAGACAAATTACAACGAAAAATCCAGATGATAAGGAAAATTTAAAAGAGGAAAGAAAATATGCCAAAACCAACAGATATCCGTATCCTTGATGTTCAATTTGATTTTGAAGAGCATCAATATCGTACCCCACTTAAGTTCGGCGGTGTACCCACAGATCATTGCGTTCTCTTTAATGTCTGGATGCGAGTACAAACACATGATGGAAAAGAAGCAGAGGGAATGGGTTCTACCCCGCTTGGCAACGTCTGGGCATTTCCACCCCGCTACGTTCCGTTTGACCAAAGTCTCGCTGCAATGAAAAATCTCGCAGAATTAGCAGTTGATGCAGCAAGCGACTGTACCCTTTGTGCACACCCGCTTGAACTTTCTGATGTACTTGAACCGGCTTTTTTACAAATTGCAGACGAGTTGTCTCAGGAGATGCAACTCACATCACCGATACCAAAACTATGTACCGTTGTTACGACAAGTCCAATTGACGCTGCCATTCATGATGGGTTTGGAAAAGCAAACGGTATCAATAGTTACAATGGATTAGACGAAGACTATATCCAGTCGGATCTATCGCATTTTCTTGATAGCAACTTCACAGGAAAATATCTTGACCAGTATACGACACGACATCCTCAACCCAACATGCCAATCTATCACCTCGTCGGGGCATTAGATCCTCTAACAGATGATGATATTTCAGAACGACTCAATGATGGATTACCTGAAACACTACCAGAGTGGATCCTCGCTGATGGATTAACTCACTTAAAAATTAAACTAAATGGAGACGATTTGGAGTGGGACGTTGCACGTGTCCTCTCTATTGATCAGGTCACAGCAGAAGCACAGGCGAAACGTGGTGTCAACACATGGCACTATTCCGCTGATTTCAACGAAACATGTCAAGATGTGGAATACCTCTTGGAATTCTTGAATAGGATACAGGAGGGTGATAGACACGCTTTTGAACGTATTGCATATATTGAGCAACCTACCGACCGCGATCTTAAAGCACATCCTGAAAATAAGATGCATAAGGCTGCTGAGATAAAACCTGTAGTAATTGATGAATCACTTACCGACTTTGAAACCTTGCTATTAGCCCGTGAACAGGGGTATTCTGGGGTAGCACTAAAGGCATGTAAAGGACAATCGCAAGCATTGCTGATGGGGGCAGCTGCACAAGAATACAATATGTTTTTGGCTGTACAGGATTTAACCTGTCCAGGGACATCGTTCTTACATTCTGCGGGACTGGCTGCGCGTATTCGTAGTGTGACAGCAATTGAGGGAAACGCTCGTCAATTCTGCCCAAGCGCAAATGACGGTTGGAGAGAAGAATATCCTGAAATATTCAACATTACAGATGGCACTGTTGGAACACAAATACTCACAGGACCAGGTCTTGGACACTAATTTCCAGTGCCTGTTTTATAGCGAATTATATATACTTTCCCGATGCGGTAGACAAGGTTCCTAACTCCTTTGTTGCAGGATATCCAATTAATTTTAATGAGGTTTCGTGGAAACTAACTTTATCTTTGCCCAACTGGTTGGAATCTTGTTATTTGGAGAGACCGACAACGCATCACCACTTACCCAATCTACCTCATAACCACCCACTTCGGGATTTGTCAATTCGGTCAGTTTTTCTGTAGCAATGTGGTACTTATAGATATGATAGTCAAGTAACTCCACAAAATTAAGTTTATTTAGTTCAATTTCTCGCATAGATATAACCACGGATTCACCGTCATCCATCCAGTCAACACCCATAGGTTTCCAATTCTTTGGAACATCCAACTCAAGAATATTCTCCCCGTTTTGATTGCATATCATATATCGATGAGCCTTATGGATCTCAACCACAATCTTACCTACTTGCTGTAATTCATATTCAGATTGTGCATACAAAATCTGTTTACCATCAGGTGACCATCTGGGTATTGTCCGTAAAATCCTCTGACCATCCTCTGGATCTGGCAAGAGTTTACGAACATTGTTACCATCCGCATCCATTATCCAAATATTACCACCAGTATCACCACCGAACGGATGAGTAGAATAAAGAATTTGTTTGCCGTCAGGTGACCAATTTGGAGAACTTGCCTTGACATGAGCAATCTCCTTAATCTCACCGTTATCTAAATCTAAAGTATTTATGCTACGTTGCTTGTCTTTATGAGATGTTGAATAAAGAATTTGCTTGCCATCAGGTGAAAATGATGGATAATTCGCTGATTCGTTATCTGTTTTTGTAAGCTGTCTGATATTTGTGCCATCAGCATTCATAATGGAAATGTAACTACCTTGTGGACCAACTTTGATATCAAAGTTATAATTATCAAATACAATCTGTCTTCCATCTGGGGACCAGCGTGGATTTCCGGGTACTGATTTACCAATCAGTAGTTTTACCTTGCTGCCATCATCGTCCATGACATACATTCCTGTAAAACCTTCGTCGATTGATTTAAATACGATTTTGGCAGTACTAACAGTTGATAGCAGTAGTATAAAACAAAGGCTTGTTATGAGTGTCCGCATTTAGTCTCTTATCCTATATGTAACTTATGGGATCGAATCGGATTTACTATGTTCTGCAATATCCATATCTTTAACAGTGATATTCGTAACAGTATTCCTTTGTTCTGGATGCCTAACTGGGAAATCCTTGATGACTTCATTGATTATATCTTTTATTATTATTTTGATGGGATCAAATGGAATACATTCTAAAACGACAATTGCCTGATGTTTTGACGGTGCTATATTGTATGTCAGTCCGTACTGTATACCGAGTTGCATTAACTCTGGTTCAACACTAAGAGAAATCTGTCTCTGTTCTTGTTCTGTAATGTAATAACTATCTAAGATAAAGTGTGTATGAATCCACGCTTCTCGTTCTTCAATTATCTTCATAATTTCATTTTAGCATGTATTATATTATGAGTCAAAGTCATCAAATGAATGTAAACTACAGAAAGTTATCAAACGTTCCGTGTCAAAACCGAATCCTTTAGGTTTGGGATGTAGACACGGCTAAGTTCCTTGTTCTATCAAAACTCTTGAGTTTTTCGTGTATTTGTAGTATGCTATCGGTTACGATACCAAAGGCTATTACAATGCTAAAGGCTGTTACAATGCTTACCTACAAATACAAGTTAGCCTCATCAGTTGAGTTAGACGATTTGAATGCGGCTTCAGCGTCTGTGTGGAATGAATGTTTGAAGTTGAAAGAGATGTGGAACTATGCTCACGGGTATAGAACGACTTCCAAAGCGTGTGAGTTGTGGATGGATAAGAAGTTATGTAAAACACAACCTCTACATTCTCAAAGTATTCAATCTGTGCGTGAGCGTTATTTCAAGTCTTGGCAAGGTTTCTTTGGCTTACGTAGAAATGGTGATACGACATCGAAACCGCCACAC
>JAJEAG010000054.1 GCA_022824265.1 Candidatus Poribacteria bacterium | reverse complement strand
TTTCACCCTTGAGTTTACAGATGGAGACCGTGTTGATTTTGCGAATACCGGTATAGTATTGATGGGACCCAACGGACAAGAAATATCTGTTTCCTTGGAAGATAGTGGAGATGGTGTGGTGTTAGTTCGTTTTGTGTCCATAGGTCAAAGCGGATTGTATACGTTATCTGTCACGCCGCAAGATATATCTGGTGATGTTTCGCAAACAACAGTGCAATATCCATTTAGATTGAAGTATGAAGTGTCTGGTATAGTTTCGGTCAAAGCAAACACGTCAGACGCTGCAATTGATCTGATCGCTTACGAGATAGTTGAGATTGGCGAATCGATAAATGGTTTCACCCTTGAGTTTACAGATGCTTCACGCATTGATATTGAAAATACTAGTGTAACACTCACAACACCCAACGGACAAGAAATATCTGTTACTTTACAGGAGAATGAACAATCTCAGTTGATGGTTCGGTTTATACCATTAACTCAAAGTGGTATTTACACACTTGATGTTATACCACAAGATTTAGCAGGTAATGTCGCACAACAGGTGAGCCAATACCAGTTTAGACTTGACACTACGCTTCCGTCCGTCAGTTCAGTCCTTATTGATGGAAAAAGAGGGTCAACAGTTTACGTCCGCAATGCAATCCCGAGAATAGTCGCTACAATCACTGATTCTATTGACGTAGGTGTCGCATTTGGAGATAACGGTTCAGCAATCGTCGTTACCAATTCCCAAGGAATGCAGGTAGCAGGTACCACTACTTCTAACGGATCTAATCAGATGACTTGGATACCAGTACCACTTCCAACAGACGGGACTGCTGATGGACAATACACAGTTGCTGTTACACCCGTAGATAAAGTAGGTCGCAACGGTATAACTGTCAACCGCCAGTTCATTTATGATACACAAGTCCCTCGTATTATATCTGCTGCACCGCTAACACTTCATGCACCTGTATCTTATCTCAGTGAGTTAAGTGAGTTTGTTCTTACCATTGAAGATGTAGGTCCGGCAGACTTGGTATTTGCTTCTCAAGTTGTAGCATTGATGGATGCTGCAGGAAAACCTGTACCTGCCGCATTAACGTATGACGAACTTGCCCAACAATTATATCTGACACTTAACAAGCCGTTTGCAAGTGATGGTAGTGTCGACGGTCCTTATACCCTCAACACGCTACTGATAGATAAAGCAGGCAATACTTTAAACGCTCGGTTGTCTTTGATTTACGACTCGAAAGTGCCACAGGTATCGTCAGTTCAAGTAAACACGCCTGGAACTCCTACAGAACTTGTCATCAACGAGGTTTCTGACCTTTCTGAAACTATTGATACTATCACGATCCAGTTTTCTGAGGCAACACGTATAGACTTTGAAAATACAAGTGTTTCACTGACTGATCCAGATAACCTTACGATCCCTCTCACACAAGGGGATGACGGTGTTTCGCAACTGACATTAAGTTTTGCTGAATTGACAAAGATCGGTGAGTACACATTATCGGTGACCCCACAAGACGTTGCGGGAAATGTCGCACAAAGTCCAATACAATTTGCCTTCTACCTTCAGTTCATTCTGCCAAGTGTTGAGTCCGTGAGGATTGGTGATACTGTCGCATCAGGTAGCGGAGACATCGCTTATGTCAATGCTGATAACTTTGAGATTGTGGTGAACTTACTTGATCCCGCAGGAGTAGGATTATCTTTTGACAGTTTAACTGGATCGGATATCTTGGTCGCGACACTTGATAATGAAATTGTTCCAGGTAGCATTGCAACCAATGGAACGGATATAATGGTTTGGCGTCCAGTAACGCTTTCCAGTGATGGAAGTTCCGACGGTAGATATGCAGTATATGTCTATCCGGTGGATAAAAAAGGACGTGAAGGCAGAACCGCATATCGAGAGTTGATATATGATACACAAGAACCAGAGATAACAGATGCTACACCAATCAATTTAAGTCAGCCAGTTACCTATATCAGTGAGAGTTTAACACAATTCCAATTCACAGTACAGGATGTTGGTCCAGCAGACTTATCACTTGAGGATCAAAATATCAGTCTACGAGATCAAAGTGGTGCGCTAATTCCAACAAAACTTACAAGTGATAAGAATAATCAACTTTTCCTGACACTTGACGAACCACTTCCGCTTGATGGAAGTAGAGACGGGGAATATACCGTTGAGATAGCATTTTCAGATAATGCTGGCAATACCCTTACTATTGATCACTCAATAGTATATGATACACAAGCACCAATTATTGTCAGCACAGTACCTGCTCACGGCGCACAACTCACAGAGGATGTGACGCAAATACAGGTGGTATTGGATGATAAAGGTGATAGTGGTATTGATTGGTCGCGCACAACAGTGACATTAGTCAATCCAGATGGTGTGGAAATATCGGGTGAACTTACCAGCAATGGTAAAACACAGATAACACTTACCACGAACCAACTTGTGGCAGATGGTATGTATCTTATACGGGTTCAAGCGGTTGATAGAGCAGGAAACGGTAGTCAAGCTGTCTTTGAACAAAGTTTCCTACTTTCCAGACTTCTACCTGCTGTGTTATCTACATCACCGAGCACGGCACCAATAGAGGATGCCTATACAAATGAAGAAGTTGACCAGATTGAAGTTCTCCTTGAAACAGCAGATGAAAACCATCTCTCAACAATTCGCTTGTTGAATAGCAAAAATCAAGTTGTCGCAGGACAACAACTTCGGCAGTCTGACAAATTGATATATAAATTAGTACGTCCCCTCGCTACGGATGGATCTGAAGATGGTATTTACACGATTGAATTCACTCCAATTAGTGCAACTGGACGAAGTGGAGAAGCCCAACAATTGTTCTTCACCTATGATACGCAGCCCCCTGAACTTGTTTTAAAGGGGATTCAACCCATCGTAGTAGAAGCTCAGGTTAATAATTCACTTACTAAAATCCAGTTAGACCTCACAGATAAAGTATCTGGTATTGATTGGGAAAACCTTGATGAAGATTGGGTGACCTTTGAACGGTTATCACCGGATCCAACTGAAATACCCGGTAAATTGTCTTATGTAGAAGGCGAACAATCTTATATTATATTTAGTTTGAAAGTTCCACTCGCAGACGACGGTTCTAACGATGGGAAATATCGAGTTTCTGTCACGCCTATAGACAAAGCAGGAAACGGAGATGAAACCTACGAAGAGGAATTTACTTACGACACAAGTCCACCAGTGATTGATCCTAACTCGCTGCTAATCAATGATATACCACTGCTGACTGATATTGATGCTGAGGATTACCCAAGTTCCATTTCAACATCTGGTGGTGTTACTATCCAAGCAAGTATCTCTGACACAGGATTAGGTGTCAATTTGTCTCAGTCCAGTATTGTTATACGAAATCCCAACGGTCAAGAGATTACTGGAACAACCCGACGTAACGGTGTGGATACGATCCTTTTCACATCGGATGGGTTGAATGTTGAAGGCAACTATCAAATTATCATCACTGCCGTTGGAAATGATACTGAACAACTCGGATTTTCACCGAACGATTCAATCACAACTGAGTTCCTCTATGAAACAACAGATCCAACTGCCGTTGTTACCAATGATGGCGGAAAAACTGAATTCACAGATGAAGAACTCACCTTAGAAGGAACAGCTGCCGACCCACAAGGTGTACGTAGAGCCGGTCCACAAGGAGAAAGTGAAGTTCCAGTACCAGCATCCGGTGTATGGTTAGTGGAAATCGTTGGCACAGGTCCTGATGGACAACCTATTGAACCTGTTCTCGCTACCGATGAAAGCGGGGCACAGCAGCAACCATGGAGTCGATGGTCCATAGACTTTTTACCAGCGAGATCGGGTGAATATGATATAGATATACGCGTTACTGATAAAGCTGGAAACTTCGCTGTATATGATGTCGGTGAGTATACAATGTCGGTTTCTTTCTCATTCAACGGTAATACTTTCGTATACCCGAATCCAGTGCGCCACTCTAAAGGCGATAGCGCATTTATCTCGTTTGACTTAAATGCCGCTGCAGAAGAAAAAGTTAAATTGATACTGTATATTTATGACTGGGGCGGTGACCTCGTTTACTCAAATACATATACCAATATTATCCCAGGGGAACGGAATGATACGCAGATAAATTGGAAATTGAAAAACCAAGCTGGAACCCCTGTAGCGCGCGGCCTTTACGTGTTCCGTTTAGAAGCAGTCAATGGAGCAGGAAATCGCGCAAATGCTGTCGGCAAAATACTTGTCGTTGACTAAGGCTTCAAAATACGGATAAACCGATAAAGGAGACAGATAATGCACAAATGTGTAGTTGTAGTAGTTCTAACCATAACCTTACTGTTTAGCAGTATTCTGAGTTATGCTGATCCCCATGACGGTGCCGGCACGGCTGGTGCAGCTTTTCTCAAATTCGAACCGGGAAGTAGACCTGTCGGCATGGGGGGTGCGTTCGCTGGGCTGGCAAACGACATTAACACCATCTTTTGGAACCCCGCAGGATTAACTTCTGTTCATACGCGAGAACTCACTGCAATGCAGCACTTCTGGATTGCTGATATCAGCAGTCAATCAATTGGATATGCACAACGCACTAATAAAATCGTGTGGGGGGCAAGTTTGGTTGGAAGTTTCCCTGAAATTGAACGACGTACAGGCGCAACACTTGAACCGGATAGCACTGTAACAATAGGTGGATTCGCAACGGGTTTATCTCTCGCTTATCCACTTGGCACAAACGCTTCAGTCGGTGGCACTGCAAAGTTTATCTCACAACAATTGGATATTCAAAATGTATACGGTGCTGCAGCGGATATCGGAGTAATTTTGCGGATGCTGGATAATCATCTCGGCATCGGAATCGCCATGCAAAATGCTGGGTTGATCTTTGAAGCATCGGACCGTGATGAAGATCTTCCTAATGATAAACTACCGATGGCACTGCGCGTTGGACTCGCATACAGAATTTGGAACCAAGTTGAAGCAGGGGCAGAACAAGCAATGCCACCACGTGATTTATGGACATTGGTTGCTGACGTGAATCTACCCCTTATTGATGCATATCCCAGTTTCCACATCGGTGTTGAAAGGTGGTTCTACGATATTGTCGCTGCACGCGTCGGATACCGTATCAGTCAAAATGATAACCCAAGCAACGGATTAGCTATCGGTTTCGGTGTTCGGAAGAAAGGACTGGACTCGTTATCAAACATTGATTTCCAATTTGATTATGCTTTCGTCCCTGATGCAGATCTTGGACATTCACACCGAATTTCCGTTATCACAAGGTTTTAATCATAGTTTGTTATGATATTACAACGAAAAACAAAATGCGAGGCATGATGTAAATCATACCTCGCATTACATTTTTAATAACATTTATATCTATTTATCGCTATACACTCGCTTCAAGCATGCGCTCAATTGGTAAACGTGCTTTGTCAATTACTTCTGGGTCCAATGTGACCTCATATTCATCAAGGTCTTCACCGTTATCAATTGCTTCTAATATGTTCGCAATCTTATCTAATCGCACTTTTGCCATGTGTGAACACCGTACCGAACATGCAGTCCAGAATTGCACTTTCGGAAATTCCTGTGCTAAATTTGAGGTTAATTCACACTCCGAGGCGACAAATGCGCGTTCTAACTTATCATCTGCTACACGGGAGGCAATATCTTTCATGATCTGACTAGTACTGCCGTAGAAATCCGCTTCCTTTAGAACATTTGGACGGCATTCCCAATGTGCGTATAATTTCCGTTTCGGATGATCTTTTGGAATCTCAAAGGATTCACGTATCGCAAGCAGATCAGACAGTGTAAATCTTTCGTGCACTTCACACACCGCACCGCGTGCAGTGTTGTCTTTACCCGGATAAACAACATTTTTTTCACCCTTTAGTTCTTCTTCCAAATTCTGTGCGAAGAAAATATCTGGAACGAAAATTAATGTATCACCCGGCATGGATTTAGCAATATGGGCTGCATTCGCAGATGTACAACAAATGTCAGATTCCGCTTTTGCATCGGCGTAACTATTGACATAAATCATAACAGGGGCACCAGGATAAAGTTCTTTTAATTTTCTCACATCTTCAGCACCGAAGTTATCGGCGAGTGAGCATCCTGCTGTCTTATCCGCTACTAATACGGTTTTGTCTGGACTCAGGATTTTAGCGGTTTCCGCCATGAACGGCACACCATTAAAGATGAGATAGGGGGCTTCTGTCTTTGCAGCAAACATACTTAGTCCAAGGGAATCTCCTTGTTCTTCTTTGTCGGAGAGTCCAAAAACCAGAGGTTCCATATAGTTGTGTCCTAACATCACAACGTCATGTTTCTGCTTCAAAGTTCGTATCTTATGTATCGTTTTTGCGTGGACTTCTATGTCAAGAGATGTTAAACTCGGGTGGTGTCGGTTATATAGTTCATTCTTAACGTCTTCAAGGGAAAGTTCTGTACTGTAATTTTGCGCATTTTCCACTGGGGGAGTTTTTCCCGTAGGATCCATGCTAATCACACTCCAAGTAATTCGCTAATCAAATGTTGAAAGTTCATTTCGTTCATCACTACTGCATGCAACCGAATACAGAATTGTCAAATCGGAAACTATACATTAAACGGATGAGAACGCATCTATTATCATAGCGGGTCTTCTTTATTCTTATTAGGATACCCACTAATTCCTTTTTTGTCAAGTTTAACACACAAAAACGTAAGTATTTTGCCAATTTTTACCATGAAAGTAAAGAAATTGATAAGTATTATCCTTATAGTTTGTTTAATCTGGAATTTAAGTTTATCTGCGGAGGGTTTATCTGTTAAACTCAGAGGGAAACTCGCTTTAGCAGGAATTCTATCAGGCGTTGCATTTTTGACACATACACTTGTTAAGCGAGACAAACAAGCTGCAGAAATAGTACAATCAAAACTCGGACCCACTGAACGGATCATACAAATTGAACGTGGGTTTGACAAATGGGAAATTCATCACTATCGTGAACAGACCTACTATTTCATAAACAATCGTTACATAAGGAAAAGGACTCCTAAAGCCCTTTTCCTTAATCAAACATCATTAGATTACATAAAGTGGGGTGCATTTCCATATAGATTATCAAGTTGGAACAGGTCATTTTCAACTTTTCTTAGCGATACGTCTTCTTCAGTGAGCCCCACGTGGTGGTCAATTTGTCCTTCGCTTCAACGGATAATCCCTGAACTTGTCTCTCCCTATCCTCTTCTGTTGGCAAACGAACTTTTGCTTGTTCTGGAGTCCCAGCGTTCGTATTTGAAGTCACAAAAATCGCATCTAATTTTGAAGCATCTTCACGCGTCCAAATACGTAGAACAGTTTCACCTTCCTCATCAAAATCCCATTCCCGATCAAATGTTCCAGCATCTAACCAGTGATTGATACGATCCCAATGCCATGCATTTTTTGTACCGATACTCCAACGGTATTCGGTATTTTTTGTGACTTGAGGATTTTCGTCTGGATCAGAGGGTTGCCAAGTTACCCAAAACGAATCACTGTTGCCGTCCCAAGCAAAAGTATGTGCCCATAGGGCATACTTCCCATCATCGGGAAGGTTGATAATGAATTCTACCCAACCTTGATCCCCGCCACCTGTTAATGGTTCGCCTTCCATCCAGACATATTTACCATCTGATGTCTGTTCATCTTCCGCAATTACCATAGGGGCTTGAATAGTATTCGCTAATTCTGCTTCAAGTGCAAGTTCAAAATCCGCAGAAAGACTAACTGATGTCAAAACAAATACTGAAACAATAAGCATTGAAAAAACAAAAATACCGTATTTCATGTTAACTCCTTTCTATAAATATGTTCACACTCCGTGGTAGGTTCGGTTTCCCAACCAATGCAGAATACCAAACGCGCATTCTGCCATAAGTCCAATAATCTGATTTATCAAACTCACGTTACAAATTACTTACCTTTGCGATTTGAGCTTCCCCCACGTTGTTGTGAGTTTTGCTTGAGGTTCAACTGGCGTAACATCCTCTGGTCCAGGAAAACGAGGGTTAACTTCATCTACATTATCGGAAAGATTGTCAGTAATAAATACAACATCTATTTTTGCCGCATCTTCTCTGACAGCAATACGCAACGTTGATTCCCCAGCGGGAAGATCCCATTCCCGGTCAAATGTTCCACCATCTAACCAATGATTGATACGATCCCAGTGCCACGCATTTTTTGTACCGATACTCCAACGGTATTCTGTATTCTTCGTGACTTGTGCATCTTCATCTGGATCCGCTGGTTGCCACGTCACCCAGAAAGAGTCGCTGTTTCCATCCCACACGAACACATGTCCCCACAACGCATAAGTGCCTGCCGTTGGAATATCAATCTTGAATTCTATCCAACCTTGGTCACCACCACCTGTTAATGGTTCACCTTCCATCCAAACATACTTACCGTCAGATGCTCCATCATCTTCTGCGACTACCATTGGCTCTTCAATTGTGTCAGCCATCTCTGCTTCAATTGCTCTATCAAAACTATAACTAACACCGTTCACCATTAGTATACCGACTATTAATAACATGCCCAAAACATACATCATGTTACGCATATAAATATCTCCTTGTATTATGTATCGGCACGAATTACGCGCCGTTTATTCATTTTTAGTTATTGATGACTTCGTACGGAGTCTTAAGTTTACCCCATTGCTGATATTGTGAAAATGAGGGTTCAATAGATAGTCCTGCAGGACGAACCTGCCATTTCGGTTGTGCTGCCCAAGCATCATTGTCAATAAGTTCACGACGTTCACTTCCGTCTGCATTCATTAGATGAATTACCCATCGCGCATCCTGTTCAGATTGAAATGCAATCATACGACCATCAGGTGACCACGATGGAACTGCCTCATCTGTCGGTGTATCAGTCAATGCTTTTTTGTTTCCACCATCTTCAGCATCCATCAAGTATAGGTCGAAATCCGCTTGATCCACATCTTGTCGCATAGAAGCATATAAAATATAACGACCATCAGGCGACCACGTTGGGTAAGTATCCATCAACGGTTGATGTGTCAATCGTTGTTCTTCGCGGGTTGTAACATCAATAGTGTATATGTCCCAATTTAACTCACGTTGTGAGTGAAAAACCAAATATGTTCCATCTGGTGACCAAATAGGTATACCGTCTTCAAACTCGTTTTTGGTGATATTTTTTATCACACCGCTATTTAGCTCTAAAATGTAGATATTGTAATGACCTTCACGATTAGAACTAAAAGCCAGATATTTACCATTCGGTGCCCATGATGGGGCTTTGTCGGTTGCTGGGTGATGTGTCAACCTTCGCTGATTCGTACCATCAGCACGCATCACATAAAGTTCGTGGTTATCATCGCGTCTTGAGAAAAATGCAATCTCAGTACCATCGGGTGACCACGTTGGGTAGTAATCCGCTGCTGGATTTAGCGTGAGATTGACTGGTATCTTCCCATCGGAATCTGTTAGATAAATCTCCCAGTTTCCGTCAATATTAGAAGCAAACGCAATCGTAACCGGTGGTTGACAAAAAGCAGTATCAATCACAATGTTGCATAAGAAGATCAACGTCAAAATGAAACCGTATCGCAATAATAACAGAATTCGCATTTTTTGTCTATACTTCATTTTAAATGGACAAAGGCACTCAATTATCACGCATCCATATTATTGGAAGGGATTATCCTTCTGATATCAAACTCAAAGAATCGGTTTCCCAAAATCCTATTTTTGCGTTGCTTAAATTATTATACAACTGCTATTGCGATGTGTAGTATCAAATAACAGTTGTGTGTTAAATTAATTACTTTACCTTGATTGTTGCCCATATTGTTGTGAGTTTGTTTTTAGGGTCTATTCCCAGATTTTCCTCATTTTCTCTGTTTATTTCTATATCTGTGTCTGGGACACAATCCTCGCAAATCAGGTCGTCTAATATATTATCTACCATTTCATCAGCATCAAGATTGGGTTCAGGTTCATCATCTATAATTGATACTTTCGCTTCTCCAAATACAAAATGATCACACCCTATTCCATCACCTGCATCGGTAACTTGTATAGTAAACGTTTTGGTGTTTTCAGGAATATCTACCTGAAAATGTTTGTTTTGTGCTGCAGGTGATCGTAATACTTCTGATTGGTATATTTCTACATCATCGGCTAAACATATAACTTTAACGTCTGCGTTTCCATCGCATGGATTTGGAAGATAGAAATGTGCATCAAATCTATTATATTCTTCGGCACTGACATCATAGACTAAACGACTTATAGCGTGCGAATAGAACCAACTATCCCATTCATCCAGTTTGGGCACATGGATATACCAAGCAGGCAGTTTTTGAGCAACCCCGTTAGGTTTTTTCTCAAAACTACCCGCATTTTCCCATCCTACCCATTCTAATTCATTATTGATCGGAGTTATAGAATCAGGATGTTTGTCTCTGAGGGTTAAGAATTTGAATGTGCTATCATTTCCAAGTATAGGTTCTGGTAATTGGATGCTGTCAAATCGTTTTCTAACATTGTTCCCATTTACATCATAAATCGTAAAATATAGGTTATTACCGTTAGCAATAAAGTTCCGTGGAACGTCGACTTGAACTACGTCATTTCTACCTTCAAGGCTATCACTGCCTACGTAATTTTGTCCCTCATGAACTTGGCAGTGATATAGATCAGCATTACCTTTTACCTGTATTTCAAATCTTACAAAGTCCATTCCGATTGCTTGTGAAGATAAATTGCCTATGATTTCTGGGTGAGTATTGAGTACATGAACATCGCTGAATAAGTGATGTTTGTTTAGCAATCGTGCTTCAAAATCCGTAATGTATGAAGGACCACCAAATGGTAATGATCCCATCAATGAATCATCAAAAATGTTATGGAACAATCCAAAGGAATGGGCAAGTTCATGTGCTATTATTGATGAGAGATGATGAGGATAAAATTTTTCAAAGTTTTCGTTGATTGCTACAGATCCACCGGTTGCAACGGAGAAAGTCCAGCCGCCACCCCAAGGAGATCCTAATCCATCATTTACTATCTCAACACCACCTACAATGATAATATAGATATTATCCTGCTGTTTTCTATTTGTAGTGTTGTTTATCGCAAATGGAATCTCTTTGCTTATTTTCTGATAGTATGCGTTAAAGATTTCGCCAGTGTAGTGTTCTCCTGCATGCCTTCCATTGACAGTGTGAATGATCACATCATCATTGTCATCTGTTTCAATCCTGAAGGTCTTATCTCCGTAGCCAAGTCTGATCATCTCCGTTCTAAAAAACTCGTGTATATCTTTGATTATTTTGTTGTATTTCTCATGGTTTACGGGGTCTGTCCCTTGAGGTTTGAAATATATTACTCTGACAATAAACTTATCTGCGGCATATACTGTTTGGGATATCATGAGAACCAACAAAAGTAGCAGGACAATAATTAACTTTGATGGGAAATATTTGACTTTGAACATAGTTTCTCCTTGCGTTTTGCTGGGATGGCTCAATTCCCTAATCTATTCTTTTTATCCTTGCCCACGTCAAAACGAATTTTGATTTTGCGTCAACAGACCTGGGTTCATCTTTTTCTGTTTCACCAGTTTCCTTTTCTTCTTCAGATTCGTCGGGTTCAATTGTTTTTATAGTGACCATCAGAATTAAAGAGACATTTTTTGTATTTTGTTATAGAATGTATCTATTATGGCATATTCAACAGATTTACGTAAACGCGTTTTAGATTTTATTGAAGCTGGCGGGAAAAAAGCCGAAGCTGCCCGTCG
>JAJEAG010000032.1 GCA_022824265.1 Candidatus Poribacteria bacterium | reverse complement strand
TGACCGAGATATAAACGCTGCTATAAATATTCATAAGGTTGGGGCATCAACCTTTTCAGGAGAAGACGTAACACCTGCTACGGCAGGCTGTCTTTGATGATAGAAGAATCCCATGCCTTTAGGCTTGGGAGTATGTCAAATTTCTATCAATAGAATCTACCATTTTTTCAATTTTTAGGAAAATGCGGAACAAAAAAGCGTTATCCAGTTCAATCCGTTGATAAACTGGATAACGCTAAGTGTTGGAATGTTTAGAAGCTATATGTCAACTTCGCGTAATACAGTCCACCGTTGAAACCAAACGGGGCAGATCTTCTGGAATAGGTGAATACACCTGGTGAGTCGACAATGACTGTGCCTGAACTGTCTTCCAGTTTACCGCCACGAGATTGTCCAATCTCGTTTTCATCAGGGACCTGATCCAACAAGTTGTTTGCACCGATGGTGAGAGAAAGTCCTTCATTCAACTGATAATTTGTTTGAATGTCAGTCACCCATTTTCCACTATACTCTTGACGGGCAGGATCATCTCCACTACCTTCTTGCACTGTATAAGTTCCGAAATAACGCAATGCCCCACCAATTGTAAGATCACCGATAATGTAATCCGCATTAAGGTTAATACGAGTATTCGGTTGCCACTCTTCAATCATGGAACGTTCCTGAGATGGGAAGAGTGTATCTTCAAGACCAATCAGTATTTCAGGTGCTTCAACATCTCCGATAACTTCTGTATCAGCAAAGGTTAAAGCAACTTTCAAATTCAGAAGTGATTCGTTTTCAAATGCGTGTAAATAACCTGCTGCTACATCAACACCAGTTGTGCGTGTCTGTGCAACATTCGTGAAGACCTGTGCACTGTTTGCACCCGCTTCAACTAATTCTGGAACACTTTCTGCACTGAAACTTCCACTCAAGACAATTCGATCGTCAATCTGAATTAGAAATCCATCTACACTGACCCATAATTTATCTATTGGTTTCAACACGACACCGCCAGATACATTAAACGCTATTTCCTCTTTTAGTTCTGGAATACCGAGTGCTCGTGCGGCTTCACTGTCATTGCGGAATGTCCCAACTTCAAGCGGAATCAGTTCATCCGTATCACCGTCACCATCAATATCATCAGCGTCTATCTTGAATTGTGTACTGATATTATTGAAATAGAGTTGTTGCAATGATGGGGCGCGAAAACCTGTACTACCCGCTGCACGTAAAGCAAATTGTGATGTTAGGTCGTATCGTGCAGTTGCTTTTCCAGTTACAGTTGCGCCAAAGTCGCTATACTGTTCCCCGCGGATCGCTGCACCGACAAGAAGACCACTACCGGGTTCACCACTCAGATACGATTCAAAGTCTACGTATCCTGCAATATTGGTGCGATTTTCGTCTGTCTCTTGATTAGGACGAAATCCTGGGAAGACTTGGATACCTGATGCAGCTCCATCAGCCCCAAGTCCAGCGTTAATCCAAGAAACAGGTTCGCCTGCGTGAATGCCATATCCTTCACGACGAAATTCAACGCCACCTGCTAAATTGATGAGTGAAGATTGATACTCAAGGGGATATGTAACGTCTAAATTAAAGGCGGTCTGTGATAATTCAAATCCACCAGCATCTGCAGAGGTAGGACTTGCTGCCCCATAAGACGCGTTCATTGAGTTAGAAATGAAAAAGTCAAATGTATTCAATCCGTGATTAACGCTTACATCAACATTCATATCTGTTCCTTCATGTGTCCAATCCACACCCAAGGCAAGTGAGACATCTTCTATACCTGTATTGATTTCAGGTAAGAAACCATCAGGATAGACATCAGTAACCGTCCGTGCCGGTTGGTTGGCTCTACGGTAGAATCCTGCACTATTATTCTGTCGTGTGGAATATCCACCAAACGAATACAACTCCATATTCCCAAAAATTGGTAGACCGAAGTTGTAAAACCCGACTTTTTGTGTTGAATCAGCATCACCGATACGGAAGTTTTGACGGTCAAAAGTATATTCGCGTGAGTCAAACTTCATACCTTCTTGTTTCTCACCATTGATAATCGCCATCGGTTCGTTTGGTCCTGCTTCTTGCAAGTCATACTGTATATTACCTGAAAGACCAGCACGGTTGGTACGGTATCTATCACGCCATTCTGCTGTCAGATTGATATAACCGTCATCTCCTACCTTCATGCCGTAATTTGCATTACCGATCCAAGTATCACCATCGCCTTCATAGGTTTGTCCCCAATAAAAGTTAGCGTCACCTGTGTCAACATCGTCTTTCAACACAATGTTGATGACACCAGCAATAGCATCGGAACCGTATTGTGCAGCGGCACCATCACGTAACACCTCAATCCGTTTAATTGCTGAAGATGGAATTGCATTGAAGTCAGTTCCTGCTGTTCCACGTCCTACTGATGTATTAATGTGTAGTAGTGCACTTTTATGACGACGTTTCCCGTTGACGAGTACTAATGTTTGGTCAGGACCCAATCCCCGTAACGTGGCAGGACGTAACGCATCTGTCCCATCACTAATTGATGAACTGGAAAAATTGAAGGAGGGTACTAACATTTGTAGTATGCGACCTGTTTCAGATTGTCCGGTTAAACTAAGTTGTTTTTTTTCCACAACTTCAATCGGAACAGGTGCTTGTAAAGCTTGACGACCAATACTCCGTGTACCTACCACAACGACTGTTTCTACGGTTTGAATCGGTGCAAGCATAATCGTTAATTCTTCCTGACCAGCAGTTACATTTACACGACTACTTGCATAGCCGAGTGCAGTAATCTCAACAGATTGTGATCCAGTTATATCACGGAATGTTGTTTCACCGTCATCATCTGTTTTCCGTTCTTCACCACCAATTAGCACTGTTGCTGAGGAAATGGCATTTCCGTTTTGATCCTGAACTGTCACTTTTAGTGAATCAGCGTATGTTGTTAATGGCAATACTGAAACGATACCTAAAAAAAGTATGACAACAATCCAGTAATACCTACTATTCTCCGAAATTTGCATTAAATTGCTCCTTAGGATTTTCCTTGTATATTTTAAATATTTTACAAATGAATCACTGAAATTCATCGTTCATTCAATAAAATATTGATAATAATTATGACTTATTCTTATATAGAATGCAAATAAATATACTTCGTGTTATAAATCTCCGTTATAGTTCATGGCTGGTTTGTTGTTTTGATGATTATTTTAATATGGTTATTGTGAGGTTAACATAGGTTGCGACTTGTTTGCGTGTCATGAATTGTGCATAAGATTTGACGGCGAATTGTTTGTGCTTCTCTTATAAATACATCGGTTATTTGCTCCTTCTAAAAACGCACAAAAAACGGGTGTTTTTCGCACATTTGTGCGTTTTTATATTTGGGGTTATGCCAGTATGGGACTGGGTTTATATGGGTTTTTGAAAATTCTGAGTTTTTCATTTTTTGTGCGTTTTTTATTTGCTCGGTTATGGTCGTTTTTTGGTGGATGTTTTTTGGGTGACGGGTGGCGGTTTTTGTTGTGAATGTGGGGTGTAGTGGGTTTCTGTTTTTCATAGTGGTAGTATTATAACAGGTGGTGGGAGGGGATGGAAGGTTTTGTGGCGTATGGAACAATATGTTTCATGTATGTTTGATGTATATTTCAGTTTTTAGAATTGTCTGAACCGGGATTTTCAGGATTATAGGATTTTCAGGATAAGAGGTAGAGGGATGGGCAAGGATAGGCGAGGCGACCTCGCCCCTACGATAATGTCCGAGGCACAATGAATTGTGGGATTAGGAAACCGCACCTATCGTTGTTATTGATGATGTTTTTATGACAACAATCTATGCATATATGTTAAACTAAGATAGTATTGATATTAATAGCATTGCTGGAATCAGAAGAAAAACTACAAATACAGCTTTTAATTCTGGAAGAGATAATATGTTTGGTTCTATGATGAACACTCCTATGACAATTGGTCAGATTTTAGATCATGCATCTAACATCCACGGAGATAAACATGTTCATACATTATTACCAAATGGAAAGATACACAGATATAACTACACCACTTTACAACGTCGTGTCAATCAACTGTCCAACGCAACCAAATCGTTGGGTATAAATCCAAGTGATAGAATAGCAACTTTCGTTTCTAATACATTTCAGCACTTAGAACTCTATTATGCAATTCCTAACATCGGTGCAATCATACATCCTTTGAATGTACAGCTTAGTCCAAAACAGTTAGAAAAAATAGTCAAGGAAGCAGAGAACAACATAATTTTTGTGGATAATATATATGCAGATCAATTTGCACATCTGCAAAATGAGATAGGATTTAGACATGCTATTTTAATAGATAATACAAACCAAAAAATAAACAATAAAGACTCATTTCTTAAATATGAACAGTTTATTTCTGAGAAAGATTGTGATTATTCCACCGGTATTCAAGATGAAAACTGTGCAATGGCATTGTGCTATACAAGTGGTACGAATGGTGAACCGAAGGGTGTCCTTTACACACATCGGTCAATGTACCTACATACAATGGCTGTGAATCATGCGGATGTGTTTGGATTAACCGAGTCAGATGTCGTGATGCCGCTTGTTCCAATGTACCACGTCATGGCGTGGGGGCTTCCTTATGCAACAATGTTATCTGGTGCAGAACTGGTATTACACGGAACCAATCGAGAACAGATAGTTAACCTAATCTGTGAAACTGGTGTTACGGTCGCTGCTGGTGTTCCTACAGTTTGGAAAAAGCATTTACCTGAAATGATAAGTAGAAAGCATGAAATCAACACTTTGAATAAGATAATAGTAGGCGGAGAAACTATGCCTATTTCTCTAATTGAAGTGTTTGAGAAAGAACTTGGGATTGAAGTCCGTCATGCATGGGGAATGACAGAAATGTCCCCTACAGGAACGTTATGTAGACTTCGCAAAGCACATGAAAAACATTCTGATGAGGAAAAGTTGAAAATAAAAGCAATGCAAGGTAGACCAATACCGGGAGTTCAGATACGATTGATGAATGGAACCCAGAACATTCTCCCTTGGAATGGAATTTCTGTGGGTGAGTTACAAGTTAGGAGTCCTTGGACAGTAAGCAGCTATTATAATACTGAACCATCATTGGAACATTTTACAGAAGATGGATGGTTGAGAACCGGAGACCTCGCGACTATCAACTCTGAAGGATATGTCCAGATAGTTGACCGTATGAAATCACTTATTCGCAGTGGAGGGGAATCAATTTCTACTGTTCAATTAGAAACCTGTCTTTCTATTCATCCACAAGTAATTGAAGCAGTAGTCATTGGTGTACCAAACGACCAGTGGGGTGAACGACCAATTGCTGTCATAGTCCTTGCAAACAATACTGATGAAAACATAACTGAAATATTGAAACAACACTTGGCTAACGAATTCCCTAATTTCTGGATTCCAGATAGATTTGTATATGTTGATGAAATACCGAAAACAAGTGTCGGTAAAACAGATAAACAGGCAATAATTAGGAGAATCCTAACCTCCTAAAACAACTATCTATACCAGTCATATTTTCGTGGTAATTTAGAACTATTTCACATATTATTATTGAAAGGAATAAAATGCATAACACAGAATATCAATTGAGTTTGGAAGAGACTGATCAATTCCGTCAACAAGGTTACCTCGGTCCTTACGCTCTCTGTAGTCCCGAAGAAATGCAAGAAAAACAACCTGAGATAGAGAAGATACTGGAAACTGATGCACCTGATCATAAAAATAGGGTACATAATAGGCATCTTGATTTTCCGTTAATTCATAACCTCGCAACACATCCGAGTATAGTAACACGAATGGCATCTCTTTATGGTCCTGACTTGCTTTTATGGCGAACAAACTTTTTTGTCAAAGAACCTGGGGCAAAAGAGATTCCGTGGCATCAGGATTTCAACTATTGGCCTCTTGAACCACCCATCATTATTTCCGCATGGATTGCAGTAGACTCAGCAACACTGGAAAATAGTTGTCTACAGATAGTACCAGGGTCACATAAGAAAGTTATCCCGCATGTAAAAGCAACATCTGATATGGCATTTGGTCAAATGGGGGATCTGAATTATATTGATACAAACAATCATGTCAGTCTGGAGATGCAACCCGGTGAATTTGTCCTCTTTAATGAGCGGACACTTCACCATTCAGAAGCAAACCGGTCAAATAAAAGACGTATCGGTTTGGCTGTTCGTGTCATCTTGCCTATTGTTAAGGTTCTTAACTGGGATTCTACAGAACATCATCTGATTGGTATTCACGGGGAAGATCGTGTCCAAATAAATGAAAGGAGTTAATTTATGAATCGTCAAATAACTTTAGCTGCCAGACCAGTTGGTTACCCAAAAGAAACAGATTTCAAGTTGATAGAAACTCCCATTCCAACACCTGAAGATGGTCAAGTTCTATTAAAAACTATCTACCTATCAGTTGACCCGTATATGCGTGGCAGGATGAATCAAGTCCGTTCTTATGCTGCCAATGTTGAATTCAACGAAGTAATGGTTGGTGGAGTTGTCGCACAGGTTGTTGAATCAAGACATTCCGAATTTCAGGTCGGAGATATTGTCAACGCACATATCGGTTGGCAGGAATACGGTGTTTCAGGTGGAGACGGATTACGGAAAATAGATCCGTCCATTGCCCCTATTTCAACAGGTGTTGGTATACTTGGAATGCCGGGGTTAACAGCATACTTCGGTCTTCTTGAAGTAGGAAAGCTACAAAAAGGTGAGTCAGTGTTTGTCTCTGGTGCTGCAGGTGCTGTCGGTTCAGTCGTTGGTCAGATAGCAAAGATTAAAGGATGTAGAGTTGTAGGATCTGCAGGGACTGATGAAAAGATAGCGTACATTCTTGACGAACTTGGGTTTGATGCGGCATTCAACTATAAAAACGTGACAGACTATTATGCTAAGTTATCAGAACTGTTCCCTGACGGAATAGATGTATATTTTGACAACGTTGGTGGAAGCATCACTGATGCAGTTTTCCCGAATTTACGTTTGAAGGGACGTGTTGTTATATGTGGACAGATTTCACAATATAACTTGGAAAATCCTGAGACTGGACCTCGTTTCCTTTGGCATATGATAACAAAACGTGCGAGGATAGAGGGTTTCTTGGCCTCTGATTTTTCTGATAGATATGCAGATGCTCTTATCCAAATGGCAGAATGGGTTCAACAAGGAAAATTGAAATACAGAGAGACAATTGCTGAGGGTGGTATTGAAAATGCACCATCTGCATTTATTAGCATGCTTAAAGGCGGTAACATCGGTAAACAACTTGTAAAGATTGCAGATGCGGATTGAAAATAGTATTAATAGATACTTGCCTTGTAGTTATCTCTGATACTGACCAAAAAATTGAGTATGTTCTGTTTTGTATTGGTACAATAATTGCGCATCTGGCATTTGTCGGGGCTTGTTATTAGCAGGATCAAGTACTATACACTTATCGCCCTCTGGGCTTTAAGACTGTATGTGAGCATGCGGGCGAGGCGACCTCGCCCCTACGGAATGTCCGAGACGCAATGAATTGCGCGACTACAAACGTATCTCCTCCTAAAATTGATGCTTATGGTACGGTTAGGAAACCGCACCTACCCAACTTATGAGAATAACATTTTATGGAAAATGAAGCTCATATATCTATTATCAAACTCACGTTAATTTCGCATCTTGAATTGATGTTGATTCCAAACCTAATATCCCTTTCTTTTATCAATCACGCTTAACAATGGTTTTCCAACGAGAAACCGTTCCAGATTATCACAGAATAGAGCGACCGTTCTATCCATTCTAATAGGTGATCCGCCAGCAACGTGTGGTGTAATAATTACATTCGACATGTTCCATAACGGATTATCTGCTGGTAATGGTTCTTCAGGTGTAACATCTAATCCTGCACCGCCGATGAGTCCTTTATCTAATGCGCGGATTAGTGCCGGTCCATCAACTATTTTTCCCCGTGTGACATTGATAAGCAAGGCATGGGACTGCATTTTTTCGAACGCAGTATCATCAAACATACACTCTGTTTCTGGAGTCAACGGGGCACAAATACACATAATATCAGACTCTGCAAGTAAATCATGGAATCTATCCATCTTCCAGACTTCATGAACAAAAGTTGGTGCTTCAATTGGTTCAGGATCAACAGCAATAACACGCATTTCAAACCCTTGTGCTCGCCGTGCAACTTCAATTCCTGTTCCACCCAAACCGACAATTCCAAGTGTTCGTTCTCCAAGTTCCCATGCTGCTGATCGGATAGACATCTTGTTGTCCCAAGTCCGTTCTCGTGCTGAACGACCAACGCCTCGAATTATACCGAGAATTAATGCCCATGCTTGATCTGCAAGATGTGTTCCAACAAATCCTTTCGCACTCGTTAAAATAACATTGCTCTCTACAAATTCAGGAAATAGTATGCCATCAACTCCCGCAGCCCATACCTGCACCCACTTAAGTTGTTTGGCGTGTTCAAAAAGCTTTCGGTTAAATCCGCCAAATACTATGTCTGTATCTACAATTTCGTGCAGCGCGTCATCTGAATTTTGAGGATTTACAATCTCAATTGTGTCAGAAACGGCTTGTATCTGTTGCTGTTGCTCTGTGGTTATATCCGAGTTAATCAATATTTTCATTTGACATATTCTCCAATTGTTGGTATGCTAAATAGGAATATAATACCTTACTTTTGAAGGAGTAAAATTTGATGCGTTTAAAATTAAATAGTTTTTCCTCAGTTTTTCTTTTAATATTTACTGTCTGTTTTATACTCACTGCTGGTTTCATAACCGGTTGTGGGGACGAAGGAGATTCTCCTACGGAAATGGTCACGGGAAATGGAGATAATACGACTGATCCAGACCCTGTAACACCTGATCCAGTGGAACCACCTACAGATCCAGAACCACCACCTGCTCCTATGGTATCATTTAAGGATGACATTAATCCCGTTCTTGAACAGACATGTGCACTTGGTGGATGTCACGATGCTGCTGCCTCAGGCGGACTAAACCTCACTTCCTATGACAACTTCAAGAATGGTGGTAATAGTGGTGCTGCTTTCGTTGCTGAAGATGGTGAAGAAAGTCTTGTAGTAAAACGGATTGATGGTGGTGGAATGCCTCCTCTCGGTCCACCTCTAAATGCAGACCAAATTCAACTATTCATTGATTGGATCAATGAGGGTGCAGAAAACAACTAATACTTTGATACAACATAACATTTTTGTCCTCTTATGTCAAATCAGAATATTGTTAGGACTGCTATAAACTTTATTTCAAATCTATGTTGTAAATAAGAGAATGTCAAATGTTGAAAGGGTGCGTTCGATGCGCTCCCTTTCTGTGAACATTACCTTCAATCAAAATAGTTCTCATAAAACTGTCGTTCACCACATAGAAAAATACCTACCAACCTTTTCCGTGGAATATTCCACATCAATCAATATATTTATTGCATCTGATTCTATCATATAAATCGCATTTCCTCACATAAACACATTACGTTCGTTTATTCTACCAAATTGACAGAAGTCTTGTCTTATTCCTTTATGTAATAATAAAAATAATACTTGTCGGACTTGATAATGTATTTTATGCAACCTTTAAGTCTCACAAACGCGTTATTAACTTGTAAAAGCACTATATTGGGAGGAGAGTCATGGAGAGAAGTGACATTAGCCTAATACAAGACACTTTAGAAGGGGACCAAAATGCGTTTTCTGTGTTGGTAAAAAGATACCAAAAACAGGTTCATGCTTTGGTCTGGCGGAAAATTGGTGATTTCCATATTGCAGAGGAAATCACACAAGATATATTCCTGAAAGTATATAAGAAGTTAATGAGTCTGAAACCTCCATATCATTTTCCGGGATGGTTATACGTCGTCGCGACGAGACACTGCATTGCATGGATCCGAAAGAACAAACAACCGATTACCTCACTGTGCGATATGTCCACGGTTGAAATAGAGGAATACTGCTATCTACAATATGAAGCGGAACGAACTGAAGCAAACACTGTTGAAAACCAGCGTGGAATTGTTAAACAGTTACTCCAGAAATTGCCTGAGAGTGAGCGGACTGTCGTAATACTGCACTACTTAGCTGAAATGCCATGTGAAAAGATAAGTGAATTCTTGGGAGTATCGGGGAATACGATTAAGAGTCGACTATATCGTGCACGTAAACGATTAGAGAAACATGAACACCTACTTAACGATGTGTCAGACATCTTCCAGTTGAAACCTACCATAACAGAAAACATCATGGATGAAATCGCCCGTATTAAACCCACATCTCCTTCCGTTCACAAACCTTGGATACCGTGGGGTCTCTCATTCTCATCAGTTATTTTGGTTATCATGTTGTTGGGGATGGGACCTCGTGCATTATCGCGTTTCCAGCAGCCATATAATTTACATTCAACTTCAGAAATGACAATAGAACTTGTAGATGCACCAGTTGTCCGAGAGTTTGAGCATAAATCCGATCCTCTGACCAAAATTGGAATAGTCAATACAAATGGAAAAAACAGTGAAATTGGATTTCAAGGTGAATCATTTCTCATTGCAGCGGCACAAGCAGACGAGACTGACCTTCCTGCAGCCAAATCACAATGGATTCAAACAAAGGGACCGGGTGGTGTTATAAGTGCCAAACTCTATCTTGCGTCTGACCAATCACTATACGCAATTACGAAAACAGGATTATACAAACTCACAGAAAAAGCAGATGGTTGGATGCATGTTGGTATCAGCCCTCCCTATCAGGAATTTGAGGGGACCATGGCTAAACACGATGACACGTTATATCTTCTCACTACAAATGAACTTATAGCCTCAAATGATAACGGTATGACATGGGATAGTCTCGGTGTACGTCCGTTAGGAGGTGCAGTTGCATTAGTTACGACAGATACGGCAATGTACCTCGTCCTTAAAACAGATGTCTTTCGACTTCGTTTTGAGGATGGTGGTAATGTGTGGGAATTTATAGGAGATACCTTGCGTGATATACAGGGTGATGTCCCAGGGATGGTCAATCCCAAGATCCGTCCGAATCGCGATGCTGTAGACAATCCCAATTCTCAGCCCATTGTCGGTCCTTTGGATGTACTTGCCCATAACCAACTTGCTTTCCGAATCTGGGATGCACTTGCTCTTGACAACAACCTGTTTATTGGAACAAGTATGGGACTTTTCCGATTTACCGATGTCTGGGAAAAATTACCTGTGCCAACATCACACGGTATCAAATCATTAGCAGTTGGTCAAGATAAGATTTATGTTGGAACAACCGTTAGTCCAAGACAACAGAAGGTAATACTTCCTCACGCATCGGTATTCTCTTCGTCAGACCTCGGTGATTCCTGGAGAGATATTACACCGAAAAAACGTAATCATTCATTAGGATTAACTTCTGAGGTGGTTACAGTCGGAGATACACTGATATTGTCTGGTTACGGTTTACACTCAAAAGACGGTGGTAAAACATGGATTTTTCCAGAATGGGAACAAAGAAGGTTCAGCATTTTTCCTGCCATAGCGTTAGACGAAAACACTTTATACGGTCTTGGTCGCGGTGGAATAAAACGTTCATCAGATTCAGGTGTCACATGGCATCCATTTATGAATGGAATAGTGAATTCCCACGTTCCTAATCTGATTGTGGTAAATAACGTTCTCTACGCGCTAACCCGTGAAGAAATGCTCAAATCTGTAGACGGTGGAGAAACATGGGAATCCGTAGGTTTAATTAAGGTTAAGGACCATGTTAATTTTATAGGAATCCAGACGAAAGTTGCGTCAACAGATGGTATGCTATATGCAAGCAATAGTGATCTTGATGGTATCAAGTTTTCTCGTCTCTCTGATGATGACAAAGTGTTCCTACCTGTTGAAGGTGTCCCAGAATTTGATACAGCCACTCTACACACGGAATGGGAGAAAAAACATAGGCAGGCGTTAGACCGTATAGGTGTATTCAAGAACAAGGTTGATGCAGACAAAGGGATGAAGCAGAGGAATGACGAGATTGGTAAAATGATGAACCAGTGGAATGCAGCACAAGAACGTATTTCTGAGGAATTGAGGACGAATGGAACATTTACGATTGCTGATGATACCGTTTTCATGGAATACAGACATAAACTTTTCAGATGGCGTTTTGGTGAAACAGCATGGTACGACACAGGTTTGGAAGACCAGGATGAAAACTCACCAATCAGTGCAAGAAAGGGTTTCACACTTGCTGTATCTGGTAAAACAGTTTATGCCGGTAAACGGGGCGGAGATCTCTTCTTATCTGTAGATAGTGGAGACACTTGGACTGATGTAACCGAAAACCTTGTATTTCCGGGATTATTCAAAGAGATTATGTTCGCAGATTCAACTGTTTACGTCTCGACGAATATGGGGGTTATGAGTTCAAGTGATGGAGAAACTTGGCATGCCATCAACGGTGATGATGATGAAATACTGATCATAGACTGGATGGCTGTTGATGACGCAACTGCTTACGGCGTGAATAATAGTGGTATCTATCAAGTAGATAACCAAACTAACACATGGAAACAGATTGTTCCAAAATTACCACATACGGCAGACTCCTTTGCTATTGACGATGATACATTCTATATCGGTACAAGACAAAACGGAGTGCTTCGATTCAATCGTCCTGACAAATAGTCGCCAAATTACATCAACTTAATCACGGTTCATGTTATAGGTGCGGATTAATCCCGTGCCTATTTCTGTGTACCCATGTATGCAGATCAAGAGTCTTTCTGTATCGTATCTCACAATTCATTTGTATGGTGAATTCTTTGCACTGTGACAGTTATTTTAATTTGTAAGAATGGATGGGGAGACCCCGCCCCTACGATGTAGTCTGAACCAAGTTTTACAGGATAAGAGGTCGCTCCTACACTCCTACAAAGGAAGGCTTAATATTGAAAATCGTATTATTTGGAAAACTGAATGGCTCTGCTTTGATACAACTTAATCTTGACATGTCTTTAGAACTTTGTTAAAGTCAGTTCACTATATACTCATCAATCCACTCAAACAAATGAATCTAATTGAGGAGATTGTCTATGAAAGTCACAAATATTGAACGAATCTTAGTTGATGTCCCTTTTACACCGCGACAGCAAGAAATAACTACTACGAGCGTCTCAACTGTTTACAACTGGTCACTCCTTGAACTGTGCAAGGTGACTACAGATACCGGTCATATCGGATGGGGTGAAACCGTTATCCATTATACCTATAGTCGTGTGAGTGAAGGAAGCATAGAAAGAGTTCTTGGACAAAGTCCAGCTCTATATATGAATGACGACTCACTCGGTGCGGGATTACAGATGGCACTTTTTGATGTTGTTGGAAAAATCTTGGAGGTGCCTGTATATAGACTATTAGGTACACAGTGCCGTGAAGAAGTACCAATCTCATGGTGGAGCATCGATTCCTCGCCTGAGAATTGGGCTGCTGAAGCCGCTGATGCTGTTGAAAATGGATATACAAGCTTCAAAAATAAACCGCGCCCTTGGTGGGATATTGTCAAACAAGTAGAGGCTATAGCAGAAGTTGTTCCTGCTGACTTCAAACTTGACTTAGATCCGAACAGTTCACTACGTGATGCTGAGACGGCAATACCGATTTTACAAAAACTTGACGCACATCCAAATGTTGCCATTTTTGAATCGCCTATTCCACAGGGAGATGTAGAGGGTAATAAAGAAATAGTTGAAAACATTGATTGCCAAATTGCAATGCACTTTGGATCACCACCCTATACAACCTGTATACGCGAACATGTGTGTGACGGTTTTGTAATTGGGGGTGGCAAATCTCGGACAATGTATGATGGATACCTCAGTGCAGCTGCCGATATGCCGTTTTGGTTACAGATTGTCGGAAACGGATTGACAACGACGTGGGCAGCACATCTTGGGAGCGTGCTTACGCATGCAACGTGGCCAGCAATCACGTGCCTTAATCTTTATAGTGATCATCTACTCACCAATCCAGTACAAGTTAAAGATGGTTGTCACGCTGTACCTGATGAACCTGGATTAGGTGTGGAAGTCAATGAAGCGGCGATAGAGAAGTATTGTGTTCCTTCTGACGAAATAGATGAAGATGGATATACCATTCATTCTCACCCGCGATTAATAAAGACGGTTGTCTATCCTGATGGAAGTTGTATCCACATGGTGGGTGACGGATTGAGTTATTTCAATGCTGGAAATGGTGAGGCTTACGTTGAAGGCGCGCGTCTTGAATTGACCTATGATGATGGGTCAAAGGAATGGTCGGACCTATATGAAAAAGCAAAGGAAAATCCTGTGCACGGAAAATGGTAGTTTGCTATTTATCATTCTTTTGATTAGAAGGTTTTATCAATTGTTTTTAGGATAAAATAAAATACTATGCTATTCCACTGAACAAACAAAATCAATGTGATGAGTTAGTTTACTCCTTATAGTCATGTTTCATACTATGAGTTAATGTATATAATTTGTTTAGGTTGTATCATTTGTAGAACTTCAAGTAATTCAGGGATTAATGGTTGTAATGATTCTAACGAATTGCGATGTGCCACAAGTACAACGACAGCAATATTAAACCTATTGAGATTTTGTTGGGATTCTATATTCTGATCAGAAGTTAACCAAACATCAAATTCCTTTTCAGCTATATTGAGTAATTCTCCATTTGTTTTACCGTTCCAACCTTTTTCTTGTACTGTAATAACATGATGGTTTTTTAACTCATGTTTCAATTTTTTCGGTAAACATTCATCAATGAGAATTCTCATAAGCCTGTGTAAGGAGTAACTCTTTTGCAAGTTCCAATGCTTGAAGTACCTGTTCACGTTTTACGGATGGAAAATCAGATAAAAAGTCATCCAGACTTTCACCAACTTCTATATAATCAATTAGATTCTTAATGGGAACGCGAGTGTTTTTAAACACTGGTGTTCCGCTCATAATCTTAATATCACAAGTTATGAGATCGTTAAATACTTGTGGTGGCCGAACATCCATTTTCATCTTAAAAACACCTCATCAATAATTTTAAATACAGAATAACATAAATAGACCTATATATCAAGGTTTTCTGATTCTTGCTCCACATTCAAATTTCTTGAATATCCCTTAAGCATCTGATAGAATAAACAAAGCATTTCTAAGATGTATCTAAGGCAAGACAAATTGACCTCTTCCACGCAGCAACGTATACTCACTTGGCGCACCCTTTTCATCTTTGTATTAATTGCACCGATAAACTGCTATTTTCTTATCCAGATGGAATTGGTGCGTTATACCTTTCCGACTTGGGTAGTTCCGTATTCTAATGTAATCTTTATCCTTGTTGCAGTTCTACTTATCAATATCTTTCTGCGTATTCTGAAACTAAAATATACATTTGGACAGGGAGAACTATTATTTCTCTATGTGTCGTTGAGTTTTGCAACAACATTAGCAGGATGTGATATTCTTCAAGCTATCTTATCTGTACTGGGACACGGTTTCTGGTTTGCAACAGAAGAAAACGAATGGCAGACACTATTCTGGCATCACATCCCGACTTGGTTGACCGTTTCCGATAAGAGTGCTTTACGAGGGTACTATCAAGGAGATTCAAGTCTTTATATTCCACATCATTTACAAGTTTGGCTGCCAGTAGTTGGTGCATGGCTATTACTCTTTTCAGTGATTGCATTTATTTTTTTATGCCTAAATACAATCCTACGGAAACAGTGGTCACAACGTGAACGTTTGACATTCCCTGTCATTCATTTACCACATGCAATGACAAATCCAGGTTCCGGTTTCTTTAAAAATAAACGTATGTGGGTTGGCTTTTCAATTGCAGCAGGAATCAGTCTTTTCAATGGATTAAGTCATTTGTATCCTGTAATTCCAGAGATTCCCGTCACCCGTCGTTTCTTCAGATTTCAAGAACCCCCGTTGAGTCTATATGGTACAATCATCACTGCTTTCTATCCGTTTGCTATTGGCATAATGTTCCTGATGCCATTAGATGTGTTAATTTCTACAGCTTTTTTCTATTTCATTTATCGTAACGAAGTTGCTTTAGCAGATGCAGTTGGATGGAAAAGTATCCCCCGATTCCCGTACCTTAATGAACAGACTGTCGGTGCATTTATTGGGTTAATTTTTTTCTTTGCCTGGACTGGCAAACGACATTTCAAAGCAGTAATACAAAATGCATTAAACCTTGGGAGAGCCCCACCGGAACAACATTCTAACGAACCGATGCCATATCAAGTAGCAGTATGGGGATTTGTGTTAGGTATCTTATTATTTGCTTTTCTACTTTACAAGGCAGGTATGACAATTTGGCTTGCTATGTCGTTTGCTTTGCTATTTCTCATCACGCCAATTGTTACAACACGGATTCGTGCTGAATCAGGGATTTTTGTTCATGCATATCATTGGCAAGCACCACGTTACATCTTAAACACCGTCATAGGAACACATCGTCTTGGGGCACGGAACTTAACCGCACTTTCTGTCTGCTTCTTCAATCGCGACTACCGACCCCAAATGATGCCGCATCAATTGGAAGCATTTAAAATCGCTGAAGTGTCCAATATTAACCCTCGTCGCATGCTTTATACCGTCATAATAGCAACGCTTCTTGGTGGGTTGGTAGCATTTTGGGTACAACTTCATCTTTACTACCAATTCGGTGCTGATTCTGGATATTATGGACCTTGGGCTCTTGGATATGGAAGGCAATACTTCAGCAGGCTAACAAATTGGATTACTTATCCACTTGATACAGATTGGATAGGGCTTATCTTCATTGGAATCGGGTTTTCTGTGATGATGGTGTTGACCTACCTACGAGTCAAGTTCTTCTGGCTTCCTCTACATCCTCTGGGATATGTGATGGCAAGCAACCAAGAGATGTCCGATCTATGGATTCCTTTGATAATCGCATTAACGTTGAAATGGTTAATCTTACGACACGGAGGCATACGGAGTTATCGGCGCGTTGTACCTTTCTTTCTTGGGTTAGTTCTCGGTGATTACTTGATGGGAACCACATGGAGTCTTTTGAACGTTCTATTGAACACAACGATGTATCAATTTTATCCTTAGTCTGAATGTTGCATTCATGTGTAGTATTCTACTTAAAATCTCAGTATTAAAATCTTTTCTCATTCCACTTTTTCAATCCAATATTGATTAAGTTCTCCATTATGCATCCCATAATGTTTTTCTTCTGGCTTATTTGGTTTCTCTGTCATGGCTGTTCCAGATTTCCTATCAACATAATTGATAGTCACAGTATCACTATTCGGCTTTTCCAAGGATATTTTCTTTATTTCCACACGATCTCCAAGGAAAACTTCATCGACACTCTTAAGAGTAACCTTATCAATTGCAGTGAGATAGTAAAAAGTGCCTGACCCTCCCCAGTTATAGGAAACCACTGTAAAGATATACTTATTTCCTTCAACAACATGCTTCTGGTGAAATGTATATTTGAATTCTGTAGTATTTTCTTCATCAATAGAATATTCACCTGTCCCTTTATATGTGCTTTCAACAGTGATTTCAATTGGTTGGTTTTTAAGTTTCTCTTCTGGAATAACAAGTGTAATTTTGGGTAACACTTTTTCAAGTGGAGCGTCCAATTTAATGAAATCTTTGTTTTTGTTTTGATTGCAGCCGTATATCGCTACAAACATTATAGTAACTAAAATGGATGTTAAGGCTTTCAAAAGATACCGAGAAATTTGATAGACACTGGAATGTAACATTTATATGTGCCTCCAAGCAAAATAGAAGTGTATGTATTGTATTATCATTGTGTAAGTCAAATGTGCCTTGGTAGTCAGAGTATATCAGTAAAATTGAAACACATCAATCAATATCATCAGATTAAAACTTGACAGTGTCTTTAAAATAAGGTACTATTAAACAAAATATCGTTGACAAATGAACATTTACGGAGATGGTAAGAGAAAGGCAATTTCGTTATACACACGGGATTTGGTGAAAACTTTTATGAAAAACTATCGTGTTGCCATATTAGGATGTCGCAGCCGTGGCACTTCAGCAGCAAAGGCATATCACGCACACCCGCGCACAGAGATCGTCGCACTTTGCGACTTAGTGCAGGACAGATTAGATGGACTGGGTAAAATCGTGAATGTATCCACACATTTCACAGATTTAGATGAGATGATACAGCAGACTAATCCTGATATTGTCGCAATTCCCACTGCCACAGAAATGCATTATCCTCTCTGTATGCGCGTGCTTGAATATGGTGTCAACATTGAGGTAGAAAAACCGATTTGTGTGGATTTGGTTCAAGCAGATGCGGTAATTGCAAAAGCTAAGGAGAAAAATGCACGTATCGCTGTTCACCATCAAAGACGTGTGAGTCCATCAATGCAAGCAGTAGCAAAAGCACTTGATGAAGGGAGAATCGGTGAACTTCGTTATATGTCTGCATGTGGAAAAGGCTATTATGCTGGTTACGGGTTGATGAACATTGGTACACACGTCGTCAATAACATGCTGCGTTTCGGTGGACACTGTAGAAGTGTTGTAACACAAGCAACAGCAGGAGGTCGAGAATTGATACCTGACGACATTCTCCAATCACCTTCTGGAATGGGAACAGTTGCAGCAGAATTTACGACATCCACGCTTCAATTTGAAAATAATGTAACTGGTACTCTGATTCAGCAGCGTTTTCCAAATGTAACTTCTGATGCTTATGTTTTAGAACTTTATGGAACTGAGGGAAGATTATTTTGGTCTGAATTGAAAGGATCATGGTGGTTGCCAACACCTCACTTTATTCCAGACGGGACACATGACCGATGGGAAAAAATTCCATCTATTTATCCTGATCACTTTGATAGAGACAAAGGTGCAGATGCTGACGACTACTGCATTGTAGACGAATATGTCAACGCATTGGATGAGAACCGTGAACATGAATGCAGTGGTGAAGAGGGTAGACATACCCTTGAGGTTTTGATGGGTGTATTTGAATCTGCTATTTACGGTACACGAGTGGAACTTCCACAGAAAAACAGAGAACATCCTCTACAACGTTGGCGTGATGAACATGGTCTCGGTGCTCCTAAAGAGATGCCACGAGATTATGGCAGTTGGTTATCAATGGAAACAGAAAGATTATACGGTAAATAAATAACATATTACAAATTGGTTATATCTGATTAATGTTTATCTTATTCAAATTTGGATGGTATACAGTTGGAGATAAATTATGCCAAATCCTTCTACAAATGCTGACAATTTACCACCAATTCCACTGACAGAAGAGCAAAGGTTTCTATTTGATACACGCGGATGGCTCTTGTTTCCTGGTGTGTTAAGTGAGACCGATGCTAAAGAGATGCGTGAGTTCTGTTATCAACTTCAACGTGATCGAGAATCTATACCTGAACATCATCGTTCATCTATAGGAGGTCCATTAGAATCGTTGACCGACCATCCTGTAGTTCTCGGATTTATGAACGAATTCTTAACATCTGGGTATGCCAACGAGAACTGCTACGGATTCCGGTTTGAGGGTACATTTCTTACAATACGTGGAAATGGACACGACAACTTCCGTCCCCACGGAGGACGCGGAATGCTCAACTTTCCCGGTAATTCTCATACATATCACTTACACCACGATAGGGCGCATAGTGGATTGACGCGAGTCGTGTGGGAACTCAACCCTGTTAAAGAGGGTGGAGGCGGAACAATGTTTCTTACTGGCAGTCATAAAGGTGCATTCCCCGCACCAAAATCTACCGAAGATCGTAATTCACCACTGTGGGAAGATTATAGTTGCCCTGCGGGTTCAGTCCTCATTTTTACAGAAGCTATCACACACACCGGAGCGAAATGGACTGATGAAGAAGTTGACCGCGTCGCAATTTTTAACTGTTATAATACCGTTGGTAACAAATGGCACAGTTGGGAACCACATCCGAAACATCTTGAAGAGATGTCTTTTAAACGGAAAACTCTTTTTCGTCCGGTTTATTGTCAAAACAATACACCTACTTTGGATGCTGTGTAATCCATAGTGTTTTCTGACAAATTGAATTCAAACTGAGTCCAAAAACAAAATAGGAAGAATATGAAAATTACCAATGTCAAATCGTTCGTATCGTCTTCAGGACATTTCTTTGTCAAGGTAGAAACAGACTCAGGGATATATGGTGTTGGCGAGGGTGGTTTAAGACGACGTTCTCTTGCATTAGCGGAAGTTGTTAGATCGTTTGAACCTTTCCTAATCGGTGCAGACCCCTTTCAAACTGAACATCTATGGCAAGTTATGTTTCGTGGTGGATTTTTCCCTGGAGGTGTTGTGCAATCCGCTGCAGTCAGTGCGGTTGATATTGCCTTGTGGGACATCAAAGGAAAAGCACTTAATGTACCTGTCTATGAATTGTTAGGTGGACGTACGAGAGATAAAGTCGTTTGTTATCCGCATAATGGTGGTGGAAATTTAGATGCCCTTGTTGAAAGCTGCAAACAAACCTATGAAGCAGGTTGGAAATTCGTCCGTTGGGGTTTAGCTGATAGAACTGGATCAGGAACATTTGAACCACGACGCGCTGTTCAATTTGGATTGGAAGAGGTACAAGCCGTCCGAGAAACTTTAAGTGAAGAAGTTAATATACTTGTTGATGTACACACACGTCTTGATCCAGCAGATAGCATTGAATTCTGTAAACAAGTTGAACAATACAATCCATTCTTTATTGAAGATCCACTGCGTAGTGAAAATCCTGCAAGTCTCAGAAGGTTACGACAACAAACATCGGTACCAATAGCAGTCGGGGAACAATATGATAGCAAGTGGAGTTTCAGAGAAGTCATAGAAGAGGATCTGATTGATTACTGTCGCGTTGATTTGTGTATTGCTGGTGGGTTGACAGAAGCACGTAAGATTGCTGGTTGGTGTGAAACACATTACATACATCTTGCTCCACACAACCCGCTTGGTCCCGTTTCCACTGCAGCATGTCTACATCTCTGTTTATCCTCTTCACTTGTGGGTGTGCAGGAACTACCCCGTGCTCCAATGTCTTCCCTAACAGATGTTTTTCCTGTACAGGTACCATTTGAATCCGGATATCTCTTACCACCAGAATCTCCAGGACTCGGTATTGAATTCAACGAGAATGCACTTACTAACGTGTCAACTCCAGAACTTTCAGTCCCCTACGGATATCAACGTGAAGATGGTTCCTATACAAATTGGTAAGAAATCAAGTGCACTATATCATAAATTACATGTTAGGTACATCATACATTTGCAATTTTATTTAGTATATAAGGAGAAAGAATTATGACAACAACTGACATAAAAACTATGGCATCTGAATATATTATAAATACTTACGGTGACAGAAGTCTTGCATTCGTTAAGGGTGAAGGACCCTATTTATGGGATGCTGAGGGAAAAAAATATCTCGACTTTTTAGGTGGGTTAGCTGTCAATGGATTAGGACATGCACATCCGAAGGTCGTAGAAGCAATACGCGAACAAGCAGGTAATCTCCTACACACCTCAAATCTATATTATATTCAACCACAAGCAGAATTAGCAAAACTTCTTATTGACAATTCGGATATGGACCAGTGTTTTTTCTGTAATAGTGGTGCTGAAGCAAATGAAGCAGCAATAAAATTGACACGCAAATATGCCAAAGACAACGGAAGAACAGACTCCTATGAAATCATCACAATGGACAATTCGTTTCACGGACGAACTATGGCTACCATTACTGCCACTGCACAAACCAAATATCACGTTGGATTTGAACCGATGCTTGAAGGATTTAAATATGTACCATTTGATGATTTGGAAGCAACTGAAGCGGCTATCTCTGACAAAACATGTGCAATATTAGTTGAACCGATACAATCCGAAGGTGGCGTAAATATCCCCAGCGATGGTTACTTACAAGGACTTCGAGAACTTTGTGATAAGCATAATTTACTACTGATGTTTGATGAAGTACAAACTGCAATGGGTAGACTGGGGACATTCTTCGGTTATCAAAGCTATGGCGTTATCCCAGATGTAATTACGATGGCTAAAGCATTAGGTAGTGGTGTCCCAATCGGTGCAATGTTAGCAAAACGAGAGGTTGCTGAGAGTTTTGTTCCAGGAACGCATGCTGCAACATTTGGGGGAAACTTCTTATCATCTGCAGCAGCGGTAGCTACTATAGAAACAATATTAGAAGAAAATCTTGCTGTAAATGCAGTCAAAATGGGGAACTATCTCGCAGGTGGTCTTATGGAACTGAAAGAAAAATATCCAATTAGAGAAGTACGTGGTAAAGGGTTGCTCCGAGGTCTCGTAATGGATGTTGATGCTAAACCACTCGCTGCAAAATGTATTGATAATGGGTTAGTAACTATCTGTACTAACGATTATGTGTTAAGGTTCTTACCTCCCCTTAATATCAATGCAGGTCATGTTGAGGAAGCTGTGAACATCGTTGAGAAATCAATGTCGGAGGTTCTCTAAATGAGAACCCCGCATAAGCATGGTGTTCTAAGAACGTTATGTTTCTTTCTTTGTCTATTGATTGTCATCGTCCATAATGGATGCGCGACAAATGGTAAAATAAACATAGAATCACCCGTATCTTTATCAGAATTTGCACCACACTTAGAAACACTTCAAGTGAGATACGAATTAACAGATACGTTAAGAACTGATAAGATGCGGGTGATTATTCAGGAAGGTGATAGTGGAGCGGAAGAAATCCGTGAAAGGTTATGGTATAAAAAATCCATTGATGGTGATGATTTATTACGTATTCAAGCGTTAGGTGCGTTCAATGACCCTAAAGGTATTGCTATTGCAAACCGAGATGAATTTCTGCTTTCACTTATTGAACAACAGGAAACCTATATAGGTAAGTTGTCTGATGGAATATTAAAAGAAATATTCGGGATTGATCTACGTGTTTCTGACGTATTAAGTGCGATATTTGCTAATCCATTTCTTGATGGTCGTACCGAAAAATTAAAAATATCACGTTCCGGTGAAGAGTATATAGTGAAACGTCCCGGTGTTGAAGAAGGAAGTACTGAATATATTTCACTCCATATCCAAGATAACGAGCCGCGCGTTATTCAATGGGGTATCAAGGATAAAGATAATACGCTGCTTCAGAGTGCGTTTTTCTCAGACTATCGTGAAGTTGATGGAATTCTCAGACCACACAAAGTCCATATTGAACGTCCCCTCGAACAAACTCGTGTCACTGTGAGTATCGCACAAGTTCAGATCAATACTGAAATTAAACAGAGTAGGTTTGATTTTTCACCATTCTTAACCGATGATTTTATAATAAAGTCAATCTCGGATATCAACCAAGATAATGCACCTGAATGAAGAAACAGAAAACCCTTCGGATTCGTGCCCACGCTAAAATAAACTTATATCTTGATGTTGTGGGTAAACGTGATGATGGTTACCACAACCTTGAAACCGTTTTTCATTCCATTGCTTTACACGATGAGATAATACTACGAGAAAGATCAACTACGGGTATCAAGGTCTTATGTGATCATCCCCATGTTCCTTTAGACACACATAATCTCGCTTATCGTGCAGCAGATGCTCTTAGCAATTTAGTAGACGGTTTTGGTGGACTTGAGATTCAAATAAATAAACGAATCCCTGTTGCTGCTGGACTTGCGGGAGGAAGTGCTAATGCAGCTGCTGTACTTGTTGGTGTAAATACACTATTTTCGTTAGGTTTGTCTAACAAAACGTTGATGACAATAGGGACAAAATTAGGTGCAGATGTACCTTTCTGCATACAGGGCGGTGCTGCCTTCGGAACAGGTATAGGCGACATTCTCACTCCCTTGCCACCCCTTATAGACCTTCCAATTGTAATAATCAATCCAGGAATTGCAATCTCTACTAAAGACATATTCCAAAATTTGAATATTACCTTGACAAAGCCAACAAATGAAAGTATAATTATATGCACATGTGTTGAGAAGGGCGATGTAGTCGGAGTTGGTAGGAACCTATATAATCTATTGGAAACACAGGTTTTTTCCAAACATACAATATTGGCATCGTTAAAGACTCAGTTGTCAGCACAGTCTGGGTGTTACGGTGCTTTGATGTCTGGAAGTGGTGCTTCTATCTTCTCATTGATGGAAAACTCCGTTACAGCAAAGCAGTGTGAATCACTCTTCAAAACTAAGGTCAGTTTTTGCACGACTACACATACCCATGGATATGGCGTATGTATTGATAATTGAAGGGCGGTGGCCAAGCGGTAAGGCACAGGTCTTTGGAACCTGTATGCGTAGGTTCGAATCCTACCCGCCCTGTTTACATTTTAACATAAAGGTTTAGAAGAAAATGCAGCAAGCTAAATTAGAAGTCCAACCAAGAAATGCGTTTGGCAAACAGAGTGCACGTGCAATTCGTCGTGCAGGTGATGTGCCAGCAGTAGTTTATGGACGTAAAGAAGGTACAGTTCCACTTCAGATTAATGAGCGGTTACTTAAACAATTCCTGAGAACATACGGAGAAAACGTCATCATTAATATGGAAGTCACAGAAGGAAAATCCGAACCTGTCATCATAAAAGAGATTCAACGTGATACAGTTGAGAAACGGATATTACTCCATGCTGATTTCCTACGAATTTCATTAGATGAACCTGTTACCTCCTCAGTGCCTATCGTAATCGTTGGAACACCAGCTGGAGCACAAGAAGGTGGTGTTTTGGAATTTCCACTTCGTTATCTTACTCTGAATTGTCTACCAGCACTGATGCCAAATGAAATAACTATTGATGTTACCAATCTTAATATAGGTGATATTATTTATGTACAGGATATAGAAATTGATGATGAGATTGAAGTAATAGATGAGGCACAACGGATCATCGTGTCTGTAAGCCAGCCACGTGTCATTGTTGAAGAAGTTGTTGAAGTTGAAGAAGGTGAAGAAGGCGAAGAAGGTGAAGAACGAGATGGTGATGATGCAGCTGAAGATGAAGCTGAAGAACGCACCGAACCTGAGGTAATTTCACGTAGACGTCGTAACGAAGACGACGAAGAATAACATTAAGATGTGGTTACGCACATTTGAAACCATAAAACTCTTTCTATTCATTTTTTTATTAGTCTCCGCAACGCACGGTTTTGCACAAGTTAAAACCGTGCGTTTTGTTGATGGGGAGGGAGATATTCTCAATGAAGTAGAATACATACTTCATGATGAACATATCTATCTCTCTGTTGAATCACTTAAGTCTGTCTTTGACCCGGAGATGAAACACTCATACCATACCCCAAGCAAACAACTCACCATAAAAACAAAAGATAAAGTAATCAAAGTATGGATGGGGAACCCCTCTGTAAATATTGATGACGGCAGACAAGTAATTACCCTCACAGTTCCACCACGTATTATCAATGGACAACAAAAGATACCAATTAGTTTTTTTCAGGAGGTATTACCAGAACTGGATGATGTTAGTGTAATCTATAAACCTGAACTTCAACGAGTCAGGATCATGCAAAACAACTCCTTTCCAAGTGATATACCAAAAAATAATCGTCTTTGGACGGTTATCATTGATCCTGGACATGGTGGAGAAAAGGACGTTGGCTGTAAAAGTCAAACTGGAATATACGAAAAAGATGTTGTACTTTCTGTTGCAAAAGCGATAAAGGCTCAATCCAAACAGCACGGTTTTTCAATTCATCTTACACGCGAACAAGATGTAAATAAATCCCGTCAACAACGCTACCAAATCGCAAACCGTTTCAAAGGAAGATTGTTTATTAGCTTACACTGCAATTCATCGTTTTCACAGAATCACAAAGGCATTCGTCTCTACCTGAACAATCCTTACGGACAGTTACAATTCAGAACTGCACCGATACCAAAATTTGGAGATAAAGACCTTAACATTCGTACACAAGCAAATTATCTACAACAGAGTAAAAAGTTTGCTACTGTTCTTGAGAAAGAACTAAATTTCTTTGCTAAAGATCCGATTGTTATATCTGAATTTCCAATTATTGCTTTGAACGATGTCTTTATGCCTGCAGTATTAATTGAACTCGGATACCTGTCAAATTTAGACGATACAGCAAGACTTTCAAATCAGGACCATATTTCAGAACTTGCCCAAACTATCGTCCGTGCAATACAGATATATTCTGCGAAAGTTCGTCAAACTGCAAAACCTGATGATCAAACTTCAGCGGAATCCTCAAATCCAATAGAGAGATAGAAACAATCAAAGTATGTAATGATAGCAATAGAGTTTATCTCATAATTAGGGTTATGTTAGACTACGCTCATCTTTACTAACACATACTCATAATATGTGACAGGCATCGGTACACGTTGATATTCCACACCATAGGTTGTAGTATGTGACAAATTCAGGTATCCTTTGGGATGATACAATGTCTTTATTTAGAAAAATAATCCACTCAAGGATCTTTATAGTTTGGGGAATAACCTTAGTTACTATCGCAATTTGTCTTGCTATCGTGCTTCTATTAATTGCAAATTCTAAACGAACAGTTATTCAAGATGCACCACCTGAACTACCAAATCAGGCAAATCCGACTGATATGTTACCATCCCTAAAGGAAGTCAACATATTCCTATTAGAATCTACTGAACTTGAACTCACACCTGTTCGAGTCGAATTACATTTATATGCTGAACCGACAGAACAGTTAAAACAGATCCTCTCTGCACTTATACAAACAACTCCAACTAACTATAGAAATCCCATTCCACGCGGAACACTTCTAAATGAAGTCTATATAGATACTCAAAAGACAGCATATTTAGATTTTTCACACCATTTGGCAGATGGACAAATCGGAGGAACAACTGCAGAGTTTATGTCTGTTAATGCTATACTTTTGACTGTGTTTAACGCATTACCTGATGCAGTAAAACATGTTCAGATATTAATTGATGGTAAAGAGGTAGAAACACTGGCAGGTCATCTAAACATATCTCAACCATTACGATATTGACTCTGAAAACCGAAGTATCTCATGCTTTGTAAGAACACTATTGATATTCACTCAAAACTGATTGTTGGTCTCGGTAATCCCGGACTACGATATGAAAAAACAAAACACAATATTGGTTTTCGAGTTATAGATACTCTATACGAAAAATTGCAAACGACAAATGCTACCGACAGTTCAACTACCAAACGTATAACATCAGTCTGTAACTCACTTGTTATACAGACAGAATTACACGGTTCACCTATCGTTCTTGCAAAACCTATGACATATATGAACAACAGCGGTTCAGCGGTTGCAGCACTTATCAATCGGTATGATATTACGCTTACAGACTTATGTATCATATACGATGATGTTCACTTGGACATTGGTATGATACGGATACGACGAAAAGGAAGTGATGGTGGACAGAAAGGAATGCAATCAATCATTCGTCATTTGGGAACGTCTGAGTTTCCACGATTGCGTATAGGCATTGGAGAACCTGTAGGTGATATAACGGACTATGTGCTTTCAGAATTTTCAAAATCTGAAGAGATAGAGATTGAACAAACGATTGAACGTACAATTGATGCTGTTGATACAATCTTACAAGACGGAATTCTCACTGCAATGAATCGGTTTAACGGACGTTAATCCTGTTTATACTTCTTATGAGGGGAAGACCATGGATCAGATATACCGTATACAAAATGTTGAAAACATACCGAGTCCATCCCTTGTTGTGTATAGAGATTTAGTGCAAAAGAATATTGATCGTGCCATAGAGATGGTCGATGGTAATGTTTCAAAACTTAGACCGCACGCAAAAACACACAAAACTGCAGAGATCGTTGAAATGGAACGTGATGCTGGTATCCTCAAACACAAATGTGCCACGTTGAAGGAAGCAGAAATGCTGGCACAAAATGGCATAAAGGATATTCTAATTGCTTATCAGATGGTAGGTCCAAATATCAAGAAATATCTATCACTATGTCAACGGTTTCCTGAAGTAGATTTCAAAGTAATCGTTGATCATCAGGATGCAGTGACTGCCCTATCTAAAACAACGGTTGAATGCGGCTTGCATGTAAATGTTATGCTTGATCTTGATGTCGGAATGCACCGGACAGGTGTTCCTGTCAGTGATAAAGCAGTGGAAATATACGAAACAATTGATAAGTCAGATGGTTTACAACCGTGTGGATTACACGTCTATGATGGACACATACATGATACAGATATACTGGAACGGATAAATTCTTGTAATAAAAGTCTTGCACAGGTTGAACAGATGCAAGACAAGTTGTCTGCAAAAGGTATTAATGTACCACTGATTGTAATGGGTGGAACACCGACATTTTCTGTATATGCTAAAACACCTGGAGTAGAAGCATCACCAGGCACATTTGTCTTTCATGATTACGGATATGTATCAAATTATCCCGACCTCGGATTTATACCTGCAGCATTATTACTAAGTCGCGTTATAAGTATTCCTACTTCAACACGTTTCACACTTGATTTAGGACACAAAGCAATCGCTGCTGATCCTGATGGGAAACGCGGAACTATATTGAACATTGAAAATGCTGAAGTTGATACACAACATGAGGAACATTGGGCAATAAATGTACCTGACTCTACGCAAATACAAATAGGTCAAGAGATGTATGTCTGTCCAACCCATATTTGTCCATCGGTTGCATTGCACACATATTACTATGTCATTGAATCGGATGGATACTATAGAGAAACCTGGGATGTAATAGCAAGGGATCGAAGTGTAGGATAAGCATTGAATACTATTAGTTTCGAGTTAACGTTTTTTGAGTATTTTACTGCAGTTTTCCATCAACCCATAGTTCATACTCAAACATCCATGTCCTGTAAAAAATCCTGATAATACAAGGTAATTCTTCAAGTTTGAAGCGATGTTCAAGTCCTGCGTCAAATAGTTTGCGATTCCTTTCAAAGATTAGTTCATCGTCAACATAGATATGTACCCTACCAGACCAAGTGTTCCAATGATCAACTTTAACAGTATGAGGAGTTTCGGTTTCTACCAGCCATTTACGCGTATTCATGAAATTATTTCCTTATTAAAGACAATTGCTATATCCATTGTCATTTCCTCAAAATGTTTTGAATAGCATCAACAAGTTTATCAGCCCCAAACTTCACGACATCTGTTGCTGGTAATCCTGTCTCTTCCTCAGCAGCAGCAATCGCTTCATCCGTTTCGTTTTCAGATAAGTCGAAACAATTGAGTGCTAAACCGATTACCTTTGCGGGTTTTATTGGTGCCGTTAACATCTCATAATGTGCAATCATCTCTGTTATAGATGGCAAGGGCACAGTATATCTTGCGACCTTTTTCCGTGATGGTTGATGACAAAATATCATCGCATCAGGCATGCTGCCATGTAATAGACTTAACGTAACACCAGAATATCCCGGATGAACTAAAGATCCCTGTCCTTCTACGATCAGTAGATCGTGATTCTTTGCACCTTCAAGCACAATCTGTTCCGCTGCACCTGCGGTGAAGTCAGAGATAACTGCATCAATTGCTATACCCCAACCCCATACCATTATTCCATTCTGTCCTGTTGGACAAAACTCCGCGTTGAGTCCGCGTTCTCTGGCAGTATGTGTTATCTCTATACCCGATAGCATCTTCCCTACTCGGCAATCCGATCCGACTGTGAGAATGACAGTTGCATTTACAGAAGCAGCTATACAGGTTGCCACGGGTAAGTTCTCAGGTGGTTTTCGTGCATCCCAGAGAACAACATCGTGATCTGCAGCCAACTGAAACATTTCAACATCATCACTCAAAAAATAGTGAAGTCCACTCATGATGTGAAGTCCGTTTATGATAGCTTTGCATAAAATAGAATGCCATTCTGGTGGCAACTCACCTCCAGGGGGGGCAATACCAATAGCTAACATCGTAGGCTTAAAATGCATTGCACTTTCGAGACTACTGACTACAGGAATTCCGTCTCCGATTCCAATCACATTGCTAACATCTTTTCCTGCATTCGTGCTGTCAATAACTGCGACGACATTTTTAGGGAGATAACGCACAAGGACAGTCGCAGTCTTAGATTCAAGGACACCGAATGAACCTTCAGCAAGAATAACTATTCTATGTGATTTTGGGTTTAACTGTTTTTGCATATATCAATAGAATAACATATAGCAAACTGTATTTCAAGATGTGAAATAATCCGATCTACGTGTCATAAGGGGTTACGATAAGAATTGACGGAGATGTCTACAACCCAATGCGAACCCGTCTAAGCCTGGTGCACCACGATCTTCGTTTTCAACACAAAGGACATAATCATAATCAGATTCCAATAGAGCACCGATAATAGTACCCCAATTCAACTGTCCGCGTCCAGGCACACGATACTGCCACCACCAATTTCCGATAATTCCTTGTCGGAAAAGCATCCGAGGACTAATTTCACAATCCTTAACATCCGCATAATACCACTTCCCACGAAACATCCGAATAGCATCTTCTACGGGTAGAATCCCCATCCATAACCAGTGTGATGGGTCACAAGACAGTCCTAAAGCATCAGAGGGTACAGCATCAAGTATCCTTTCCCACATTTCTGGGTTACATGCGATATTACCCATCCGAACTGCACAATCCAATGCAAGTTTCACACCTTTTTCTTCTGCGAATGCAACCACAGGTGTCCACATTTCCTTAAATCGTTGTACAAGCGCAACAGAACGATCTCCCGGATTTCCCGGTTCAGACGAAAATTGTCCATAAAATTGCCAACTCACAGGACTACCAGCATAGGTAACTATTACTGGAATATCAAGAATATGCGCTGCTTCAATTGATAGCAGCAATGTATTGCGAGCATTTTCACGTTTTTCAAGATCATCATCCAATAAGTTACAATGAGAAGTTAATGCTGCGAGATAGATGTCAGTTTTGTCTATAATCTGCTTGACATCTTCGCCGCCTGATTGTATAATCTGATTTGGTTCGAAAAGACCGTTGGCATTGGGTCGAATTGCATCAAAATCGTTTGCTTTTGACCAATCGATACATTCTTCAAGACCCCACGCATCACCACCGACACTTGTGCTAAAGCTGATATTCATAACATTATCCTCACTCTTTGAAATGGAATACTACTAATTATACATATATGCATATTGTTTTAGAAGGAAATCTTAATTACGAACTGCTTGAGCTGTTTCATCAACTTCAGGCGGAGCACGGAAACCTTAGATGGTGGCCTGCAGATACACCTTTTGAAGTTGTCCTCGGTGCAATACTAACCCAAGCAACTGCATGGCGTAACGTCGAAAAAGCATTGGACAATCTCAAAGCGGCAGATGCGTTTACTCCCGAACAGATTCATGCTATTCCGCAGGATACATTAGAAGAACTTCTCCGACCTTCAGGCTATTTCCGTGTAAAAACAAAGAAGGTACGTGCCTTTGTTTCACATATAGTAGAACGTCCTTTTGATGTAATGTTCAAGCAGAATGTATCTGAATTACGCAAAGAATTATTGTCTATCTATGGTGTCGGTCCAGAAACTGCGGATTCAATTATACTCTACGCCGCAGAAAAACCGAGTTTTGTTGTTGATACCTATACCTACAGGCTTTTCAGCAAATTAGGATGGGTAGAAGGGAACTTCCATTATGAGAGACTTCGTGCACTCTTCATGGATAACCTACCGCATGATGTTGTTCTTTTCAACGAATATCACGCTTTGATTGTTCGTCACGGAGCAAGAGTTTGTAAAAAAACACCTGTATGTGAAGCATGTTGCCTACAAAGTATGTGTGAATATTACGAAAATAGAGTAAATTAAATGAGGCTGGTTTTTCATTTGACTATCTTTTCCTATTGATTGGCAATGAGAATAATTTGAACATATAGAATATGTATGTGGTATAATGCCTTATATTGAAATTATATATTGCTTTCGGATATGTATTCCAATTTGTCGATATTTAGAGTATCAATGTATGTATAGATTGTTCTAAGTAATGTTATTTTAGGAGAAAATTTAATGGCTAATAATCTACGATTTGGTGTTGTCGGTTTAGGTATGGGTATGAATCGTGCAGGTGTAATTCATAGTACAGAAGGTGCAGAACTCGTTGCTGTTGCTGACCTTGCTGAAGATCGTCGTAAAGCTGCAGAGGAAAAGTTTGGATGTGAAAGCCACGATGACGCTTTGGAAATGTTTGACAGGGATGACATTGATGTTGCAATGATTATGACTCCGAGTGGTTTGCACGGTAAATTTGGTGAAGAAGCCGCACGACGCGGTAAACACGTCATAACAACTAAACCGATGGATGTCAGTGTTGAGAATTGCGATTCACTCATCAAAACCTGTGAAGACAACAACGTTAAACTCATGGTTGATTTCGGTGAAAGATACGGTGGACAAAATCGGAAAATCAAGGCTGCATTGGAACAAGGGGCAATTGGTAAACCGCTTTTATGTGAACTCCGAATGAAATGGAAACGTCCTGATAGTTATTATGTCGGTTGGCACGGCACATGGGAACTTGATGGTGGCGGATCCATCATGAACCAAGGTGTCCATTCTATTGATATGATGTTGTGGTTTATGGGATCTGTTAAACGTGTTATAGGGGCACATTTTGATGTTTATGACCACGAGAATTGTGAAACAGAAGATATGACCTCTGCAATTTTAGAATTTGAAAACGGAGCACTTGGACATGTTTTAACTACGACAACATATCCCGGTGGAAGTATCACAATGATTCACATTCATGGTCAAACAGGGATTGTTGGTCGTGGACCAGATGTTTGGGAATTTGCTGAAGGTAAAGAACCTGAGATTGAACTCCCTGACTATCCAGGTAATGTGATTCAGGATGCTTTACGTGTCATACACGATGATGCAGCACCAGCAGTTGACGGATATGAAGGCAGACGTTCCGTTGAGTTGAATATGGCTATCTATGAATGCGCGCGGACTGGAAAATCCGTAACTTTATAGAACAGCACAGTTGTTCTGTAGCAGTATGTTTTTTGTCAAAATGTTATAGAGACGTAATTAGCACCTACTACAGAACAATATTCATATTTATGGTATTATGGCTCTTCTGCTTTTGCTTTTAAGTCATATAAGATATTCACCGCATCTAAAGGGGTCAACTGAGATAGTTCCAACTGACGCAACTCTTCCACAAGGGGATGCGTTTTTGGTGTGAAAAGTGCCATCTGAAGCGAATCACTTTGTAATGTTTTTCGTGTTACACGACGTTTCGGTCGTGGCATCTTTTGTGTTGCTTGTTGTGGTTTCTCTGATGTCTCATCTGCTTCAACACTGAGATTGTGTTGTTCAAGCACTTCAAGGATTTGCTGTGCACGTGAAATAACAGATTGTGGTAAACCTGCAAGACGTGCAACATGTATTCCGTAACTCTGGTCTGCGCCACCTGGGACAACCTTTCGTAAAAAGGTAACTTTCTCACCATCTTCATGCACAGCAACGTTATAGTTTTTGGAACGTTTGTACTTACTTGCAAGTTCTACAAGTTCATGGTAATGTGTTGCGAAAAGTGTCTTTGCACCCATTTTTTTCTCATCTAACAGATACTCAGATACCGCCCAAGCAATACTAAGTCCATCGAATGTACTTGTACCACGTCCAACTTCATCAAGAATCACCAAACTTTTATTTGTAGCATTGTTTAGGATATTCGCTGTTTCGTTCATCTCTACAAGGAATGTACTCTGTCCCATAACCAGATTATCAGATGCACCGACACGTGTAAAAATCCTATCTACCAAACCGATTTTGGCTGCAGATGCTGGTACAAAACACCCAATCTGTGACATCAGGACGATCAGTGCTGTTTGACGTAGATAGGTGCTCTTTCCACTCATATTCGGTCCTGTGATAATATGTAACTGTTCATCATCACAATTTAGTTTTGTATCATTCGGTACAAATCCTTCTTGAATAAAAATCTGTTCAACAACTGGATGCCGTCCATCACGGATGATTATTTCATCAGAGTTTTCCACAGTAGGTTTCACATAAGTATATCTTGATGCACAATATGCAAAGTTAGCAATAACATCAACCAACGCAATTATCGCTGATATTTTCTGTATCTCCTCTGTAGATTCTGCAACTTCATCTCGTATTTCACAAAATAGGTCGTATTCCAGAGATTGTATGCGATCTTCTGCGTTCAATACTTTTGCTTCCTGTTCCTTGAGCTCTGGTGTGATAAACCTTTCTGAGTTCCGTAGGGTCTGCTTACGGATATAGTGTTCTGGTACAAGGTTAAGATTGGGTTTTGTCACCTCAATATAATAGCCAAAGACCTGATTAAACCCGATTTTCAAGGATGTTATTCCACTACGTTTTCGTTCCTCTTCCTGTAGGGCAGCCATCCATTCTCTGCCTTGTCCGACAATCTGTCGTAACTCGTCAAGTTCAGCATTATAGCCATCGTTAATCACACCACCCTCCCGTATAGTAGCGGGTGGGTTAGGATGAATACCGTGATCTATCGTTTCTACTAACTCAGACATCGGATTCAAATCAGCGTTGAGAGAAGATAGAAGAGATGTTTGACAATTTTGAAGTTGTGCTTTTACCTCTGGAATTAACTCAAGAGAATCTTTTAGGGAATGCAGATCACGTCCATTTACCGAACCCAAACTGATTCGTGTAATCAGTCGTTCCATATCCGACATCTGACCGAGTACTTCCCGCAATTCTTCCTGTAAGTTAATCTGTGTTTTTAACTCATCTACAGCATCAAGACGTTCTTCAATGCGTTGTTTATCAAGTAACGGTTGCAACAAACACTGTCGCAGTTTTCTACCACCCATAGATGTCATTGTGTAATCAAGCACCTCAAGCAGTGTGCCTTTTGTAGAACCGTCTCGAATAGAAGCAGTCAACTCAAGATTTCGTTGTGTGTCCGCATCCAGCACCATAAAGTCTGACAACGTGTAAGTATGCAGCGATAGAATGTGTTCTACTTCCTGCTTCTGTGTTTCATGCAGATAATATATCAGCGCACCCGCTGCACAGATAGCAGTTTTAAGATGTTCACATCCGAATCCATCAAGAGAAATAGTGTTGAAATGTGTAAGGAGTTCTCCTCTGGCGGAGTCATAGTCAAAACGCCAATCAGGTAGATGGTTGACAACGACTTTCAGTTCAACCTTGAGCTGCTCTAACATCTTTTCATCTTCAAAAGACTCAGCAAATAGACATTCTTTCGGAGAATATCTGTGTATTTCCGCCCAGAGTCGAGAAGCATCCTCAAGTTCTGTCACCTGAAATTCACCTGTTGAGAGATCAGCAACTGCAATGCCATAGACTTCTTTACCCTGAAAAATAGACAACAAATAATTGTTTGATTTATGTTCAAGAACTTTGGGATCGGTCACAGTTCCCGGAGTTACTACTCGGACAACATCACGTTTTACAAGCCGATTCTCGTCTCTTGCAACTTTGGCATCCTCGGTCTGATCTAAAATTGCGACTTTATGTCCAGCAGAAACTAATTTGTAAAGATAGGAATCAAGCGCGTGATGTGGGATTCCTGCCATTGGAGGCGGTGGTGTCTTTTGATTCTTATGGCTGCGAGTGGTTAGTGCAATTTCAAGTAGTTTCGCGATTAACTCAGCATCTTCATAAAACGCTTCATAGAAATCACCTACACGACAGAGAAGGATGGAATCTTCATGCTGTTTTTTTACTTGTTTGTATAGTTCCATCATGGAAAGTTCTGACTGTTTTGACTTCGACATGCTGATTTCCTTGTGATGTTTTAGCGGCTATGTAATTTAAAAAGATGTGTATAATACCTTATCATAGTCTGAACGACATGTCAAATTTTATGTTTTTAATAGGGTATAATTAGTAAATTAATTTTGACAAATGGAATGGATGAAGGTATAAACTTTAAAGTCAGCAATTTCGTGTACCTACTTACTTATTTACTTGTCTGAACCGGGATTTACAGGATTACAGGATTGGTTCTTGCTGAGATAAAAGTCTATTCTCAGGTTTTACATAATCCTTCATTAAGCAAGTAGGTTTATCCCATGATATACGATTTACTTCTAACCAATCCTGTAAATCCTGGTTCAGACATTATTAAATTCTGATATAATGCAAATATAATAAAAGGAGGGATAGTATGGCTAACTATAGAACTGCAATCGTTGGTGGAAGACGCGGGGTTCACCACGCAAGATGCTATGAAGGCATTGAAAACATGCAGGTAACTGCAATATGTGAAATTGATAAAGAAAGACTCAAGTCCGCTGTAGATGCATTGAAAATTACCGGATATTCTGACTATGAAGAGATGTTAAGTGCTGAAAAACCTGATATTGTCCATGCTGTTACTATGCCAACTGTACCGCGACATATATGGGTTGAACCTGCGGCTGCAGCTGGTGTAAAAGCATTAGTAATTGAAAAACCTATCGCACTCAGACCCAGTGAATCAGAAGCACTTGCTGCTGTGCATCAGAAGACAGGTCTAAAAATCATTGTCAACCATCAACGGAGATACCTTCCATTTGCAGAAAAACTTCAGGAGTTTTTGGATGAGGACAGTCTTGGTGAGATACACTTCATTCGTGCATCAACTCAGGGAGAAATAACCGATATGGACACTCATCTGATGGATGTTGCACTCTTTGCTCTTAAGGATATACCTATAACGCATGTATGGGGTGCAGTGGAAGGTGGCGAATGCTATCACAATCCTATTCTTAATTGTCCAGAAAACTTAATGGCTATATATACATTTGAAAACGGTGCTCGGGTGTTATTTGAATCTGCAAGAACAGCATTTGGCACTATCGATTTTCCAGAGAGTAATCCACGATGTAATCTCGATTTTTGGGGAACAAAAGGACGTATGTGGTGGAGAGAAAACGGTTCATGGGGATACCAACTTGACGGCATGACAAATCCATTCATCGAAAAAACTAATTTCGGTATTGATGACAGATATGGACAACGTGCCTTCACTCAAGCAGTTGCAACATGGCTTGATGATGAGAAACAACCACATCGTAATAGGTTGGAATTTGCTTTGCATGGATTTGATATTATTATGGCTGCTTATCGATCAGCATTGATTGGGGAAAGAATAGAATATCCTCCGAAACTCTCTGATGAGGAATGGGTTGAACTGAAGGATAGAGTTATGGGTAATTGAAACCCTATACGTCATTTTAAGGAGAAGATGCGTTGGTAGTCGCGCAATTCATTGCACCTCGGACATTCCGCAGGGACAAGGTTTCCTCGCCTTATGCTTACATACAATCCTGTAGTTCAGAGGTTGCACACTCGCTCTGGTCAACGCTTGTCATATCAAACTTCGCAAGCGAAACCCGATATATGATATAAACTATTTGTAACAATCGTAAACAGAGGATTCTTAAAACCAAATAAACTTGTCTATCCATTTTACTAATTGACAGAAACCTATTGACGTGCTATTATGCGTCACATAATATGATTTAGGAGAACAATATGCTTACTCAAACCCAAGTTGACGCATTTCATGAGAAAGGTTTTCTACTTGGTAACCGCGTGCTTACTAACGAACAGGTCGAAGAATTGCGATCTGAATTAGCACGCGTTATAGACGATTATGAAAAACCCGATATCAACCAACCCGTACGTATTACGAGCCTTGGTAGACAGGTAAAAAATCCTGTCATGCAAATCGTTAATATATGGGAGGCAAGTCATGCTTACCACAAACTCATATATAACCCAACCATAGTTGAGGAAATCGGACAACTCACTGCTTCAACAGAGCTACGTGTTTGGCACGACCAAATTCAATACAAGCCTCCAGAGATCGGTGGTAAAAATGGATGGCATCAGGATTCACCGCTTTGGGGAATACTTATGCCGAAAACGAGTCAGGTAACCGCATGGGTTGCATTAGACGATATTGATGAAAGTAATGGATGTATGCGTATGGTTCCCGGTTCATATAAATGGGGACCTCAAATGAAGTTTTTGGGTTCTGTTGGAGACATCCATAACATGCATGAACGTTTTGAAGATAATGAGTTGTCAGTAGAGCTTTGTCCAGTCCCTAAAGGACATGTGCATTTCCACCATTCTCTGACGTGGCACGGTTCGCATGATAACACCAGTGGTGGTCCAAGACGTGCAATAGCAGTTCATTATATGACAGATGAAACCATCTATCATGAGGAAGGTAATCATCTGATGAAACCTTTTGTTACTGTCAAAGATGGTGATGTCCTGTCAGGTGATCATTTCCCAGTTGTTATGGAATCTGGAGTGCCGACAAATCCAGAACTATAAATTTCTATGATACTAATTTGTAATGGAGACAGAAATGCTTAACCAAGCCCAAATTGATACTTTTCGTGAGAAGGGCTTTCTCCTTGGAAGTCAGGTTCTGAATGATGCACAAGTTGAGGAATTGCGTTCAGAATTGACCCGCGTTATTGATGACTACGAAAAAGAAGATATACCACAACCAGTACACATAGTTAACCTTGGTGGTAGAGAAGAAACTCCTGTATGGCAAATTGTCAATATCTGGGAAGCGAGTCCAGCCTATCGTGAACTCGTTCACAATCCTATCATCGTTGAGGAAATCGGACAACTCACATCTGCTACAGAAGTGCGAGTTTGGCACGACCAAATTCAATATAAACCACCACAAGTGGGTGGCGTAAATATGTGGCATCAGGATTCACCCTATTGGCCTATTCTTACACCAAAGACGAGTCAAGTCACTGGTTGGGTCGCATTAGATGACGTTGATGAAAGCAACGGTTGTATGCGGATGGTTCCCGGTTCATACAAATGGGGAAATCAGATACCTTTCCTACATGCAATCAAAGATATTTATTCCATGCCAGATAAATTTGAAGATCACGACTTAGAAGTTGAGTTGTGTCCTGTCAAAAAAGGTTATGTACATTACCATCATTCTTTGACGTGGCACGGTTCCCATGCAAATGACAGTGGTCAACCGAGACGCGCAATCGCTGTACATTATATGACCAATGAAACCTTGTACGATGAAAGTGGAAACCATGTCATGAAACGATTTGTTGATGTCAAAGATGGAGATAAATTGACAGGAAACCATTTTCCGCTTGTGATGGACGCGGGAAGTCCAACTAACCCTTAAATGAGTATTAGGAGTATTAAATGAAAGTTGTTGATGCGGTAGCTAAGGTGTTAAAAACAGAGGGTGTGGAATATCTGTTCGCATATCCCGTTAATCCAATAATTGAAGCTGCTGCGAAAGTAGATATCCGACCAATTATTGTCCGTCAAGAACGTATCGGGTTGCACATGGCAGATGCGTTGAGTCGTATTACCTCCGGAGAAAAAATCGGAGTGTTTTGCATGCAGAGCGGACCAGGATCAGAAAATGCATTTGGCGGAGTCGCACAAGCTTATGGAGATTCAGCACCCATTGTTGTTCTACCGATGGGATATTCCCGTCCCTTGTCACAGATTCAACCGAATTTCAATTCTTCGTTAAACTTCCGACATGTAACAAAATCGTGTGAACAACTTACAGTTCCAGAGGCATTACCAGAAGTCATGCGACGTGCATTTACTCAAGTTCGCAACGGTAGACCCAGACCTGCTCTTGTGGAAATACCTGGTGACCTAATGGGACAAGAAGTACCTGAACCCTTTGATCCGACACCTGTACCTACTGTGCGATACGGACCAAGTAGTACCGAGATTGAAGCCGTTGCTGATGCTTTAATTGCAGCAGATTGTCCCGTGATCTATGCAGGACAAGGTGTCCATTATGCACAAGCTTGGGATTCACTACGAGAACTCGCTGAACTCCTTTCTGCTCCTGTTACAACAAGTTTAGGTGGAAAAAGTGCTTTTCCAGAAAACCATCACTTAGCACTCGGTTCGGGTGGACGTTCAATTCCTAAACCTGTACACCACTTCCTTCAAAAGACAGATCTCCTATTTGGTATTGGATGTAGTTTTAGTAGAACAAACTTTGGGGTTTCTATACCAGAAGGGAAACGCGTCATCCATGCCACTTTAGATCCCGCTGACATCAATAAAGATGTTCCAGTTGAATCAGCACTTGTTGGGGATGCTGGTTTGATTTTAGAAGGTTTAGTAGAGGCAGTAAGTGATAGAATTGGCGACCCTTCAGAAGATAAAACGGCAGCTGTCACTGAAGAAATTGGAGAGGTAAAAACTGAATGGTTGTATCAGTGGAAGCAAAAACTAACATCCGATGATGTACCAATGACACCATATCGGGTGATATGGGATCTATTACGTACCGTTGACGTTAAAAATACTATTATCACACACGATGCGGGGAGTCCTCGCGATCAACTGTCTCCATTTTGGCAATGTGAAAATCCACTCACATACATAGGTTGGGGAAAAACAACACAACTCGGTTACGGTCTCGGTCTTGCTATGGGTGCTAAACTTGCCAAACCTGATGCACTCTGTATCAATGTATGGGGAGATGCTGCGATCGGTTTTACGGGTATGGATTTTGAAACGGCAGTTCGCGAACGAATACCAATCCTTTCAGTGCTTTTCAATAATTTTTCAATGGCTATTGAGATTCCTATCATGCCTGTATCAACTGAAAAATACCGAAGTACAGACATTTCTGGGAACTACGCTGATATGGCAAAAGCATTCGGAGGTTACGGTGAACGAGTTGAAACGCCAGACCAAATAATACCTGCAATACAACGTGGAATCCAAAAAACGCAGGAAGGCACGCCTGCATTACTTGAGTTTATTACAGCAAAAGAGATTGAAATTTCAAGGTTCTAATTACGAATAAGATAACACTGCTTTATAGCAAAGGAGTTTGTGATGAAACTTACTACTCTATTTCTCATTATCGTCCTGAGTATCAGTTATAATGCTTGGGCAATCAACGATGATAAAGATCTGATGTTATACCTTCCGTTTGACGAGGGAAATGGCGATACAGCAATGGATGCAAGTGGAAATGACCTTGAAGCAACCTTACACGGGGCAACTTGGTCAAAAGATGGTAAAATTGGTGGTTGTATACAACTTGCTGATACTGAAAAATATGTAGAAATTGCATCTGTACCTGAACTTGATATTACAGATGAACTCACGATTCAAGCTTGGTTTTTCCCAGAACAGGATCAAGGTGACTCTAACTTGATGGGACGTAGGACACCTAACAACACAGGTGGATATTGTTTACAGTGGAGTTCAAATCCGACCGGTTCACCACAAATTGAAACTTGGATGAATGTCGGCGGCGGATGGCAAGGTTCACGGAATAAACAGACGATTAAACCTAAGTTAAAAGAATGGCACCATGTCTCCTCTACTTTTGATGGTGACATGATCAGACAATATATTGATGGTGAGTTAGATGTAGAATGGAAACCTCCGGGTAATGAGATCTTCAGTGTTGATATAGTATTCCGGATAGGTAAATCCCAAACAGGATTATCCGGAACAGTATGTCTTGTTGACGAGGTAGCTATCTATAATCGTGCACTTACAGAGGACGAAATTAATTCAGATATGAACAATGGTGTGTTTTTTGATGTATCCCCAGGTGGAAAACTCGCAACGACATGGGGAAATCTTAAAAAGTGAATCTATTATCTATTATCTATTTATTTTATGTTATCTATTGCCTGAGTGTTATCTAAACGGTAAAGTTTCATTACATTGAGAGTAAACTATGCTTCAATCTAACTTCAACGAACTCATAAGCACAATTCACAGGAGGAATTACAATGAAATCTCGGAGATTTATCATAATAAGTACAATCCTCAGTCTGTTTTGTTGTCAGGTTGTGTTTGCGGCTGGGGGAAAAGGTAACGTTGATCAACTCGGTGAGAAGTTATATGTATGGCACTTTGACGAAGGAACCGGAAAAGAGACAAAAGATGCCACAGCAGGTTTAGTAGGTAAATTTAACGGAGATGTTGTATGGACAGCTGGAATACTTGGCAAAGCTGTGAAGATGGCAGGAGTGGCAGGAAAACCTGCATACATTGAAGTAGCACATTCCAAAGAGGTTGATATAGACGAAGCAATTACGATGATGGCTTGGGTTTATCTTGATGAACTTCCTGTCGGTCCTGAAGAAAACAAAAATACCATCTTTTATAAAAATACTTATTACCTGCAAATTGAACCAGGTGAAGGAAAACTTGCATATTATTTTTATGATACCGATAATCCCGGATATCATATATCCTTTGGTAAAGTGAAAGCAAAAGAATGGACGCATATTGCAGTCGTCTGGGATGGAACAGATGTGCGATTTTATATAAACGGAGAACATGATGGAACTGCTATTTCGCAAAAAGGCGTTGGTAGAAGTTCACCAGATAAAGTATTACGACTCGGTGGTGAAAACAATGCATGTTGTCCTCGTTTTTTTGTAGGAAGTATGGACGAAGTAATGTTAGCAAACTATCCTCTAACAGAAGCTGAAATCCAAAGAATTGTTAATGACACACTTGATGTCTCAGTTCAGGGTAAATTAACGACAACTTGGGCAAAACTTAAAATGTAATCCTACATATTCTGAATAAATGTTAATTGTGTATCTAAAGGATTTAATCAATGAAATTTAAACGTGAGGATATATTACACCAACTTCGCACCAATATTGATGCTGGAAAACCTATCATTGGTGCTGGCGCAGGCACTGGTATTTCTGCAAAATGTGAAGAGGCAGGTGGAATTGACTTAATTATTATCTACAATTCCGGTAGATTCCGTATGGCAGGTAGAGGCTCTCTTGCTGGTATGATGCCGTATGGTGACGCTAATCAGATAGTGGTAGAAATGGCAAGCGAGGTTTTACCTGTCGTCAAAAACACACCTGTCCTTGCTGGTGTCTGCGGAACAGACCCGTTTCGATTGATGGATATTTTCCTAAGTCAGATTGATGCTGTCGGATTTTCAGGTGTACAAAACTTTCCTACTGTAGGTCTAATTGATGGCACATTCCGTCAACTTCTGGAAGAGACGGACATGGGATACGGACCAGAAGTAGAAATGATTCGCACTGCACATCAGATGGGTATGCTAACTACCCCTTATGCGTTCAACGAATCTGAAGCGGAACAGATGGCAGATGCAGGTGCGGATATTCTTGTAGCACACATGGGACTTACAACGAAAGGTTCTATCGGTGCGAAAACTGCATTTACACTTGAGGATGCTGCAAAACGTGTACAGTCTATCCATGACGCGGCAAAAGGAGTTAATCCTGAAATACTGGTAATATGTCACGGAGGTCCTATCGCTGAACCGGAGGATGCAACCTATGTGTTAGATAATACCAAAGGTGTAGTAGGTTTCTATGGTGCATCAAGTGCTGAAAGGCTTCCAACAGAACGTGCAATTACTGCACAGATTGAAGAATTCAAGAAAATAAGATTATAGATGATTATCTTATGTATTCTACACATGAAAACATAGATCTATCCTAATGTTGAAATAACTTTGATATAGGAGTTTGATATATGACTGAAGAAGAAAAATTTCGTTTTGATTTATCCGGTTTCTTGGTGCGTCCAGCGATATTAAGTAAGGACGAAGTTGATGCTATCGTTGACCAACTGGATAGAATCCGTCGTGATCCAGAATCATTGCCACCAGAGCATAGAGCAGTTCCTGGTGGTGCTTCAAATGTCCTCATTGATCATCCGAAGGTAATTGATGTCTTGCATGAAATCATTGGTCCGGATATTCGTATGGAGAGTACATTTTCTGTTTGGCGTAAGAAAGGACAGGAACACGGAGGTCTCCATGGTGGAGGTCCTCGTCAAGGGGATCCTATATTTGGATATCGTGTGAACAATGGTAAAATCCATGCAGGAATGGTACGCGTAGTCTTTGAACTTACGGATGTTTCCAAAAACGATGGTGGAACACATTTTATTGTCGGTAGTCACAAAGCAAACTTCCCTATGCATCCTGATCACATGTCTTTAGAAGAAGGTAAACGTAGTCCATTTTTAACGACTTATGAGTGTCCTGCAGGAAGTGCAATCTTTTTTACTGAAAACTTATGTCATGCAGGTCCTGTGTGGCAACGTGATACCCCACGTATTGCCATACTCAACGCTTATGCACATCTTGCAACCCACTGGCATCGTTTACGCATACCACCAGCCGTATTAAATGGTTTACCACGAGAAAAACAGGCTTACTTCCGCCAACCTTGGGTTGCAGACTTCCGAACAAGTCCTGCAACACGAAATACAATAGATCGGTTCCTTGAAAATGATGAACCTCCAATTGATACTGACACTCGTCCCTGAATACTGTTATGGCACAAATCAAATTAGATAACATTGTAAAAAGATTCGGGGATGTTGTTGCAGTCAAGGATTTCAATCTGGTAATAGAAGATAAGGAGTTCGTTGTTTTCTTAGGTCCATCGGGATGTGGAAAGACAACTACCCTTAGAATGATTGCTGGATTAGAACATCCTGAAGAGGGTGATATACTGATTGACGGTAATCGCGTGAATGATCTTTCCCCTGCAGACCGAGACATTGCCTTCGTTTTTCAGTTTTATGCGTTGTATCCACATCTACGTGTATTTGATAACATTGCGTTTCCCCTGAAAGCAGTCAAAGTTCCAAAACCCGATATAGATGAACGAGTTAAAAAGGTTGCTGATATATTGCAAATCACCGATATTTTAGATAGGAAACCAAGTGTATTGAGCGGTGGTGAAATGCAACGTGTCGCACTTGGACGGGCAATGGTACGCCAACCCAAGGTTTATCTCCTTGATGAACCGATGGCAAATTTAGACGCAAAACTCAGAATTGATACCCGCGCAGAAATAAAACGACTCCAACACGAAATAGGTGCAACAACTATTTTTGTTACACACGATCAGATTGAGGCGATGTCTCTTGCGGATCGAATTGCAGTCATGCATCAAGGGGTCCTCCAACAAGTTGGTACTCCTCATGAAATATACAATAAACCGAAAAGCTTATTCGTTGCGGGCTTCATGGGTATGCCAGCAATGAATTTACTTGATGCTGAAGTTACTGTTAATCAGGGGCAAACTGTTTTGCAGCTTAGTCATACCGATGTTCAGTTAGAACTTACCACACGACAACAGTCATACTTAAATACAGATTCTAATGAAAACAGATATGTCTTTGGTATTCGACCGGAACATATCAAGGTATCTAAAGAACCTATTGCTGGAAAAATAAAAACAGATGTCCATCTGATTGAACCACTTGGACCTGTAAATATCATTGATTTAATACTTGGGACCGATATGGAAACTCAAGAGTCGATACTTCTAAGAGTCAGGACACATCCAACATTTCAGGTTCAGATTGGAGATACGATCTGGTTGGATTTTGATGAAGGACAAATGCACCTGTTTGACAGGAATACTGAACAGGCTATCTGGTAAACTAAAAAATAACATGTCAAAGAAAATACATTGCCGTATGGCAGCTTTTGATTTAGATGGGACACTATTAAACAGTAATCATGAATTATCATCTGAGAATTGTAAAGCATTACAGCAACTTGCTGACAACGATATACTTGTGGTATTAGTCTCCGGACGAATGCATCGATCAATTAAACCTATTAGTGATGAGATTGGATTGAAGAACCCCATTATTTCTTATAATGGTGGAATGGTAAAACATGCAATTACTGATGAGGTATATCATCACACACCTGTACCTGCTGAATATGCATCGATGATTGTTCGTGATTGCAACGATCAGAATTTACATTTGAATTATTGTTTAAACGATGAACTATATGTAGTTGAGAGGAATGAATGGAGTGAACTATATGAAGTGCGGACAGGTGTTCCAGCAATTCCAATCGGTAATCTACAGCAAATGGACGATAAGACACCAACCAAATTGCTTATTATTCACAAGGCAGAAGAATTAGAACAGTTGTTAGAACGATTCAAATCAAAATATCTTGACAAACTTTATGTGACACAAACACAACCTGAATACATAGAATTCATGAATCCTAATGTTACCAAAGGAAATGCATTGATGGCTCTATGCAACAGATTCAAAATCCCGTTAGATGCTGTTGTTGCATTTGGTGATAGTTACAATGATGAAAGTTTGCTAAAAACTGCAGGATATAGTATTGCTATGGAAAACGCGGTTACACCTATCAAAGACTGTGCGGACTATATCACTACTACCAATGATGATAATGGTGTAGCCAAGGCGATATGGGATTTAATTCTCTAAATCATATCTTAATTTGCATAATTGGTATGTTCAAAATCTAACTTTGTTTTTTTAATTGTTTGAATGGGAAATCAGCCATCAACACATAAGAATTTCCATCACGTTTTAAGGACATTTTGACAGAATTCATAGTAAACTCAAAGTATTTTGCCAACACTTCAGTTAATTCTACCTGTAGTTTTTGCAGGGAATCATCACTTACATCAAAACGATCCTGTGTAAGGATAAGTTTTAATCGTTGTGTGGCGATATTACTTGTTTTCGCCTTTCGAGTAAAAATATTTCTGAAATTCATAGGAACCCTCTATTTGTTTCTTGAGAACCATTTCAATATGTTAGAAAAAAAGTTGTCATCTCGCATTTCAGGAATAGGTATACGTTGTCCTGTCATACGACGTGCAATGCGCATATAGGCGTCTGCACCAGGCGAACCATCGTTATGAACAAGAGGGACTCCACGATTAGTAGATGCTATTACACCTGGATCCTCTGGAACGATTCCAAGCAGATCTATATTTAGTATATCTAAAACATCATTTTTGCTAATCATATTTCCTTTTTTGACAAGTGTTGGTGACAGTCTATTCAGTATTAAGTTAATTGGTTCAATATTTTGGTTTTGCAGGAGACCGATTATTCTATCAGCATCTCTAATAGCAGAAACATCTGGTGTTGTAATGATGATGGCTTCTTCCGCACCTGCTGCAGCGTTATGAAACCCCTGTTCAATACCTGCAGGTGAATCAACAAGAACAAAGTCATAGATTTCTTTTAGCCGTTCACATATATCAAGCATCTGTTCAGGCTTTATATCATCTTTTCTGTTGCGTTGTGAAGCTGCGAGTAGGAATAAATCTTCAACACGTCTATCTTTGACAAGGGCTTTTTCAAGTTCACACCGTTTTTCAATTACATCCATAGATGTATAAACGACTCTACTTTCTAAACCCATAACAACATCAAGATTTCGCAATCCCACATCTGCGTCTATAATTACTACCTTTTTACTGATCATTGCTAATGCAGTCCCTAAATTCGCAGTTGATGTGGTTTTACCGACACCACCTTTTCCAGAAGTAATTACGATTACCTTACCCATAGTCAACCTTCCTTCTAATTGAATTTAATAAATTCCTCAACGATGATTACATCTTCGGCACCAACGCGAGCAATCTCAGGATATCCTCTCGACTTTTGACCTAACGGTGGACGGTTCACATACGTTCCAATTTGAAGTTGTAATGGAACTAACTCCATAGCAATTATCACTGATGATAATTTTCCATGAGCACCAGCATGTGCATTTCCCCGCAAGGCACCGAGGACAATAATATCTCCAGATGCAACAACTTCTCCCCCAGGATTGACATCTCCATATATTAGTACGCTTCCAGTTAGACAAGATGTTGTCTGTCCCGATCGAATTGTTTGTCGAACAATTTTGGCTTGTCCGAAATCAGGTTGATCATCTGCTTGTAAATTTGGGGCAATACTATGGGTTGCAGGTGCAGCTAAGATCGGAGATTCGTCGTTTTCATCAAGTATGTTTACACCACTAACAACAAGATCGTAGTTTTCAGTGAGGTATGTTTCTAATTCCTTCATGTCATCGGAGGTTAAGGGTGAAGTCGTCAAATCAATATGTATGGAAGTTCCAGATAAAGGTTGATTCATCCGTTCCAGCAATTCCTTGACTGCAGTCTCTACCTCTACCAGATCAACTTTCGGTGTTATAATCAGATGTAAACCATCCTTATATCCTCTGAGTTTCACTATTGAATTTTCCATAATTACCACACCCTAACTTTATGAAAATTTTATTATTACATATTATAGTGAAATCCAAAAATATGTTCACACGCCCTGGTAGGTTAGGTTTCTAACCGCACTATTTACACAGGTTCGGTTAGGAAGCCGAACCTACCAAAGTGTCCAAGTAATTACGAATTTTACTATAAAGTTACAGCATAAATATATAATATATTAATCGAAAGTGTTTTCTAATTTTGCTAAGACATACGGACCTTCAGGAATTGCAACAATTTGAGCATCCTCTCCGTATCGTGTTAATATTTCATCAATTCCTTCCTGAGGATTCGTTAAAGGTTGGACAAATAGTTTTGACCTTTGTTGGTACGGTATTCCGTCAGTATAAAACAAGATATCTGCTTTTCGTGCAACTTTTGCCAATTCTTCCAATTGCCACTGATCAATTACGAAGTTCGCTGGGTTGTATAGACCTTTAACAAATGCTGTGAGATCGTCAGTTTTGAACAATAAATCAGTAAAAGGTTTGCTGCCAATACCTTCACTACAAGCGGCTACAAGCATAATAGTTCCACCTGGTTTAACTATTTCAACTGCAGTTAGTAACCCCTTAATTGCTTGATAAAACGTGGAATCTAATGGATAACCAGCACTTGAGACAATCACGCCATCTACAGGTGCGGGTATTGTTGCTTTTGCCAATTTCTCAACAAATCGTGCTCCTGTTAGATGAGATTCAACAAGGTCACCAGCAAAAACACCGGTAATATGACGTTGTTTATCAATTGCAACATTCAGACAAAAATCAACACCTGCCATCAATGCTATTTCTGTTGCTTCTATGTGAAATGGATTATCGTCCAAGATTCCAACTGCGGAATTTGGATGTTCCATCAATTCGGGACCATGCATTATTTTCATTGTTTCAACCGATGCAAGTCCCGGACAGACGGCTTTTCTACCACCAGAATAACCTGCCATAAGGTGCGGTTCAATTAACCCAGTTATGATCTTTAGATCCGCTTCCATGTATGTACTATCTATATAAACAGGTGTGCCTTTTTGTGTTTCCCCAAGATATGTATGTGTTTGAGGTTTTTGCGAAAAATGATTAACGATTCGGTAGGAATTCATAATCTCTCTACCTACCAATTCCTCAAGCTCTTCACCTTCATTCGGACGATGTATTCCTGTGGCAATTAGAATTGTTACGTTATCCTGAGGTATTCCTGCTTGTTTTAGTGTCTCCAATATAGGTGGAAGTATTACTTGGTTTGGTACTGGTCGTGTTATATCTGAAATGACAATGCAGGCAGAGTTCCTTCCTTTTGATATTTCTGCTAATGATGCAGCGGAAATAGGCTGCGAAATTGCATCACGTACTGCTCCGCTATCATCTTTTAAAGGAACACTGGTGGCAGTTTCCAAGACACTGACCAGATTCTTGTCAGGTATTTCTACAGATAATGTGTCCTGTCCATATAACATCTCGACTTGCATGATTTGTTTTCCTAATACCTACATACTTTACATACAGATTAGTATTATTGTGTCACCACATCAAGAAAAACTCATTGATGTATAATGGTTGTTTTGAGTTTATCAAAAGTATATTAACTTGTCAATCTGATTTTTGACTTAAAATAAGTGGAAATAATTCTATTGAAAATGTATCTTTATATTACGCTAATCAAACGATATAATCTTGAATTATTTTACATCGCATGCTAAAATTTGCATATTTCTGAAGCATTTACGTGAAAGTAAGTGAATACCAACAAATCAAGGACGGAGAAGAATTAACATGCCACGTATTGAAGTTACAACAAAACCGAACGGTGCGGGTCGTAATTGGCTTGAAGTAGGAACCTTTGAAATTGATTCACTTGGACGAAAACAGTGGATAAAGAAAAATGTTCCACATCAAGAATCAACACTTACTGTAGACAGACAGTACTCGGAACGTGGTGAAACGATAGATTGGATTGTTTTAATTCCAGAAAATTACCCGTATGCACTTGCCAAAATAACCTATGATCGGTTGAAACCCAAAAATTTGGAAGTACTGTGGGAACCTGGTTCCTCGACTGATTCAGATAATTCTCGTGAAAGTAAAAAGAAACGTGCTATTGAACTTGCTGCGGGGAATGAAGAACTTATATCTCTCCTCAAAGAACTTCTTGACGTTTAGAGTGATTGTAGTTACATTACTAAACATCTATCAACTGTACACCACACACTTAAAAAACCACCCACCAGATCATCAGTTGATATAATATATTTAAATAGATAGAATCCGCATAATCAATTGAAAAAACCGCACGGATAGCCATATTCCGTATCAAATTCTAACTTTGAAGTAATACGGTCAACTTGATTTAGGGACAAAGTTATCTTTATTATTTACCGGTTCTATTTAAAGAATACGTCATATATTCAAAATTGGTTACAAATATCGACACAAGATTTAGATTATATTACTAAATTATTTTCACTTGGAATACAATAGACATTTTGACATACTCCCAAGCCTAAAGGCATGGGATTCTTCTATCATCAAAGACAGCCTGCCGTAGCAGGTGTTACGTCTTCTCCTGAAAAGGTTGATGCCCCAACCTTATGAATATTTATAGCAGCGTTTATATCTCGGTCAT